>JAJFJZ010000022.1 GCA_021773565.1 Gammaproteobacteria bacterium | reverse complement strand
ATTCTGCTCTCATCCCAGGCAATTCCATTTTTCACCTGGGCGCTCGAAAACACCGTACCCAGAATAAATGCCGAGCCTGTAACGCGACCACGCACCTTGCAACGTACGCTGCCAACAAAACGGCCGCTTACGATATCCGAGGCCAGAAAGACGCGCATGCCGTTACCCGCAACCCTTACCCAGGCCCGGGCTTCCGCTTCTCCAAAGTGATTGTAGGCAATACAACGTGCTCGAGCTGCCTGAGCTGTCTGGTTGGTTAGCACCAGGGCTGTATCCAGCAATCCGGGGTCCTGTGGACGATCTCTCAAAAGGCTCTCAAGGTCTACGGCATCACGGGTTATTTCAATACCGTCATCCAATCTATCGCTCATAGATTCTTCCGCAGACAAGGCCTGTGGAATTGCAGTAACAAGAAAGACCGCAAGTACGCTCGAAAAGACGCGACTTTTCATATATTTTAGAATTTGCATGGCAATACTCCTCTGGTTTACGAAAATTGTGTACGTTCTGATAACAACGAACATACAAAGGATCGGTTGACACCAGGGAGCACAAACTAGTGCAAAACCGGAAACCACAGGAGTTACAGGCAATAATGAATACAGCCATAAAAACTTGCACTTTGCTTGTCATTACCGCTGGTTGGCTGGTTTGCGGCTTGAAAATAAGTGCCGGCGACCTTACGGATATATCCAATTTTCGTCAGTATTCAGCGACCTTTGCCAGTTCCGGGCAGCCCTCTGTAAAGGATCTCCAAACAGTCAAGGATGCAGGTTTTGAGCGCGTTATTTATCTTGCTTTCAGTAGTGACGGCACCGCGATTGAAGCTGAAGATCGTTTGGTAAAGCAACACGGAATGCGTTACGTGCATATTCCGGTCGATTTTAGCAAGCCTGAGCTTGCCGAGTTCCAGACTTTTTTGCAGCTCATGCAAGCAGAACCAAAAACCAAAACCCTGCTGCACTGCCAGATCAACCTGCGGGCTTCTACCTTTAGCATGCTGTACCGCGTAATCGGCCTGGGAGTGCCCCTTGCAGAAGCAAAAACCGCCTTCGACAGTGTGTGGCAACCTAACGAAACCTGGTATCGCTATATATTGGCCGTGTTAGGACATTACAAATTATCCCACGAGTGTGACGACTGTGACTGGGGTGAATTGAGCTTTACGGACTAGCTTTCGATGCAAACCTTGAAACAAGTGACACTGGCATTGTTGTTCCTGGGTAGCGCTCTTTCATATTTGCAGGCCGACACAACCAAACAATTAAAAAAAGGGGCCTATCTGGGTGAACTCACATGGCCTGAAGCAGAAGCGCGGTTAAAGGAAAACCCGGTAGTAATTATTCCTTTTGCTGCCGGTGCCAAGCAGCATGGCAGCCATTTACCAATGAATACTGATCGGATTGTCATGCAGTATTTGCTCGACCAGGCTGTGGAAAACAGTGCTGTGATAGTCGCCCCGCCTATCCTTCATGGGTGGTTTCCCGCATTTCGGGAATTCCCCGGCACAGAAGTTTCGGATGCGGGCCTGTTTTCCAACTATGTTCAGTCAGTCGCACAATCCCTGGTCAGGAACGGCGCAAAACGTATTGTGTTTCTGAATCTTGGTATTATGAAAGCGACAGGATTACCACTTGGCATCGTGGCCCGGGAAATAACTGTGCAGCACGACATCCCCACCCTGTTAGTTAACTGGGACGATCTTGAAACGGAGGAAGTTGAACAATTTTCCGAACAGCGGCGCGGTGGACACGCCGACGAAATAGAAACCTCAATCTATCTGTTCCTGAATGGCGAACAGGTACAAATGGAAAAAGCGCGCAATGATTACAGGGAAAACACCAGCAAAAATTATCCTGGTTACAAACCCGGATTATTCTCCCGAACACCCGGACATCCAGCCTACTCGAAAAACGGGGTATTCGGGGCACCTGAGCTTGCAACTGCAACTAAAGGCAGACTTGCGCTGGAAATAATGACCCGAAACTGGCTCAGGACACTGGATGGGTTCGCAAAACAGAAGTGAAACGTCAATGAACACTAACGCAATTAATAACTCTATTCAGGCGGCATTCGCCGCGGATGCCTATTGTCTTGGTGTGCACTGGATTTACGACTGGGACCTGCTGGATGTTCTGGAAATCAACTGGCAAGTACTGAATGCCCCCCGGGCAAAATGGCACAAAGGCAAAAAAAGGGGTGACCATACGCACTACGGAGACCACGGTTTATGGTTGTACGAACATGTGCTGGAGCGTGGTGTTTTCGATATCGCCGAGTACACCAAATTCTGGAAAGGCAAAATGTTGTCATATACCGGCTATATCGATAGCTCCAGTCGGGAAACCTTAAAGGTCCTCGACCAGGACCCTGGTGCCGTAACCGGAGCTAGCTCCAGTGACTTGTCAATAATCGGGCGTATTGCTCCTTTACTGCTGGTAAGCAGGGATAAGGGCAATTTTCTGGAGTCTGTGGAAAGTTTCGTCCGATTTACCCACAACTCTCCGCCGGTTTTGGCCGCAGCAAAATATTTCGCCTGTGTTCTGTCAGACATTGTGGAAGGATCGGGCATTAATCAGGCACTGCTGAGTTCAAAAATTGACCCGCTTTTAAGGAACGCGTTTGACGCGGCACTGGCGAGCAGGGGTCAGGCAAGTTCTGACACCATCCGTAAATTCGGCCCTGCCTGTGACATAAAGGGCGCGCTGGAAGGAAGCATTCACTTGTTGTGCACCTACGACAATTATGCGGATGCCATTATAGCGAACGCAAAAGCCGGTGGCGATAGCGCGGCAAGGGGTATGCTGGTAGGGATGTTAATGGGTGCGGCAGGTCACCCCATTCCCTGTTCCTGGCAGTAACAAGCCGGACAGCCTGGTTTACTTTGACCAAACGTTTACCAGAGTATAGGCCCGCGTATGGTCAGAGCGGGTTCTGCCGGGCGCTGGGTCGATTGGCCACTTCCCCACGCCATCTGGCCAGATGTTCCAGTTCAATGTCTGGTTTTAGCCCAACCAACTGTTCTGCAAAATCAATTGCACACATCGCGGTAATATCCGCAATGCTGTAGTCATCACCGGCTATCATTTTGCGCCCTGCCAGTTCACCATCCATTTTTTGATAGTAGGCGTTTACTGCTGCATCACTTTGTTCTTTCGCTTCAGGTATCTGGACAAACCTGCCCGCCGCCATTTTGGCGACGATCGGTCCATTCACCCAGGATACCCCTATATTTCGCATCAGCATGAGTTCGGTTCTACGCAAGTGCATGTCTATTCGGCCAATATCTTTCGGCGTAGAACCAAACATGGTAGGCATGGGGTGTAGTGCCTCAAAGTAGCGACAAATAGCGATTGACTCTGACAGATATGATCCGTCATCCAACTCGAGCACCGGTATTTGCCCATGGGAATTTTTTTGAATAAATTCGGGTGACTTGTGTTCTCCCGTCTGCAGGTCAACGGTAATTCGCTCAACCTCAATATTCTTCTCAGACAAAAAAACGTGTACCCGCCTGGGGTTTGGTGCGGTGGGGTGTGTGTATAGTTTCACGTACTTTCCTTTTCTATTTTATTCTATTTGTTACGCCAGCTGTGCCCATTTTTTTAACAAATCGCGGGTTTGCGTGCGTTCATTATCATTGCTGGTAAATTCTGAGGCTGCAAAATCAGTTACCCCTGCTTCAGCCAGTTCAGCCAAACTGTCATCTACTTTTGCTATGCTGCCAACGATAGCAAGATCTCCCGGGCCATCAAGCCCTTCCCGTTCGAACATCGCTTTATAGGATGGAAGTTGCCCATACAACTTCAAAGTATCGGCAATCATACTTCTCACACGCGCTTCATCTTCTGTGACGCACACAGGCAAAGTGGCGATTATCCTCAGCGCCGGCCGTCCGGCATTTGCAGCAGCTTCACTAATGCGGGGCACTATATGTTCCCGGACCGTACGTGGACCAACCCAGGCCAATGTTGTGCCATCGGCAAGCTGTCCGGCAACTTTCAATGCCTGTGGTCCCAGCGCTGCAACTACTACAGGGGTGGGCTTAGTGGGACGAAAGAAGGTCTGGGCGTCACAAGATATCATTTCACCCTGAAAAGAAACGCGGCCTTCGTTTATTAAAGGGTTCAACACACTCAAATACTCTCTTAAATGCCGGATAGGTCGCTCAAAGGGTATTCCCAATGATTGCATCATACCTTGATGGGATAATCCAATGCCCAGGGTGAAGCGGTTTCCAATCGCATTTAGCAAGGTGTGCACCTGTCCGGCCAATACCATAGGATGACGCGGAAATGTTGGAATAATGGCAGTTCCCAGTTCAATATTTGCGACATTTAACCCCACCACAGTAAGCACCGTCATAGCATCCAGGCCACCCGTTGGGTGTTCTGCCAACCAATAACTTGAAAATCCGTCATCTACTGCACGCTGCGCATCTTTGGTAATTAAATCAATGGACGCCTTCTGCACCAATCCCGTACCATTTATGCCAACTTTCACAATAAGCTCCTTTCTGTCTGCGTAATATTCGAATTGCTGAATAAGCATTGATAGAAAACCCTATAGTCCAGTGCTTGTTCCAGTCAACCTGCATTTAACAATTACCAAAAAGGTATTTTAAACCATGAACCCAATGACCTGTGCCGACGCGATAGTTCAGTCCCTGATTGATCACGGCGTCGATACCATATTCGGCCTGCCGGGTGCACAGACCTATGCGTTTTTTGAGGCACTTTCGCTCAGAAAAGGTGAAATCAGGCTAATTTGTAGCAGACACGAACAGGGTGCTGCTTACATGGCGTATGGATACGCAAAAGCGACCGGCCGCGTTGGCGTTTATTGCGTTGTTCCGGGACCCGGAGTTTTGAATACAACGGCTGCTTTGTGCACTGCCCACAATGCCCCTGTCCTGTGTATTACAGGCCAGATTCCCAGCGAATTTATTGGTGTCGGGCACGGTATGCTGCATGAGTTGCCAGACCAGTTGAATACTTTGCGCAGCCTTACAAAGTGGGCTGCGCGCATCGACCATGCGGCGGATACGCCCTCGGTGATGGCTTCTGCTTTCAAGAACCTGACCAGTGGCAGAATACAACCCGTTGCAGTGGAAATTCCGGCAGACATTCTGGGTCAGACCCGAGACGTCACCATGGAGTTCCCGAATTTTCCAAGGCCCGAAATATCTCCGGAACCAGCGAGAATTTCAAAAGCTGCAGACCTGATTCGTAAGGCAAAAAACCCGATGCTAATGGTAGGCAGTGGCGCAATAGGTGCGCAACAGGAAGTGCTGGAGCTTGCCAGGCTAATTCAGGCACCAGTGGTCTCGTTTCGCGGTGGGCGTGGACTGGTTAGCGATGAGTCTCCTTACGGCTTTAACTGCGCTGCCGGGTATAAAATGTACGATGAAATCGATCTAATGATCGGTGTTGGCACACGTCTGGAATTGCCAGCGTTTCGTTGGCAGGAAGGTATTGCCAACCAGGCTCTGATTCGTATTGATATAGACCCTACCCAGATGGTTCGACTCCGGGGAGACGTCTCAATACTCTCTGATGCCCGCCTGGGTATGCGTGCACTGTTGCTGGAACTGCAGCAAAATTTTATTTCGCCAGCTTCCAGAGAAGCTGAGTTTGAGCGGGTTAAAGCAGAAAGCTGGCAAGAAATTCAAAAGGTACAGCCGCAAATGGGTTTTCTGAATACCATTCGCGAAGTATTGCCACGAGACGGTTTTTTAGTAGAAGAAATATGCCAGGTTGGTTTTACTGCCTGGTTTGGCTTCCCTGTATATGAGCCGCGCAAGTTTGTGACCTGTGGATATCAGGGAAACCTGGGACACGGCTTCCAGACAGCTTTGGGGGTGAAATCTGCCAACCCCGAGAAAGTGGTGATTTCCATCACCGGTGATGGCGGTTTTATGTTTGGCGTACAGGAGCTGGCGACCGCCGTCCAATACAATATCGGCCTGGTCACCATTATCTTTAACAATAGCGCATTCGGAAATGTACGCCGGGACCAGATAAACCTTTACCAGGGAAACGCTTACGGTTCCGATCTGCAAAACCCTGATTTTGTGAAACTGGCGGAGAGTTTTGGCGCCACCGCGCACAGAGTGATAGACCACAGCGAACTCAAATCCACGCTTCAGACAGCAATAAAACAGTCAGAAATGGGCCCCGTGGTTATAGAGGTAGTCTGCGAGAAAGGCAGCGAGGCATCTCCATTCGAATTTCTTATGCCGGCAAACTACGGAAGTTAAGCACCCCGAAAAAATGAAAAGGAAAAGGACATCGAATCGCTGCAACCTGCTCATCAGAATAATATATTCATCGACTAAATGATGTTGCTGGACTCGATGTCCCAACCACATCATAACGCTCCGGTTTCCCAAGCGATAAGTACTAATCTTCATATAGGGACTCCTGCAAATAATATGCAGGCCTAAGCGCCGTCCTGCTCGAACTTCTTGCCAACTATCCCCTATACTCAAAGCACCGAACTACTGATTTTTGTTATGAATCCGGTAAGACGTTGGCTCACTATGTTTATCCTCTGCTTTTCGGGCGGCATCATATTTATGCTGCCTTTCTTAAGGGAGGTATATTACATACCGGTGCAGGAAGCTCTCAAATACGACAATACCCAGATGGGCGTATTGATGAGTGTTTTTGGAGCTTTTTCCCTCATCACCTATTTTCCAGGTGGCTGGATCGCAGATCGTTACTCTCCCCGCAAACTCATGGCTGCCTCTTTATTCGCAACGGGCCTGGGCGGAATATGGTTTTCAACTTACCCAAGCTATGCAATCAGCATTGCCATTCACGCTTTTTGGGGCGCAACAATAAGCCTGTTGTTCTGGAGCGCGATGATCAAAGCCACCCGCAACTGGGCATCCGTAGACGAACAGGGTCGTGCTTTTGGAATTCTGGAATCGGGCCGGGGTTTTTCCGAGGTAACCAGTTCCAGCCTGCTACTTGCACTTTTTGCGGCACTGGGAAGTGATAGTTATGCCTTATCAGCAGTCATCAACGGCTTTGCAACCATCAATATTGTGCTCGCCATTCTGGCCTGGGTAGTACTCAACGATGAATCAGAAGCATTGGAAGAAACCGGTGTGATCCGGGTAGGATTGGCCGAGGTACTGGAAGTCCTTAAAATGCCCGGTGTGTGGCTAATCTCGATAGTGGTTCTTACGGCCTACAGTGCCTATTGGGGTACCTTCTACTTCGCAGCCTATTCTTCCGATGTGTTTATGCTGAGTGTGGTAGCAGGAGCAGCAGTAGGCGTTGGAAAAATGTGGCTCAAGCCTTTGGCTGCTCTCGCAGCAGGTTTTTTAGGTGATGCTTTCGGAATTTCCAAAACCGTGTTTGGCCTTCTCCTGGTCACAATGCTCAGTTTTTTTGTATTTGCCATTTTGCCGGGCGGTAGTCAGAACCTTGTCCCAATGTTGTTGGTTGTTGGTATCTCGAGCCTGACCGTGTTTGCCTTAAGAGGTATTTATTTTGCGCTGCTTGAAGAGGGTGGCATAAAACCTGCCCTTACCGGTACAGCGGCAGGTGTTGTGTCTGCAGTAGGGTTTACACCGGACATCTACATGCCTTTACTGGGTGGCGTTCTGCTGGACCAGTACCCCGGTGAAACGGGGTACCAGTACATCTACCTGGCAATCGCGGGAATGTGTTTGATCGGCTGTGTAGCTGCTTACCTGATTGTTCGCGCCTCCACTGCTGCTTCAACTCTTTCTTAAACTCTTTTTTTAACTAGGCCCAGATATAGTTAACAAACACAACCAGGATGATGATCGGGCACACCGTGCGCACATAGCCCGGCCAGATTTTCCAGAACCAGCCAGATTCAGTAGCAGCATCACCCTTTTTAAGCTCTTGCAGAATACTGTTTCTGTTCCATACCCAACCAGCAAATACACACATGACAAGTCCCAACAGGGGTTGGAAATATCTTGTACTCACCTCTATAACAAGGCCAAACATCCAGGAGAAATTCAGCAAGACCACCGTACTCAGCACCGCGACTGCCCCGCCAATTGTCCACACTGCTTTCTGGCGACCCATGTTGTGGTTTTCAATGGTGTACGACACCGGAACTTCCAGTATGGAAATAGACGATGTAAGGGCCGCAATACTCATCAGGAAGAAAAATACGATGGAAACGATTACTCCGGCAACGCCCATCGTTTGAAACAGTGCAGGTAAAACTGTAAATATCAGCGTGTCTTCAGATATCAAGGCACCCGTTGCGGTAAAAATCTCAACACCATTATGCTGGGCCACGTACATTGCCGGGATGATCAGGAAACCCGCCATCACAGCAATGCCAATGTCGATCATCGTAACCATTCCGCCAACCAGCGGCAGGTTTTCGTCATCTCTGATGTAGGACCCATAGACGAGCATGGTGCCCACACCCAGGGAAAGGGAGAAAAACGCAGAACCCAGCGCTTTAACGATAAGGGAGGGAGAAATAGCCCGTTCGAAATCAGGAACCAGATAGACTTTCAGACCTTCCATAGCACCCTCCAGCGTGAGCACGTAAAGAACCAGCAATACCAAAGTTACAATTAACATCGGCATAAGGCGGCCAGACCACTTTTCGATGCCACTCTGCACACCACGGGAAATAATGCCAACCGTTAACAGCATGAATATTCCCATAAAAAACAGATTGCGTGGCAGGCTGAATTCAATCAGCCACGCCGCGGCCTCTGAAAAACCCGCAAGGGTGAGCATAGAATTGAGGCAAAAAGCCATCATCCATCCCGAAACAATGACATAAAAGCTCAATATAAAACTGGCAACAATCAGCCCGGTAATACCGGTTGCCCCACCGAACATCCGTGAAATTGGGCCCCTGGATACCGACCGGAGCGCTTCTACTGCATTAGCGTGTGCGTGCCTGCCTATTATCAGCTCTGCCATCAGAGCCGGATAGGCAATACAGAAGGCAAGTATGAGGTAAACCATTAAAAATGCGCCGCCACCGTTGCTGGCGGCCTGTGTAGGAAAACCCCATATATTGCCCAAACCCACAGCCGAACCGGCGGCTGCCATAATAAACCCAAATCTCGAACTGAATTCACCCCGTGCAGCGGCCATAACATGTCCTGTTTTTATTTTTATTCGGAGAATAACTGTACCACGTTGTCGCTTATATTCATCAGCTGGACAAGGCCCTGAATTTCTTACAACCCAAGCGGTAGAGCGGTATCCAGCTTGAGCTCACGCAGTGCAACATTTGAACGCACCTGGGAGATTTGTGGCAGGGCGATCAGAAAATCACTCAGAAATTTGTCCAGTGAATCGATACTTGCGGTAACTACACGCAGTATAAAATCGGCATCCCCGGTCGTCGCAAAACATTCAATCACTTCCGGGCGAGCCATTACCGCAGATTCAAAGGTGGTAGTACTGTCCCTTACGTGTCTGGCGAGCGTTACGTGTACAAAGGCACACAGATTGAGACCCAATTTTTGACGACTAAGCAGCGCCGCATACCTTTCTATCGTGCCATTCTCTTCCAGGGCTCGTACCCGTCTCCAGCAGGCAGCAGTTGAAATACCTACTAGCGCTGCCAGACGCTGATTACTCAGTCGTCCCTCTTCCTGCAGTGCTCCAAGGATCTGGCTGTCTATTTTATCCATGAAATATAATTTACTTTTTGTAGCCAAAATAGGATTATTATTCCAATAAATACCCTATTCTTTCTATAAAAGAAAGCATATATCACGTTTTTATAGATAAAATTCCTGATCTGGTTCCAAATATGCGGGTGCAATGATGAATCCTTCCAATACTGCTTTCCCGCTCGACGATTACAATATTGAGGATCGCTATCTGCGAAATACCGGCAGGGTATTTCTCACCGGCACCCAGGCACTGGTTCGCCTGCCCATGATGCAGTACCAACTCGACCAACAGCGAGGTTTGAATACCGCGGGGTTCATTTCCGGATATCGCGGTTCTCCCCTGGGCGGATATGATCAGCAACTGTGGCGCGCCCAACGATTCATGGACCAACACCACATCAACTTTATGCCGGCGATTAACGAAGACCTGGCTGCTACCGCGATCCTGGGAACCCAACAGGTAGAGAGCGCCACTGATGCGGAGGTCGACGGAGTTTTCTCTATCTGGTACGGGAAGGGTCCCGGAGTCGATCGCGCAGGAGATGCGTTAAAACACGGTAACGCCTATGGTTCTTCACCACACGGCGGTGTGCTGGTTATCGCCGGCGATGATCATGGCTGCGTATCTTCCAGTATGTCCCATCAATCCGACGTTGCATTCATGGCATTTTTTATGCCCACCCTTAACCCGGCATCTGTTGAAGAGTACATTTATTACGGCCTATACGGTTTTGCCATGTCACGCTTTTCAGGCTGCTGGGTAGGCTTTAAGGCAATCTCGGAGACCGTTGAAAGTGCCGCATCAGTTGATCTGTTAGAGCTGCCCGAGTTTAAGGTACCGCTGGATTATCAGGCACCGGATTATGGCCTGCATTATCGGTGGCCTGATTTACCTGGTCCCCAGGTCGAAGCGCGTATGGTAGCCAAGCTGGATGCCGTGCGTGCCTTCGCCCGAGCTAACCCTATCGATAAAAAAATCTATGATATTCCTGGCGCGCGACTAGGCATTATCACTACCGGCAAAGGGCACCTGGATCTTATGGAGGCGCTTAGATTGCTCGGGGTGGACGAACAACGCGCCCGGGAACTTGGCATCGATATTTACAAAGTAGGAATGGTCTGGCCACTGGAGACTGAAGGCGCACGCGCTTTTTTGCGCGGTAAAAATGAAGTGTTAGTAGTCGAGGAAAAACGCGGCATTATAGAAAGTCAGCTGAAAGAAAACCTGTACGACTACCAGAGTGATAAACCAAGCCGTATGGTTGGCAAATACGACGAACACGGACTGGCACTCATTCCCTGGACCGGGGAGTTGAGCCCAAGCTTGCTGGCACCAATAGTTGCTGCTCGTATAATTCACGAGTTTCCGCAAGTGCGTTTTGACGAGGTCCTGTCCAGTATTAGCAACAGTCTGGTGGAGCTACAGGTACCCACGGATGTTAAACGCACGCCCTATTTTTGTGCCGGTTGCCCACACAATACTTCTACCAAAGTCCCTGAGGGGAGCATCGCTCTGGCTGGCATTGGTTGTCACTTCATGGCGAGCTGGATGAACCGCAAAACCGAGTCCCTGGTTCAGATGGGAGGCGAGGGAGTAGCATGGGTGGGCAAGTCGCAGTTTACCGGAAAACCACATGTGTTCCAGAACCTGGGGGAGGGAACCTATTTTCATTCCGGTTCCCTGGCCATCCGCCAGGCGCTGGCTGCTGACACCAATATCACCTACAAAATCCTGTTCAATGATGCCGTAGCCATGACCGGCGGACAGCCTGTAGACGGCACCATCAGTGTGCCTGCCATAGCCAACCAGATGCGTGCCGAGGGCGTACAACGAATTGCGATCGTAAGTGACGAACCGGAAAAGTATCACGAAAAAACACTGTTCCCGATTTCCAGCACTTTCCATCATCGTGATGAGATGGATGTTTTACAGAAGGAACTACGTAGCGTTTCCGGGGTGAGCGTGTTGATCTATGATCAGGCCTGTGCAGCAGAGAAACGCCGCAAGCGTAAACGTGGGACCTATCCTGATCCTGCACGCAGAATATTTATTAACGAGGCGGTGTGCGAAGGGTGTGGAGATTGTTCCACCCAATCCAATTGTTTATCAATTTACCCGCTGGATACCGAACTGGGACGCAAACGCAAAATAGACCAGTCATCCTGCAACAAGGATTATTCTTGTGTAAAGGGCTTTTGCCCCAGCTTTGTAACCGTGGAAGGTGGTGAACTCAAGCGCCCCAGGACAGTTTCGACTCCAAAGAACTTCGCCGATCGCATAACAGCACTACCCTCTCCAACACCTGCGAGACTGGAAGAAGCTTTCGACCTGGTAGTTGCCGGAGTAGGCGGCACCGGTGTGGTAACCGTGGGTGCCCTAATCACAATGGCAGCACACCTGGAAGGCAAAGGCGCTTCCGTACTGGATTTTACCGGCTTTGCACAAAAAGGTGGTGCGGTGATCAGCCACATCCGCATTGGCAGCACGCCTTCAGATTTGCATCAGGTGCGCATTGCCGATAGCCGCGCCGATGCGGTAGTGGCATGCGATGTGGTTGTTGGGACTGATCCGCGCGTGGTACGTGTACTGGCAAAAGACAGAACCCGTATCCTGGTTAACCATAGTGAAGTACCCACCGGCCAGTTCGTACAAAACCGCAACGCTCAAATCCATATGGATGAACGTCTGACTGCGATAGGAGACGCGGTGGGTATACACAATCTTAAGGTAGTGAAGGCTAATGCCCTCATGGAACAACTCATGGGCCATACAGTATATGCCAATGTCTTCATGCTTGGTTACGCCTGGCAACAGGGCCTTGTTCCAGTTTCCGAGGCGGCACTGGTGCGTGCTATCGAGATCAATGGGGTAAATATCGAGGAAAACAAACACGCATTTATGTGGGGTCGCCTGGCGATAGAAGATCCGCAATACCTTGATGATGCAGCATCTCTGCCTGAAGAAGTGTCGATTCAATTGCCACTTGATCAGTTGATAGATCATCGCTCAACACTACTCTTCCAGTATCAAAATCAGGCCTATGCCGACGTTTACAAAGAGATTGTTGGCAAGTTCTGCGCTGCAGAGCTTACCCTGCACAAGGAAGAACAGAAGTTAAGCCGCGCGGTTGCGATCTACCTGTACAAGCTGATGGCATACAAGGATGAATATGAAGTGGCGCGACTTTACAGCAACGGTGAATTTCAAAAAAAACTCAAAGCAGCATTTCAGGGTGACTACAAACTCAGCTTCCATCTGGCGCCGCCGATTTTCAATAGAGGTCTCGATGCGCTTGGCAGACCCAAAAAAATGCGCTTTGGCGCCTGGATGCTGCCTCTTTTTAAGGTGCTGGCGAGAGGGAAATTTTTGCGGGGAACTTCTCTGGACCCATTCGGCTGGCTGACGGAGCGGCGTGAAGAGCGAGCCGTACTCGAAGAATACCAGGCACTACTCCAGGAAATCCTGTCGAACCTTCGTCCGGAAAATCTGGATGCGGCTATCCGTTGTGCAAGCCTACCGGATCAGATAAGGGGATACGGGCCGATTAAATCCGCCGCAATTGCTGACTTCAGGGAACATAAAATTCAGTACCTGCACCATTTTCACAATCCGGCCAGCTCTGTTCAAATCCATAATGTTGCCTAAACCAATAGATAGGCTACACAGGTAAGCCCTGCAACAACCAGCGCATAGGGGAGTTGTGTTACAACGTGATCCATATGGTCACTGCCAGCGCCTGCAGAAGAAAGCACCGAAGTATCAGATACCGGCGAGGCATGATCCCCAAAAATTCCGCCACCGGCGACTGCCGCAACAGTTTTTAACACCAAAAGGTCTACGGTACCGCCACTAAAGTTATACGCCAGTGGCAATGCCAACGGAATCATTAAAGCATATGCCCCCCATGAAGTACCCGTGGAAAATGAGATGGTAGCCGTCAGCAAAAAAGTAATTGCCACCAGTAAACCTGGAGTCAGCAGGCTTTGGGTAGAGGAAATAATAAAATTGGCTGCTCCAAGCTCTGTGGTTATCGTATTAATGCAGTTGGCCAGAGCTACGATGATTATCGCGGGCATCACGTTTTTCACCCCACGCATGGCAACCTCGCTCAGGTGTGCTGCCCCATCCAGTTGCTTTTTGAACAACATGGATCCTCCAAGGTAAAAGACCGCCAACATAAAGGCTTCAGCGGTAAGGATGCTCTGTGCATATACAAAACTGCCAACAGCAACACCAAACACAATTAGAACGGGTAACAGCAGGTCACTCAATAAATTGACTGTGTGTTCCTTTGACCTGGTAAGCGTATCCCCTTCATCACTTATCAGCGGTACGCCCCCCTCCCTTATAACCTGACCGGTTTCACGTGCGCGAATCTCAGCGCGACGCATCGGTCCAAAATCAGGGATAAACTGCAGGCAAATTCCCAACGTAAATACCACTAGCATAATCGAGTAGAAGTTGTAGGGAATTGAATGGACAAACAGATCCATTCCTTCACTTATATTGGTTACCGGCCCACCCTGAGCGACGATAAGACTCACAAGATAGGCGCCCCAGGCAGTAAAAGGCACAAGAATGCACACCGATGCGGTTGTCGAATCCAGTATGAAAGCCAGTTTTTCACGTGAAATTCTGGCTGCGTCTGATAATGGACGCATAATCGCACCGGTCATCAGGGGGCTGAAGTAGTCGTCAACAATGACAAAACCCATGGCCCAGGAAGTGAATTTAACCCGCTTTGCAGAACTGCCGGCCCTTGAAACCCGTTTTGCAAAGGCTGCAATCACGCCAGATTCCTTGAACAATTCAAACAGAATTCCAATAAAAATTATGATTTCACACAACCAGAGAAAATCCGCATTGCCCAGCGAATTTTGCACGAGCGCATTCATACCCCGCACCGGGTCATCCCCCATCAGAACCACACCCACCAGAACACCAGCGAACAGGGAGAATGCCGCCGAGCGGGTTTTGAAGGAAAACACAAGGGCAACTATAAGGGGGGCAAGAGACCAGACACCTAATTCCATTGGTACAACACATTCGCCATTTCAATCGAGAATAGTGCATCTGCTCTGGCGCTGACAATCCGAAATTTATTTTGCCAGCAGTGCAACGAAGCAGGGCTTTGGGACATCTATATAGTATGAGCAAACAGGAAACCACATAAATACTTGGATTACATGGAATCATGAAAACACAAATACATAGAATATTACCCGATATAACAATGACTTATGTAAGGTTCATGGCTATATTTGCCGCAGCCTGCCTGGTGCTGCTTAACGCCAGTGCTGCAAACTCCCCCATTAGCCAAAGCTTTGACGTAAGCGCGGGTGGCAAGTTTATTGTTAATGCAGAAAGCACCAAAATTGATGTTCGAGGTGGCGAAAATTCGCAACTTAATGTTCACATCACCCGGGGCGACGACAGTGAAGAGGACATCAGGGACGATTATGACATTGCATTTTCGCAGAATGGAAACTCCGTAGATGTATCCATTAAGCGTCGCAGTAAACTCAGTTTTGGTCATTCACGCTCCCTTACCCTGGAAGTTTCCCTACCCGGAAAATTTGATGTTGATCTGAACAGCTCTGGCGGGCGAATTACCGTTCAGGATGTCACGGGCGAAATTCAATCCCGCACCTCGGGTGGCAGTCTGCATTTTGATAATGTCGCCGGTACCGTTCAGGGCAAGACCAGTGGCGGTTCTATCCAGTTAAGCGGAAATCCGGAAACCGCAGAGCTTAGAACCTCAGGCGGCTCCATTCGTGTAGGAACAGTGGCGGGTGATGTGAATGCCAACACCTCCGGCGGCAGCATTTCCATCGAGGGTGCGGGGGGTAGCGTGGTAGCTAAAACATCCGGTGGCAGCATCAAGATCGGTGAAGCACACGGTACGATCAGTGCGAAAACATCGGGTGGTAAAATTGTTGCGCACTTGCCTACCCAGCTGTCCGCAGACAGCGAATTAAGCACCTCAGGGGGTTCGGTTACCGTATATCTTGGTGATTCATTTGCTGCAAATGTTAACGCTCGTACCAGTGGTGGACGGGTTCACAACGATTTCCCAATTCTGGTGCAGGGGAATAGCTCAAAAAGCTCTTTGAAAGGCGAATTAAACGGCGGTGGTCCGGAACTGCATTTAAGGGCTTCTGGCGGTTCTATTAACCTACGAAAAATCCAGTAAATTACGAAAAATCCAGTACCTCTCCAAAGGGCAGACCCCTCCCCTGCATCTGGCTGTTTGGCTCTGCCTGGGTATGTAGTTAACTACATACCCAGTGCATAGCTTACCGCACCCAGTAACCCAGGATTTTCATGCCTTATCAAATGTACGGGAATACGCGCCATAAGGTTTTGATACTTACCTTTATCCTCAAATCCAGCTCTAAACTTACTTTTCACCAGCGCTTCCGGATATCTTCTGGTAATACCACCAGCAATATACAAACCGTCTATAGCGTAAAGTGTTAATGCAATATCACCCGCAACCTGCCCTAATACTTCAAAAAAAACATCTACGCTCTCTTTTGCCAAACCATCCTTCTGCTTTCCTGCCCGAGTAAATATTTCTTCTGCTGACAAGTGCTTGGCCGGTTGTCCCTCAATTTCCCCTAGCGCCCAATAGATGTTCTCAATACCCGGTCCGGATAAGAGACGCTCATTGGATATTCGACCATAACGCGCACCAAGCACTTCCAGAACAGCTAGCTGCACGGAGTTTTGAGGGGAAAACCCTGTCTGACCTGCCTCACTAACAATTACACACTGTGTGCCCTGTTGACCGATTAGTCCGGCACAACCCAGGCCGGTGCCAGGCCCGATGGCACATAACCTGAAGTTTTCCTGATCCTTGGGCATTGGAAAATTTGCACCAACACTGCAGAGATGGTTGTTTTCAAGTTGCGGCAATGCGTACGCTACCGCCTCAAAATCATTAAGCAGTTTGATTCTGGCACCGGGGAATTTTTCCATAAGGTCCGCGGCACTTATAGCCCAGGCGTTGTTGGTGAAATTTACAGACTCATCCACCACTGGCCCGGCAACCGCCAGACACATAGTTTCAATCTGCGCCACACCAACCTCGTTTAAATAATGCCCGAGCGCAAGCTCAAAACTGGCAAATTTTGCGCACTGTAGTGTGATCGCTTTGGACAAAGTGGCTGCGCCGGGTGCCAGCAAGGCAAAACGTGCATTGGTGCCACCAATATCCGCTACCAGTCTATGTGTCATGCACCTTCCCGAAATCTATTTTCTGTTGTGGCAGCACAGCTTCAATTCGCTCCATAATGTCCAGGCGGTGAACCAGATCGTGAACGTAGTCCAGGTTGTCAGTATCCAATACCAGCACGTCGCTCATTGAATAGGAAGCAATCCACTTTTCGTAAAGGCCATCCAGACGCTTAAGATAGGACAAGGGTACATCCCGCTCCATTTCCCTGCCACGAAGTTTGATACGCTTACGCAAGGTTCGCATGGAGCAACGCAAATAGATCATCAGATCCGGGGGTTTGATCGCATCCAGAATGGACTCATAGAATTTGCGATAGGTTTGCCAGTCCCTATCATCCATACGACGCATATCGTGCAGTGCTGTGGCAAATATTTCGGCGTCCTCAAAAATAGTACGATCCAGCACCACTACTCCTGGCGCCTGGTCCAGTTCCTGATGCAAGCGAAATTTGTTGCTTAGAAAATATAGCTGGGAATGAAAGGACCAGCGCTTCATGTCCTGGTAGAAATCTGCCAGATAGGGGTTGTCTTCATCAGGTTCATAGAAGGGATGGATATCGTAGGTACGGCTCAAAAATTCAACCAGAGTAGATTTTCCGACGCCCATATTTCCGGCAATGCCGATTGATCGATGCATGCGCTAATTGTGCCAAATATAGAGCGCTACAGGTAGGCGTTCGCGCAACTCCATGCAAATCTGCCCGATTGAAATACAAAGACAAAGTCGTTACGGTAAATTCTGTTAATCAGATGTGGTGTTTCGCGTTGACGTATGTACTACTCACAGATTGTTCCTTGCCCAAGCGACTAAACACCATTGGCCTCTATCTGGCAATCACGGTACTTTCCTCGTTTGCCATTTCTGCTGAGACACCAGTAGAAGGCCAGGATCTGTTTCGAGTGCACTGCGCCCGCTGCCATGGCATGTTGGGTGAAGGAGGCGAAGGTCCGAGCCTGAAGCGGGCAAAGCTGCGCCATGCACCCGATGAAGAATCACTGCAAAATGTAATTGGTGAAGGCCTTCCCAACACAGGCATGCCGGGAACCTGGACATTGAACGATCGGGATCTTGCCTATGTAGCAAATTACGTACGCTCGCTGGGGCGACTACCGGCCGAACCCTTACCCGGGGACCCTTTAGCGGGTGAACAGCTTTATCAGCTTAAAGGGCAGTGTCATAGTTGCCATATATTGAATGGACAGGGTCACGGGATAGGCCCGGAGCTTAGCGACGTTGGCTTGCGCCGCAATGCCGAATATCTGCGCAATGCGCTTACCAATCCTGATATTGACCAGCCCCTGAAGAGCACCCCGTTTCGAGGTAACATCAACTCTTTTTTAACTGTGCGGGTAGTCTCCCCTTCCGGAGAATTTGAAGGCATACGTATCAACGAAGATGAATTTTCAGTGCAAATGCGTGACCTGACAGGTACGAGCTACTCCTTTGATAAACAATCTCTAACGAGTTACCAAAAAGCGTTTGGTCATAGCCTGATGCCCAGCTACCAAAGTACATTCACTATGCAGGAGGAAATCGATCTGGTTTCCTTCCTTATGAGCCAGAAAGGAAGCCAATAGATGCCTAAACAAACCTGTTTGTTTATAACCTGCCTTTTGCTTACTACACATCTGGTGGCTGAAACCACTTACCAGCAGCTACTGGATGATGAAGCAAACGGTGACGACTGGTTGTCTTACTCTGGTGGATACAAATCAGAACGATTTTCACCGCTCGCACAAATTACCCAAAGTAACGTCTCACAACTCAAAGTCATCTGGGCCTACCAGATGCAACCGTCATCTATTGAGGGTGCGGGCCTTCAGGAAACTACCCCGATCGTTGCTGACGGCATAATGTATCTAACGGAATCTCCCAGCAGCGTGACTGCACTGGATGTGGCAACCGGAAAGGTTTTGTGGCACTGGCAACCGGAACTATCAGACGAAGTGCTTCACATTGGTTTTCCAAAAGTTAACCGCGGAGTCGCCATACTGGGTGACTCAGTTTTTGTAGCTACTCTGGATGCTCGTCTCTTTGCGCTTGATTCAGCAACAGGGTCTGTTCGTTGGGAAAAAAAAGTTGCTGACAATGCAGTAGGATTTTCGCTCACACTGGCGCCATTGGCCTTGCAAAATAAAATTATTGTGGGTTTAAGCGGTGCCGAGGCCGGGGTTCGGGCCTTTATAGATGCCTACGACGCAAAATCAGGCAAGCGCCTGTGGCGTACTTTCACCGTGCCTGGACCCGGCGAGCCCGGAAGCGATACATGGCAGGGCGAATCCTGGCAAACCGGTGGAGGATCTACCTGGCTAACCGGATCATTTGATCCGGAATTAAATACTCTTTACTGGACAACGGGCAATCCAGCTCCAGACTGGAATGGTGACCTAAGGCCAGGAGATAACCTTTTTACCTGTTCGGTGTTGGCAATGAATCCCGATAACGGCGATATCCAGTGGCACTTCCAATACACGCCACACGACACACATGACTGGGATGCCAACCAGATTCCTGTATTGGTAGATGGCATGTTCAAGGGTCAGCAACGCAAGCTGCTGGCGCTGGCCAATCGTAATGCCTTCTATTATCTGATCGATCGCACAAATGGAGAGTTTCTATTAGGAGAAGCCTATTCCCGCCAGACCTGGGCAAAGGGCATTGATTCAAAGGGCAGGCCAATACTGCTGGACAATATTGAACCCACAGAGCAAGGCAATCTGATCTGGCCCAGCCTGCAAGGTGCTACCAACTGGTACTCACCATCCTATAACCCAAACACGCAACAATTTTTTGTCGCCAATCGTCGGATGGGCGCTACCTACTACAAAGCAGCCGTTGAGTATGAACCCGGCCTGCCATTTCTTGGGGGTGGCGAGCAGGCACACGATGGTGATGATGCCTCGGGAGCCGTTCTGGCGCTGGACGTTATGACCGGCAAACAACAATGGGAATTTCCATTACAGTCGCCGCCATGGTCGGGCCTTATGGCAACTGCAGGAGGCCTGGTATTTGGCTCCACAAATGAAGGTAATTTTTTTGCGCTTCACGACGGGACCGGTAATCCCCTATGGAAGTTTAATACCGGAGCGCACATTCGTACCAACCCGATGGGATTTGCCGTAAATGGAAAACAACGTGTTGCAATAATCGGCGGCAACACACTTTTTGTTTTTGGATTGAACTAACAAACACCAATGCGAGACAAATATGCCAATTTATGATTTTGCAGTCGGCCAAACCAACCCGGAAACTTTTCCGGTAGAAGCCTTTAAGGATGCAGCCCTTCAGGCTATTGATGCAGAGCACGAAAACTTTAACCAGTATCCCGGCGCAAAGGGACACGAGGGGCTGCGCATTGCCATGGCCCTGCGCGAAAGTACTCGCGAGGGCATAGACGTTGACCCGGAAGAAATCGCGATCATGAATGGCTCAATGCAAGCGGTCACCCTTGTAGGCCAGGCACTTATGGAAAATAAGGGTGATATTGTAATTACTGAAGAATTTACCTATGTAGGCACCATCAACGCTTACAAGGGCATTGGACTGAAATTACTGGGAATTCCAATGGATGAGCACGGCATGCGGATGGATGTGCTCAGCGAACAACTAAAACGCCTTGAAGATTTGGGTACCTTGCCAAAATTTATTTATGCCTTAACTACCTATCAAAATCCTACGGGTACTTGCATGCCTCTCGCCCGCAAGGCGCAGTTGATAACTCTGGCAGCAAAATACAATCTGCCTCTGGTGGAAGATAACTGTTATGGGGACGTACATTTTGAGGGAGAAAAAATCCCTTCCATGTTTGCTATGGATGACAGCCCTAATCAGATTTATATAGGCTCACTTTCCAAAATACTCGCTCCCGGTGTTCGTCTGGGTTACCTGCTCGCCAAGGAACCCATGTATAGCAAAATTGTTAGTCAGCGTTTTGACGCGGGCAGTAATTATTTCGCTGCCGCAGTGGTTGCCCAATTTTACAAGAACGGTATCTGGGAACATTGTGAAACCGCTAACCCGGTACTAAAAAATAAAAGGGACCTTGTTGATACGGGACTAAGGAAATACCTGGATGATATCTGCGTGTGGTCGCTTCCCGTTGGAGGCTTGTTCATGTGGCTAAGAATGCCAGATGATGTAGACATGCAAAAGCTGGCACTTACCGCAAACGCAAAGGGTTTTTATTATGCTGACGGGGCTGTCTTTCATGTGGATAACGAAGACAGGCCTTACATCCGCCTCGCCTTTGGACATGTTCCTGACGAACTAATAAAGGCAGGCATTCCTGTGCTCGCCGAAGCAATAAAGGAATGCAGGACCAGTAACGCTGCACGCGACTTCGACACACTCTTTTGAATAACCGCTCAAGGCTGTTGTAAGAACCGCTCAAGGCTGTTGTAAGAGCAGCTGTTTTAGTAGCTGCTATGGAATTGGAATCGGGTTCATGAAATGCGGGCAATCGTAACCCCTTTGAACGGCACCCCGTGCGGCGATTTTCCGATACCAGCGCATCAGGTTTGGGTAGATTTTCAGGTCCATATTTTGCCACTCATAACGCGAGATCCAGGGCCACGTGGCCATATCGGCAATAGAGTAGGAACCCGATAGATATTCACGGTCTTGTAGTCGTTTATCCAGTACCCCATACAAGCGCTGCGCTTCCTGAAAAAAACGCTGTTCAGCATAGGGTGCCTTGCCAGCATTATATTTAACGAAGTGGTGTACCTGGCCCAGCATCGGCCCAACGCCGCCCACTTGTAACATTAACCATTCCATGGTCTGCCACTTATCTTCCCCCAAAAATGCATCACACTTTTCAGCAAGATATAAAAGTATTGCGCCAGACTCCATTAGATGGCGACCGGTATCGTTATCCACAATTGCCGGTATCTTGTTATTTGGGCTTATGGCAAGAAAACTTTCCTCAAATTGTTGCCCGCCGCCAATATCTATTGCGTGTACCTGATAATCCAGCGCAAACTCTTCCAGAGCGATAGATATTTTACGCCCATTGGGCGTTGGCCAGGTGTATAAATCAATCATAGTTACTCCCCCGCATCATAGGAAGATTCTCATCCGATGCCCACTCTCGCATTGAACCGTCATAGACTGCCACCGCCTCATAACCAATCAGGGCCAGGCCCAGGGCATCGATGGTGGCAGAGATACCACCCCCGCAATAGGAGATAACACCCGGTTTATCCAGTACACCTCTGTCCCGAAATAAATCCTGCAATTCATCCGCGCTGTGAAAACAACCCGCTTCCAACAAATCACCATAGAACACATTTTTGCTGTTTTTAATATGCCCCTTGCGGCCATAACTCATTTCTGCATCCCCGGAATACACATCAGGAGACAGGGCATTGATTGTACAAATGCTTTCCTGGTCTATCGCGGCCAAAACGGTATCCTTATCGGCCCATCTTTCCCGATTAAACTGTACTGAAAAATCACCGGGATCATAACTACGTGGTTCGGTTGATATCGCTCGCTCCTCGACCTGCCATTTCGCGAAACCCCCATCCAGCACACTCACATTTTTGTGACCACAGGAGTACAACATCCACCAAAAACGCGTCGCCCACATCATATGGCTGGAACTGTAGATTACGACTTTGTCATTTTCTCCTATTCCAGCAATGCGATACGCCGACTCAAGATTCTGAGCGGATGGAAGGGTAAAGCCAAACGCACTGCTGGTATCGGAAAAATCCTGCATAAGGTCGATAAACGCAGCCCCGGCAATATGTGATTTCAAATAATCATCTTTACCACTGATTGCGACGTAAGTTGTTGCTTTGGGAACCAGACTTACACTGACATCAAAAATTCTCAATTGCCCGGAGTCCTCCGCGATCAGGTCGGCGAGCTGTTGGGTAGAGGTGAGGTATTGTGGATTTACATAATTCAAAACGTACACTCCATTGGTTTTATCTTCCTGTGTCACTTTCTAACTTGCACCTTGAACCGCATCGAACTGCACCTTCGCATCACCAGGCTGCCACGGTTTGTACCGGAACATTACGGACTCGAACAATGAACTGGCAAGGATTCCGGATAGCCAGGCCCTCAGGCTGGGATAAGGTGTTGTTTCAAACCATTCAGGTTCAACATTGGCGAACTGTCGCACAAAAGGGAAAATGGCAACATCAGCAAACGACAGGGTTTCGCCAAACAGATATGTTGTTTTTTGCAATCGTAGTTCGAGCTCCGCAATTGTCGCTTCGGCTAACTCTCGGTAGTGTTGCCTGGGATGTTCGGGAAAACGATCAGCATACTTGTAACAATCAAGATGCAATTTAAAAACGTCATCATTTACTGCAACCAATGCATCCATCCGCAATAGTTCATCCTGTGTCCAGTGTTTCCAGCCACAGGGATCATTGGCATCCAGCGCCCAATGCAGGATATCCAGGCTTTCCTCAATAACTTGCCCATCTGGTAACAAAAGTACCGGTACCGTTGCTTTGGCCGACACATCCAGCAGATGTTGCGGTTTGTTTCCTAAAACTACTTCTCTCACCTGAAAAGATATACCGGCACTGGCAAGCGCCATTCTTGCACGTATTGCAAACGGACAGCGACGAAAGGTATATAAAACGGGTATTGGCATTTCTGTGCCACCCCCTCCGGTTTTTAATGTTAACATGCGGATTCTACCGCTACATGCGCCCAGTATTAGCACGTGGCTGGAGATCAATTTAATAATATAACTCACTCGCGGGAGGGTGAAATGAATAAATTTGCAATGTGGGGCTCAATCCTGGCTATTCTTCTGGCTGTTTCAGGATGTGAATCAGATAAGGGTGGAGCTGCAACCCAGGCTGAAAAAGCTGCGGAGAGTGTGGAAAATGCTGCCAGTACGTCCAAGGATGCAGGTCATGACATGATGGAAGACGCAGACGACGCTATGGAAGACGCAGGTGATAGGGCAGATGATGCTATGGATGCTGCCGGTGATATGGCAGATGATGCTATGGATGCTGCTGAGGAAATGGCAGATGATGCTATGGACGCCGCCGATGACGCCATGGAAGAAGCTGGTGATAAAGTAAATGATCTGATGGATAAGTAATTTTACGATAAACCAGACTTAATCAGGTTTACATCACCGCGCCATCGAAGTGCTTTATGCTTCGATGGCGTAGTTTTTTTGGAACACCAGCAATTGGTTGTTGGCTGGCATGTTAAAGTCCTCAACAAAGATAAAGCCATTTTCCAAGGCCAATTCACAAATCCACTCAAAATCACGAACACCCGACTCGGCGTCTCGCCCCTTTAGCCATTCGTCGAATCTGGCATTACTGGGCGTAGTGAACTCCCCGGCGTACTTGTAAGGACCGTACAAGCAGAGTTTAGCCCCCGGAATTGTGTGTTCACCCACTCCCCTAAAAAAATCAGGCACCTGATCCTCAGCCATAATATGCACTACATTTGCTGCATACACATATTTAACCGGTTTCACAGGCCATGGTCGTATACCCACATCCAGACATATCGGCAGGCTAATATTACCGACTGCATGCGCGGCAATATTATCTCTCAGTGCGTCAAGATACTCAGCCCGATCAGCAGGAATCCATGTCAGGTGTGGTAAGGCTTTGGAAAAAAACACCGCATGCTGGCCAGATCCACTACCTATCTCCAACACTGTACCGGAATCAACAAATATCCCGCTCAGCAAATTCAATATATGTTGTTTATTGTTATCAGCGGCTGAAGAAAACGACACAAAGCTAGATGACATAGTAAATTCCAGGCAAAAAAAACGGCGCTGATGAAATACCAGCGCCGTCCTTAACTACAGTTGCAACAGGTGTTGCATACTACTAGAAGTGATACGCCACCATTGCCTGATAGTTACGAGGCAGCTCGGGTAACACAATCTGGGCTCCGAACAGGTTTGGAAAGTTAGCCCGGTAGTAGTCTTCGTTAGTGAGGTTTTTAGCAGTAAAGCTGAAAGCCCACTTTTCAGTCTCATAGATAACGCCCATATTCAACAGGGTATAGCTTGGTAACTTAACAACCCGCGAAAAGCTTGAGTGCACACTATCCACCGCAACAACACTGGCATTTATTGCAAGACCGCTGTCAAAGGCGTACGTACCCGTGAAGGAAAGAATATTCCTTGGCATACCGGCGCGTCTTGCATCACGTTTGCTGGTGGCTGCAGGAATTCCAATAACCTGGCCACCATAAACCAGCGAAGGATCAATTTGCGGTATGTCTTCAGCACCGTAAAAGCTGAATCGGCCGCCGTTTTCCAGTGTACTCAGATTGGTGACTTTCACGTTTGAATAACCGGCCGTGAGAATCAGGTTCTCGTTTACTACCCAGCGCATTTCTGCTTCAACACCTTTGGTATTGGTAGTTTGGTTGGTCACAATAGACTGCGCGCTGAAATCTGTACGCTCCTGTTCATAAAAGGCGAGGGCCAGGTACAGGCTATCATCCAGAAAGCTGCCCTTAACCCCAAATTCAAGCAAGTCTGACTGATCAAAAGAACCGCCTGAAAAAACGTTGCCCGTTGATATTTCCGCTCCCTGGCCAGCGATCAAGGTTGATTGCTCTGCAGCAGTAACATACGGAATTAGGCCAACGGGCGTTTTCCAGGAAATACTCGCCGTCCAGGAAATACCGTCTTCTGTAGAACTGTCCTTAAGGGGTGCTGTTATTTCGTTCGTAGTGGGGTTTGCCGTAACCTCTGGCCCGTAAAAGTCATTCAACAAAAACTGGCCATCATCAGACAAAGTGACAAACTCGGAAGAAAAGTTGAATATCATAATTTTGTCGAGAGGAATTTCACTCTTGATATCGATGGTATCCCAACGAATACCCAGCAATACGCTAAGTCCGCTTTCCCAGGTAAAATCGGCCATAGCAGCAATACCAATGTCGGTGTAATCACCCTCGTAGTACTCCGTGTAATCATCATCTATACGCGTTGATAACAGGCGTCTGTCGAGAGCTGTGGAGGGCCCGGTTAGATCACGGCGATCAAAATACTCGTTGGTATAGTCATCACCATGTTTAAAATCGGTATGCCGGATTGAGGGTGAAAGCTGCACCGAAGTGGTCAAGCTACCGGACTCAAATACCTTTGACAGAATAAGCTTATCCTCAATTACCCAGCTATCGTGAAATTGTGAAAAGCCATAAGCATTTTCGTTCAGGTTTTCGTAGCCTTCGTAGAACAGCTGGTTTTTAATTTCCCAGCCATTATCCGCCTGGTAAATGACATCGAAGTAGAAGGTATACACTTCATTATCCAGCCCATCATCGGCTGCAACCAGTACCTGGCTACCCTTGAGTTTTGCAGTACCCACATTCTCCAATGCAGCCAGGCTATCCAGGTCAGCAACCGTCACAAATTCCGGACGAAAAACGAAAGGTGCGATACCAAAAGCGCCATCACCATCGGTAGTATCAAAATCCAGAGTAGCCCCATATTCCTGGTGGGATATGGATCCATCCCCATTGGTGTCCAATGGTTGAGCCGTACCCGTAATGTAGGTTCCGTTATCGATCAGGTCCTGGGTCAGGCGGTTCCATCCGGCAATCTGGTTGCCTTCATAATTGTGGTACATTCCGCCGAACTGAACGCGCAACTTTTCGTTCATGTCTACATCAAAGGATGCTTGCAACAAGGTTTGGTCTGTTCCGGAGTTGTCATAATAGCTACCGGAATTTTCAATCATGCCGTAGAGGTAGAAGCCAAAATCCTGCTCACCCAAGCGGCCTGGGCCCCCGGTTTCTGCAGTAACCACATTGGTATCCCAGCTGCCCGTTGTATAGGAAATTTTGCCTTCCGCTTCAGACAGGTATTGACCACTGTCAGCACGGGCAGACTTTGGAACAAAGTTCAGGTAACCACCAATTTTTGAAGGACCATAAATGGGTGTAGTTGGCCCACGGACGATATCAATTCGGTCCGATGCGCCAATGGGTGTCGGGTAGTTACCCGGATTATCCAGACGACGCACGCCCCGGAAATAAGTCTCTCCCGGAGTTCCCCTTACATCAAGACCACCCGCAACGCCGAAAAACGACTGCGTAAATGTTCCGGGAGCGAGCGCTATCAGATCATCAATATCGTCCATCCCAAAACGCTCCATTTGCTCGGAGCTAATGGTGGATGCAGAACGCGGTGTTTCCAGCAGGTTTTTATCAAAACCAAACACGGAACCTACGTCTTCAGTTGGTAGTGTATTCAAACTACCGGTTACAATAATTTCCTCGACATACTGTTCTTCATCATCCGCTTCTTCAGCAAACGCTTGTGGTACAAGCGAAAGAAACAAAATCAAAAGCGCGCTGATACCAGCTGCCTTCAAATTTTCAATCTTTGTTAACTTCATTAACGCATCCCCCAGGAGGCCAAATTTCTAAGTGGACGTGCATGCCTTTTACGCACGAATTAAAAGCATAGCTTATATTGTTTACAGACGAAACCACGAGTTGCCGGCATGGCCTGCAATCCCTTTATTTCTCCTGTTTGTGCACTTTTTTGTACTGCTTTGGCCATACGGTTTTCAAACTTTTGAATGGCCTTGTTGTACTTGTCCAGCAGGGCCTGTTTCTGCCCTTGTTCGGTGAAGGAATAGGACAGTGAATTACGGCTCAGTAATTTAACCTCCTCCCAGGACAAATCAAACTCGGTAACCGCCACAAAAAATTCATCTGTCATGGTTGAATCCCACATGCCACGATCATCCGTTGAAAGCGCAACGGGAATCCCGGTGCGCAGATATTCCGGAAATGGATGCTGTGAATAATCAGTTATGTAGTTAAGCAGAAGGTTGCTGATGAGGTTTATCTCCACCATATAGGGGCCGTGACGCATCTGGCGCATCAGCTCGTCATCCGTAATCAGGTTGATACCATGGCCGATACGGTCTGCCCCCAGCAATAGTGTGTCCCTGACATGCGCATTGGGCTCGTCAACTTCGCCCGCATGTATTGACAGTTTAACCCCATCGTACTGCCTTCGAAGCTCACGCAGGGTGGGAAGAAAACGCCCTGGATACCCTTTGTCATTATCTTCACGGCCAACCATATTGATTGCCACCCACAGGTCTGGATTATCGTGGACAAATTTATAATCAAAGCGCAATGCGGCTTCTGCAAAGGGTACAAAGCGTAATATGGCAATCTGAAAGCGTACCGTTACACCTGTGGCAATAGCATCTGGCTGTTTCAGTCGTTCGCGCAGCACATTAGCAACAAAGTCTGAAGAAAGCGGGCTGCCATCCGGTTTTTGATAACCCCCAACGGACACCTGCAACTCGAGGTAGGTCAGGCCTTCTTCACCGAAGGCCTGCATATTTTTGTACAGCGTCTCTGCCTGAATCCAGGGGTTTCTAACCAGGGCATTCAAGCGTTGCCAGTGCGTCTGGAAAAACTCATCACGCCCTTCAAAAGGTTTGTCCAGCCGGATGCTATTCAGCCAGGCCGCCTTTTCCCGGCTATCCAGGTCCCTTAAGGCCTTGTACTCGCTTTTCTCACAAGCATTAAGGGAGTGATACTCAGCTTCTACAATATTTCTGAATAACAGAAAATAGGGCGCTATGGAAAAAGCGTTCTCCCCGTAGTCACGACAGTTTTCAATTTTTACCTTGGTAAAATATTCATAACCACGATCTGCCTGGGAGAGTGCTATTTCATACCACCATTCGGAGTACACCGCACCGGATAAGTGGTTATGCAGATCCCCTCCCTTGGGCATGGCATGCAGCACCCGATACAGGGTTTCAGCATCACCACGGTTTTTAAGGCTTTCAAACCAGTCTTTCTCTACAGCAAATGACGGTGCACTGGCCACCATCAGCAGGGCGCATACAAACAAAATTCTCTTATTCATGAAAAACCCATTAGTTATTAATGATGGGGTCGCAGAGCATCTGTCTCTATAGACCGGAGAATTTCAACAAACCTGGCCTCCAGGCGCTCGGCCTGTTTCGGATTATCCCCCAGAAGGTTTATAAGTTCCAAAGGATCTTCCACCAGATTGTAGAGCTCAACCGGCTGGTGATCGCTATCCAGCAACATTTTCCAGTCATCAGAGCGCAGCGCAAATTCCGGTTTTGCCTGACCAGCGGTCTGCGGGGCTTCTGGTGGGGGGAGCGCCCAGAACAGATCACGCTTCAGTATCTTTTTATCCAGGTCTCTACCCGAAAGTACCGGGAGTATGTCTCTCCCGTCTATAACGCGGTCCGGTGGTATCTCAACACCTGCAATCCCCGCGATTGTGGTAAACCAGTCGGTACCAATCACCGGCACATTAGAAACCGTACCCGCCTGCGTATGCCCGGGAAAGCGAACTATCGCCGGTACCCTAATCCCACCTTCATGTAAAAAGTGTTTGCGCCCTTTATAGCCACCAGTGCTGCCATAGGCATTCACCTCAAACCACTGGAACCAGTCTGATGTAACCGGACCATTATCGCTGGTGAATACCACAAGGGTATCTTCTTCCGCATTATTATCACGCAACCACGACAGTACTCTGCCAATCTGGGCATCCATATAACTCACATTGGCGTAATACTCACCTGGTCCACGGGCAACGAGTTTTTCACGTGGTATTTCTTTTTCCCCGGAGGGTATAGGGATGATCTCACCCCGGGTAAATTGCGTATACATCTGGTTGTAGGCGTCCGGATTTTCGAAGGTAGTGTGTGGCTCAGCGGTACTCAACATAAGAAAAAACGGTTTGGTAGTATCGCGCTTGTCCAGCCAGTTAATTGCCTCACTGGCATACAGTTCAGCCGTATAACCCTTCTGCACACCCAGCGCCTTTTTGCCCCTGAACACATTGACCGGGTCTTTATTGGTAGGAATCTGGAACGCATTATGACCATAAAAATAGTCAAAACCCTGTTCCGTAGGCTGTGGCTCATCCATACTGGCTAAATCGGAATTAAGGTGCCACTTGCCAATGAGGGCCGTGGAATACCCTGCCCCTTTCAACAGCTCAGCAAGGGTGATTTCCCTATCTCGTAAATAGACACCGCTATTTGCAGGGATCCAGCTCTGGATACCCGTACGATAAGGTGTTCTTCCCGTTAACAGCCCGGCACGTGAAGGGGAACACAAAGCGGAAGGTGCATAATAGCTTGTCAGTCGCAGCCCTTCACTGGCCAGACGATCCAGGTATGGGGTTTTGAGTACCGGGTGCCCATAGCTGGCCAGATCTCCATATCCCAGATCATCGACATAGATCAGCAATACGTTGGGCGTTGCCCGTAACGTGTGAGAAAAGGCAAAGATAAAAACCACGGCAAGAACAGACTGGTATCCAATCTTTACATTCACGATATGTTTCTCACAGGAAGATGTATTTACAGGTAAAGATAGCTGCAATCACATACGCAGCAGCGCCACATTGCCTTGCTTTACCACTGCCCAGCTTAATGAGCACATAGCTGATAAAACCGAGCCCGATGCCCTCCGCGATGGAGAAGGTGAGCGGCATTGCGATGGCTGCAATTACCGCAGGTGCGCTTTCAGTGCTGTCGCTCCAATCCATATCCGCCAGACTTCTAGCCATGAGACAAGCCACGAACAGGAGTGCAGACGCAGTAGCGTAGGCCGGAACGCTTTGGGCAAGGGGTGCAAAAAACAGACATAGAAGAAAAAGCAAACCACACACTACGGCGGTGAGCCCGGTACGTCCTCCCGCTTCTACTCCGGCGGCACTCTCCACATAACTGGTAGTGGACGAAGTGCCTGCCAACGCTCCAAAAACGGTGGCGCCGGAATCGGACAAAAGCGCCCGGCTCAGGCCCGGCAGCTTGCCCTCTTTATCTAACAATCCGGCCCGGTTTGCGACTCCAACCAGCGTTCCGGCAGTATCAAAGACATCCACAATCAACATGGAAAGAATTGCCGTTAACATCGACAGTTGAAGTGCGCCCACAATATCCAGTTGCAACATTACCGGTGCGGGAGATGGTGGAAGCGCAATCACACCCTGAAACTCGGCATATCCCGTTAGCCAACCCAGGGCAGTTGCAGCCAACACCCCTATGATGACCGCACCTTTCACATTGCGGGCAGCAAGCGCCACTATCAGGGAAAACCCCAATAGGCTTACAATCGGCTCGAAGCTGGCAATATCACCCAGCGCAACCAGCGTGGCCGGGTTATCAACCACGATGCCCGCATTTTTTAAAGCGATAAAACCGAGAAACAGACCAATTCCCGCTGACATACCCAGTTTTAAATTGCGCGGAATAGCATTAATAAGCCACTCCCGAATGGGTAGCACACTCAGCACAATAAATAACACGCCGGAAATAAATACCGCGCCCAAAGCTGTCTGCCAGGGATGACCCATCCCCAGAACAATGCTGAATGTGAAAAATGCATTCTGGCCCATGCCCGGTGCCTGGGCTATCGGATAGCGGCCAACCAGCCCCATAACGATGGATCCAAATGCAGCCGCAAGGCAAGTCGCCACAAAAACCGCGCCAAAATCCATACCCGCCTGTGAGAGTATGGAAGGATTCACAACAGTAATATAAGCCATCGCCAGAAAAGTCGTTAGACCGCCCAGAGATTCAACCCGGACACTGGAATTACGTTTTGAGAGTTCAAAAAAAGTATCAAGATTAACCATGCAGTTCAGCCCAGTGACCTAGTTCTTTTGATTTGATGTGCCGGGAATGCTATCCCGGTATTCTGGCCATGCTGCCAGCAAAGCCTGCACTACGGTGTTACCCACCACAAAGGCGGCATCTTTTGCAGGAAGCCCCTTATCCGGATACGGTGCGGTTCGACTCCAGACAGCTGATTTTCCGGCGGGTGGAATAGTGTAGTTGCTTACCGTTCGCAGCACCATAACGCGGTTTATGTCCACCAGATCCGCATCATCCAGGCGTTGCAGACTGGTCAGGCTGCCACTGTCTTCCATGTTGGAAGTCATAAAATTTGCATTCTTGCCCGCGTACAGCCGAACCCAGTCGTTTGCCCACCGGTTTAGCTCTCTGCCATGCCAATAGGTGCTGGCACTTAAGGTGTCCCCTATCGCAACAAACGGGGGCCTCTGCGCCACCGGAAAGTCTGTATACAAACTGCGCGCCGCAGTGATGCCGGGGCTATCCTGCAATTTGAGGCTTCGCGTGAGTGAATACGCCCATTCTGCCAAACCGGCGTTAAGATCAAATACGCTGGTCCCCAACGCGCGGCCTCTTGTGTCTCCAAATTCAAGAGTAGGTTTTTTTGCACCCAGCGGAATTAGTCCATAGGGCCATGACTCCGGAATTTCGCGACTGTCAATTTCATACAGCAGATCACCGTCCACCACGTGTCTGGCCCAGGCCGCAGAACCCAGGGATAAATCAGCTGGATCCCCACCCGCTATGCCTGCTACGAGCCAATAGGCATTGGAAAGATCAAATCGCCCATCAAGACCCAGCGCCATGATCGACGCGGCGGCATTGGCAATTCCGGCACCGGTCAAAACTGCAAGCACACCTTCACTGTTTAAATACAGGTCTCTCTCACCCGCAGGGAAGGACAACTGCCGGTTTAATTCCAGGCGTTCTACCCAAAATTGCAGTTCTCCAGGATTGTCTCCACGTACCTCACCCTCCTCAAACATTGCCACAACCACTACCCTGATTTCTTCACGCTCGCCTTCGATAGAAGTAGCCGAGCTGGGTAGAGCAAACGCCAAACACAGCACAGCAACATCCAGGTAATGCCTTAGACGGCTTTGCATATATTTCCAACTCCCTGGATTCTTGCAAGAATTTGTAATAAAGATTCGGCCTTCATGCGCTGTCTTGTCAAGTTCAACGAACTTTTCGCTTTATCCAGATCCACCTTCAGAGGTACTCTTTATAACAATTCAATTGATCACTGTGGAGTAAGTCATGACAGGCCTTGTAGTTCGTAAAATTTCACTTTTGGGCATTGCATTGCTTGTATTACTACCAACCATGCTGCTTGCAGAGACAAAAAAGCAGCAATCCAGCGCCCTGATACTCCAGGCAGACTTTTCCGGGCTGGTAATGGCTGGTGTTGCTTACACGGTAGACAGTGAACTCGATATCTACAACCTTCGCCCGCTTATCCCCCTGTATGACATCAAGGCAGCCAGTGACAGTCTGGCCTACAACGCCCAAACATGGCCCGCCGGTACTGTTTTTGTTTCCGTAGTTGACCCCGGAGTGGGTACCCAGCGCAAATCCGTTGTATTGAAAACAAAAAACGGCCTGTACTTTGTCAGCCCCGACAATGGCTCCTTGTCTGGCCCGGCAAACGAGTACGGAATATCAGCTGTAAGAGAAATTGATGAATCGGTAAATCGACGCGCTAATACCGACTGGTCCCACACCTTTCACGGGCGTGACGTTTATTCCTACACCGGTGCACGCCTGGCTGCCGGAGTAATCTCATTCGAAGAAGTAGGCCCCCTGCTACCTGCCCGGGTTATACAACTGGATGCGCTTACCGGAAGTTACGATGAGGGTCTGTTTTCCGCCTATGTGTCTGGCGGAACGGGTCGTCTGGGCAACATTGAGCTCAGTATTACACGGAAACTATTTGAATCATCCAGGCCCGCCTTTGGTGACATTTTTGAGGTCGTAATTCGAAACAAAGGCGCTGTCGTCTGGCAAGACAGTTTGCCTTACGTGCGTTCTTTTGGAGAAGTTACTCTGGGGAACAACCTGCTATTTATTAACTCCAGCGGACAATTAAGCATTGCTGTTAACCAGGGTAATTTTGCTGATAAATACGGTATCGGCTCAGGAAAGGACTGGACCATTGAGCTGCGTAATGCCTCACAAAATAAACCGGCAGCAAAAACTACCTTCAATTTCGAGTCAATCGACGCCCTTATTTCTTCCCGTGGAGTCGAAATACCAGTTACGTACGTGCACCCCATCCTGAAAAGTAACGATACGGATACACGGTATCCACTGGTGGTAATGGCGCATGGTCACGGTGGTACCCGACACGAGGCAGGCGGATTCACACGCGTTGCACAAGGCCTGGCCCAAAGGGGAATCGCATCCATTCGCATGGATTTTCCGGGCTGCGGGGATTCCACTGAATCTTTTGCCAACAATAATCTCACCAACATGCTTATGGATGTACGCGCAGCGCGTGACTTTGCTCTGAAACAGGCCCACACAGACAGTACCCGTATAGGTTTGTTTGGTTTTAGTATGGGAGGGCGTCTGGCTTTGCTTTCCTCGGCAGAAAATTATCAGGTAATCGCTACCTGGGCACCCGCAGGATCAAACGGTGCAAACAGCTTGATTACCTCACTCGGTGGCCCCGAGTCTTACCAGGCTTTAAAATCACAAGCAATGCGAGAAGGCTTCGCGCCTTTTGTAACTGCCTGGGGACAACACCAGAAACTGGGCCCACAGTGGTTTACTGATATGGAGGAAAGTACTCCGCTGGATTCCATAAAATCGTTTCAAGGACCTGTTCTGGTATTGCATGGAGACAGTGATTCGGTGGTAACGTCCGACGTAACAGGTGCTGTTGTAAGTGCTGCGAGCAGCAGCAGGGAAGTTGTCCATCATGTAATTGCAGGGGCAGGTCATGGTCTGGGGTTATTCAATGATAAACCGGACATTTCGCGTGACGCCGTGAATACCACGGTGCTATTTCTGAGCGACAGACTCTAATAAACCTCTAATGACCGGTAGAGCCAGGTTACATGGGTAAAGCGCTACCAATAATAAGCCAGTCCAGGGGATTGTGAGCCTACTTAATGACGACGCCCAGATCTGCAACCCAGTCAAGCAGCGCCTCACAACAAACTAGAGTTTCAATAACTTTTTTATGTGCCGTTGTTGCACTTCTGTTGTGGAGTGGTACAGCGATTGCTAATAAAATTGCCGTTGTAGACATGGATGGTCTGACCGTTGGCGTATTACGCTCCATGCTGGCCGGTTTCATTGCAATAGGTATTGCCTTTCTTTTTAAACTGCCTTTCCCGCACGCTCGCAAGGACCAATCACTACTGGTTGTTTCTGGCCTGTGTTCATTTGTCATCTGGCCGGTTCTGTTAAGTAGCGGGATTGAATTCACTTCCGCCAGTCACGCTGCACTGATTATGGCAATGATTCCGATTTTTACAGTACTAATTTCATGCACAATAACGCGGCAGGTTCCCCGCTCAGGATGGTGGTATGGCGCGTGCCTTGCGCTTGCCGCCACCGTGGTATTGGTTGTCGACCGGGAAAACTGGACACAGGTAAATAGATCGGGAATGAAAGGAGACTTGCTTGTGCTGGCAGGTTGTATTGTGTGTTCCATGGGTTACGTCGCAGGTGGCAGGCTGTCACCTAAAATTGGCACAGTAGCAACCACATTCTGGGGGCTATCAATCGCATTACCGGTGCTGGTGCCGATTTTTTTCTTTATCAGTGAAAACACACACTGGCAACTGGTCAGCACCCACACCTGGTTCGCCATAGGCTGGATGACCCTGTTGTCATCACTGCTGGGATACGCCTTATGGTTTTATGCACTAGGAGCTGGAGGTATCGCAAAAATATCCGCTCTGCAACTGATTATGCCGGTAATTACACTTTTTGCAGCGGCGATGATTTTGAATGAATCACTAAGTCTGAAGCTCGTTTTTATTTGTGCAGTAATAGTTTCGGGCACTTTTATCGCACATCGATCGGCTTAACCGGAAATCTGCTAGAGAATAAACAAGCCAGCCAGGAGATAAGCAATGATGGTGAGTACGCCGGTAAACAGGGCATAGGGAAGTTGGGTGCGCACGTGTTCCAGCAGATCACAGCCGGAGGCCAGGGCAGATACCGCAGAGGTATCGGATATAGGGGAACAATGATCTCCGAAAATTCCGCCTCCCAGAATGGCCGCTAAAATAAATTCTGCGGGTAAGCCAAGATTATGAATAAGTGGCATACCCAGTGGAATCAATATGGCAAAAGTGCCCCAGGATGTTCCTGTGGAAAATGAGATTATCGCACCGGTAATAAACAGTACCGGAGCGATTAGCAAAACCGGCAGAAACTCACCCACTAGCCCCGCTATATAGAGGCCTGTTCCCAGCTCATTAAGGCTTGATCCAAGCGCCAGCGAAAATAACAAAATGGAAACCAGTGGAAGCAGTTCACCCATACCTTCAAAACCGATTCTCACCAGTTGTAAATGTGTATGTTTACCCTTTACCAGCATCATCACATAAGCCACCAGAGAAGCGGTGGCAGTCGCATACAAACCCGATTTCGAGCCACTGCCCTGCGCAATATCTCCATTCCCGGTCCAGTACATAAACCCTACCATGGCACTGATTAGTACCAGCATGGGTATCAAAAGAAAACTGGCGCTCGTGGCTTTCACCTCAATTTCCGCTTCGGCTTTTTTTGAGGCATTGCTTTTATCCTTACTGTGTTTCAGCGGCCCAAACACCTTCCCCGTCCAGCTGGTGTAAAACACCAGTACCAGCGTAAAAATGGCATAAAAATTAAAGGGAATAGAGCCCCACAGAACTACCGCTGCGGCCTGCGAAAGATCGTAGTCACCCAGCAGCGCAAGGATAAAGGCGCCCCATCCATTCAGCAAAATTAATATGCAAACGGGAGCAGAAGTACTATCAATAATATAGGCCAGCCGCGCCCTGCCCAATTCAAACTTGTCGAACAGGCCGCGAGACAATATTCCCGCCGTAAGAATACTGAGATTGCTTTCAACGAATATGGCACCACCCACTGCACTGGTGAGTAAGGCTGTGCGACGCGGTGTGTTTGCGACACCGTTATTTACCAACAAAACTACCAGAGCGGTAACCCCACCCGAACTTCTCACAAACGCAAGCAAGGCACCTATCAGAAGGCTAAAAATCAGCAGCCTGGAATTACCGCCATCGGTAAAAACCCCCACAATGCGCTCCAGGCTGTTCAGCCACGCGCCACCCAGCGCAGCGATACCCGGGCTGGCCAACAGGAATTCAGATAAAAATATACCGGCAAATAATGCTGAAATAACTTCCTTTCGCCATACCACGACGGCAATGGCCAAAACAGGAGGTAACACAGAAACCCAATCCATACCGCACCCAACTTGTTTCTACCGATGCAGCGTAGTCGCTTAGGGAATGGGCGACAAGGCAAATCTACAGCACTGCCGGTTCCAGCAGTTTCAGCGTACCGGCATCTACATTCAGCTCTGCCTGTATGCCAATGGGGACAACACTCATATCTTCGACATGTCCAATCATAAGACCGCTAATAACAGGAATATTAAGGGGTGTACAGTGTTGGCGGATAACCGACTCAACGCTGTAGGTATTGCCGGTATAATCTGTTTCGGTGAATTTTCCTATCGCAATACCTGCTACCTGCCCAAGCCTGCCTGACAGCCACAATTGGGTGAACATTCTATCGATGCGATAGGCCGCTTCATCTACGTCTTCCAATACCAGTATCGCTCCGTGAAAATCGGGCTCATACGGGGTGCCGATAAGATTACTCAACAGAGTAAGGTTACCGCCAATCAACGGTCCACTAGCCGTCCCCCCTGAAAAACGGGTTAGGCGATTGGTTTCTTCTACCCAACCTTCGCCGGCTTCGAATGGTGGAGGAGAAGCTATAAAGGCGCTATTGGAAGGAAACATCAGAACTTTTTTAAACTCTGCCAGGGTGTAAGGCGTAAAATTCTGTTTTGCTATCGGTCCATGAAAACCTACCAAGCCAGACTTTCTGTATAGCGCACTAAGCACAGCTGTAATATCGCTATAACCCATAAATACTTTCGGATTGCGTCTGGCATTTTCAAAATCAATATAGGGCAGGGTTCTTGGGGAGCCCCACCCACCGCGAACACAAAATATTGCATCCACCTTTTTGTCGGAGAACATCGTATTAATGTCATCTGCCCGCTCGCGGTCGGTGCCTGCGAAATACAAATTTCTTGAATACAGGTGTTTGCCTTCCTTAACTTCAAATCCAAGAGACTGGATAACATCCTTTGCGAAACGAATTCCCTCGTTGTCTGGCGAATTACTGGCGGGCGCTATGAGTCCTATGGTCATACCCCTTTTCAGCCTCACGGGTTTCACCAGATCTAATTGCGTAGTTTTGTTTTGCGTGTCTTGCCGGGTTTGTGTTGCATTGCCCCTGGAGGCCGTGGCAGCAGCAAAGGTCCCCAATATAGAACCAAGCACAGCGCGTCTTTTCATTAGTATCATCCTTTTCCTTGCCAGCTGTGAGGTCTACCCCAGTGCAGACCAAATAACCTTACAACACGGTCTATGCTTCCAGTGATTGATAACATTCGGGATAAAAACGCGGCATACATACACATTCAAATACCAGATCATGAGACCCAATATTGGTAATTCGCTGGGATTTACCCGCAGCTATAGACACGGAATCCCCGGCTTTCACTTCGAAACCCGCTTCCCCATTAACCTCCATGCACCCGCGGCCTTCAGTAATTACATAAATTTCTGCAACGCTAAGGCTGTGTAACTGGGTAGTAACTCCAGCCTCTACCCTGCAACGAGCCAGGGACACCTCGGGTAATGCGGGATCATTGAAGCGTTCAAGTATATAACAACGCTCGCTTGTCCAGATTTCGGAGCGTGACAAAGGGGCCTTTAGCAGAGGTGGATTCATACGGTATTACGAGCCGGAGGTACAGGGTAAGATTGTATTAACTATAAACCAAAAAAGGCACCCCGTGAGCGATACTCTGCCCGTAAATGAAGCGTTCATCCGCCTGGTAATATTCGTTGGCGTCTTTGCCTGCATAGCGAGTTGGGAAATTCTGGCACCTCGCAGGGTGAGGCTTTATTCCCGCCGTAGACGATGGACAGCAAACCTCGGCCTGGCGCTGACTAACGTGTTCGTGGTTCGCATTCTTACGCCTACCGCAACAGTCGGAATTGCCATCTGGGTAAATACCCGGCAATGGGGCCTGCTCAATCAGTTTTCCCTGCCCACAGAGCTGGCAATATTATTGTCGGTTATACTTTTGGATCTGCTGATCTATTTTCAACACAGGTTATTTCATGTGTTGCCATTCTTCTGGCGCTTTCATCGCATGCATCACACAGACCTGGATTTTGATACCACTACCGCATTGCGTTTTCACCCCATAGAAATAGCTATTTCTGTGCTTATTAAATCCCTGATGGTGCTGCTACTGGGACCACCAGTGCTTGCTGTTTTGATTTTCGAGGTTTTGCTAAACGCAACTGCGATGTTCAATCACGGGAATATCTCCTTACCTCTACCGCTGGATAGAATCTTGCGTACCGTGCTGGTAACTCCGGATATGCACCGTGTGCATCACTCGGTGGTGAACAGGGAAACCAACAGCAATTATGGCTTTAACCTGCCGTGGTGGGATCGGCTATTTAATACCTATCGCGCGCAGCCCGAGGCAGGACATATCGATATGCAAATAGGCCTTGCTCAATTTCCCGAAGCAAAAGAACTTGGATATCTGCGCATGCTGGTTCAGCCGTTCCAAAAAACCGGGCCACCGGCACAAGACTAGACTGATACTTCAGGTTTACAGGCTATCAGTCGGGCCAGCGCCGCAGGTTTATGATCGGGGTCTTCAACAAGTCCTTCAAAGCTGGATTCAACTACAAGCCCGTTAGCCTCCACCAGCCCGGTGAGCTCTCCGGCAGCCCATCTGAACTTAGTACTCCGGGGACCAGTTACCTCATCCCGGGATTGCAAATGCTGCTCACACAGCAAATGCCCACCCGGCTTTAAGGCGGCGGACAATCGCCGCATCATCGCTACATTCTTATAACGAAACAAAATAATCAGGTCATAGCAAGCCTGCGCAAACGCGTAATTATCCAGATCAGCCTCTATCCACTGAACGTCCAGCCGCAGGATTTGGCACTTATCCTTTGCCTTATTCAGGCCCTGCACAGAAATATCAACCGCATCCACCGAATATCCAGCCTGTGCCAGATGCATCGCATTTCTACCTGCACCACAGGCCACATCCAGCGCTCGCATACTGCCTCTGTTGGTGTCGCCTGATGCAAGTTTGGACTGCGCAAGCCAGTCCTGCAGGTAAGCACTCGCATCCAGGCGCCCTCCATAACTTCCAGATGCATATCGAGCATCCCACTTATTACGATCTTCTTTAGACATTAATATTTTCTGCCTTATCATCGATTTAGACTTGCCGGATTTGCCTATAAGCGTTCTACTTACTATGGTACACAGACAGGGAGATTATTTATGCTTGGATACGCCACAATCGGTGTCAGGGATATGGACAAGGCAGTAGCCTTTTACGATGCATTGCTTGCAGAAATTGGAGCAAAGCAGCTATTTGGAATGGACCGCATCAAGTTTTACGGCTCGAGTCCTGATGGTGCAATGCTTGCCATCTGCATACCTTATAACGAAGACGAAGCAAACTGCGGTAACGGCAACATGATCGCCATACCCGGTGGGTCACGTGAGGGGGTCGACAAACTCTACGCAAAGGCTATTGAGCTAGGCGCAACCTGCGACGGTGAACCTGGAGAGCGCATGCCTGTTTTCTATGGCAGTTATGTGCGTGATCCGGACGGCAATAAACTCTGCTTTTTCGAAATGAAAATGGGCTAGGTCGAAAGTAGCCATCATGCCTCGTAGACTCGTGGATAAGTTAGCGACCATAGATTGGCGCATATTGTTTGGAATTGGCGTCACGCTCGTATGGTTTACAGCGGGCGCTGTTTTCCTGATGAGCGGTGAAGGAACCGACTTTTCCACGATTCCCATGCAGGATCTGGGCGGATTTCTGGAAGGTGCTTTTGCGCCGCTGGCATTTCTTTGGCTTGTGATAGGAATGTTTATTCAGCAAAAGGAACTCTCTGACAATACAGAAGTGTTGCGAAGAACATCTATCCAGTCAGAAAAACAAACCCAGGCCATTGCCGCAACAGAGCTCAATGCACGGCAGGAAACGTTTTTTAAAATTGCTGATAACGTAAAACGCCAACTGGGCACCATTTCAGGCATGTTATTTGTCTCCGGCATGGGCGAAACCGAAGGCTCAAAAGTAGCTCCGGATGCCCTCACCAAATACTGGAATATGTTGTCTACAGGCGACTATGAAGTATTTTCCCGACAGTTTCTGGCATTAAACTCAGCTGAATTTGGCGGTTACGAAAGCCTCTTTTATGGCACTGAAATTCGTAAACGCCACGCTGACCACTTCTGCCACACCTTTGAGCGACTGTTAAACCTTGCCAGGAATTGCGATACCGAGAGCATTATTTCAGATTCACTATTGCAAACCGGTCACGGTCTTGTATACGCCCTGATGTTGCGTACCAATCCGGATGCAGAAGTTGAAAATGAGCTGAGCTGGCTGGGAAACTAGCTACAGTCGCCTGATCGTCTCAATCAATACAGGGGGGCTCAGAATCTGACCATTGGTGTATTCTGATTCACTGGGGCCATCCGCAGCACTCTGATGTATTCGATGCACTACATCCATCCCGTCAACCACCCGCCCAAACACCGCAAAACCCAGCATATCGGGGTTGCGTGCCGCACCCGCATCCAGGCCCGGTTGGTCACCAATACATATAAAAAATTCTGAACCGGCAGTGCCTGGCGCACCGCGGGCCATTGATACGGCCCCATCTACATGGCGCAAGCCGGTTAAGTTGGTGGGTTCATGTTTGATGGGTGATATCGGCGGGTTTTCAGCATTAATACCGCCTTGAATCACCTCAATTTTCGGATCGCCATTATCATTTCCAAGCGTAACGGTGCGATAGAACGTTGCTCCATCAAAATGTAAGGCATCTACATATCGTAAAAAATTATTCGCACTCACTGGCGCCTGCTTTACGTTTAATGCGACAACAATTGCACCGAAAGTGGTATTAATCGAAACCCGCACTATATCCGTGCTGCTACCTTCCTGCTTACTCTCAATGGCATTTCCGGACTGACTGGAAAAAACAAGGGAACAAAGAATAGCGAGTACTACTGGCATATTTCCACCCGGATGCAATTAAACACTCCAGATGTATACCACACACAATAGCGCCATAGAAGCCATACCTGTATTGAAAACTGTGGGCAACCCTGCAGGGAGGGTGGGCGAGTAAAATCAGTACCACGCCAGTTAGATGTTAAGGTTGTTTACCAGGCTTTCAGCCGCCGCGCGCTCCGGAAATTCACCGAGCGCCAGGGCTTTCTCAAGACTGTCTCGTGCATCCCCCAGGCGATTAGCCCGGGAATAAGCTACTGCTGCATGGTAATAAATGGAAGCATTGTCAGGGTCAAACCGTAGAGCCCTGTCAAAAATATCCAGCGCGTCGCTGAACTTGTTGTTTTGCACCAATATCCATCCGAGAGTATCGGCCATATGCGCATTATCAGGAGATAGTTCATATGCCCTGCGCGCCACAGCTTCGGCCCTGTCGTCCTTTCCAAGGTAATAAGCCCAGGCAAGGTTGTTCAGTACGGCTGCATTGTTTGGAGAGCGCAAGTCCAGACTCTCATAGATCTTTGCCGCTTTATCGGCACTTTCTTCTATCAGGTAATATCCACCCAGCATGGCAGTCGCCGCTAAATCAGCGCTGTTGGCAGCCACCCATTGTTCCAGCACTGTTATCGCCTCGGCAATTTCACCGTTGGATTCCATGAAGCTGGCATACCTGAGGGTAGCCCCGCGATGTTTTAGTTCCGCCGCCTTTTTAAAATTCACCTGTGCGGACGCCGATTGATTGTTTTCCAACTGATATTCTGCCAGCAACATGTAGTAAATGACGGAATCGGGCATGAGATTTTCCAATTGCACAAACAGTTGTTCCAATTGGCCCTTATTCCCGGAAGCGCGCTCTACCTGAATCAATGCCAGCAAGGCCTGCTTATGTGTTCCTGACGAAATTTCCAATGCCTGTTTAAAATAACTTCTTGCCAGATCCATGTTCTTGTGAGAAAGCTCAACACGCCCAAGCTCAAAAGGAATATTGGCTACTTTTTGTTCCCCGTTTACAGAGAGGTCCAGATCCGCAGCTTTCTGAAAATTACCAGTTGCTGCTTCCAGATCACCGGCTTCCAGTTCCAGTTGACCCAGGGCTATGTAAGCCTCAATGCTGTCAGGGTTTGCCGTCAAAAAGTTTTTGAAGAGTGTTCGTGCTGCTTTTTTATCGCCGCTATTACTTGCCATCTTGGCAAGGTTAAATACCGCGGGACTGAAAGCGGTGTCCAATTTTGTCGCGCGCTCAAATGCGGCTTTGGCAGCGTCTGTATTCGATAATGCCAGATATACTGATCCCAGGAGATTATGGGCAACGACGCTTTCCGGATGCCGCATCTGGAATTTTTGGGCCTCAAGTAGAGCCGCGTCAAAATCACCCTCGCGCATTTTTACCAGTACCAGTAAGGCATCATCCTGCATAAGCTCTCCGCCACCGGCCACTGCACGCTGCAACTCTTCAACTGCAATAGAAGTATTGCCGCCAGCAAGATGTCCCAGCGCAAGCTGGGTTCTAATCTGGTGGTTGCCCGGATTTAGTGCCAATGCAGCGGACAGACTCTTTATAGCCCTCGCAGCTTGATTATTTTGCAAATAAAGACTGCCCAATAATGCCAGGCCTTCAGAACTTTCGATCTGGTCGACTCTGGGTTCCAAGGTATCCAAGGCTGTTTTGGCATCTCCCTGCCTGAATTGTGCAGTCGCCATAAGCAGACGCACCTGCAGGTTTTCCGGTTGTGCCTTTAACAGGGCTCTTAATAAGTTCTCGGCCAAACCATATCTTTCCAGCTGAAAATAGATAGCAGCTTTCAGGTATAGCGCAGCAGGATTGTTTGGAGCAATTTTTAAACCCCTGTCAAGGACGTTCTCGGCACGTTCAAATTCTTGTTGTTGAAATAGAATCTGTGCCTTGATGAAATAGGCGACCGGAACTTTTTTGGTTTCTTCAAGCACCTTGTTAATTGCGAGTTCAGCATCGGGCAATCTCCCAAGGGCAATATAACTTCGAGTAATACCGAGGTTTGCGACATACTTCGGACCTTTCAGATCCAAAGCGTGCGTAAAGGATTCAAGTGCCAACTCAAAATTCTGGCTGGCTAACTCAAAATTTCCCTTGTGTATCCAGATTCTCTGATCGTCCGGGCTCCACATCACCGCGTCCGAATAGTGTCCGGTCGCTGCGAAGACGTTTCCTTCAGCAACTGAAGAAAGCGCCAAACCCACGGCGGCCCGACCATTTTGGGCTGCCTGTTTCAATGCCTTGTCAAAATGTACTCTGGCTTTGGGGTGATCTTTTGCTGCCAGATAGGCTTCTCCGAGAATTACTTCATGCTCGGCATCCTTTTCTGTTTGGGCTTCCAGCTCACCTATAACCTCACGAAATCTGCCCTGACGGTTTTTTGCATCCAACAACATTTTTTGCACACGTTCTTTGGCGATACCCGAGTCCGCTGCTCCTTCAAGTTCTCGTAATGCTAATGGCATATCGCCCATTGCAAAATATATCTCACCAAGCTGAAGCCTGGCGTCTGCATTACGCGGCTCGACCTGAAGAACATTTTTTAACTCAATTATCGCAGCGCTGGTTTCACCAGCAGCCAGATGAAGCTGTGCTTTTTTCAACAATTCATCAGGATTAGGTGGTGCGCAGGCTGCCAAAAACAGGCACAAAAATAGCAGTATTCTGTGATATGACGTACCTGGATTGAAAACATTCATCCTGTCTTCCCTTACAGTTCACGGATGCAAAAACCAACAAAACGCAGGGCATTCCCGCGCCCGAATTACAGTTTATGCGTCTTTTACGAGCATTATTCCACCCGATACCAAAAGTATCCGTATTTCCGGTTTGATTAGATAGAGAACCAGCTCTCAACTTGCAAAGTATTTACGTTTTGCTGTACTTATATCAACACCAAATCAGCCAAAACCGGTTATCCTAGGCTTCTATCTTCAGGTAACTGACAAAATCACGCGTGGCAACGGATGCGAATCGCTAAAACAACACATCTAACAAGGCTTCTCCAAACTCAGGATGTGATTTTGAGCGTGTTGGCGTTCCTTGTAACGATAAATGTCGCCTGGCTATCAGGAAACTTAACGCTTGTTGCCACAGTCCAGCATTTGAACTACGGCATACTCGTTTTTCTGCTCAGCGTAATTGCCTCAACAACCCAGTCACCCAAATTGCATGGCCATAACTATCTCGCAAGTATCCGATTTGCGATCAGGTATGCCGCGATCGTTTTGATGGGGATACTGCTCGCCGAGTACATTAACATCATCCGTTATGTGGATAGAAGTGTCGTGATGAGCTATGCCGTATTGTTGATCCTGGGTCTTCTGGTTGACCGCCTTTTTTTACAATGGTGGTACTTCAAGGGCAGAACCGAGCTCAGTGACAATTATGTAAAAGTGCTCGTTATCGGATCGGGCAACAGAGCCAGAAAACTAATGTCTCTTTACCGCCAGTATTCTGATTGGGGCATTGACATTATTGGTATGCTGGATCCCGGTACAGATAGCAAAAAAAGCAATGGCTCTGCGATTGATGGCGTGGCTATTCTTGGAGATCTTTCCAAAATTGAAGAACTGCTCTCCAATGAGGTCATCGATGAGGTCATCGTATGCCTGCCCCGAAGCTTGATCCACAACCTGCAAAACATTGTAGATGCATGTGAAGAACAGGCTATCTGTATCAAATTTATGGCTGACCTCTACGACATGCAAACCGATAAGGTGAGCCTTGACCAACTGGGGCCCTTACCCATTTTAAGTTTCGAGCCCGTTACTCATGACGAAAATATGCTCATCGTAAAGCGGCTGGTAGACCTGACAGTTGGACTTATTGCTACGCTTCTTGTATTGCCCCTGTTCGTTATCATCGGAATCGCAATCAAACTCGATTCCAGGGGCCCGGTGTTTTTTCGCCAGACACGTGTTGGCATGAACAAGCGTAATTTCAGGATGATTAAATTCCGCAGTATGCGCGAAGACGCTGAGGAAGTGATGAACAGCATAGAACACCTGAACGAAGCAGAAGGGCCAATATTCAAAATGGCCTGTGATCCACGCATAACCCGTGTCGGCAAATTCCTTCGCCGCTCCAGCATCGACGAACTTCCACAGCTGTTTAATGTGCTGTTAGGGCATATGAGTCTTGTTGGCCCCCGCCCCATGTCTGAACGGGATGTAAACCTGTTTAGCAAAGGAATCCAGCGTAAAAGATTTAGCGTGCGCCCGGGGCTGGCCTGTTTGCGTGAAATTTCCGGACGTAGCAAACTTTCGTTCGAACGCTGGCTGGAGCTGGATTTACAGTACATAGACGAATGGTCACTTTGGCTGGACTTTTCAATTATGATCAAGATTATTCCGGTTGTACTAAGGGGTGATGGTGCCTCCTAGCGATGCAGGCATGTGCGCGAGCACCTAGAGCGACGCGTTAGATGAATCTCAATCCTGCGGAATACCGTATAAGCAAGACACTGGCATTCCCGGTATTTTTGTTGTGTTTTATGGCATCCTACATTGATACTCTGGCGTGGATGATACCGGCATGGTTTAGTCCTCGCGGGTTTTACAGCCACTCGCCCTTGCTCATGATACTGGTCGCCCATCTGCTCTGGCGGGAAAAAAACACCCTCCTTGCAATACCTGCAACAACATCCGGTTTACCACTATCTGGTTTGTTTTTATGTTCCCTTTTATGGCTGCTAGCCTGGGCTGCTAATCTGGTAACAGTGCAGATATTTGCCACCTACCTCGTCCTGCTTTTTGGCACATGTACCATTTTTGGAAAATACTCCTATCGGGTAATTCTACCAATATTGTTTCTTGTCATATTCGCGTTACCAATATGGCGACCTATCCAGTTTATTCTGCAAGATATTGCGACGTATGCGGTACAAGTTGCTCTCAACATCATCGGGATTGCTGTATTTGTCGAGGAAAACTTTATCACCATACCAACCGGGATTTTCGAAATAGAAGGTGGTTGTAGTGGCGTGGGTTTTATTCTGGTATCGCTTAGCCTTACCTGTTACCTGGCGCTACTGGACCGCCTGCAGCTTGTTCAGTTAACCAAGTTACTTCTGATTAGCGGGGTCATCGCACTTTTTGCCAATTGGGTACGCATTTTATTGATAGTCCTCGTTGGCTACTATGGCGGTATGGATCAACCCCTGGTTAGGGATCACGTGGGATTCGGTTGGCTTGTCTATTCCGTGATATTTTTTCCGTATCTATTTCTGGCCACGAAATTTTCACGGAAGGGCAAAGAACCGGCACCCGCTATCAAACAGATACCAACTGGCATGGGTTTGGTAACGTTTTTTTCCATGCTGGTTTTGAGTTTTGCTATTCCTAGTGCACATATAATTCTGGAGCGTATTGCGAATGACCGGGCACCAGGTTATTACGAACCTCCGGAAGTAGCAGGTCTGTTCGAACGACAGCCCGATACCCCGGACTGGAGCCCCTCGTTTCCATCTGCGGATTACACATCGCTTGCATCCTATACAGACCAAAAGATGGAAACCCTGAATGTTTTTGTGGCAAATTATTCCAATCAAAAACAGGGAGCGGAAGTCGTTCATATAGCAAACAGGCTTTACGAAAAAAACCACAAATTGCGAGACCGTTCCACGCTGGATACCGGGGTTGCCAAACCCTCTGTTGTCACTGAACTATTACTGGAATCAGCGGATGGCGTATCGAAAGGAATCTGGTACTGGTACGAGGTTGGGGACACCGCTATAGCCACTGAACTGGAAGCAAAAATTGCTCAGGTTAAACAGAAGCTTTCAGGTAGGGGAGATGCAGCCATTGTAGTTATTTTTGCAGAATGCGCAGATCATGACTGCGATCGCTCAAGACAAAACTTTCTCGGGATCGTTAAACATTTGTGAATACTTCCCCTTAGCGCTACCAGGAACTGTTTGATGCATAACCAGACTCAATCAGCACATCGCCGGCAATACGCTTGAATCGAGCCTTCTCGCGTGGTGTCCATGCGTGCCACTTACCCCTGTTAACAAAATCTTTGGGCTTTGCCTGAGGCTGCCAGCTTACTTCACCAGCGGAAAACAGATTTGACGATCCCTGAACGGGAAGAGTGGCTATATCTTCAAAAGGATAGTGCTCCGGATTCAGATCGTAGCTAAGGCACACGCTGCGTATAAAGTGCTCCGGATCATCAGATATTTCTTCAAACTTGAACATTTTGCATGTGCGCCCACCCAGCTGTTGTTCAAATACCTGCCTCATCAATTGGGTAGAATCTCGCCATATCCTCACAGTCCCGGAAAAATCCTTTTCTGGCCAGGTTTTGAGGGACGAGGCAACCACATCACGACCATCGCGTAGTAAGAGCAGACAATCCTCCTTCGGAAACATGGTCGAAAAATAGTTCAGATAGGAAACGCGTGGAATTTTGACCAACAGGCGTTGCTCACGAGATATCCCGGCATGCATGTAACCAACAAATGCTGCTCCAACAAGGGCCTGAAACGCCCCTGGCCCTACAACGTTTTCATTTTTTCTGTAACCAGCTACAAAAGCTCTATGAAGCGACTCAACCTCCCTTTTGGCCTGTAACAATGGTACCTCCCACAGGTTGTAAGGATACGCTTCTATATCCTGATGCTGACGCAGTAAATCTCCACAATAGTTGGTTCCTGATCGAGTCATTACACCGTGAACAAAAATCGCTGGAGGACGGTTGCTGCCCCGTATTTGATCCACCGCGTGGAGTACCTCTTCAGTGAGCGGTTCTATCGAGTTCTCTATCTGATAGCGATCCCGATCGACATTCCAACTGGCAATCGCGGCTTTAAGCCCCTTGGTCAACGATCGTCGAATACGCTTCATCTCCAGACGAACTCTCATTATTTTTTCCCTAAATCACTGTTTTAAAAGCATATACGAGAACACGATCAAGGCAAAGAAGCACTAACCGTATTGACACCTTAAGCCTTCTATCGTTTACATACTGGCGACAATATGGACCCGAAATTTGTTAAACTGCATGACATCCAGACACCGATCAGATGTCGGAGAACGCTTTAGCTCAAACGCGTATTTAAGATAGACTTGGATCACCTCTCCTATAGACAGGCTCGTGAACATGAAACGAGACCAGTTTCACAGGAAAGATAACGAAAAGGACTACAATATGGGTGATTTTACTAGATTCAAATTGAAAATGCGGAAACGAATTCCTCTTAGAGCGCTAACGGACATCTGCGCTACCTCCTTCTTGTGGCTAATAGTCTCCTCCTCAACCATTATGGCCGCCGAACCAGATGGATTTACAGGCAACTATCACATAAGCCCGGAAGACGTACTCCAAATCTCCGTATGGCGTGAGGATGACATGTCACGAGAAGTGGTTGTACGTCCAGATGGCGGAATTTCATTCCCACTCGCCGGTGACCTAAAAGCAGCAGGTAAAACACCCCAGCAATTAGAAACAAATATTACCGAGCGATTGGTAAAATACATTCCCGATGCGGTGGTCACCGTATCCGTAACACAAGTCCAGGGACTCAGGATCTACGTTACAGGCAAAGTAAGAAGTCCGGGGCAGTTTAGAGTAGGACGCTACATCGACGTACTACAGGCCCTCACATTGGCAGGTGGACTCACGCCCTTTGCCAATCAAAGTGATATTCACATCATGCGACGAAACAATAACCGCATCGAAGTTATCCCTTTTAATTATGGTCAGGTTGAGAAAGGAAAATCTCTGGAGCAAAACATAATATTGCAAACTGACGACGTCGTGGTGGTGCCATAATGAAAAATTTACATCAAGCAATCAGAATATTTCTTTCTACTGGTTTGGCAATTATTACATTAGGTACTAATGCCGCCTGGGACATTGCACCAGCGGCACAAATAGAAACCAGCCTGGAAGATAATGTGCGCATGTCTACCGAAGATGAAGATAGCGCGCTCGTTTCATCTATAACTGGCCAGGTTAAGCTTCGTAACATCACAGAAACTGGAGAAGTATCAGCAACGGCCGGTTTAAGTTTTTTGACATATTCAGGGGTAAAGGACCTTGATGATCAGAACATACAGTTTCTGGATTTTTCTGCAATTAACAGAGGGGAAAAAGCCCGGCTGGGTATCGCCGCATCCTATCGCCGTGATGTAATGTTAAGAAGATCCAGGCTAATTTCCGGTTTTGGTGGCGGTGCATTCGGTACAAATAATCCTGTCGATGATGCTGCAATAGAGGATGATCTGGCACTGTTAAACACAGATCCGGATCTCGATGATTCGACATCGCGGCTGCAGATTAGACGCGAACGTATTCGCATCAGTCCAACCCTGAACTGGAGCCTCACAGAACGCACCAGCGCTCGCGTCACGCTCAATTATTCGGAGTTAACATACGGACAAAATGCCATAGTTGCCGGACTGAAGGACCGTGAGAGTAAAGGTGTTAAGCTTGCCATACGCAGAAGTATGAGCGACAAAGATACTGTCTCGCTCATGGGTGCTGCCCGATTCCACAAACCCAGGGATAATCCGGATTCACAGAATTATGAGCTAAGAGCAAGCTGGAACCGCCGATTTTCTGAACGATCTCGACTCGGCATACAGTTGGGCGTTCGTAGAACAGAACGGGACGCCGGTATTTTGCCAACATCAAGTAGCAGTACGGGGTTTCTGTTTCGAATAAACGGAAGTCGTAGCTATGAACGAACAAATGTACGAGGCAGCATTGAAAGATCCATTTATCCAAGTGCTTTTGGACAACTGGTGGAGACAGATCGAATAACGTTGAACGTAGACCGGACAGTCTCGGCCAGAACGAAATTTGACCTCCAGGCGCGAGCGTTCAGCACCAATTCAGATTCCGCTGAGGGCACTACAGCTAGAGGCGACCAGGACTATCTACAAATTGGCCCTTCGCTTAACTATCTTTTGTCACCTGCTTTCGCTGTCCGTTTATCCTACCAATACACATGGGTAGATCGTAATCAGGCCAATCTCGTAGATGCTGGCTCCGCATCCGGAAATTCAATATCACTGGCATTTTCCTACAGCCCACCCAGGCCAATATAAGTTAGGTAATTTGAAGGAATATTTTTGTTATGAACGTTTTTGATTACCAGATGGATTTTGACGATTACGTGCAAATTGTAAGGCGGCGCAAAGTGTATTTTTTTCTGCCTTTTCTTGCTGTACTGAGTTTCGCCGCGGCGCTGGCATTTATGCTCCCGGCGGTCTATCGCTCAGAAGCAACCCTGATCGTTGAACGCCAGACCATTCCCGATGCTTTGGTTCAAACTACCGTCACGGGGTTTGCACAGGAACAAATTCAGCAAATCCGTCAGCGGCTGGTCACGCCAACGAACCTGACAAACATTGCAGAAAAGTTTCATTTATATCCTGCTGAATACGCAAATGACCCGATTTCAGTGGTGGCGTTGATACGGGAAAACATAGAAGTCGTTATGGTGGAAGTTAACGCCACCGATCCAAGCGAACGGGGCACCCGAGTTGCCACAATTGCATTTACCGTTGCATACAGTGCATCAACACCAGAAACTGCAAGAGCTGTTGCTAACGAAATTGCCCAGCGGTACCTGGAAGAGAGTAAATCTGGCCGTATTGAAAACACCAAGGTAGTAACCAGTTTTATAGAAACCGAAACAGAACGCCAACGCAACGAGCTGGCCAGACTTGAATCTCTACTGGCGGATTTTAAACAAACCAATACCAATGTGCTTCCCGAACTTATGACAACCAACATGCGCCTTTTTGAAAAAACGGAGCTGGAAATAGATCGTACGGAGCAGGCGATTCGTGGATTGCAGGATCGCCTGGACGCATCGCTGGCAGAACTTTCCTTGACGCAGCCATATGAAGACGTCAGAACAGAGCAAGGCAATGTAATATTATCAGCAAGCGAACGCTTGTCTGCCCTAACCGCACAATATTTAAACGCCACGGCCCGCTATTCCTCACAGCACCCGGACATTATCCGCATGACCCGCGAGATACGTGTTCTGGCTGAACAAACAGGTGATGTTGGTCGCGTAGACGAAATAATGAGTTCGCTAATTCGTTTACAGGAAGAGCTTCGGCAGGCCAGGCAGTCGTATACGGAAGAACATCCAGAAGTACAAAAACTGGTCGTTGCTGTTGCAGCAATGCAGAAAGGATTTCAAACCATGCTAATCTCGGGTAACAGCGCACAGGAAGAACTGGCAGTTCCACCAGATAACCCGCGTTATGTTGCCCTTAAAACCCAGATAGATTCTACTCGCACGAACCTGCAGGCCGAACGGCAGGAACTGGATAGCCTGAACACCAAACTGGTTGAATATCAGGATCGCATATATCGCACACCCCAGGTTGAGAGTGAATTCAAGTCTCTCAGTCGTGATTACAATAACGCCGTAAGAAAATTCAGTGAGCTAAAAGAAAAGCAGCTACAGGCAGAAATGGCAACACAGCTCGAGGTTAGTGACAGTGCTGCCAGCTTTAGCCTCGCCAGCCCCGCCTATCTTCCCACCATGCCCGATAGCCCTAATCGTATCGGCATCCTGCTTCTGGGTCTTATGTTTGCATTTGCCTCGGGGTTGGGTATGACGGTTGTAGCTGAATATCTGGACAAAACTATACGAAATGCCCGTGTTATAACGGCAACTCTCGGTGCACCACCTCTCGCAATAATCCCACAAATGCGGAAGTTGCCAGGAATGCTGCTAAATTCGAATACCAAGAAGATTTGATACAGGAAAAGCAGGTATGGACCACATAAGCAAAGCCCTCGAGAAAGCCTCATCCGAGCAACAATCTGTCCGCAATTGGGTAAAGCCTGCATCCGGATCCGAAAAAAAGTTGCGCCACGAAAGCGACCTTGTAGGAAGCGAAGTGAGTCTGGACGCACTGTTATTGCAAAGGAACCACATTCTAAGCGGTCCGGGCACTGAAGATCCAACGATTGCGGACAAGTATCGTCTATTGCGTACGCGCGCACTTCAACTTATGAAGCCACACTCCTGGACTACGTTAGGCATTACCAGCGCTGGTCCGGAAGCTGGCAAGAGCCTTACCGCCATGAATCTGGCCATAACCATGACCAGAAACAGTACTCAACAAGTGGTATTGATTGACGCAGATTTGAGAAAACCATCTATCGCCAAGGATATGGGTTTGGATATTCAGTATGGATTGATCGATTATCTCACCACAGATATTTCTTTTACAGACGTATTAGTGAGTCCCGTCGAAATTCCCAATTTAACCATATTGCCGGGTCGACGTGACGAAAATTCCAAAGTTTCTCCGGAAATACTAAATTCAGAAAAAATGCGCAACGCCGTGGAGACTTTTACCAATCATGATCCGTCCACACTCGTAATAGTGGATTTGCCACCAGTGCTCATTGGTGATGACGTAATTGTTCAGGCATCGCATTTGCAATGTATATTGCTGGTGGTAGAGGAAGGGGGGACCGACGCCGACGAACTGTTACAATGCGCCGAACTGCTGTCGGAACTTAATCTGATAGGAACCGTTCTCAATAAATCAACGGAAAAGACACGTACCTTTGAAGGGTACTATCAGATCGGCTCCGATTCTCAAGTGTAGTAACAACCAGGTCTCTATAGATGTACGAAAATTTTTATAATCTGGATAAGGCGCCCTTCGCCAATATACCTGATCCCGGATTGTTATTCTTAAGCCCACAACACCAAAGAGCGCTTTCCGTGCTCAAATATGCGCTGATGGCAAGGGCTGGATTCTGTGTTATTACAGGTGATGTAGGCGCAGGCAAAACAACACTGGTAAGGCGTCTGCTTCAGGATCTGAATGTTCCAATTGAAGTAGGATTAGTCAGCAATACCCAATGTGATTCGTTTGAAGAATTTTTGCAGTGGATACTATTGGCTTTTGATCTGGAGTACCGGGGCAAGGAAAAAGTTGAACTGTACGATACTTTTGTAGGCTACCTTATTAGCCAGTTTCAGAAGAACCAGCCCGTTACCCTTATCATTGATGAAGCGCAACATCTGGGCCCGGAATACCTGGAACAACTTCGCATGATGTCTAATGTGAACACGGAGCGTGGTCAGATACTACAAACTATTTTGATTGGTCAACCGGAATTATGGGACCTGCTGCGTAAACCGGAACTGGAACAGTTTGCTCAACGTATTTCTTACGATTACTATCTCTCTCCCTTTGATGACATAGACCTCACAAAAGACTACATCCAGTTTAGAGTGGTAGCCTCAGGCGGTAGAAAAGATCTGTTTGAAGAAGAGACTTATCAGCTGATCTGGGAAAGTACTGGTGGTGTGCCGCGTTTGATAAATCTTTTATGCGATACTGCTCTTGTGTTCGGATACGCGGAAGAAAAGCAAACAATCGATCGGCACATAGTTGAGTTGGTTCTAAAGGAGAAAGAAAGCAGTTTCTCTTCCATCGGTAAATCTGCAGATATAGCCATAGAACAAACGTTAGTCGATAGTCCTGTCCATAAGGCCTCGCGCAGAATCAGACCCGATAAGAAAAACCCTGCCCGTCAGACACCTGAGCTTACCACGATAGAACGCGCTGCCCTGAAGATAAAAAAACACGGAAAATAGCCCTTTTTATTCCGGCACCCGTCCACTGCTTTACAGTTATTCCCGATATTTCACTATCCTAGCAGGATTGCCAACGGCAATAGCATTCGCCGGAATATCTTTTGTAACGACAGATCCGGCACCAATTACAGCACCACTGCCTATGGTTACACCACTCAGAATGATAGCGCCCGTTCCAACCCAGGCTTCATCGCCAATAGTTATCGGCGCTTTTCCAACAAGTGCCTGCTTGCGAATTGGTACACCAGCACTTATCCCGTGATCATATGAATACAGTGCAGAATTAGCAGCAATCATGACTCCGTCACCTATAATAATGGGCTGGACATAAGCCTTCAGCTGACAGCCAGGATGGACGCTCGAATTGGAACCAATCTCGATATGTGCTTGTTGACCGGTTTCAAATACAACATCGCGGTGAATAGAAACCTTGTCCCCAAAAGTTACAGCCCCTCCACCTTCACTTTGAAATACAAGCACCCTTGCGGAGATATAGACATTGTTACCAACCTGGAAATCCGCATGGTTAATTTGAGCGCTGGCATCTATAAATCCGTTGGGGCCGTAATATGCCAATCTAACCTGGCCTGCGTGAGGACGCGCAAACCTTGCCGCCATACGACTTGCAAAACGACCAAGCAGGCCAACATCACTCCTCCTCGACCAATAACGGACCCACTTAAGGGTATATTTTCCTGGACTGTACGGAGAGCCACCATAAGTTATTTTTCGCATATCGCCCAATGTCCCAAGCTGTATAAGTTAAAAAGTGTCTTTTCCTGTGCACCAAATTTCACAGTCAGGATTTATCAAGATGCCGCTTCCACCACTCTATCGTTTCGTGTAATCCACTATCAAGGTCATGTCTCGGGCTCCAGCCTACTTCCTTTGAAAGGCGTTGCGTATCGCCGAGAACCAGGGGTGTTTCATTTGGTGGTGCAGCCTTTGCACCAAAACGAACCAGTTTCTCCCCGGCCAAGTTTGCAGCGATTTTTCCGACGAGTTGTTTTAATGAAACAGGATTCCCGGATGCTATATTGACTGCTCCAGTAACATCACTTTCCAGAAGTGTTACAAATGCATCAGCAACGTCTTCGGAGAATAGAAAGTCGCGGATCTGGTTCCCGTGCGTACAGAGCGCTGGCTCCTCCAAAAGAATAGAATTTATGACGGAAGATACCAGGCGTGCTGGATGTTCATGTTTACCATATACAAAAAAGATTCGGCCACAGGCGTAGCTAATACCCACCTCGTCCATATAGGCATTTCCGTACTCAAAAACAGAAGCTTTTGAGCGCCCATAAAAAGTGTTAGGTTTCAGTGGTGTCAGGTTTTCAGAACAAAAACCATGATTCCAGTCGTATTCTGTACAGGACCCTGCAGAAACAGCTCTTAGCCCACCCTGCTCCTTAAATCGCAACAATAGTTCCAGGCTAGCCTGATGCCAATTAAAGTTCTGGTCTGCGCCCGAACTTACCCACTGGCCAGGTACCAGATACCATGCGAAATGCAGCAAATGTGTGGGTTTTACAGACTCTAACAAGTTCGCAATAACACCAGGTTGCAGCAAGTCCACCTTATGCCACGTAACACCTGCAGCGGCATCCTGACTGTTTTTGGTGCTGGTCGCATGCACGTCATAACCACGTTCAAGCAATAAGGGTATAGTATGCTGTCCTATAAACCCGGTCCCACCGGTAACCAGAACCCGTTTCATATTCTATGCCTGCAAAATGGCTTCATGCCATTCCCGCCAAGGACAATTCGTCAAAATCAGGCCACTCACGATCTTTGTCAGTAACAACAATCGGTGTTATGGGCCAAACAATCCCAAAGGCTGGATCGTCATACCGGACACCAAATTCAGATTCAGGGTGGTAGGTCTCGGTCACCTGGTATAACACTTCACTGCCATCCGCCAATGTCAAATATCCATTGGCGAAACCACCCGGTACATACAACATCTTTCTGTTTTTCGCTGACAGCTCAGCTCCATAAGTTTTCATATAGGTTGGCGACGATTGTCGTAAATCGATTATACATTCATAGACTGCACCACTGATACAACGCAACAATTTGGCTTCCAGATGTGGCGGTTTCTGAAGGTGAAGTCCACGTAAGGTACCTTTGCACTTGCTGAAGGATATGTTGGTTTGCACGAAAGGCAATACTATGCCCTGACTGGCGAATTTTTCTTCACACCATGCTCTGGCAAAAAAGCCCCGCTCATCCTCCACAGTATCCAGCTCGATCAAATACGCATCCTGCAGAGTTGTTTCATTGAAATTCATTCGTCGCCTTTTTCCCGAAACCCATAACTTGTTTTTCTCAAGATGTGAACAAGAAAAACACCCATACAGAATACCACTAAAGCAAGCTTCAAATTCGCACGAATTTAACAATGCCCAATCAGGGATTCCAATATTTGTGACCTGGTCCTCCCGGCTTCGCAGACATCCACCAACTTGTATTCAATATTTAATGGACGAACAAGTGGCTTGAGTGGAGAATGCGCATACCTGAGAACTGTCAGAATATTTTCAAGTTATTCGTATGCAAACAAAATAGTATAATGTCTTCAGAAATGAGGCCGCACTGCCCACTCACGGTGATGCGCTTTTGGAACCTGTCGGAGAAATATAGATGAACGCCACATTTTGGGCAGGCAAAAATGTACTCTTAACAGGGCACACCGGGTTTAAAGGCAGTTGGTTGTCTCTGTGGTTGCAGCAACTGGGTGCAAACGTAACCGGGTTGGCATTGGATCCCCCAACAAATCCCAGCTTATTTGAAGCAGCTAAAGTCGCAGAGGGAATGACTTCTATTATTGGTGATATAAGAGATCTTGCAACAGTTAAAAAAGCATTTTCACGCTGTAAGCCAGAAATTGTAATTCATATGGCGGCACAGTCCCTGGTACTACACTCATACGAAAATCCGGTAGAAACCTATGAAACCAACCTAATGGGGACTGTTCATATACTCGAAGCTTGCCGACAGTTTGATTCCGTTAATTCTGCTGTGATGATAACCACGGACAAATGTTATGAGAACAAAGAGTGGCTTTGGCCCTACCGTGAGAACGAAGCGATGGGTGGACATGACCCATATTCCAGTAGTAAAGGCTGTTGCGAATTGGTTATAAGTGCCTATCGCAGCTCTTTTTTTAGTGATGAAAGACAAAATACAGCTATTGCTTCAGCGCGCGCAGGGAATGTAATTGGAGGCGGAGATTGGGCTGACAACCGGCTTATTCCGGATTTCATGCAGTGCATTATGAAGGGAGAACGGGTAACCATTCGCAGCCCCAACTCCATTCGACCCTGGCAACATGTACTTGAACCACTGAGAGGTTATCTGACGCTCGCGGAAAAGCTTTGGGAGAACGGTGAAAAATACTCAGATGGATGGAACTTCGGCCCAAACCAGTCCGACGCTCGGGAAGTACAATGGATAGTTAATCACATTGCAAAATTATGGGGGCAAGGTGCGAGCTGGCAACTTGACACAGAAACACATCCTCACGAAGCGGCCTATCTGAAACTGGATTGTTCCAGGGCGCACACGCTTTTGGCATGGGAGCCACATATCTCTCTCCCAACTACCCTCGAATGGATCGTGGAGTGGTACAAGCAGTACCAACAAAAAAGTGATATGCGCAAGGTAAGTATGCAAGAAATTGCGCGTTACCAGGCATTAGGCAAAATGAAAGAGTAATAGCCCTGTATAATATCGGGCGTAGATCAGCAAACAACACATTGAGCAAAATTTTATGACAGAAATAACAATTCTCGGCACAGGAATGGCTGGTCTGGGTGCGGCTCACTGCGCCAGGGAAGAAAACGTAAAATCAGTAATGTACGAAAAAAACGATCACCCCGGCGGCCACACCGCATCGTGGACATCTCCAGATGGCTTTGTGTTTGATGAGGGCCCTCATATTTCATTTACCCAGGATGAGCGTATCCAATCCATCCTGGCAGATAGCATCGAAGGTGATGTCGAACAGTTTTCTGCATACGTCAATAACCGTTGGCAGGATCAGTGGATAAAACACCCGGCGCAATGCAATTTGTACGGCTTACCCGTCGATCTGGTCACGCGAATACTCAGTGATTTTACTGCTGCTCAATACACCGAGCCGGGCGCAATCAACAACTATGCAGACTGGTTAGTAGCAAGTTACGGCAAAACATTCGCGGAGACATTCCCTATGGAATATGGCCTTCGCTACCATACAACCACCGCAGACAACATGAGTACAGACTGGCTGGGACCAAGATTGTACCGACCCGCAATCGAGGAAATACTAAGAGGCGCACTCACCTCGGATACAGACGATGTACATTACATCAGCGAATTCCGTTATCCCACACACGGTGGATTTGGCGGTTTTCTAAAGAAGCTGCTCGCTGGATTGGAAGTGAATCTGTCACATCGCCTGGTTGGCGTTAATACCGGGACAAAACAACTCGCTTTTGCCAATGGCAAGCAAGCCGGGTACGAACATCTGGTTAGCTCCATACCATTACCAGAACTGGTTCCCATGATTGAAGGCGTACCCGGGCATGTAAAAGCCGCGGCTGCAAAGTTGGCATGCACAACCTGTGTCACTGTTAATATCGGGGTAGCTCGGGAAGGAATATCTCCCGCTCACTGGACGTATTTTTACGACCGGGACTACATTTTTACCCGTTTGAGTTTTCCCGATATGTTTTCATCACATTGCACTCCGGAGGGGTGCAGTAGCGTACAGGCTGAAATATATTATTCAAAAAAATACAAACCGGTGGACAGGTCTCCAGAAGAATGTATCGAACCGGTGATTAAGGATTTGCAGCGATGCGGACTACTACGTGAAGATGATGACATCGTATTCAAGGATTCAAGACTAATTGAATACGCCAATATTATTTTCGACCTCGACCGGAAAGAAGCGCTCGATATCGTTCACGGCTATCTGCAGGAGATCGGTATTCACTGTGCTGGTCGATATGGGACCTGGGGCTATCACTGGACAGACGAGTCTTTCAAAAGCGGTGAATCAGCGATAAAAACAATTTTGGGCTGAGTTTTCTCGATCAGGGATTGATATCTGCTTAAGCCGCAAGCCGTACTACTCAATATTGTGACAAATTGCGGCTGGTGTGCGCTCGCTTCTCACACATAACTCTTTATTTGTGTTTAAATTCAATAGCTTACTTCCATCCGAGATTTGAGAGTGTGATGCTTTTCAGTATCCCAACCAGACGCGCCTTTTACATAGAGGTTACAACTCTCAGGGGTAGTTCTTCGTGATTAGCGTAATATAGTCCAATAGGGTGTTGTAAGTAGAATTTATAATAGTCGTGTTCGCTGACAAGGACTTTTCTCTCAGGCCGCCGATGGGCTACGCCAGAAACCCCAGGATGTGGGTTGCGTACATTTTTGCTCTTGTAGTGATCAGAGCTATCTGGGAAGGAGTAGGTAACGTCATTCATTCGATACGAACTACCACAGTTCTAAAAACAGCAATAGCCTGTTTGTTTTGCTTTACCTGCCTTTTGTTAACGGCAGGTGCCAGCGCTGCTTCCGCAAAACTTCCCGTTACTGTAGAGGCTGTGGGTGATAAAGCCCATATCGAGCACCGACTCATTGATGAGAATGGGGATACAAGCCAGAATTTGGGTACCAACTGGAATGCAGGTTCCAATCACTGGTTCACCCTGGATCTGGCCACTTCTAAA
>JAJFJZ010000021.1 GCA_021773565.1 Gammaproteobacteria bacterium | reverse complement strand
ATCCAATGGACTCACTCAGTGAGCCTTGTGTCATGGTGAATACTTCACCTCCTTTTAAGTTAAGCGGAACCATAGGTCCGCAATATTTAGAGAAGCCGTGTACAACACGGCAAGATTGAAAGATTGCAGATACATCTGCAGTGATGAAAGATGGGCTGGTCGCTAATAAGCGGGTGCGTCACAAAAAGCCCGAAGTGACACTGTTACCCGTTAATGCCATTTTGGATGGCAAGGGCGGGTGCCCTCATCCACATTACCGATGTGGCCTCGGATAGAACGGTTATGTCAAACGAGTGGACAATATACCCTGAGTAAACTCGCGCCGCACACGAATATCCAACCGCCAGACTGCACAGTTACTGACGTTGCTACCCTCGTCACTACCCGCTTCGCTTGCTAGTGACGAGGCGCCTTCGGATCAAGGCAAGCCATGCGCCAGGACTTCGCCTGGCACAGGGCCTGCTCATTCTGCATTTACTCACAATACTGTGCAGCTTCCTTTTAGCACTATGCTTAGTGATTACAGTGTAATCACTAAAAACGTTTATTCAATCGAGGGCCGTCTCGGTTCTTTTTAGCATAGCCTATAAACCAATCTTCTCCTGCAAGCATTGATCATTGCCCTTAGCGATTTCGCACATAACATTTGGAACAATGAAGACTGCGAACAAAAACATTTCTGTGGCCATGCGTATCCTGCCCCGACTAATTCGCTTGCGTGATGCCCCATTTTATCTCGGCATGGACAAGAACCGCTTCAACAACGAAGTCAGACCAGCGCTTACAAATATTCCAATTGGCAAGCAAGGTATAGCATTTGATCGACTTGAAATGGATCTCTGGGTAGAGGAGTATATGTCCCGCTGTGGGCGTTCGCAGACACATAGAGGAGATGTACTATGTCAAAACGAACCCCAGGTCTCTATAAGAGAGGCCAAAAGAGCATCTGGCACATTGATAAATGCGTCAAGGGATACGGCCGCATTCAAGAGAGCACTGGAACAAGTGACCTCGAGGAAGCGGAACGATATTTGATTCACCGATTGGAAGAAGTACGCAAAGCAAGCATATATGGAATTCGCCCTGAACGATCTTTTCGTCAGGCCGCAACAAAGTTTATGTTGGATAACCAGCACAAACGCAGTATTGGCCGGTATGCGCAAGCAATACAAGTACTTGATCCGTTTGTGGGTGACCTGCCATTACGGCAAGTTCATCAGGGCACGTTGGATACGTATATTCAGCACCGCCGAGAACGGGGGATTAAGTCCAATACGGTAAATCGAGAGTTGGCTGTGGTTCGCAGAATACTGAACCTGGCGGCCCGATTGTGGCGTGACGAGTATGGATTAACCTGGCTTGAAACACCGCCCCTGCTGCAATTTGTTGATTGGAACGATGCAAGGAAACCATACCCTTTATCGTGGGATGAGCAATCGCTGTTGTTTGCGAAACTACCTGAACACCTAAAGGAGATGGCGTTATTTAAGGTGAATACCGGAACACGAGAACAGGAAGTAACTTGTTTGCGTTGGGATTGGGAAATCTCCGTACCAGAGCTAAATACCAGTGTTTTTGTGATTCCTGGGGAAGGTGTAAAAAATGGTGAGGATCGATTGGTAGTCATGAATGCGGGGGCGCGTGCAGTAGTTAATCGCCAGCGTGGAAAGCATTCTGAATACGTTTTTGTATACAAAAACGGACTACCTGTAGATCGTATCAATACCAAGGCATGGCGTCGTGCACGTGAGGAAGCAGGTTTACCCCAAGTACGGGTGCATGATTTAAAACATACCTTTGGTCGGCGTTTACGCGCCAGCGGTGTGAGCTATGAAACGCGGCAGGTATTGCTGGGCCACAAAAATGGTCAAATCACTACGCACTATTCGGCAGTGGAAATAGGTGAGTTACTGGACGCTGTTGAAAAAGTATGTGGTGGTGGAGTCTCTACACCAAACCTAACCTTGATAAGGAGCTCGCGCTCCCGCAAATTCCCCGCAGTGGGGAGACGAAAGCAGACCAAATTGGTCTGAAGTAAGCGTATGTCTTTGATTTAATTGGTAGCTACGGGTGGACTTGAACCACCGACCCCAGCATTATGAATGCTGTGCTCTAACCAGCTGAGCTACGTAGCCACGTATAAAAACTTTCCTAGCTTCCATGCCGTGACAAATGCCCTCGCACTATCACCGGCCCGCGCTTCCGTGCGCGGGGTTAAATTCAGGGCGACGGATTTTGAGCACTAGCGCCAAACTTGTCAAGATCGTCACACATTAAACCGAAAGTGCATTACGTCCCCATCCTGCACTATGTAATCCTTACCTTCCAATCGCCATTTTCCGGCATCCTTTGCACCGGCTTCCCCCGAATAGCTGACAAAATCGTCATACGCGATTACTTCTGCACGTATAAAGCCCTTTTCAAAATCGGTATGAATTGCAGCGGCTGCCCTGGGTGCATTAGCGCCAACTGATATTGTCCAGGCCCGCACTTCCTTCTCACCTGCTGTAAAATAGCTTTGCAGGTTTAAAAGCTCATACCCTGCTCGAATCACGCGGTTAAGCCCGGGTTCTTCCATGCCAATATCCGTAAGAAATTCGAGTTTTTCATCCGCTTCCAGTTCAGATATTTCCGCTTCTATTTTATTACATACGGCCACAACAACAGCATTTTCCTTATTTGCTATGTCACGTACCTGATCCAGCATGGGATTATTTTCAAAGCCTGATTCATCCACATTGGCGATGTACATAACCGGCTTGAGCGTTATCAAGTGGAAGTCACGCAATAAAACAAGTGCCTCCTCATCCAGACCCATAGAACGAACAGACTCGCCCTCATTAAGTGTTGCACTCACCCTGCCAAGCAACTCGAGCAAGGTCATGGCTTCCTTGTTACCGGAATTTGCCAGCTTCTGGTTACGCACAATTGCCTTCTCGATTGATTCCAGATCAGCCAGTGCCAACTCTGTTTCGATTACACCAATATCATCTACAGGCGAGACCTTGTCAGCAACGTGTACGATATTGGTATCTTCAAAACAACGCACCACATGTGCAATAGCATGGGTTTCGCGAATGTGGGCTAAAAATTTGTTACCAAGCCCTTCACCCGTGGACGCCCCTTTTACAAGTCCGGCTATATCCACAAATTCCATAGAAGAGGACATTACCCGCTCCGGTTTTACAATTTGCGCAAGTGCGTCCAGCCGATTATCTGGCACAGGCACCACACCAACGTTTGGCTCAATCGTGCAAAACGGAAAATTTTCCGCACTAATGCCCGCTTCTGTTAGTGCATTAAAAAGCGTGGATTTTCCGACATTGGGAAGCCCTACTATTCCGCATTTAAATCCCATGAACTTCCCTATGTGTCCTTGTTATCCACGTCAGGTTTTGCCTGACTTGAATGCAATTGATTCATTGCCTTTTGCAGATCACCCGATAATAGGTCGGCAAGTAAACTTTCATCCAGCTCCCAGGCCGAATAGATCATCTCGCGTTCCGCATCGGGCAATGTATGGCTGGTCAGAAAAGCAGTGACTTTGCTGGCATCGCCGGGGTGTCCTACTCCAATGCGCAGACGCAAAAAATCGCCACTGCCACCCAACGAATTAACTATGTCACGCAAACCGTTATGACCATTGATGCCACCGGATTTTTTTAATCGAAGTTCGCCAGGCCCAAATGCCATCTCATCGTGGGCGACCAAAATCTCCTGCGGTGTAATCTTATAAAACGTAGCAATGCTACCAACCGCCTTGCCACTCAAATTCATAAATGTATCGGGTATCAGCAGGCGTACATCGTGACCACAAATCATGCCACGTCCGGTGCGCCCACTAAACTTGCTTTCAGTTTTTAGGGGTATCGAAAAACGTCGGGCCAGCTGGGAAACAAAAATTCCACCCACATTGTGTCGGGTTTTGGCAAATTGTGAGCCCGGATTTTCCAGGCCCACAATGAGTTTAATTGCCATATCTGCCGATGTTTAGGAGTCGGAGGACTCTTCACTGTCGGTAGAGGAATCGGTATCCGAATCCGAATCACCCGCATCCGCATCTTCGTCAATTGCGTCAGTAACTTCTTCTACTTCTTCTTCAACTATGGCTCGCGGTGCGTGTACACTCACCACAGCGGTATCATGATCTTCATCACCGTGCATGAATGCCACAAACTCTACATTGTCAGGCAGCGATAATTCAGACAAGTGAATTGACGATCCAAGTGCCAGGTCAATCAAATCAACTTCGATATATGCTGGCAGGTCTGCCGGTAAACAGCTGATTTCCACTTCGTTCATCAAATGGGAAATGATGCCACCTTCCTGCTTAACGCCAACACAGGTATCTTCATTTAAAAAGTGCAACGGTACACTTACTTGCAATACCTTATCCGCATCCACACGAAAAAAGTCCACATGGGTAACCCTGTCTGTAGCCGGGTGGCGTTGTAAATCTCTTACTACAACATCCTGGTTCTTGCCGGCTATTTTTAAAGCCATCACCTGCGAATAAAAGGCTTCGTCTTTCATGATTGCATCAAGTTCACGATAAACCAGCGTTAATGCAGCAGGTTGCTCTTCTCCACCATACAAAATGGCAGGAACTTTATTAGCAAGCCGACGCAGGCGGCGGCTCGCACCTTTCCCCAGGTCGGTTCGCATTTCAGCGCTTATTTTCAGTTTTTGTGACATCACTTATCTCCTAAAAGTCACTACAATTTGGCTTGTACTCCTGCGACCGGAATACAAACGCTCATATAACTATCAGTGCCTGCCGTTAAACATGGCACTAATAGATTCTTCATTGCTAACGCGACGAATCGCCTCGGCAAAAATTCTACCCAAACTCAATTGAATTATTTTCTTACAGCTTTCGGCTTCATCACTAAGCGGAATCGTGTCGGTAACAACCAGCTCATCCATTTCGGATGCGTTAATACGCTTTACTGCATCACCGGACAAAACCGCATGGGTAATGTACGACACTACCCGAACCGCACCGCGAGCCTTTAACTCCGCTGCCGCGGCACATAAGGTGCCTGCAGTATCTACCATGTCATCAACGATAATGCAGGTTCGGCCATTCACATCACCAATTACGTTCATAACTTCAGACTGATTGGCTTCTGGTCGCCGCTTGTCGATGATCGCCAGGTCAGAATCATTTATGAGTTTGGCTATCGCTCTTGCACGTACCACACCACCCACATCTGGCGAAACCACTATTGTATTCTCATAATTCTGTGACAGGGCATGCTCAACCAATACCGGGCTGCTATACAGGTTTTCTACCGGAATCTTGAAAAAGCCCTGAATCTGGTCAGCGTGCAGGTCAAACGTCATCAACCGGTCTACCCCAACGCCCATCATCATATCTGCAACCACTTTGGCGCTGATGGATACGCGACTACTACGGGGGCGACGATCCTGGCGGGCATAACCAAAGTACGGGACAACCGCCGTAATTCGATGGGCTGCGGCACGTTTTAGTGCGTCTGCCATTATCATCATTTCCATCAGGTTATCGTTGGTGGGTGCACAGGTTGATTGCAACAGGAATACGTCCTTGCCACGGGCATTTTCCTGAATCTCTACCCGAACTTCGCCATCGCTGAACTTGCCAACTGCCGCTCTTCCCAAATCCATACGCAGCTCATCAGCTATTCGGGCAAAAAGTTCTGGATTTGAATTTCCTGAAAACAGAATGAGGTTGGACACGCTGTAAATTTCCCCGGTTTTATTATGAGTGGGCTAACATATGCGTACCTCGAAGTACGCTTTTTAGATATATGGCTGGGGTGGCAGGACTCGAACCTGCGAATGCCGAGATCAAAACCCGGTGCCTTACCACTTGGCGACACCCCAATGAAAAAAATTAAGTATTTATATATCAAATAGTTACGTTAAGGCATCGCTTCTTCCTGTATTTGACGCCGCGCAAATTCCCGCCCCACATTTGTCTGTAAATCAACCACATACAAATCACCCGATCGCGAGAGGCGGCTATTCTGATGCCGGCTTGGGCGACTGTCAAGGCTACCCTAAAACTTACCAAATTCTGCTTTTCTAATAATGAGGGTAATCTTGAAATCTTCTCTTGTTGCAACTGTTTTCATGGGCATCCAGGTGTCGCTTATAACACGATACCGTGAGGGCGTTATGCGCCAGTTCAGCTGCTCAAAACTGCCTGTTTCATCTCTGGGTACTGTTCCTGATACAGCAAATGATGATTGTGGACCAGGCCTCCCCTGAATCCAGAATTTGAAGATTTCCAGGGGAATGGACCATCCCAACCAGCGCTGCATCAACCGCTCCGGATGATCATCGCTATGTTTAAGGCCATCAGCGGTGGTTATTTCGATTAACGAAGCATTGCCCTCAATCAGGGTGCGTCCCTGCCCCAGCGGACCCCAAAGCTGGATCGAGTATTCCTCACTGCTTTGAACCCAGTTGAAGTTGGCACTGTACCCGTCCCCGGCATGCCTTACCGCTAGCCGCCCCTCCAGAGCGAAGGATGCATGAGCCGGTTTTACATCTAATTCTACCGGCCTGCGGCTAGTGGTGGGTGCAGAAACACAGGCAGCCAGCAACAGTAGTCCAGAAGCCAAAAACAGCCATTTCAGTTTTCGTATACCTAAAGACAGCCCTCCAGGACACTTTTTATGCTCCTCACTCCTAGTCACCCGCATATAAGCTCCGTTTACTCTGGGGTACCGCTCTTCAAGTTTGCTATTATTGCTTAACAAAGGTCATCCGAGATAGCGCTTTGCCGATATTGGCATACGGGATTAATTATAAAACAGCACCCATTGAGTTTCGGGAGCGCATCGCCTTGCCCGCGGAGGACTTGCATAGAACCCTGCTAGCGCTAAAAACTACGATTCCGGGTGTTCGTGAAACTGCCATTTTATCCACATGCAATCGGGTTGAAATATATTGTGCAACAGACATACAGGACCACGTACCTGTTCATGAATGGCTTTCTTCCCATTGCAGTGTCCCCATCGATGAGGTTCAACTCGCTGCCTACTTTCATTGGGATCAGGATGCCGCCTGGCACATGATGCGTGTAGCTTCCGGTCTTGACTCTCAAGTGTTGGGTGAACCACAGATAATGGGACAATTAAAAAACGCCTATCAGGTCGCCCGGGATGCAGGAACGCTGGGGCCCCAACTAAATCTGCTTTGCCAGACTACGCTCAATACGGCCAAAAAAGTTCGCACAGACACCGATATAGGTAAAAACCCGGTGTCCGTTGCCTTTGCGGCGGTCGCACTGGCTCGCCAGATTTTTTCAGTCCTTGCTAACAAACGTGCATTGCTCATTGGCGCCGGGGAAACTATTGATCTGGTGGCACAACATCTCACCAGTCAGGGTATGCACAACTTATGTATTGCAAACCGCACGCTCGAACACGCCGAGCAATTGGCAAAAAAATACCAGGCCCATGCCCTGACACTTGAACAAATTCCTGAACAGCTGGCAAACTTTGACATAGTAATCAGTTCAACCGGCAGCACAGAAGTCATACTAAAAAAGCAGGAAATACAAGCTGCCGTCGTGCAACGAAAACGCCAGCCCATGTTTATTGTCGATATTGCAGTGCCGCGTGACATAGACCCAAAGGCGGGGGAACTTGAAGATGTATTTCTATACGTAATTGATGACCTCACAGAAATAATTGAAGAAAACATTTCGGGTAGAAAACTGGCCGCAGAAGAAGCAGAACTCATGGTACAGGCAGGTGCCGTTCAATTTGTGCAACAACGCGCTATCCACGATAACCAGGAAATATTAACGGCTTTCAGGTCTTCTGCAGAAGCCGTGCAACAGCAGGCGCTGGATCACGCATTAAAGCAGGTGAGAAGGGGGGAGGACCCGATAAGCGTAATAGAAAACCTGGCTCGGTCCTTAACCAATAAATTAATACATCATCCTACACTTGCCATACGTGATGCGAGTGCCAACGGTGAATCTGAGGTGATTAACGCTGTGCGCAAACTCTACCGACTGAGCGATAAACCCTCCGACAAAAACGAGTCCGACACGTGAGCCTGTCTGATTCCATCACTTCAAAACTGGGTAATATGGTAGACCGGCATGAGGAACTATCCGCCCTGTTATCCGACCCGGAAGTCCAGAACGATCGGGACAGATTCACTGCTCTTTCTCGCGAATATGCTGACCTGCAGCCTATCACGACACAATATCAATCCTATGAAAGCATGCTTGCCGAACGCACGGATGCGGAAAGTCTGTTGGGTGACGATGATGCAGAGATGCGTGCCATGGCAAAAGAGGATGTGCACAACCTTGAGATGCAACTCAAGGATTCTGAAGCTGAATTAAAACTGTTGCTATTGCCAAAAGACCCGAACGATGCGTCCAACATTTTTCTGGAAATAAGGGCGGGTACCGGTGGCGACGAGGCGGCAATTTTTTCCGGCGACCTGTTTCGTATGTACTCCAAATACGCTGAAAGTCGTGGTTGGCGAATGGAGATAATTAGCCAACGCAATGGCGATCATGGGGGATTTAAGGAGCTTATAGCGCGCATTGAAGGAACCAATGTATTTCAGCAACTAAAATTTGAATCTGGTGCGCACCGGGTTCAGCGAGTACCAGAAACTGAATCACAGGGACGTATTCACACCTCTGCCTGCACTGTCGCAATTCTGCCAGAAGTAAGTGAGGTAGCCGAAATAAATATTAACAAGGCAGATTTGCGTCGCGATACCTATCGGGCTTCCGGCGCTGGCGGGCAGCACGTAAACAAAACTGATTCGGCAGTGCGCCTTACTCACCTGCCAACAGGGATGGTTGTTGAATGCCAGGATGAGCGCTCGCAACATAAAAACCTGGCACGCGCCATGTCCCTGCTCCAGGCAAAGCTTCTGGACGCAGCCCGACAGGAGCAGGAACAGGAGCAAGCCGATTCGCGTCGCTCCATGGTGGGTTCGGGGGATCGCAGTGAGCGCATTCGTACCTACAATTTTCCACAGGGCCGGGTAACAGACCACCGCATTAACCTCACGCTCTATAAACTGGGGGAGGTTATGGAAGGTGGATTGAGTGAAGTAATCCAACCACTCATTCAGGAGCACCAGGCGGGATTATGGGAATCCATGGGCGATGAGGCATGACCAGTATTGCAGAACTGCTTGAGGGCAACCATGCTGTTGAGCGATTCGACGTGGAAGTGCTGTTGGCATCTGTACTGAAAAAAAACCGTGCCTACATGTTTGCACACGCAGAATACCAGCTTACCCCCACACAAAAAGCGCTTATGAACGCCTACCTGTCCCGGCTTAAATTGAAGGAACCAACGGCCTATTTATTAGGCCACAAGGATTTTTACAATTTGAGTTTGGCCGTTTCCAACGACGTGCTAATTCCGCGACCGGAAACAGAATTGCTGGTTGAGTACGCATTGCAGAATATCCGCATGGGATCCCGGATACTGGACCTGGGAACGGGGTCTGGTGCCATAGCCCTTGCCCTGGCAGCCAGCATTGAACATCAGTTTTCCCTTACCGCGTCCGACCTCTGCAATAAAGCTCTGAACATAGCGCGTGCAAATGCGCGTACCAATAAACTGGCAATCAAGTTCATCCAGAGCGACTGGTTCGAGGCAATTTCAGGAAAATTCGATGCGATTTTGTGTAACCCGCCCTATATCGCAAAACATGATGCTGAAGTCGAAGCTGGCGTACATTTGTACGAGCCCCATCTGGCTTTGTATTCGGGGCCGGACGGTTTACACGCGATACGCAATATCATTGGCCAGGCGCCCGGATATCTTGCAGAATCCGGCACGCTCGTCATCGAGCACGGGTGGCAACAGGCCGGTGAAGTACAACAGTTATTTGAAGGCGCAGGGTTTACCGAAATCACAACCTTGAAGGACCTGGCAGGTTTACAGCGGGTTACTCTGGCCCAGCGGGGCAAGTCAGTAAACTCATGAACGACGAACAACTGCTAAGATACAGTCGTCAAATTATGCTTCCTGAAATTGATATCGCAGGGCAACAGAAGCTTGCTGACGCCCGCGTACTCATAGCCGGTGTGGGCGGTCTGGGTTCTCCCGTAGCCTTGTATCTTGCAGCAGCTGGAGTCGGTCACCTAATTCTCGCCGACCCGGACATCGTTGAATTATCCAATCTGCAACGCCAGATTATTCACGACACCAGTACTCTGGGTAAGAGCAAAGTAGACTCTGCCGGAATACGTCTACACAACATTAATCCCCACGTCAGTCTTGACCTGGTATGTGAACAACTCGACACACATTCGTTACGATCAAAAATGCCCGCCGCAGATCTGGTGATAGATGCGACTGACAATTTTGCAATACGCTATGCTCTGAATGACTATTGTTTTGAAAAATTAATTCCCCTGGTATCCGGGGCTGCGATCAAGTTTGAGGGCCAGGTAGCAGTGTTTGACCCTCGCAAACCTGAATCTCCCTGTTACAGGTGTCTGTATCCGGAAACAGCGGGTGCAGACCCTGAACTCAATTGTGCTGAAAATGGTGTGGTAGCGCCACTGGTTGGAATTATCGGCAGCGTTCAGGCAATGGAAGCCATTAAACTGATCTGTAATATCGGTGAGAGTTTAACCGGGTGGGTGCACTACCTGGATGCGAGTTTTATGGACTGGCAAAAGCTGCGCTTAACCAGGCGCAGTGACTGTCCAGTGTGTTCAAAGCGCGTGTGATGCTGAATAATCCAGATGCTGCAACAATCGTTCCAGTACCAATTTTGCCACGACTGCCATATCCGGGCCTGGTTGGGATTGAATTTGCTCAGCCAAATGTGTCACAGACAGGTTTTCCATTCCACAGGGGTTAATACGCTGGAATGGTTCCAGGTCCATGTCGATATTGAAACTTAATCCGTGGTAAGAACACATCCGTCTGATGCGCAAGCCGAGTGCTGCTATCTTTGCACCATCCACGTACACTCCCGGGGCGTCCACCCGATTAGCGGCAATAATGTCATAGGCACCTAACACTTCAATAATGCTTTGTTCAATGCCACACACCAGATCTCGCACAAAGAGTTTCTTTCTCTTAATGTTAATGAGCAGATAGATAACCAGTTGCCCGGGACCGTGGTACGTAACCTGTCCCCCGCGATCACTTTGTATTACGGGTATGTTTCCAGGCATTAATACGTGTTCGGCTTTTCCTGCCTGGCCCTGTGTAAACACAGGATGGTGTTCGGTAATCCAGATTTCATCTTCCGTATGCTCAGAGCGCTCACTGGTAAACTTTTGCATGGCCTCAAGCACACGTGAGTAGTGCGTTATACCCAGACTACGCACACCCACCTGCATCAGAGCACCATCTTGACCAGTTCATGGCCCATCAATTCTTTATGCAAGGCCTTTAACTGATCTTCTCCGGTTGCAGTAATGGTTATATTCACAGAACAATAATTGCCCTTGCCGCTCATGTGCACCACTACATCCTTGTCAGTAAAACCAGGCGCATGGATCGCAGTCAATCGACACACATGTTCCCGAAAATCTTCATGGAAGTTTCCGATAATTTTTATCGGGTAATCACAGGGAAATTCTATATGGTAGGTTTCTTCATTTTTCACTGTAGCCTACTCAGTTCATAAGCTCACTGAACAGCAGATAAATGCCGTGGCCTGCACTCTTGAATATTCCGGCCTCTTCCACCGCTTCAAGTGCTACCAGGGGAGCACGATACACAACCTCATCATCAAGGCTGATGCGAATCTCACCAAGTTCGTCCCCCAGTGCAACAGGTGCTTTCACAATACGTGTAACATCGGTTTCTGCTTTAAGGTCTTCATATCTTCCACGCGGCAGGGTAAGTATCACCGCCTTCTCCAGGCCCAGGTTCAGCTGGTCTGCCTGTCCATACCACACTTCAGCTGTTTTAAGCATAAGCCCTTCGGCATACAGACTCTGTGTCTGGAAATATCGAAAGCCATAAGAGAGCAATTTCTGGCTTTCGCGCATACGGGCCTCATCGCTATCAGTACCCAGCACAACCGAGATTAACCGCATATCATCTCGCAGCGCGGATGCAACCAGGCAATAACCGGCAGCATTGGTAAATCCCGTTTTTATGCCATCTACACTACGATCCCTTGCTAACAGGCGATTTCTGTTTGGCTGCTCAATACCGTTAAATTTAAATGAGCGTTGGGAATACATGCGGTAGTGTTCCGGATAATCTGCAATAAGAGCACGACTAAGTGCTGCCAGGTCTCTGGCGGTAGTGTAGTGATCATCATCTGGCAGACCTGTTGCATTTACAAAATGGCTGCCAGTCATACCCAGCACCTTGGCATGCTGGTTCATCATGTCGGCAAATGCGGATTCACTCCCTGCAATATGTTCAGCAATTGCGACACTTGCATCGTTTCCGGACTGCACAACCAGGCCCTGTAGAAGATCATGCAGGGATACCTGGGTGCCTTCGCGAATGAACATTTTGGAACCGGGTGTGCGCCAGGCTTTAACACTAATTTCTACCAACTCATCCAGCGCAAACCGACCAGCCGCAATTTCTGCTGCAGCTACATAACTCGTCATCATTTTTGTGAGGCTTGCTGGTGCCAGAGGCGCATCCACATTATCTTCCGACAAAATTCGCCTGGTTGTAGCGTCAATTAATATATGGGCCGAGGCGTCTATTTCCGGAGCACGGGGTACAGCCGCATTTACGGGCGCCATGAGTATTAGTGAGAATGTGGCTATTAGCGAGAGGGATATTAAACTTAACTTAGATGGTAAAAATCTGTACTGCATTATTATGAGTCCGGTCATAGGTCTATACAAAGCACTGTATTCTATCAGTTATCTGCGCAAAATAAGCGGTCGGGAAAAATTGGCACTCTCCATCAGGGACCGAATACGTTCTGCTTCCCTTAAATGCGAAACCGGGCCGATATTTACCCTGAACAAGCCATCGGAACTGTTTGCGATTTGAACGATTGGGCCCACAAGGTCCTCCAATCTGGACAAAAAAGTGTAGGCAGCCTGTACCTCACCAAAAGCTCCGGCCTGCAGATAAATCTCTCTGGTGCTTTCAAGCGCTGCAGGTTTTTTGACAACCCGCCTCTTAACCATCTGCGTTCCCGGGGTCACCACCTCAACCCGTACATTGGTAGTTCCTTTATTTTCAAAACCCAGCTTTACCGCTGCGGCGTACGATAAATCAATTATTCGAGAGGAATGAAATGGACCTCTGTCATTAACCCGTACGATAGTGGACCGCCCATTTTCCAGATTGCTGACCCGCACAAAACAGGGAATAGGCAAACTTTTGTGCGCAGCTGTTAGCTTGAACATATCGTACCGTTCACCACTGGCCGTTAATCGCCCATGAAACTTGGAGCCGTACCAGGAAGCGCCTCCCCTGGCATCATAGCCTTCTGCACGGGCCAGTATGTTATAACTCTTGCCAAATACAGTGTAGGGAGAGCGATTACCACTTTTGCTTCGAGGGAGTGCGCGCACTACTGGATCTGGCAGCCGTTCCAGATTTCCAGGACTTCGTCTGGGCGCTCCATCCTGTACTACGGGACTGGAGCAGGCGGAAATGATCAGGGTCGCTACCGGCATAAGCACCAGCACTAACAATGACCGCTGCTTCAGTAGAATATTCATTCTGTTTTTGCGAGCATTGCTTGTGATCTGGCAATCTCCCTGGAAAGTTGCACAACAGCCAGCGCATACATTGAACTGTGGTTGTAACGCGTTATCACATAAAAATTATGCATACCCAGCCAATATTCGACGGCATCTGTGTTTTGCATTCTAAATAATGCCACTTCAGTTTCATCCGACAGATCAGCTTCCAATTTACCTTTCGATTTCCACTGGCTTAGCGTCATATCCGGCTTCAGGCTTGCATTGGCAAGCGCTGCAAAAGCAGAATCATCTGCACCACTGGCACGAGAAACAATATCCTCGCCCGCAGCCCATCCATGCTGGCTTAGGTAGTTGCCTACACTTCCAATAGCATCGACAGGATTGTTCCAGATATCACGCAATCCATCGCCATCAAAATCTACAGCATAAGCCCGATAACTCGAAGGCATAAACTGCCCATATCCCATCGCACCCGCATAAGACCCCAAAGCAGCGTGAGGTTCCCTGTTTTCTTCTCTGGATAGAAGTAAAAATTCCTTGAGTTCTTTTCTGAAAAATTTCTGCCGTGGTGGATAATCAAAGCCCAGTGTGCTGAGTGCGTCCAACACCCTGTGGCTGCCTGCTCTTTTACCGTAGCGGGTTTCAACGCCAATAATCGCCACCATTACTTCGGGTGGAACAGAGTACATCCGTTGGGCCTTCTCAAGAACATCTGCATGTCTATTCCAAAACGCCACGCCATTGTCTATGCGTTTTTGGTCCAGAAAAATATTTCTATACTCATACCATTGTTTGGTGCGTTCCGCCGGGCGGGTAATTGCTCTTATGATGCCGGCATTATGTTGCGCATTGGCAAACACCCCTTCCAGCTCCGCGCGGGTAAAATTATGCTCTGACACCATTTCATCAATTAGCAGATTTACATCATCCCTGCCTGAATAATCGGCATTACCCGTAAGCGTCAGTACCACCAAGGTTATATACAAAAACCATCTGACAAACATCTGTCCTACTCCCTGTTAGACATACTATCTGCGCCGGTGCGTATAGATAGACATAATTATTCCAAAGCTGCCCAGCAGTGTTACAACTGACGTACCACCGTAACTAATCAGCGGCAAAGGCACCCCTACTACCGGCAATATTCCGATCACCATAGCGATATTAACAAACAGGTAGACAAAAAATGTCAGTGTTAAACCACCCACAACCAAACGGCCAAAAGTATCTTCAATCTGGTTAGCCATAAATAGCGCACGCGAAATCACGCCCAAATAAAGCACCAGCAAAACCAGGATACCGGCAAATCCAATCTCCTCACCGATAACCGCAATAATAAAGTCTGTGTGACTTTCGGGCAAAAATGACAGGTGTGATTGCGTACCCTCAAACAAGCCCTTGCCGTAAATCCCGCCCGAGCCTATGGCGGTTTTGGATTGAATTATATTCCAGCCAGCGCCCAGGGGATCGCGTTCAGGATCAAACAGTGTTAACACACGTTCTTTTTGGTATCCCTGCATTACCGACCACAGGGCTGGTAGCGAAAAAGCCACCGCTAATGCGGCGTATCCCAGCCAACTCCAGTAAATTCCGGCCAGAAAAATAACCGCAAGTCCCGCCGTAGTAACAAGTATTGCTGTTCCCAGATCCGGTTGCATCGCAACCAGTGCTGCGGGCACCACAATCATCACAAGTGCCCAGGCCAGATGCTTAAAACGTGGGGGGAGTGGTCGATCATGCAAATACCAGGCAACCATCAGGGGGGTGGCAACCTTCATCAGTTCAGAAGGCTGAAAGCGGGGAAAGCCCTCAACACCCAACCAGCGCTGGGAACCCTTTGCAGATAAACCAACGAACAGTACTGCAACAAGCATCAGCAAAACCACACCATATAGAAACGGGGACCAGCGCAAATACAGACGTGGTGGCAGCTGGGCAACCACAAACATCACGACAAAACCTACGCCTATTCGACTCAATTGCGCTTTTAGAAGCGTTTCGCTCTGACCAGAAGCACTGTAAAGCATCACCAGGCCAAAACTCACGATACCGAGCAGGCCTAACAACAACCATAAGTCAATATGCAGGCGATATAGCGGCTCTACCCGAACAAGCCCCTGGCCCACGGGCATGGTTCGTACAAAATCACTACCGCTCATAATCCCGTACCTGCTATTTTGGGCAGCAGATAGGCATCGATTACTTCACGTGCTACCGGGGCGGCTACCGAACTTCCTCCACCACCATTTTCTACCAGTACAACAAGTGCGATCCGGGGATTATCAGCAGGTGCAAATGCCATAAACCAGGCATGTTTACGTTGATACTCTGTAAGCAGTTCTTCGTCGTATTCTTCGCCCTGTAGAATTCCTACAACCTGGGCTGTGCCAGATTTCCCGGCCATTCGATAGCCAATATTGCGCCCAATATAAGCCCAGGCTGTTCCATTTTGACGAAAACCCTTGTTACCCCGATGCACCACATCTTCCATAGCATCAATCATGTTTTCCCAATCCTGGGGTTTTACCTCGGTGATATCCTGCATGGGAACGCCCGCATCGGATTCCACCAGATCTACCGCACTGGAAAGCAACATTCTGGGGCGCATCCAGTGACCACGATTAGCAATTACTGCCGCCATGCTGGCCAGCTGCAGGGGAGTTACCAGCACATCACCCTGTCCGATGCCTACATTAACGGTATCACCCGGATACCAGATTTCACCCTTGGCCCCGTATTTCCACACAGGGTCCGGCATGAGTCCGATGTTTCGTTGCAATACATCTATCGCTGTGGCCTGACCAATACCGAAGCGCTTAGCCATGTCCGCCAGGGCCTCAATACCGAGCTTGTGGGCAAGATTGTAAAAGTACACATTAGATGAGCGATAGATAGCCCTGTGAAGATCCACTTGTCCTTGTCCACCGGAATTATTTTTCTTCCAGCTCCAGTCTCGCCACACTCTCGGCTGACCCTCTATTCGAAAGGCGCCATTATCCTGAATAGTCTCTTCCCAGGTAGTAATTTCCTTGCCAATTCCTGCAAGCCCTACCACCGGTTTAAAAGTAGATCCTGGCGCGTACTGCCCATCAACCGCCCGGTTAAATAGCGGGATATCCCTGGAACTGGTCAGCTCCCTGTATTTTTCAGCAGTCATCCCGGTCACAAACAGGTTGGGGTCGTAGCCGGGTGTACTAACCATGGCCAGAATTCCACCAGTCTTGGGATCAATGGCGACGACCGCACCACGCCTGTCTCCCAGCGCTTTTACTGCGGCTGATTGTAGTTCCACGTCTAAATGCAGGGTGATGCTTTCACCCGTTAACGGCGGGTTTATTTCCAGAACTTTTCGAATTTGCCCGCGCGCATCTACTTCGACATTCTGGTATCCAACTGTTCCATGCAGGGATGTTTCATAGAATTGCTCAACACCGCGTTTACCCACAAACTGGGATGCGCTGTAGTTGACAACATCCAGTGTTCCCAGATCTTCTTCTGTTATTCGCCGAACAGACCCCACTACATGCGAGAGGAGCTCGCCATGGGGATAATATCTTAGCAACTGTGCCTGTACTTCTACGCCTGACAGGCGGTGGCGATTTACCGAAAGTATTGATATCTGTTCTTCGGACAATACCAAACGTAAGGCCACCGCCTCGTAAGGTCGTTTGCGCCGGCTCATCCGCTTGTGAAACTGCTCTATCTCTTCATCACTTACACCCACAAGGTTTTTCAACTCATCAAGCATTGCAGGCATATCAACTATTCGTTCCTTGATCAGTGACAGCGTAAAGACCGCACGGTTTTCAGCGAGCACTACCCCCCGCCTATCAAGTATCAATCCCCGAGGGGGAGCCAGCGCTTGTACCTGGATTCGATTCTCATCAGAGCGGGTAACATAATCCTGATGAGAAACTATTTGCAGTTGAATAAGGCGGCCAACCAGGATACTGGTACAAACCAAAACCAAAACCAGTACTGCCACCGAACGCCCAGCAAAACTGCGTCGCTCGCTTTCAGAATCTTTTAGATGCATTGGCTCAGACATTTATAGAACCATTAACCCGCACGATGATATGGATGATTGGCATTCAAACTCCAGGCCCGGTAGATCTGTTCTGCCACCAGAACACGAACAAGTGCATGCGGCAAGGTTGCACAAGACAGGGACCACAACTCACTCGCTGCCTGCTTGCACACATCCGACAATCCATCCGGGCCACCTACCAACAGGGCAACATTACTTCCACTGCCACGCCATGAAGCCATTTTTTTAGCTAACATGTCGCTCGTCCAGCCCTCGCCAGATTCATCCAGCGCTATCACCAGGTCCCGTGGTTTTAGTTTACCCAGCAGCAGTTTTTCCTCATGTTGTTGCTGTACGGCTATACTGTTGGAGCCGCGTTTTCGCAGCGGTAACTCCACCAGTTCCAGTGCATTTTCACTGGGCAGACGTCGCGCGTATTCTGCATACCCTTTTTGAATCCAGTCGGGCATTTTGGTTCCGATGCTCAACAGCCTTATGATCACTGGGCGTCGCCACCAAAATCCGACCACAACGCTTCCAGATTATAAAATTCGCGACTATCCGGATGCATCACATGTACTACTACATCTCCCAGATCAATCAGCACCCAATCCAGATTCTCTTTGCCTTCTACTCCCAAAAGCTTTACATGGGAAGATTTTGCGAATTCCACTACCCCATCTGACAAAGCCTTTACCTGCCGATTCGAGCTTCCGCTTACTACTATCATAAAATCGGTAATATCAGTCAGCTTGCTCACGTCCAGTGCTACGATGTCCTTGCCTTTAAAATCTTCCAGAACATTAACGATCTGGTTTTTGAGTTTCGGTGTAACTTCATTTGATTGTTTGAACGCTGACTTACTACCAGTCATTCATTGTCTCCTGTTTGGTAGAGTTGTTTTTCCATAATATAGGACAGTACGCTCGCTGGTAACAGGTGTTGAACACTTGCTCCCAGCTTAAGGTTTTCCCGTATTTGGGTAGAAGAAACATCCAGCATCTCATGATCCGCAAAATACAGCTTTCCAGCCGGTTTGGAAGTGAGTTGCTGAACATTTCGAGTAGTATGTATATTCGAAAAATCCTGCATCCGCTTGTTTAATATCTCGTTCAGGGCGTACGCGCGCCGGGTGAATACAACTATGTGCGCCAGCGAAATTAACTCCAGGCCATGATACCAGCTTTCAAGGACAGCAAACTGGTCTGAACCCATGAGCCAAAACAAGGGTTTGGCGGTACCATGTTTTTCACGCAGATTTAACAGGGTATTGTAGGTATAGGAGTGCTGCTTCGGACGGGATATTTCTATGTCATCCGCATACATATGAGCCTGGTCCTGAAGCGCGCGTTCCAGCATCTCCCATCTGGCATGTACGCCCCGCCCCGACACATTTTTGTGTACCGGCCTTGCCGTAAGAATAAAACGCACTTCATCCAGTTTGAAAAGCTTCAGCGCGAATCTCGCTGCATGCAAATGGCCATTATGTATGGGGTCAAATCCGCCACCATAGTAGGCGATCATGGGTTCAAATACCGCTCAAGGCTGTTAGCGAATACGGATTTCACCCTGCCCCAGAACGATGAATTTTTGTGAGGTCATGCCCTCAAGACCCACCGGACCCCGCGCATGAATCTTATCAGTGGAAATTCCAATTTCTGCACCCAGGCCGTATTCAAAACCATCGGCAAACTGCGTGGAGACATTCACCAATACAGAAGCAGAATCAACTTCCGTCAAAAAACGCTGGGTATTTGCATGGTTGTTGGAAACAATACAATCAGTGTGTTGGGAGCCGTATCGGGCTATGTGATCAATAGCCACATCCAGATCCTGCACTACACGGACTGACAAAACAGGACCCAGGTACTCTGCAGCCCAATCTTCATCGCTGGCCGCAGTGGCTGCAGGCATGAACTCAAGCGTTCGCTCACAACCCCTCAGCTCTACACCCAACTGGGAAAAACGATCATCCAGTTCAGGCAGCACTTTATCCGCCATCGATTCAGCGACCAGCAATGTTTCAAGCGCATTGCATACCGCATACTTTTCGGCTTTTGAATTTACAGCGATATTAATCGCCATCTCTGTGTCTGCCCCCTCATCAATATACAGGTGACATATTCCATCCAGATGTTTAATCACCGGGATTTTCGATTCTTGCGAAACGCGCTCAATAAGTCCCCTGCCACCCCTCGGGATCAGCACATCCACATAATCTTCAAGCTTTAACAGCGCGCCCACTGCCGCTCGATCCGTGGTGTCGATAACCTGTACCACTGTTTCAGGTAAGCCTGCTTCCAGCAGGCCCTTACGAATACATAGCGCTATTGCAGTATTGGAGTGAAATGCCTCCGATCCTCCACGCAAAATACAGGCATTACCGGCTTTTAAACACAAACTGGCAGCATCAACAGTAACGTTTGGCCTTGACTCATAAATTATGCCAATTACACCCAATGGCACACGCATACGTCCTACCCGTATACCACTTGGCATATATCGCATTTCAGAGATTTCACCAACCGGATCTCCCAGCGACTCCACCTCCAGAACCCCGGCTACCATTTGCTGTATGCCCTTATCACCCAATACCAGACGATCAACCAGAGGTTGGGCAAGCCCATTGGCTGCCGCTGCTTCCAAATCCAGTTTGTTAGCCGCCAGCAAACCCGCTCTGTTATCCAGCAAGGCCTGCCCAATAGCTTTAAGCGCGGTTGATTTAACCCGTGTGTCTGCCGACGCTATTTTGCGAGATGCGGCGCGGGCGTCCTGCCCTACTTGCAGCATGTAGGATTGAATGTTCATTAAAAATTTACCAGGTATATTCCCGTGCAATTATACATAGCTGTGCTGTATTTTGCGCTGAGGGCTTTTACTCTTTACCCGCTAAAGGCTTTGCTGAGGGCTCTTACTCGCTGAGGGCTCTTACTAGCTGAGGGCTCTTACTCGCTGAGGGCTCTTTATTCGCTGAGGGCTCTGAGAAGTCGAGCGAGTTCAGCAAGGCGTTCTTTTGGCTGGTTGAGTTGCAGTAATGTTTGTTTTGCATCCGGGTCCAGTGGCAGGAGTTCCGACAGGCGTAAACTGACCGAGCTTGCATCGTTATAGTCTATGTCCAGATGCATTTGTTTCCTGAGTTTTTGCACCATGGGATGTTTAACAAGTTCCTTTAGCGTACCGACCATATCCATGTGACTGGCATCCAGCGGCTCTCGAGCTTCTGCCGGAAGAAACTCCGCTTCTGCCATCAGTAGATAATCATCCATTTCGTATTTTCTGAGAATTCTGAATTTGTGTTTTCCGCGGGCAATTATTCCAAGCAAGCCGTCCTTTAACTGGTTGAAATCAATAATTTCAGCATAGGTTCCAATGTTGTAGATATCCGGTTGGCGCTGATCCGCCACGCGAGAATCCGATCCACTGCGAATTAGTACCACTCCAAAACCGACTGATTGTTTTAGGCAACTGGTAACCAGGTCAACATAGCGGGGTTCAAAAACACGTAATGGCAATCTACCACCCGGATACAAGACTGTTTTCAGCGGGAACAATGCTATCTCGATCGGCCGGGGTTTTGGCATATTGCTGCTCATTGTAGTATCCAATTTTATTCCGGGTCGATTATCCTCCCAAGTCTGCTTACTGTGAAGCGGCTGTGGGCTACATTCGAGGCGACAATCAGTAAAGAGGCTGGCAATTGCCCAGTGGCGGGTTAGAATTGAGGAGAAACAATAACAAGCACAGGCATTGTGGACCTACTGCAAATAATTTTTCTTGCCCTCATTCAGGGCATTACCGAGTTCCTTCCTGTTTCAAGTTCAGCACACCTGATAATTCCACACCAACTTTGGAACTGGCAGGATCAGGGCCTGGCTTTTGATATTGCAGTTCATGCAGGATCACTACTTGCCGTGTTGCTTTATTTTCGTGAAGACATTCGTGCATTCGCACACGGCGGACTCAATTTCGTCAGTTCCGGCAAAGTGGATGAACATACGGGGCTGCTGTTTAAAATTATTGCAGCAAGCTTACCCCTGGTTTTTGCGGGCTTGTTACTCAAGGATTTTATAGCAAACGATTTACGACATACCTGGGTGATTGCCTGCGCCAGCATATTTTTTGGGGTTGTGCTGTGGCTGGCGGATCGATCAAGGGGCTCAACAAGCGATGCCGGGGTGGCCTGGAAAGCCGCACTCATTATCGGATTCGCTCAGATTCTGGCACTCATCCCGGGCACCTCACGCTCGGGTATCACTATTACCGCAGCCCTGTTTTTGAACATCTCTCCGGAGACCGCAGCGCGCTTTTCTTTTTTGCTTTCCATACCGGCAATTCTGGGAGCAAGTACTCTGGCGCTCATCGACCTTTGGCAAACTGAACTTGCGGTAAACTGGGGAGACTTGCTCACGGGCGCGTTAATAAGCGCTATTGCTGCTTACCTGTGTATCCATTTTTTTATCAGCCTGCTTAAGCGAACAGGAATGACGCCCTATGTGATATACCGCATCACACTGGGCATATTTCTGTTTGGGCTGATCTGGTTCAGGCAGATCTAGGCAGATACCTGATCAGAGTCGCCCTAAAAAGGGATGTCGTCATCAAAATCCGGCATGGGGTCGGGTGTATTATGTACCGGCTCCATCTGGCTTTCTGCAGCACCACCGCCGGAATCCGGAGACCCACCACGACTGTCCAGCATCTGAAGATTGCTGGCGATCACTTCAGTTTTGTAGTGTTTTTGACCGTCTTTTTCCCAATTGCTGGTACGCAGTGAACCTTCAATATATACCTTTGAACCACGCTTGAGATATTCGCCTGCGATTTCAGCAAGCCTGGCAAAACACACCACATTGTGCCATTCCGTTCGATCCTGCTGTTGACCGGTTTGTTTGTCTTTCCACGACTCGGAAGTTGCTACGCTAAAGCTTGTTACCGGCGCTCCTCCCTGTGTATAACGGGTCTCTGGATCTCTGCCCAGATTACCAATCAAAATTGCCTTGTTAACTCCTCTTGCCATTTGCCTGCCCTGTAGATCAGTTATATATCAGTGTTATGCGTCTTTTATACAGTTTATAACAAGCGTGCTGGCAAGCATACCGCCATAGGCTCGCAGCTCCGTGCGATTTTTGTGAATCTGCGAACTAAAAAACTACTGCTATTGCTAGACCGACCCAAAGGCGGTATTTTTACTCGTTTGGCCTGAAGCAATTACCAGTGGATAAAATTTCGATTCAGGGTGCCCGCACCCACAATCTCAAGAACATTAGTCTCGAGTTACCCAGAGACAAGCTAATAGTGATCACTGGATTATCTGGCTCAGGAAAGTCATCCCTGGCCTTTGATACCCTATATGCAGAAGGTCAGCGGCGTTACGTTGAGTCCTTGTCAGCCTATGCTCGACAGTTTCTGTCCATGATGGAAAAACCCGATATAGATCATATAGAAGGCCTTTCGCCTGCTATTTCTATCGAGCAAAAATCGACTTCACACAATCCTCGCTCGACCGTCGGAACAATCACAGAGATTTATGACTACCTGCGATTGTTGTATGCGCGCGTGGGTGATCCTTACTGCCCCACCCACAATAAAAAGCTGGATGCACAAACCATCAGTCAAATGGTGGATCAGGTTCTGGCCTTGCCGAAGGATTCTCGCATAATGATACTTGCTCCCGTTGTCGTGGAGCGCAAAGGTGAGCACCTGCACCTGTTCAGGGAACTTATTGCCAACGGTTTTATTAGAGCGCGAGTGGATGGAATTGTAGTCGATCTCGACCATCCTCCCGAATTGGACAAAAAAAAGAAACACACTATTCACGCTGTTGTAGACCGCCTGAAAGTTAGCCCGGATATGCAACAACGTCTGGCAGAGTCATTTGAAACCGCAATAGCTCTGGCAGATGGAGTGGCAAGTGTTTCCTTCATGGAGCAATCGGACCAGGATGACCTGGTATTTTCGGCACGTTTTGCCTGTCCGGATTGTGGCTACAGTATCAGTGAACTGGAACCCCGGTCATTTTCGTTCAACAATCCTGCAGGTGCCTGTCCGGACTGTGATGGGCTGGGTGTAAAGCAGTTTTTCGATCCGGAGCTGGTTGTTTACGACTACGAGCTTAGTTTATCAGAAGGTGCAATACGGGGATGGGACCGCAGAAACGTATATTATTTTCACATGCTTTCATCGCTCGCCGATCACTACGGGTTTGATGTTGATGCGCCGCTGAACACCCTTAGTAAAAAGCACATTCGCAGTTTACTGCATGGCAGCGGTAACGAAAAAATTGATTTCAGCTATGCCAATGATCGTGGTGACGTAATAAAACGAACCCACAAGTTTGAGGGCATTATTCCCAACATGGATCGCAGGTACCATGAAACAGACTCCAGTATGGTGCGAGAAAACCTGCAAAAGTTTCTTACCGTACAACGCTGCCCACGTTGTGACGGCGCACGATTGAAAGAGTCTTCGCGCCACGTATTCATTAACGGAACCAACCTGCCAGGGACAACTTCCCGTTCCATTGAAGATGCCATGCTGCACTTCAAAAAATTGCGCCTGAAGGGACGCAAAGGCACCATCGCATCAAAAATACTAAAAGAGATTAATGCACGTTTACAGTTTTTATTCGATGTTGGCCTGAACTATCTAACCCTGGATAGAAGTGCAGAAACTCTTTCAGGCGGGGAAGCCCAGCGTATTCGCCTTGCGAGCCAGATTGGAGCTGGTCTTGTTGGGGTTATGTATATTCTTGATGAGCCCTCCATTGGCCTGCACCAACGCGACAATGCACGCCTGTTGCGCACCCTCGTACACCTTAGAGACCTGGGCAACACAGTAATTGTAGTGGAGCACGATGAAGAGGCGATTCGCGCTGCTGACTATGTTGTCGACATAGGTCCAGGCGCTGGAGTACACGGCGGCGAAATTGTTGCACAGGGGAACGTTAACAATCTGATCAATTGCGAAGCATCTATCACCGGACAGTTTTTGTCCGGAAAGGCCTGCATTGCCATTCCAGACAAACGCAGGCCTGTAAACAAAGATAAGCTGGTGCGAATTGAAAACGCTTCAGCCAATAACCTGCAAAATTTGACCGTAGATATCCCTGTTGGCCTGTTTACCTGTGTAACCGGAGTATCCGGGTCCGGAAAATCTACCCTGATAAACCAAACCCTGTATCCGATGGCGGCGAAAGTGCTTAACAAGGCTACAACTCTGGTAGCAGCAGCGCATGATGCTATTCACGGCCTTGAACATCTGGATAAAGTGGTAGACATCGACCAGAGCCCTATTGGGCGAACTCCAAGATCTAACCCGGCTACCTACACAGGTTTATTTACTCCGATACGCGAGCTGTTTGCCCAAACCCAGGATGCCCGCATGCGTGGTTATAAGCCGGGACGCTTTAGTTTCAACGTTAAAGGCGGGCGCTGTGAACCTTGTCAGGGTGATGGGCTGATCAAGGTGGAGATGCATTTTTTACCCGACGTTTATGTACCCTGTGACGTCTGCAAGAGTAAACGTTACAACCGGGAAACACTGGATATTAAATACAAGGGCAAAAATATTCACCAGATACTCGATATGACCATTGAGGATGCGCGTGAGTTTTTTGACGCTATACCCGTACTCAACAGAAAGCTGCAAACCCTGATGGACGTGGGGCTTTCCTATATTCGACTGGGCCAAAGTGCCACCACCCTGTCAGGCGGTGAGGCCCAGCGTATTAAACTTTCTCGCGAACTTTCCAAGCGCGACACCGGAAACACCCTGTACATACTGGACGAACCTACTACCGGGCTGCATTTTCAGGACATTAAACAGCTGATGGAAGTGCTACATAAACTGCGTAATCAGGGTAATACGATTGTGGTAATTGAACACAATCTTGACGTGATTAAAACCGCTGACTGGGTAATAGATATGGGGCCGGAGGGTGGTTCTGGCGGTGGTACCCTGGTGGCAGCCGGTACACCTGAACAGTTGGCAAAACTAAAAAAATCGCATACCGGGCATTATCTTAAAGCCCTTTTAAAATAGGCAGGGCGCAATGAGTCACACCACGAAACAGGCGTTTAACTAACGCACATCGTAGCGTATAGATATTCCACCATAGACGTTGGAGCCAGGCGCTGGTTCAAACAAGCGACCACCGAATCCGTTGATACGCACATTACTGTTGTATTGCTCATCAAAGACATTGTTAAGCCCAAAAAAAGGATCCACTTTCCATTGCCCAAATTCCAGGGAATATCCAAGCCGAATGTTAGCGACCGTGTACGAGCTATTACTCACCGAATTGGCATTGTTGGCAAAAAACGCATCTACATACAGTACATCACCCACCACATACAGGCCGGAATCGTGACTGTATTCGAGCTCGGCGAATAACTGGTTATCCGGCAAACCCGGTAATCGGTTTCCTTCCAGATCGGTATTGGATGAAAAGCGATCAAACTTATATTTTGAATATGTATAGGCCACACTCAAAAGCAAATCAGCACCTAATTCCACCACGGCATAAGCTTCGATGCCTTTTCTGTCCGTATCAGCGTTTTCAAAAAATGCCCTGTCGCCGATGTTTCCCACGCTGGCGATTTCATCGTCCACCTGCATGGTAAAGGCAGCAATGTCCAGGTATATGCGGTCATCCAGAACACTGCCCTTGATACCGATCTCAAAACCTTTGGCTTTTTGGGCATCCACCGCATTAAATCCGCCCAGACTCACATCCAGATTTCTGGGTGGATCTGCAAGTTCGGTAAAGGTGGGTGTCTCAAAAGCTGTTGCGTAATTTGCATACAATGACACATTGTCATTTGCTTTCCAGATAAAACCAATTGTGGGGCTAAACTCACTAAAAGTTAATTTGCTGGACTGGTCTTCATTAGCCAAAAACTTATCATCCACTGACAAATCAATTGAGTCGTAACGCAGACCCAGTACGAGAGTGAGCGCATCGCTTAAACCAAATTCATCCCTAAGGTAAAAACCGTATGTTTCGGCTTTCTCAATCTGGTCAAAACTCATCACGCCACGCGTACCGGCATTATTGAGAAATCGCTGCCGGTCATCCCTTTGAATATCGATATCCATACCAGCTACTATCTGGTTGGGTCTGCCAAACAGCTGATCTGAAAAACTGTATTGAAGTCCGCCGCCATAAAAGAATCGCTCAAATTGCACCACTCCGTCATCGGCGACAAAATTAATATGTGTGCCGATGGGTAAGAAGGTAGAGAAGTCCCGCCACAGATAATAATTACGAACCACCAGTTCCTGGCGTTCATCCAGAGCCCTTCTGTATACAAAACCCAGTTTTTGCTGGTCCAGTTTTTCACCGGCATTGGAGCTTAGGTTGCGCGCTTGCGCCTGGCCTGGGTCATCGGCAACCTGGGCTGCAGTAATGGCCCCTGAATCCTGTGCTTTTGGGGAGTCAACCAGATTCAAAATTACGGTGAGGTCCGCGTCTCCATCAAAATCATAACGAAATTTGCTATTCAGCAGGGTGGATTCAACTTCCGATAAATCCCGATAACCATCATAGGAAAAATGGGAAGCATTAAGCATGTAGTTAAGTTTGCCGTTCTGGCCACCGGTTTTTAGCTGATAGTTTTCATGGCCGTATTCACCAATAGTCGCGCGCGCTTCAACAAAAGGTATTTCAGGACCATCCTCGCTATAAAGATTGATAACACCGCCAGAAGATGCCCCGTACAAGGAAGAAGAAGGGCCACGTACCACTTCAATTCGATGCGCAGATCCCAGATCAATATCATCTACGCCACTTTGGCCATCGGCAAGAGTCGCAGGAATATCATCGGCGAATATGCGTATGCCACGAATACCAAAATTGGCACGCGCACCAAAACCCCTGATCGCAATGCGCAAATCCTGAGCATAGTTATAACGGTTTTGCGAGAATACACCGGGCACACGATTTAGTGCTTCATCCAAGCCCAGTTGCTGGCGGGCACGCTGAATAGAATTTTCACTTATAACAGAGACCGCCGCTGGTATCTCACGTAGTGATTTTTCGATGCGTGTTGATCGAACAGTTATTTCTTCTACGCAGGGTTCCACACATTGCCGTGCGGCATCATTTTCATTCGATGGGGTGATATCAGCTGTTTCAGCCGCAAGCCCGGTGGTGGCGGTTACAGCAGCAAGAGTAGCAGCAAAAGCTGCAATCAAAAGCCGGTTGTTACTTTGCAAGAAACTACCAGACCCAGGGCGCTTATTCCGCTTTTTGCTCGGTTTCATCAGTGGCTTCAACTCCTTCCAGATCTTCCTCTACGGGAATGGGTCGGCCTACCAGTTCCACGTACGCCATAGGTGCTGCATCACCTGCGCGGTGCCCGCATTTAAGGATACGGGTATATCCACCAGGTCGTTCCTGGTATCTGGGTCCAAGCTCCGCAAACAATTTACCTACCGCTGCATCGCTACGCGTACGCGAATATGCCAGACGACGATTCGCTACTGAATCTTCTTTAGCCAGAGTGATCAGCGGCTCAGCAAAGCGACGTAATTCTTTGGCCTTCGGCACAGTGGTTTTAATGAGCTCATGCTCGAACAGAGACACAGTCATATTGCGAAACATCGCCTTACGATGTGAGCTGTTCCTGTTTAACTGTCGCCCGCTTTTACGATGACGCATAACAAATTCCTTCTAGATGCCGGTGCGAAGACTGGCGGGTGGCCAGTTTTCAAGGCGCATGCCCAGAGACAAGCCACGGGATGCCAGCACGTCCTTGATTTCGGTCAAAGACTTCTTGCCCAGATTCGGGGTTTTCAATAATTCAACTTCAGTACGCTGAATCAGATCACCGATGTAGTAAATATTTTCTGCTTTCAAACAATTAGCCGAACGCACGGTAAGTTCAAGATCATCAACAGGACGAAGCAGAATCGGATCGATCTCGTCTTCTTTTTCTTCAGGAACCGCCTCTACTTCGTTTTCAAGGTCAACAAACACCGCAAGCTGCTGCTGCAGGATCGTTGCCGCTTTTCTGATCGCTTCCTCCGGATCAATTGTGCCGTTTGTTTCGAGATCCAGAATTAACTTGTCCAGGTCGGTACGCTGTTCTACACGCGCGCTTTCCACTGTATAAGACACACGCCGCATGGGGCTAAAAGTTGCATCCAGTCGCAATACACCAATAGCACGGGACTCTTCTTCGTCTTCTTTGCGGGAATCGGAAGCTTCATAACCACGACCTCGGGTGATTTTTACTTCCATGTTGATGCTGCCCTGACTATTAAGGGTGCACAACAAATGATCCGGGTTAACAATCTCGATGTCCTGATTTAACTGGAAGTCTCCAGCAGTAACCGCACCAGGTCCTGATTTGGTTAAACCAATAATCGCTTCATCGGCGTTATGCATAATTACCGACATGCCTTTCAGGTTCAACAGAATATCTATCACATCTTCCTGAACGCCTTCCATAGCACTGTATTCGTGCAACACACCTTCAATTTGCACTTCAGTAACTGCACATCCCGGCATGGACGACAACAAAATTCGTCGCAGGGTGTTGCCCAGAGTATGTCCAAAACCACGTTCTAAAGGCTCAAGCGTAACGCGTGCGCGGGTGGCACTTACGTCTTGAACATCAATGTGTCTTGGCGTCAGAAATTCGTTTACCGACTGTCCCATATGATCCACTCTCCTACTTGGTTTGCGAGCAGGCATTCAGTTGAAAGCCCACTTACTTGGAGTAAAATTACTTGGAGTAAAGCTCCACAATAAAATTCTCGTTAATTTCTGCGGGAAGTTCTTCCCGGTCTGGATGGCGTTTATAAACTGATTCCAGTTTATCTGAATCAACGTCAATCCACTCAACTGCTGCACGCTGGGAAGCCAAAGCCAGGGCTGCCTTAATGCGCAGTTGTGCTTTTGCTTTCTCTCTAACAGTTACTACATCATCAAGCTGAATCTGGTAAGACGGAATGTTTACTACTCTTCCATTCACCATAATCGACTTGTGCGAAATTAGTTGCCTGGATTCTGCACGTGTACAACCTAATCCTGTGCGATAAACCACATTATCCAGCCGGCTTTCGAGCAATAGCAGCAGATTTACACCTGTAGCACCTTTTTGCCGATCGGCTTTTTTATAGTAATTTCTGAACTGCTTTTCCAGTACGCCATAAATACGTCTTACTTTCTGTTTTTCGCGCAGCTGAACCGCATAATCAGACAAGCGTCCACGGCGAGCACCGTGCTGCCCTGGAACTGTGTCCGCTTTACATTTTGAGTCCAGCGGTCGCACGCCACTCTTCAGGAACAGGTCTGTTCCTTCTCGACGTGCCAGTTTACATGTGGGTCCTAAATACCGGGCCATTTTGGAAGCCTCTCCTTACAATTCGTTGCATTACTAATCGTTGCCTTGCTTTTCAACACGGCTTTTTAAACGCGTCTTTTCTTCGGTGGTCGACACCCGTTATGTGGCACGGGTGTAACGTCTGCAATAGAATTAATTCTCAAACCTGCTGCATTAAGTGCCCTAACCGCAGATTCACGACCCGGGCCCGGGCCTTTTACAAATACATCAACACTTTGCAGCCCATATTCTTCAGCAGCAGTGGCGGCACGCTCTGCAGCAACCTGTGCTGCGAACGGTGTGCTTTTACGAGAACCCCTGAAACCGGAGCCACCAGCTGTTGCCCAGCACAGTGCATTACCCTGGCGATCAGAAATAGTAATGATGGTGTTGTTAAAAGACGCATGTATATGCGCTACGCCATCAATAACTGTTCTCTTGTCTTTTTTTCGGCCTGTTTCTGCCATGTTAATTCTTACTCCGCATCAGCTTGTGCTGTGTCTGTTTTACTCTGAATATGTGCTCTGAATATCTATCTGTTAATTCTTTACTTGCGAATCGGACGCTTTGGCCCTTTTCGGGTGCGTGCATTAGTTCGCGTACGCTGACCTCGTACGGGCATGCCACGACGATGCCTGATACCACGGTAACAGCCCAGGTCCATTAAACGTTTAATGTTCATGGAAGTTTCCCGCCGCAGATCACCTTCCACAGTAAACTTGCCTACTTCTGTACGCAGTGAATCCAGCTCTGCTTCACTCAAATCCTGAACACGCGCATCAGGACTAATTCCCGTAGTGCCACATATTGCCCTGGCCCTGGTCTGGCCAATGCCAAAAATATAGGTTAGTGAAATAACCGTATGTTTCTTATCTGGTACGTTAATTCCAGCAATTCGCGCCATTAGCCGCTCCGTTATTCGTTTCGCAGCCCTGAGCTGCTCTTATAAACAGCCTTGAGCTGCTCTTATTAACAGCCTTGAGCTGCTTGTGTTTTACCTCGGTAGAGGTAGCCCTGAAAAAAGGTGCGCAAGCTTAGCCAATGCCATTTATCTATTCAAGTAATAGTTAAAATCTAGCCCTGTCTTTGTTTATGGCGTGGTTCGGCTTTGCAAATAACCCGCAACACACCATTTCTTTTTACAATTTTGCAATTTCTGCACATTTTTTTTACTGAAGCTCTAACTTTCATTTTTAATTCCGTCCTTAAGAAACTACCGCGGCCAGATTTAGCGCCGGTTGCCATAGTTCTTGAGATTAGCTTTCTCCATCAATTTCGAGTACTGGCTGGACATCAGGTGAGACTGCACCTGAGAAATAAAATCCATCGCCACAACCACAACAATTAGCAATGCTGTACCACCCAGCTGAAAGGTGACATTGAAAAACACCACCATAAACTCAGGTAACAAACAAACCAGCGTCACATACAGGGCACCAAACAGGGTCAGGCGTGTAATCACTCCATCAATGTATTTTGCTGTCTGCTGTCCGGGCCGAATTCCAGGCACATAGGCACCCTGCCGCTTCAAATTGTCTGCCACTTCTTTAGGATCAAAAGTAAGCGCTGTATAAAAGAAGCTGAAAAATATAATACCGGCTGCAAACAACAAAATGTACAGCGGCTGCCCGGGTGAAAGCAGCAGAGCAATCTGCTGAAACCATTCAAAACCCGGTGTTTGTCCAAACCACTGAGCCATTGAAGCAGGTGCCAGTAACATGCTGGATGCAAAAATAGCGGGAATAACACCTGCCATATTGACCTTTAAAGGCAAATGGCTGCTTTGTGCCTGATAGACCTTGCGGCCTTGCTGGCGCTTTGCATAGTTAACCGTGATCCTACGTTGTCCGCGTTCGATAAATACCACAAAACCAACAATAACTACGGCAAACATTGCGATGGCAAGCAACACTACGATATTAATATCACCCTGACGCGCCGCCTCAAAAGACCGGCCAATGGCGGAAGGGAACCCGGATACAATGCCTGAGAAGATAAGCAACGATATACCATTACCAACACCGCGTTCGGTGATCTGCTCACCAAGCCACATCATAAACAGCGCACCCGTCACCAGAGTTGTCGCTGCAACAAAGTAGAAGGTAAACCCTGGAGTAAACGCCAGACCCTGGTTCGCCAGATTAATGGAAAGTACCGTGCCCTGGATAATCGATAGAAACAATGTTCCATAACGCGTGTACTGGGTGATTTTACGTCGCCCGGACTCACCTTCTTTGCGCAATTGTTGTAACGGCGGATGCATCATGGACAACAGGTTCATCACAATGCTTGAAGTGATATAAGGCACGACGCCCAATGACAGAATACTCATGCGTTCCAGTGCGCCACCGGAAAACATGTTAAACAGATCCAGAATGCCGCCCTGACTCTGATCAAAAAGTTGACGCAATCGTTCAGGGTTTATTCCAGGCACAGGAATATGTGTGCCCACCCGGTAAATAAGGAGTGCAAACAAGACAAACAACAGGCGATTTCGGAGTTCCGAAAGCCCAGCCTGGTTTCCCTGTAATGTCGGATTGCTAGCCATTAGTCTTCTATCTTTCCTCCAGCCTTTTCAATGGCTGCTCGAGCACCTTTAGTCACTTTAATACCCTTCAGGGTTACGGCCCGGTCAATATCACCAGACAATACAATGCGTGCTCTTTTAATATTTCGAGATACGACGTTCGCAGCCTTCAAGGCATCCAGATCAACCGTATCTTCTTTTATTTTTGCCAACTCGCTTAAACGCACCTCGGCAGTTACCAGGCCAATGCGCGACCGAAAACCGAATTTAGGCAATCGAACCTGCAAAGGCATTTGGCCGCCTTCAAACCCGGGACGTATACTTCCGCCTGAACGCGCCTTTTGGCCTTTATGGCCTCTGGATGAGGTCTTGCCGCAGCCCGAACTCATGCCTCGCCCCCTGCGTTTCTTGGGGCGCTTGCTGCCTGGAGCCGGTGATAAACTATTCAGATGCATGATCTACTCGCCTTCAACTCGCAGCATATAGCTGACTTTATTAATCATTCCCCGATTCGACGGGGTATCCAACACTTCCACGGTGTGGCCAATACGACGTAAGCCAAGACCTGCAACACACGCCTTGTGCCGCTTTAAACGTCCATGCGCGCTCTTCGTCTGCGTAACCCTAACCCGCTTTACGGCAGCCATAGGCTTGGCCTTTGCCTCTACTTTTGCCTTGGGCTCAGCCTTGGCTTTTGGTTTAACCTTTGCCTTGGGCTCTGCTTTTGCTTTTGCTTTTGGCTTAGCTTCCGCTTTTGCCTTGGCCTTTGGTTTAGTCTTTGCCTTGGGCTCAGCTTTTACCTTTGCTTTTGGTTTAGCCTTTGCTTTTGGTTTAGCCTCTGCCTTAGCTTTAGCCTTAGCTTTTGGTTCTGCCTTTGTTTTATCTGTATCCGCCATCTCAATTCCTACTAAAAAACGCTCTGCGTTTTTCTTTAATAAACTTCTTCCACTGTTTTACGACGCTTGTCTGCAATCTGTTGTGGAGACTTCATCTTGCTCAGGGCTTTAAAAGTAGCGCGTACAACGTTTACCGGGTTTGTTGAGCCATAACACTTGGCCAGTACGTTCTGAACTCCAGCCACTTCCAACAATGCTCGCATGGCGCCCCCGGCGATTACTCCAGTACCTTCAGATGCTGGTTGCATATAGACCGTGGATGCACCGTGGCGCTCCGTCATCGGATACCACAAGGTAGTTCCATCGAGCTCCACTTCAATCATGTTACGACGAGCTGACTCCATAGCTTTTTGTATCGCCAGAGGTACCTCACGTGCCTTACCGCGCCCGAACCCAATTTTGCCTTCGCCATCGCCAACAACACTCAACGCTGTGAAACCAAAAATACGGCCACCCTTCACCACCTTCGCAACCCGGTTCACCTGAACCAGTTTTTCTATGAGACCTTCGTCATTTACCTTGTCTGAATATGCCATTCTTTAAACCTATGCAAAGCCTTACTTGTTAAAATTCCAGTCCGCCTTTACGGGCCGCATCAGCCAACGCTTTTACGCGGCCGTGGTACTTGTAACCTGAACGATCAAACGCAACTTTCACAACACCAGCTGCCTTGGCTCGATCTGCAATCAAACTTCCAACACCTTCTGCAGCCTTGATGTTACCGGTAGCATCCTTGCGCAGGGATTTATCAAGTGTGGATGCACTTGCCAACACCCTGGCTCCGTCTGCATCCAGAATTTGTGCGTAAATATGCGCCGAGGTGCGATGTACACTCAAGCGTGTTGCACCCTGCTCCCTCATCGTCATGCGACTTCTGCGGGCTCTTCTTAAACGAGAATCTCTCTTGTTCATCTATTAACCTATTTCTTCTCTCTATTTCTTTTTAGCTTCTTTACGGCGAACACGCTCATCTGCATATCGCACACCTTTACCCTTGTAAGGCTCGGGAGGTCGATAACTGCGAATTTCCGCCGCCACCTGACCAACCAGCTGCTTGTCGATACCCATAACAATGATTTCAGTCTGGCTGGGAGTTTGAATTTCTATTCCATCTGGCAATTTATAATCAACGGGATGCGAAAAACCCAGCTGCAAATTAAGCGTTCTACCCTTGGCTGATGCTCTATAACCAACACCAATGAGTGTGAGCTTTTTTTCAAAACCATTTACAACACCGTTTACCATATTGTTCAACAAAGCACGGGTTGTCCCCGACATTGCAATCGAGAATTTGTCCTTGGCCCTGGCCTTAAAGGTAAGTTGCCCATCTTCCTGGTCCATGCTAACAGCGCTGTTCAGAATCAGCTCGAGCTGTCCCCTGGCACCTTTAACAGTTACCTGGCCCTGGTCAATTTTTACTTCTACCCCGGCTGGTATTTTAACTGGATTATTCGCTACTCGTGACATAAAGCGCCTCTAAAATACGGTGCACAAGACTTCACCACCAACACCGGCAGCTCTTGCGCTTCGATCTGTAACTACGCCATTACAGGTACTAATGATAGCCACTCCCAGGCCACCTTCTACCACCGGCAAATCTTCACAGCCCTTGTAAATTCTTAAACCAGGCCGGCTAATACGGTCAATCTTTTCTATCACCGCACTACCATTGTGATAACGCAGAACAATTGTAAGCTCCGGCTTTGTAGCGCCATCACTAGAGAAAGACTCTATATAACCTTCGTCTTGCAATACTTTACAAATGGCCTCTTTGGCAACAGAACCAGGCATGGAAACGTCGACGTGTCGAGCACGTTGCGCATTTCTAATGCGCGTTAACATATCTGATATGGGGTCTTGCATACTCATACTTTCTCTCCTACCAGCTCGCCTTTACGAGCCCGGGTACATCACCGCGCATCGCGGCTTCACGCAACTTGTTACGTCCCAGACCAAACTTGCTATACACACCGTGCGGGCGACCGGTTATACCGCAGCGATTACGCCGCCGTGCAGGACAAGCATCTCTGGGCTGTTCTTGCAATTTGATCTGCGCATTCCAGCGATCATCATCAGATGATGCAGGATTGCGAATAATTTCTTTCAGCTCAGCACGTTTTTTGGCGTATCTGGCTACAGTTTTTGAACGCTTCTTTTCGCGCTCCAACATTGAAGTTTTTGCCATAGTGTTAGCTCACATCCCTGAATGGAAAGTTAAAACCTCTTAACAAAGCCAGTGCTTCTTCATTGGTATTGGCAGAAGTCGTGATGCATATATCCATACCCCGAATCTTGTCTATTTTGTCATAGTCAATTTCGGCAAAAATAATCTGTTCGGTGACACCCATGGAAAAGTTGCCGCGTCCATCAAAGGCCTTGGCATTTAATCCACGAAAATCTCGCGTTCTCGGAATCGCTATCGTTACCAGGCGCTCCAGAAATTCATACATACGCTCACGGCGAAGCGTTACTTTACATCCGATGGGCATTCCATCCCGGATCTTGAAACCGGCAATGGATTTTCTCGACAATCGTACATCCGGCTTCTGGCCGGAAATTAATGTCATATCTGAAACTGCATGCTCCATAACTTTTTTGTCGGCAACCGCATCTCCAACGCCCATATTGAGCGTTATTTTTTCGATACGTGGTACCTGCATAACATTCTCATACCCAAACTTCTCTGTAAGAGCCGGGGAGATGGTATCTCGATAATGTTGATATAGATCTGTCATTTCGTTCTCTAGTCTTCCAGCACTTTGCCTGTTGATTTAAAAAAGCGTACCTTCTTGTCATCTTCGGTTCTAAAACCAATGCGGTCTGCTTTCTCACTTTCATCATTAAAAATCGCCACATTCGAGGCTTGAATAGGTGCTTCCTGTTCCACAATCCCACCCTGTATGCCTGCCTGGGGATTTGGACGTGTATGTTTCTTAACCATGTTGATTCCAGAAACCATTAAGCGGCCATCAGCCAGTACGCGTTGCACTTCACCACGCTTACCTTTGTCTCGACCTGCGATAACGATTACTTCGTCATCCCGTTTAATTTTTAACATCCCAAATCTCTCTTCTATAACCCTGGTCTGAACTATTAGTGTTTGTCTTACAAAACTTCAGGCGCAAGTGAAATAATGCGCATGAATTTTCCCGTTCTGAGCTCCCGCGTTACCGGCCCAAAAATACGTGTGCCAATCGGCTGGAGCTGTGCGTTAAGCAATACAGCCGCATTCTGGTCGAAGCGGATAATTGAACCGTCACTTCGACGTACGCCCTTTTTTGTCCGAACCACAACCGCATCCATTACCTGGCCTTTTTTAACCTTGCCGCGGGGAATTGCTTCCTTAACCGTAATCTTGATTACATCGCCAATCCGTGCATATCGCCTATGGGATCCACCCAACACCTTTATGCATTGAACACGTCGAGCACCACTGTTATCAGCTATATCCAACATTGTTTCTGTCTGTATCATGGCTCTACTCTTCTCTTTATTTTTCTTTAACTACTAAACAGCAGAAGATTTTTCATCGATGCTTTGCAACACCCACGATTTCAACTTGGATATAGGACGTGACATTTCCACGGTAACCTTATCGCCAATGTTGCACTGGTTGTTCTCATCATGCGCATGCAGCTTGGATGAACGTCTGATGTACTTGCCATACACCGGGTGTTTTACCTGGCGTACCACTTGCACAGTAATCGTCTTATCCATTTTGTTGCTCACAACAGTACCCGACAACGTTCTGGTAACATTTTCTACAGCTGCATCACTCATGTTTGCGCTTTCTCCGCCAGCACGGTTTTTAGACGTGCTATGTTTCTTCTCGTATCTTTCATCAAATGAGGTTGTCCCAACTGCCCACTGGCACTTTGCATTCGTAGCGCAAACTGTTCTTTACGCAACTTAAGAAGTTCTTCGTTAAGCTGATCAACCTGCATTTCTCTATATTCACTAACGTTCATTACATAACTGCCCGTTTTACAAAGGCGGTATCAAAAGGCAATTTTGACGCTGCGAGCTCAAAGGCACGACGCGCCACATCCTCAGTCACCCCTTCCATTTCGTATAACATGCGACCTGGCTGAACCTGGGCCACCCAGTACTCAACCGATCCCTTTCCTTTACCCTGACGAACTTCCAAAGGTTTTTTGGTGATCGGCTTGTCTGGAAATACTCTTATCCAGATTTTTCCGCCACGTTTTACGTAACGGGTCATAGCTCGTCGAGCTGCTTCAATCTGACGCGCGGTCAATCGACCCCGGCCAACAGCCTTCAGCCCATATTCACCAAAGCTGACCTTACTGCCACGAATTGCCAGGCCTCTATTGCGACCTTTCATCATTTTGCGAAATTTTGTTCGCTTTGGTTGTAACATCGTTAATACCCTACTTAAAACTAACCAACTCTTTACCCAATTGGGTGCCTATGTATTTGGTGCTCCAGCTTCAGTACCAATAACTTCACCCTTAAATATCCAGACCTTAACCCCGATGATTCCGTAGGTCGTAGCCGCTTCTGCAGTCGCGTAATCTATATCAGCTCTCAGCGTATGCAGCGGTACCCGACCTTCGTGGTAAACCTCTGCGCGCGCGATCTCTGCTCCACCCAGGCGTCCGGCAACCCGTACTTTTATGCCTTTCGCACCCAGGCGCATGGTGTTTTGTATAACCCGACGCATTGCGCGCCTGAACTGCACACGACGTTCCAGTTGTTGGGCAACGTTTTGTGCACACAACAGAGCATCAAGCTCGGGCTTTCTGATTTCTTCTACGTTCACATGCACCGGAACACCCATTCGACGGGTAAGCTCGCGTCTTAGCTTCTCTACATCTTCACCTTTCTTGCCAATCACAATTCCTGGTCTGGCAGTATGAATAGTTACGCGTGCTGTTTGCGCGGGACGCTCAATATCAATACGGCTAATGGATGCCTGCACCAGCTTTTCGCGCAAGTAGTCCCTGATCTCAAGATCATTTAGCAAATACTCTGCGTAAGTTTTCTTATCGGCATACCAGGTCGAGGTATGCTCTTTGACAATACCCAGACGCATTCCAATAGGATGTACTTTTTGACCCATACTTTCTCCGCTTCTCTGTCTTTGTGCTTATCTATTCATCCGTCACTTTGACGGTGATGTGGCTAGAACGTTTAATTATTCGATCAGCGCGACCCTTGGCACGAGGCCGGATACGCTTCATCGTCATACCTGCATTTACATAGATTTCGCAGATACGTAACTCATCTACATCGGCACCTTCGTTATTCTCGGCATTGGCAATTGCAGATTCCAATACCTTACGAATGAGCACCGCACCTTTTTTCGTGCTGAAATTCAGTATTTCCAGGGCATCGCTTACCTGTTTGCCACGAATTTGGTCGGCAACGAGCCGCGCTTTTTGCGGCGATATGGTGACTCGATTGGCGATTGCTCTAACTTCCATTATTGTGCTCCGTTAAAACGCTATTAACGTTTTGCCTTCTTATCCGCAGTATGTCCGCGATAGGTTCGAGTGGGTGCAAATTCACCCAACTTGTGCCCAACCATGTCCTCGTTTACCGATACCGGCACGTGCTGACGTCCGTTGTGAATTGCAATGGTTAAACCAACCATGTCCGGGCTTACCATAGAACGACGAGACCAGGTTTTAACCGGTCGCTTGTCTCCACTCGCAATCACTTTCTCGACCTTCTTCAATAAATGAAGATCAATAAAAGGACCTTTTTTCAACGAACGTGGCACTATTTATCTCCTGCCTAAAACGCTATGTCCTAGCGTTTGTTACGACGACGTACAATAAGTCTGTCTGTACGCTTGTTTTTACGTGTCTTGTAGCCTTTTGCTGGTGTGCCCCACGGTGAAACGGGGTGTCTACCACCAGATGTCTTACCTTCGCCACCGCCATGCGGGTGATCCACGGGGTTCATAGCGACACCACGTACTGTTGGCTTTATGCCACGCCACCTGCTCGCACCGGCTTTACCCAAAGAGCGAAGGTTGTGCTCTGAATTACTTACTTCACCCAGTGTTGCCCGGCATTCCGACAGTACACGACGCATTTCGCCTGAGCGCAATCGCAATGTCGCATAAAGACCTTCACGCGCTACCAACTGGGCTGAGGTGCCAGCACTACGTACCATTTGAGCACCTTTGCCGGGTTTTAATTCTACACAATGCACTACGCTACCCACTGGTACGTTCCGTAAATCCATAGAGTTACCGGAACGAATCGGGGAGGTCGCGCCAGACATCAGCTTGTCTCCGGCACTTACACCGCGTGGAGCAATAATGTAACGACGCTCTCCGTCTGCGTACTTTAAAAGCGCGATATTCGCGGTACGATTCGGATCATATTCAAGACGTTCAACCACGCAAGGGATGCCGTCTTTATCGCGTCGTTTAAAATCGATAATGCGATAGTGTTGCTTATGACCGCCACCACGATGCCGGGTTGTAATCCGGCCCCTGTTATTTCGCCCACCTGTTTTTGACTGGGCTTCCAACAGCGGCTTGTACGGTTCGCCTTTATAAAGGTCGGGATGAACGACCTTTATTACAAAGCGACGACCAGGCGATGTCGGTTTTGACTTAATTACTGGCATGCGACCTTCCTGTTCCTACACATATGGATTTTTGGCGAGTCTGCTCGTGCGCCTTTTCTTAAACCAGGCAACTTACTCCACTCCCTCAAAATCAATTTCCTGCCCTTCCGCAATGCGAACATAGGCCTTTTTCCAATGATTCTTACGGCTAATACCGCGTTGTGTACGCTTGGTTTTGCCTTTAACATTTAACGTTGTTACGTTTTCTACGTTTACTTCAAACATTGCCTCAACGGCAGATTTTATTTCTGCCTTGGTGGCATCACGCTCAACCTTAAACGCATACTGATTACCAAAATCACCAACCCTGGATGCTTTCTCGGAGAAATGCGGTGCTTTAAGCACTAGATAATCGCGCTCTGTACTCATGCCAATTTCTCCTCTAGCTGTTTAAGCGCAGACACAGTGATCAACACCTTGTCGTGGCTCACAAGCGTTACGGGGTCAATGCCCGCTATATCAAGCACATCAACATATTTCATGTTGCGTGCTGAGAGATACAGGTTTTCGTCGGGTGACTCGGTAACGATGAGTACGTTTTGGAGATTAAGGCTTTGTAATTTTGTTAGGAGGGCTTTGGTTTTGGGAGCATCTACATCAAAAGATTCGGTGACCACCAGACGGTCCTGGCGAATCAGCTCCGACATAATGCATTGCAGCGCGCCGCGATACATCTGGCGATTAACCTTTTGCGAATGATCCTGAGGCTTGGCAGCGAATGTTTGGCCGCCACTGCGCCAGATAGGGCTTCGAATGGTGCCTGCCCTTGCTCTACCCGTACCCTTTTGACGCCATGGTTTTCTACCACCGCCTCGTACTTCAGATCGCGTTTTTTGCGCACGGGTGCCTTGTCGACCACCCGACATATACGCCGTTACGACCTGATGCACCAGCGCCTCATTGAACTCGCGCCCGAACGCTGTTTCTGATACCTCTACGGTTCCCGAGGAACCATCGGGTGCTGCCAAGCTCAAATCCATATCTTTATAACCTCCGATCCACTGTTATGCTCTAGCATCAGGCTTTGGTAGCCGGGCGAATGTACAAATCACCACCAGCTGGTCCTGGAACTGCACCTTTAATGAGTAGCAGTTGCCTATCAGTGTCCACTCTTACTATTTCCAAATTTTGGGTTGTTACCTGCACATTCCCCATACGGCCAGCCATCTTCTTGCCCTTAAAAACCCTACCTGGCGTCTGACACTGTCCAATAGACCCCGGCACACGATGTGAAATTGAGTTTCCGTGGGTTGCGTCCTGTCCGGCAAAGTTCCAGCGCTTGATAGTGCCGGCAAAACCTTTACCTTTCGAGGTAGCCGTGACATCTGCACGTTGGCCCGCTTCAAACTGATCTATCGCCAGCTCGGACCCGGATTCAACACCTTCCAGATCTGATGCGTCTGCAGCAAATTCCCATAAGCCTCTTCCTGCCTCTGAACCTGCCTTGGCATAGTGGCCCGCCATCGCCCGCGTTACCCTGCTTGCCCTTCGGTTACCTGTGGTTATCTGCACTGCAGAGTAACCATCTACCTCGGTGGTCTTCACCTGGGTGACCCGGTTTGGCTGAACTTCAACAACTGTGACAGGAATGGAAGCACCGTCATCGGTAAATATCCGAGTCATGCCGCTTTTTTTTCCTACAATCCCAATGGCCATATTCGCCTCTTTTTCGCACGACAGATCGATATCATTCGAATCTACCGGTATTTAACAAAAATCCGACCCCACAATTTTTGGCTCGGATATAGAAACCGTTTACCTGTCTGCCCAACACCGGGTGACTGATAAACGGTCTGCTGTTTACTACAACTCCCTATCGGAGTCTTTTTGGCCAGGCCTGTTGGGCCCGGTGTCCAGAGCGTGCTGTTAAAAGCGCCCTAGTTCAAACTAATTTGTACTTCTACCCCGGCTGCAAGGTCCAGCTTCATGAGCGCATCAACGGTCTTCTCTGTTGGCTCAAGAATATCCATCATGCGCTTGTGGGTCCTGATCTCATATTGATCACGCGCATCCTTATCCACATGAGGAGACGTCAGGATGGTAAACCGCTCTTTTTTGGTTGGAAGAGGAATTGGCCCACGCACAATTGCGCCGGTACGTTTGGCTGTTTCAACAATTTCCTCAGTTGAGACATCGATCAACTTATGATCAAAAGCCTTCAAACGTATTCGAATGCGTTGATTCTGCATCGACAAACTAATTTCTCCCCAAAACCTAGTGTTTTCGGTACTTTTGCCAAATTATGGCTTTAGCCCCGAAAAACGGAAGCGGAATATTATAGATACCCCGCCACTTCGTCAACTGCTAAAAGGGGTCAACTGCTAAAAGGGGTCAACCGCTAAAAGGGGTCAACCGCCAAAAGCCGTTAACTACCAAAAACAGACCTGTTTCCAACCCCTTGCAAAGCTACTCGACTATCTTGGTTACCACACCAGCACCGACCGTACGACCGCCTTCACGTATCGCAAATCGCAAGCTCTCTTCCATTGCTACAGGACCTATCAAGGTAACCGTCATCTTTACGTTGTCTCCCGGCATAA
>JAJFJZ010000003.1 GCA_021773565.1 Gammaproteobacteria bacterium | reverse complement strand
GTTGGCGCATTACGGGAAAGTAAGGCAAACGGATTTTATGTAGCAAACGGTTTTGAGAAAACCCACGAAGACGAGTTGGATATTTATTACGAGTGGACTCATTGCTAATAAACGCATGCAGACGAAGCAAAATGCCACTATGCGTTCATTTCAACCGCTGATGCGAAACGTTAGGCAGAAACGGACATAAAAACGATAGTCGAATTCACCTTCAACCTGAACTCGCTAGCAGTAGAGTACTTTCTGGTTTTTTATCCTTAGCTCTGCGCCTTATTGAGTTTTATGGAGGAGAGGGTTTTAGGTGGCTTCGAACTGTCATGCAATACAGGGCACTTAGTTACTGTTCGGTGCATAGGTGTACCTCTACCGTCGCGTGAACAACATTAAATTTGGGTGAGATGAGCGATTTGTAGTGCTCTGGCGGTTTGGGATCATGGCTTATGACAGTGATCTCTGCTGCGTAGATACCGTGGCCTATGCTCCATATGTGTAAATCTGATACCCGATCTGACGAATTTCCTTCGATGGATTCTCGTAATTCAGTAATGTGGTCTTGATCTGCTTGCCGGTCGAGCAAGACCTGAGAAGAGTCACGAATCAGGGTGTACGACCAGCGCGTAACCAATATCGCGCCAACGATACCCATTGCTGGATCGAGCCAGCCTGCGCCGTAGTATTTACCTGCCAACAGCGCCGCAATGGCCAGCAGAGAAGTCAACGCATCGGCCAATACGTGCAGATAGGCTGCACGCAGGTTGTGATCATGGTGGTGTTCGTGAGAATGAGCATGTCCGTGCTCGTGCGGTGTAGACATTAAAATCCACGCGCTGACGCCGTTGACGATGAGACCCACCACGGCCACGATCAATGCTTGGTCAAATGCGATTGCGATCGGGTTGATCAAACGGCCGGTACTCTCGATCGCCATGGTGAGCGCGAATCCCAGCAACATGACCGCACTTGCAAATGCAGCAAGGCTGTTGAACTTCCCCACACCAAAGGTAAAACGCCGACTGGCTGCCAGGCGCCTGGATAAAATGTATGCAAAAACGGAGACACTGAGTGCGACGGTGTGCGACGCCATATGCAGTCCGTCAGCCAGCAGTGCCATAGACCCGTAAATTGTGCCAGCTGATACTTCAACCATCATCATGACGGCAGTTAGCGCCACAACCAGGAGTGTACGATTCTCGCCCGCTCGTTTCTGGTCGTGCCTGAATGTATGGTCGTGTTGCCACTCGTTCAGAGATTGTGTGTGCATAGCTAGCCCGGATAAATTAATTTGTCAGGTGGCAGGACAGGGGTCATCAAAAAAGATCTCCCGAGGTTCATTTGTGGGAGCCGGAAACGCATTCTTGAACGTAAATGCCGCTAAGCCCGGTCCCTCATCACGCAGTAGTTTGAGTTTTTCCTTGGCCTCCACGACGGTTGGACGGTGGCCGGTTTCAACCCACCACAGTACTGAGTAGGCGTTTTCCATGCGGTTGAACCATTCTTTTTTTCTGCTCATTACTTTAATGTGGCCAGAGCGATAGACAAAGTCGTGTAGAGATTTTATGTCTTTCCATACCGACATATTAACGATGAACTCGCTACCGAAATCAGTAATGCCTGTAGCATCTCCCTCTTCAGTCTGTAGTCGCCAAACGAATCCCAGTGCACAATCCGCGAGTTCGTTTATGCTTTCAAGATTTGCAACAAAACCCGTTAACTCCGCTGAATCCAGTGGCGCAACCAGATTTGCTATGTTTACCTGTGCTAATTCAAAACCAGACATGTCTATTCCCCATTGCGACGAACAATATGCTCTATCCTGAAATCGCTGAAGCATATTGTCAGCAAATTATCGTTACTATACCGGTACACTGTGCGACTCCAAATCATAAGACATAAACTTTCTTTCAATGAGACCATATTTTTTTGCAGCAGATCGCCATGGGTCAATGTGTGCTGCATTAAGATGATTGCTTAAACTCTCTCGATCAGGCCACAGTTCCGAGAATCTGATTAGCCCCGGTTCAAAAGGATCTTCAGCTACATCATAAGCCACGCAGCCATCCTCTTTATAGGTAGTCTCAACCAGCAATTTCAAGTGAGGTAGAAGACCTCCGATTTTTTCAGGTGGGAACCGAAGCGTCCCTAATACTGCCACCTTGGGAATCATTGTTCTCACCCCTGTTTCTACAAACTTGTGTTCGTCCACGCAATACGCTGGCGAAACGTTTTAAACGCGAACCGTTTTTGGCACGCATCGACTAATTGGCGGCGCGAGTTACGGCTCCGCGTTAGATATTTTCTCCCTCATCGCGTTTAATTTCTTTCGAGAAATCAGTAATCGAGTCACCAATTTTGTCAATGATTTCGTCTGTTTCTAAAAGTTGCTTCAGGGAAAGAGACGTTCCAAGAATAGGAATTGTAACATCCAAATGTTTTTTATAAATTCCCGACATCGTTTCAAGAACTACTATAAGCGAATCTTTAGCAATAGTGGATCGTGCGCTGGCACTGAGCATCATAAACGGCTTGGCTACATGGGCGTCAGTTTGCACTAACCAGTCAAAAGCATTCTTTAGCGTCCCCGGATAACCCCGGGCATACTCTGGTGAAGATATTACCAGGCCGTCGCTGCCTCGAATTAAATCTACCCATTGAAAAACTACTTCAAAATCCTCTATATCCAAATCGGGGTTGAAATGGGGTAGCTTGCCCAGCTGGTCTGCGATTAAAAACTCAACGCCCGCAGGCGAACAAATTTTTGCGATCTCTATCAATTTGGAGTTGTTTGACTCTGCTCTCAAGCTGCCTGAGATTCCGACTATGCGCATTAGTGTCTAGGGAAGGTCTGATAGAAGTTCAAAAAGGCGCCCGAATCACTTGCCTCAATTTTCGTGAGTATAACGTTGCTGGGAACCACACCATCTGCAAACACGCGTTTTCCAGCGCCAACAATAACCGGGAAGGTCCAAAGTCTGAATTCATCGATTAGCTCGTTTTTAAGTAGAAGCTGTATGAGTTGCCAGCTCCCGTGAACCTGCATCAGAGGTCCATCTTCGGCTTTGAGGCTGGAGATTTCACCAGGTATGTCACCTGTTATTTTCACCGAATTATTCCACTGAAGCGTATGCATACCAGAAGTTACAACATACTTCCTGGCGCTGGTAAGTTTTTCGACCAAGAAGAAGATCATAGGGTTCAGTCATGGCTTCACGACCAACTTGCGCCATTACTTCCTGCCAACACGCTTCTGCCCACCCGCCCTGCGTAAGTCCGCCAGAATAATCTTCTTCGGGAACCTTGGGGGCCTGCATTACCCCATCAAGCGTCTGGAAAGTCAGGATCGCAAGTTTTCTCATTCTATTCTCCTCTATTTTCGATTGTGGATTAAAATCGCTGGACCTGATCTGTCCCGTTGATCTCTCGGTAAGTGACGTAAGATCCCACCAGCACTACCACGCCCAGGGTCAATGCAATGTCTATATAGCCGTGCGTGATAGCCAGAAATGTCGAGAACGCAAAGCTCAGTGTAGAAATCGATGCGCCCCAATAGCGGGTCTTTGGGAATAGCAAAAAAATACCACCTAGCGATTGAAAAACGCCGAACGTAAGGATGTTGTTATCCGTGAATCCAACGCCCTGATACAAAGCGACTTCTCTGGAGTACAAGGTGAGCTTGACAAACCCTCCCAACAGCGTGATTCCGGTGAGTAACACCAATGATAGGCGCCCAATAATTGTTTCAAATCGAAGTTTATTTCCAGGCTTCATGAATTAGCTCGTTGGCTTTGACATCATAAACTGCGACAGGCCTTCAAGAGTCCGTCGTTTCTCCTGGCTGCTATGCCCCCATTTTGGGTGACGATTTTGCAACTACGCCCAGAAACAGGATGCAAATTACGGTAATTATTGCTACGGGTATATTGCCGTCCATTACCAGAACTACGGCAGATATGAGAAACGTTATTGCAATCAAAACCGCTCCCATAATTCTGGTTTTAGGCAGTACCAGTAAAACACCGCCGATAAGTTGAATGACACCATATGCTATTAAAATTGGATTGGAAAATCCGTATTTTCCAAAAAACTCCACGTCCTGTTGCAAAAGCAAAATTTTTGTAATACCTGCAGAGATCGCCAGGAACACGAGAATGGCCAAAACAATATTTGGAACTATTTTCATACTATCTCCTGTACTTGTGGTTGATCAAATGTCGTGACGCACCCCTTGAACAGACAGTATAGCATCACCATCTTTTGGAGCCGTGCATGTCGCGGCTTTTCTGTTTCCGGTGATCACGAGACCAGCACATCGTTATTCTCGTTCTTATTGTAGGTCTTGACCTTCCATGAACCAATAGGGAGCGAATAATGCTTTCCACATCCAGATTGCAACCGATTATCTGTACCGCCCAGGTTTCAGTTGCTGAGAAATTCTATCGTGATGTCCTGGGCCACATAGTAAAGGTCAAGCCTGATCACGCAGTTGTGTTCGATGGAGGAGGCGCTGATTTGCTGGTTTCTCCTGTTGAATCGATGACACGGTCCGAGCACACTGTATAGGGTTTTTCGGTTCCCAATGTCGACGAAGTTGTCGAGTCGCTGCTCGATAGGGGCGTTGTATTCGAGAAGTTAGAGGTATTTTCGCATGAGGCTAGCGGGGTACTGACCACACCGGACGGTTCCAAAGTTGCATGGCTGCGCGATCTTGATGGTAACCTGTTATCTATCGTGCAGTATGGCCCTGTTGGACAAAGGTCATATTGATATGTCAGGTAACTATGAATCTTTAAAGATCATTTAGCCAAACCGTCCACAGCCAGTTGAACCAGGCGAACTATATCAGCCAAATCCGAAATTTTACAAAACCTCAACTCAATGTATTGTGAACCTACTGTGCGATTAGGGTGATAATTGGAATCTGGATGGTGGTGCAGGCCTTCTACACGTATTAATTTTTTGCCCAAACGTAAATCCAGTTCATTTGAATTATGAAAATGTCCCACTTCCTTGCCATCATAATGTAGCGTAGAAAAATCATCGACCCTTTCTGGCCATAACCTGTGTTCTAGCCCAGGTATTCTTTCAAGGCTTTCTATTAGCTGATCTTTTAGTCCTGACATATTCTATTCGGAACTCAGGAATTGAATAACACAATCATTGAAAATTTCCGGTTTATCCATCAGCGGCAAATGCCCAGCTTCTTTAATCCTGTGAAGTCTCGCATTCGGCATCATCTGCACAGCGGCTTCAGCATGCTTGATAGAAAATAGCTGATCGTCTTCTCCCCAAATGATAAGCGTTTGGTTCCTGATTTGACCAAGCTCTTTTTCAGTCATCGCCGATACGGTTGCTCCTCTACCCTGGGTGAATGCGTTATTACCACCCCGTTTTTTAAGGACCTCGATAGAATAGTGACCATGATTTGCGTCCCTGTTTTCGGGATTAAACAACAGATAGCGCGAGATGAAACGATTTGCTATAGATGAAGGAAAACTATTCATCCAGATCATACCAAGCATTGGCAACAAGGAAGGTTGTGCACCCAGTGCTCCAGAGTCGACTACAACAAGTTTATCAACCATCTGCGGGTTCTCTAAAGCAAACTGTAGGGCAATGGCGCCTCCCTGAGACAATCCCACGATATATGTTTTATCTATTCCCAAAGTTTCCAGGAATGCACGTAACCAGGCCGAAAAATAGGGTCGATCGTAGGGAGCATCCGGTTTATCGGATTCTCCATAGCCAACAATATCTGGTGCTATTATGTGGAAGCCTTTAGCGATAGCGCCTATTGACGGGTACCAAGTGACTGCGCCCGCTCCGGCACCGTGCAGACAGACCACCGGTCGCCCATCGCCCGCTGTCAGATATGCGGTTTTACCGAAGCTATTAGTTATCTCGTATTGCGCAACCGGCAGCTCAACTTTGTCGATAAGTGCTTGTCTGTAGTCGTGCTGATTCATTTCAAAAAACTATAATCTCGGCCAGTAACGAGGGAGCCCCAGGGGTGAATGCGAACAGAACAATCAGGAAAAAAACCAGCCGGCTACACTTATGCACACGGGTCGCGTGATGGTGAGCGCAGCCTTCATAAATGATGCTCTTAGTCTACGTATACTCCTGATGATCATATATCTTTAGCACCCCAGAAGACCAGCGCGGAGCAAAGAAACCAAAAGCTCCAATGACTTAGCAGCAAATAATCCTTGGGTGCACGCTTCAATGCAGCCAGTTGCAACAACCACACAATCCCCAAGGCGAAAAATACTGCAGATACGCAAAGCGCAATTATGTATCTCTGTATTAGATCAGGGCTAAAAGCGAGAAAATAGAGAATGGTGGTAACTACCACCAAATCGACAGACACTAGTTGAAAGGCACACATCATCTGTACCCAATTTCGACTCAGTTGGACCAGTTCTTCTTCCTTACGCCCGTTATCTGCTAATCGAGCAGGATTAAGCCGCAACGAGTCTCGAAGCCCACCTGTCAGATGGGCAACTATTGTGAGTAACATTAGGCCGAAAACAATGGCAATTGGAATACTCATTATCGTGGGTCAATAGCCACAAGGCATTTTGTTAACTTAGAGATTGGTGTCATTAGGAAATTCTATTACCAGGTGAACATTCGCCAGTAGAACAGTAGCCAGCTAAATGACACGGTAGATGCTAATACCATCGCATAGCCGGTTTTTTCTATCGTGGTTGTGTTCGTGTTCAGCATGACAGCAACGCTCCGCCAAATGGTACCCAATGTTAAAAGGAAGATGAGATAGGATATAGACAATACAATTTTCGTTGCACCTGATACGCCAAATACAATGTCACTCGCACTGGAAATATTACTCGCAAGACCAAATAATTGCAGATAGGCACTTAGGGCGACCAGCCAGGCGACCAACCTGAAGCGTGCCACGGGAGCTTCTACAACGGTTTTGCGAAGGAAATGCTGGGCTGTCCACACAACGAGAATCCAGCCAAAAAGAATAAGAGACAAAAACACCAGAAACAAATTCAGCGCAACAGACTCAACACCCGACATCCGTTCAAACGCAATAATGGGAAATTCGTTGAAATACAAATGGCTTGCCGTGCCGCTTGCGTCCAGTTCGAATGAAATTGTGTCTTCGTAACCTGTTCTTTTGAATATCAGCGGGGAAGTTTCCCGAAAGTACTGGGGATATTCTCCCAGTACTGTTCCAGATAGTACAAGCTCACCGTTCTCGCCTGGCATAACATTGACTGGAGTAGCAATCTTGCTAATTTTTGTTAAGTCGCTATGAGAATAACGGATGGAACTGTAATCGCCCGCTAGCAGACTCAAGTCTGTGTTGGCAAATGACTCAGGCATGCCTTGTGATGCGGGAAAATATCGATTTAACAGAGCTTGTCGAAATGCTTTTCGCACCTTTGGGCCGTTAACCGAATTGGTGGAGATGTAAAATCCAATACCGGCCTTTGGCAGGATAACAAACTCGGAATGAAACCAGAGTGTATCTCCACCGTGACCAATAATTGTTTGGCCATGGCTGCTGATTTCATAGAGACCATGCATAGTGCCATTGAGTTCGGGAGTGGGGCGAAATAAAGAGGACTGCATTTGTTGACTGGTGGATTCGTCTATTATTCTGGTGCCGTCAACCATACCGCTATTGAGAAACATCCTGAGATAACGAGTCATATCTTTGGCGGTTGAACTGATGCCACCCACGGGCGCCATGGGAACGATTTCGAAGTCTCGGGCTTGGAACCTGCCTGATTCGAAGCTGTAACCCAGCGACATCCTGTCATGTAATTCGCCGGACGGAGGTTGCTCAAGGCTGGTTGAATCCATGCCGAGAGGCGAAAGGATATTTTCCGTAACGTAATCAGACCAGGACTGCCGGGAGATTTCCTCGACAATCAAGGCAGCGATTGCTGCACCATGATTGGAGTAGCCTGCATACTCCCCTGGTGGGCGGACCCTCAACGGTACATCATCTACCAGGAGGTCGGCGAGTGGCCTTACTGCCCCGGCATCCTTTGAAAATAACGCTATTAAGTTATCTTCAAATCCGGGGGTGTGGGTCATAAGGTTGGCGATCGTTATGGGTTTTTTGAAAGTCTGCGGAATTTTCAGACTGGTCAGGTATTGATTGATATCAGTATGTAAATCGAGCTTTCCCTGTTCCATTAACTGCATAAGCGGTAGCCAGATAAATAATTTTGATACCGACCCGATGCGAAACAGGGTTTTCTCGGGATCTACACGAATCTGCTTGTCTAAGTCCGCAAACCCATATCCTTTGGAAACAAGCACTTTGTCTGGCGTAGTGATGGACACCACCACGCCGGCGACGTGGTGTTCTTCCATGCTTGTCTGGATAACGCCATCCACAAATGCTTCCAGAGTTTCTGTGTCGTGTATATTAACAGCGAGAGCGATCTGCGAGATCAGTAGTGTTGATAAAAATGCGGAGATAGGAATTTTCATATACGGTTCACTGTTTCTGCTTGTTAGTTATCGAGTGATTGTTTGTTAAACGTCTCAGGGAGCACTGTGGGAATTCCACCCGGTACATTAAAAAAGGGGGTTTGCCGGTAGGATCCGTTCACCCTGGCGCGTGTAAGCATAAAAACAAATCGACCAAGGGCTTTCAGCAAGCCCCTGTTTTTTGGCTTGGGTTCACCCAAAGCAGTGTTGGCAGAGTTGTAACTGCGAACCGGGCCGAATACCTCATCCAGATTTTTGTCACTGGTTCTCAAACATGTGTGCAGAAGGCCCACGAAAGAAACTTTGTACTGTCGTGGAGTATTACCGATGGGTGTATTGCAACAGGTTGTGTACCAGCGCAATAGTCCCTTATCACTTAATCGCATGCATGCCAGCTTGTCCTGGCCCTGAGTGAACTCAAGGTACTTTGGCAGCGTTTGAATGACATCAGTACCGCCTCGCTCATCCAGAATCTCAGCGCCCCTATCCAGAAAGTGTGCGAAGGCCTGGCAATCGGTGCAGTAGCAAATAATCCGGTTGATCTCGGGGGACACTTTAAGGGAGCCCCTAAACGCGCCGCAGGTACATTGTATGGGATGGGAGGCAGTGCAATCGTTTTGTGTGGCAGCCATTTATTTCTCTAAGTACTGCTTTGAATGGCAATGATTAAAGCATGTTTTTCGAAAATACCAAAAAGATTAAAACCGCGACAAATTCAACTAATTTGAGCCAGCAATTATCGGCATGCATTAAATTAGTCGAGCAATACCTTCAAACCAACTCTTTGCTTATTCGTATGCCAGTGCCTCCCTCGTTGACAGAGTCAACGCCAGTCTTGCTGTTCGTCTACTGGCCAGCCAGCCAAATATCAGGGTTGTTAGTATTGTAATAACTATACCGCTGCCACTAAGAACCAACTCCAGCTCTGCTTCTTCACCCAGCATCAGGTGGCCAAAAAAGATGGATGCGATCTGGCTTAGGGGGTATGAGAGCGCGAGGCCAAGTAGAACGCTGACAAGTACTACAATAAAACCTTCAATCTCGAATAATCTCGTAATCTGTTCTGATGTCGCACCGATTGCTCTGAGTACTCCTATTTCGCGCGTACGATTGATAATATCGATCGCCATTGCAGAAGCCATTCCCATTGCGCTGACCAGAAGCACTATAAAGGCGAGGATTAACAGTGTAGAAAGAATTATATTCAGGTGGTCGTAAATAATCTTCATCCGCTCTGGCTGCGCCAGTACGTAAGCGATATCGAGGTCAGATTTTGAGAGCGCATTTTCAACCTGACGTTTTGCGGATAGTACAGAATCGTAGTTTGTGTTTTCCAGTTTAATTAACACCGTGTTGTATCTGTCGGGCAGACCGAGGGCATGGGCTGCCCAGGTTTGTGAGACATATATTTTGGCCTTATCAAACTCACTGATCTTCCCCACCAGCTTCACATCGTAGGATATTCCCTCGAAAATAATCGGGAAGATGGCGCCAAGCTTCGGGTTGTGCAACACCTCGACCGCCTGCTGGTTTATCACTACTTCTGGTATCGAACTAGCGCTTAAGTCAGAAATCCAGCGGCCTGTTTCAAATACTGGCCGGTACATTGTGGTATCTGCTGGCAATGAAACAATGCCAATACCGCTGCTTGTCCCGAGTATTTGTGTCTGCAGCGCGCCAGTTCCGCCGTTCCATAATTCAAAGGATTTAACGCCACTCACGGGAGAGAGGATGTTTTCTATATCGCTGCGGGAAACAGTCTGGTTCAGCACAATTTTTACATCATGTACCAGGCTTTTATCGACATTTTCCAGGAACACACTCAATGAGGTCCTGATGTTAAAACCGGTTCCGAATATACCGATTCCCAAAGCCATGGTAAGCAGCGTTCCCAGTAACATGCGCTTGTTTCGCAAGGTGTTTCTCAGCGCATAAACCATTGCTGTTGCCGACTTCATTGAGAAGTTTAATACGCGTGACAACACAGGTTCTTCGGGCAGGGCCGACTCGTTGAGTGCAGATTTTTTTATCGATGTGGAAAGACCATGGTTGTTCAGCGCATCACACACGGACATTCTTGTGCCAGCCAGGATAGCCGGCAGGGCGCAAGCTACCGGAATTAGCAATGAACCTGCAATCCACGTGGCATATACCCACAGGGGCAGTGATGTCGTTAGAACATTAAAGTTCAGGATGCCAGCGACAAAATAGCTGAATGTGTAAGTTGTCATCCAGGTAAATGGAAAAGTGACAAGCATAGCCGCCAGAGTAATCAGTAATACGTAGGTGGCATAAATGCCAATCACTTGTGGGCGTGTCGCGCCAAGGGCTCTCGCGATTCCTATCTGGCGCATTTCCCTGGCCATAACGGATGCCATTAACTGTGTCACGATCACGCTACTCAAAATTAATGCCAGCAATCCAATACTGCCAACAAGGAATAACAAGGTATCCAGTTGCCACTGATGCGGGTGTTTGTTTAGGGCCGGTATTTTGAAAGCACTCATTTGAATGTTTTTTTGTGCAAACCAGTCAATGAGCCGATCGGTGTTATCTTCGATCTGTTGCTGGGAACTATCTTCGGAAAATCGTACCAACAGACGATGATTTAGCGGCAATCCGGTCAGGTCCGTATATGTTTGTTGATCGGTATAGGCGTATACAAAATGATCCTGGGTTGCGGGTGGTTGGGCGGGATCGAATACGATTCCGGCTACTTCCATGAACGATTCTTTTCTGCCAACCCTGATTCGGGACGATTTACCGATTTGAAGGTTTGAAATCAACAGAACATTACGCTCTACCAGTAGAGAACCCGATGCTGGAATCGATAACCCTGATTCCGGCGCAAATCTGGCTACCGACTGGTGTGTGAAGTCCTGCACGCCCTGTAGTAATAAGGGTATCCATTCGCCTGGATTAATCTCCATTCGGTGGCGTGAAAAATCTCTGAATTCATAACTGGACACATGGGGCATTAAGGCCAGGGATTCAGCGGTAATAGTTTGAAATTGATTAGAGGTCAATATGGCATGGGCGGGGGCAGTTTGCTGAAAATTCAGGTTCAAATCCTTGCTAAGAATGTAGTTAAGCAAAAAAACGTTGCCAAAACTCCAGAGCCCGAGAAACAGGGCGAAAAAGACCAGTGCCGTTCGGGTCTTGTCCGCTTGCAGATCCCTTATCACTTTGATGAATTTTGCTGACATGAATTTCATCCCCGGACTATTGGGCATGGGGATACGCTGTAGATTCTTCCGCTTCATCATCTGCTTCAATGATCTTCCCATCTTTCAAGCGGACCACCCGGTCGAAGGATTCCTCAAAACTTGCGTCGTGAGTAACCACCAGAATTGTTTTCCCTTTATTCGAGAGGGTTGCAAATAGGGATATGATGCTTGCAGAAGTCTCACTGTCCAGGTTGCCGGTAGGTTCATCGGCGATGACGATGTTCGGGTCATTAACCAGTGCTCGAGCGATTGCAGCGCGCTGTTGTTCGCCTCCTGAAAGCTGTTTGGGTCGTTTGTTTGCCAATTGAGAGATGTCTACCGCGCCCAGCAGGTCCATTGCGCGATCATGGCGCTCCTTCACGGGAATTTTGTTCACAAAGTCCATTGCCAACAGCAGGTTTTCTCTGATGGTCAGTGTTGGCATGAGCTGGAAAAATTGAAAGACAATACCCACATTTCTGCCGCGCCATGTGCTTAATTCGGATTCGTTCATGCCGGTGAGAACCCGATTCTCTACGCTCACCTCGCCCAGGGAGGGATGATCAATGCCAGCGATAAGATTGAGAAGCGTCGACTTTCCGCTTCCCGACCGGCCGACAATGCCTGTGAATTCTCCTTCGTTAAAAGTTAAATTGATTCCTTTTAGGGCCTCGAATTCGCCTGCTGGCGAAGAAAAGCGCTTGTGAATATCTCGTAATTGCAAATAAAATCCAGGCATCGGTTTACTCCCTCTCTTCTACCGTACTGTTTTCCCATATTCTGAAATCATTTCTTCGCTCCATGTAACCAGAGTAGAAATCAGCATGGAGTATTGTTTTATAATCATTTTGGCTGGGAAACTCGCCGTTGAGGCAACCTCTTGCTCGTGGGTAACAATCCAGCGTTTCATAGTTTTTATCTCCTCGGTCAGGTCGCGTAGCATTTTCAACCCACTTTTTTTATCGATTCGCTCTAGATTCCAGATAAATGAATTGAATTCGATATAAAAGGGAGCGAAGTTCGAGGAATGGTGTTCCATCAGCTCAAGCAGTCTTTTTTTACCATCAGAAGTTATGTTGTATATTGTTTTTTTCGGAAGCCCACCCTCTCTAATATTTTTCCCCTTTAGAAAGCCGTTATGGTGCAGGCGTCTGCAACCTTTGTAGACAGCAGGATCGCTTATTTTTAGAAGCCGGCTGACCTGCTTCTCCGAAATGTAGCGCGTCACCTCATAGGCGTTCATTGGTGTTTCAGATAATATGCCCAGAATGATCAAATCGATTGTTGACATCATTTAGTGGTGTCAGCAGAAAATAAATTCTCGCGTATCCATTGGTGGGTCATTTTGAGGTGCATTCTCCTGGACTGCTCATGTTTTCTGTCCAGATCAAAAACAACGGTGGATCGTTTAACCCTGAGCTCGCATTGTATGTTCGGCAGCTGCCAGTCAAGTGCTGCCTGAACATCAGGATGCAAGTCCTGCCCGCGAAGGCACACAGATGTGAAGACGATGCAGAAGAACAGTGTAGTTTTCAATTTTTGCCCAAGGTGTTCGTGTATAGCGTTGCCATGTTATCTATCACTCACGTCTGTTGGGAATCGATACTATACAGTATAGTACTTTACTGTGAAGTACTATTTACGGGGAAGCGGATATACGGGAGTAGATTCCAATGATGTATTCACCAGAACAAAGATTTTGAATACTGGTAATTTGGCTACTTTGGATCGAGCCGGATAAAACATCTCGGTGCAAAACCGACCAGAAACCTGAACCCTAAACCGTGGGCGTGTTCTGTGTTCACCAGTTCGTGTTCCGCGCCACTTACGGGAACAGCAAGATACTCCGCCGTCACTTCGTCAGTGGTGACCTGCACATTTGGATTGTCCAGGGTTTCGTGGTACCAGGCTCTGGGCCAATGGTTAGCGGAAATGTAAAGTTGGTTGTTTGTATAGTTACTAACCAATACACGGTCCGTAGAGTTTCCAGACGCATCAGTAGTGGTGATTATCAGTGTACGTTGAAATTCCGGTTGAAAAAAGCCCAGCATTGACTCTGCTATCACCACCACTGCTACATATGCGAGCACAACAAATAGCAGTATTTTTGGTGCGGTCATGGTGATTCTCGCAATGCTGACATAAATGAAATATAGCATGTGCAAGTTCACAAACAAAACCGGGGATGGCAAGGCGCATCGAGCGATATCTCTCGATGATGCGGCAAGCATTGACTTAAAGTGGACTTTAACTGGTAGGGTGGATATGCCTGATTTTTTCCTAAGGTATAACTATGCCGATTTCCGATTCATCCGAAACTTTGATGGCTAAAGATCACCTCGTGTGCCGCAATGGGAGGCAGTCTAAAACGATACCCTTAATGCGGCATGGTGCACGAAAATCGGGGAAGTCGCAGAGAGAGCGGGCCTTGCAAGCTCCACCATTTGCTACCTCGAGAGCGTAGGGCTGATTGAACCACTCTGTTGAGTATTATGAACCGTCGTCGAATGATGCAGGTGAGCGCTTTGCTCGGCGCTCCTTGTCTCACATCCTGCACTCCACTTGTGAACCCGCGGCCGTTTGCCGCGCGCTTGATACCGATGTCCTCTGCGAGGCCGCGACATGTTCCCCACAATCTCGTACGACTCTATAGCGAAACAGCAGTCCCTCCCAGATGCGACCTCAGACGACTGAGCGTCACCGCCGTCATACCGAGATAACTGGCAATGTAGTGATGCGGTATTAGTTCTTCCAGGCCAGGAAAAGACTTCCTGAATAGTTGTAGCCGTTCGATACCTGGTAGTGCCGCAAGTGCCCATTCTCGATCGGCCCGTCTAAGTAATTCGTTGCGTAGTACTGTGTCACCCCAGTGTTGGACCCGGGTGCTCTCTACCATGCATTTGATAAGTTCTTTGCTGGAAAACCGCGCAACCTGAACCTGCGTAAGACTTGCACAATCCACTCTTGAAAGATTGGCAAATTCACGACCAATGGAAGGGGTAAAAGTACATGGTCCCACATGCAGATTAATGGTTACCTCGCGACCTTCCGCATCGGTTAGGTACGTGCGAACAATCCCTTCCAGGACAAACATTTCTCCTGGATACGACGCGCCTCTTTTGATTATCAGTTGGTTTTCCGGATGAGCGGAATATCGGATGTTCTTGAGAACGGGTCTGAATTCATCATACCCTATTGGTGCGACGGCGTTCGCTATACGCAGTACAGCCTCATGCAGCGTTGCATCTGATGAATTTCGGGCCTTCATTATCAAATGATAATGCGCATGGCGTCAAATCACCAGATACTAGTCCTCTATTAATAGAATGCCATGAGGATGGAGTCGATGCGCGTGATACCAGCAGGGTTTCTTGTTTTTACGCTTGTTGGTGCGTGCGCATTTTCACCGCCGACCCTGAAACTACCCCGGTCCATCGACTCTGTCGGTGAAATTGAGCCTTATCTGGCTAGAGCCGTCGAAGTCAACCAACCGCCTGCAATTACACTGGCGGTGCTCAACTCTAAAAAGACTTTGTATTCGCAGTCGTTTGGCTATACTGACATAGCTGCGCAAAAGAGAGCATCAAGCAAGACTGTTTACCAGTGGTGGTCTCTGACCAAGCTGTTTACCGCGGTCGCCGTGATGCAACTACAGGAGAGGGGGTTAATCAACATCGATGATCCCGTTTCGAAACATTTGCCGTATTTCCGGGTGCGTAATCTGGAGGATGAGAACCAACCGATTACGATTCGCCAACTGCTGAGCCACAGCTCAGGCCTGGGCGACGTTGGTATGGCGATTCTCGGCTGGATTCACTACGAGGGCGATCCCCACTTTAGTCAGACCGAACTATTGAAACGAAAACTCCCGGATTACAACAAACTCTCCGTCCAGCCGGGTGAAGAAGGCAGATACTCCAATATTGGTTACCTGGTACTTGCGGGATTAATCGAGGAGGTTTCTGGAAAAGCCTATGAAACTTACATCATCGAGAACATTTTGGTGCCGCTAAAAATGGAGCACACAAATTTTATCTACACCGATTCGATGAAAACCTTTGAAGCAACTGGATCTCATCCACGAGATATACTTAGCTATATCGCCGGCCTGTATGTCGATATGGACAAAGCTGTTTTAGACCATTCAGGAGGCCTCTTATGGTTCAATCGATTGTACAGTGATCAGAAAGGTGCCACGGGGCTTATCGGTTCGGCTGAAGATATGACGAAATTTATGCGTTTGATGCTCAACAAGGGAAGCCTGGATGGCAAAAGAATTTTGAGCCAGGAGAGCATTGAACAAATGCAACAGCCCATAATATCTGTTAGCGAGGGTTTGCCAGCGGGCTTGGGTAATTTTGACTTCGGTCTGAGCTGGTTCATTGGTGTCTCAATGGGGGAAAGGATTCTGGCGCATGGAGGTGGAGGCATGGCTTTTGTGACCATGCTGAGGCTCTATCCGGATAGAGATGTGGGCATTATAGTTTTTGCGAATAGCACCTACCTTGGAACGACCATGGGCAATGAGATCGTGGATCTTCTTGGTAGCGTAAACTGGTAGAGAAAAGCTCGGCGGTTTCGACGTAAAGGTGATACCGCACAGTATACCTTTGTCTTGCTTTGGGGTGGATGAATCGTTCTTGAGACTAAGGATTGCCAATGTCAATTTTAGCCAGGCCTTTGGCTATATTACCTGGGAAGGCGCTGGCAGGGTATAAGACTTTAGCTCGTCACTAAACTCCTGTAGCGCCAGAACACCACTTGATTCTGCATCCACACACCACTGCCGTACGGCTTTCACCATTTCTTCTGCGTTGCCACTCCGCTTGGCCCAGATATCCAACAGTTGTAATTTTAATTCGTAGATCGTTTTTAGAATTGGACTTGATTTTGTGAGTTCAATTATGCGTTCTCGGCCCGCCACGTCGACCAATCCCTCGTCTTTGCGCAGCAACTTTTGTGCACGTTTATATAGTTTTCGCGTTGCTTTGTCTGCCAGCCGATACTCATCCAGCACGTGTGGTGCTATTACCTTTTGGGCATAATTGGCCATGACTGCGAATCTGTCGTTCATTAAAGCCCAAGCCATATCGATGTCCACCACAGAACGTCCGGGCACCGGCCTGGCTATGGGGCCCGTACTCAGGGGCTTTGCCAGACGAAAAAACTGGAAGAATTTTATCCAGGCCCAGCCGATGTCAAACTCCCACGGTTTAACAGAAAGCTTGGCAGAGTTGGGATAAGTATGATGATTATTGTGCAGTTCTTCACCGCCAATAAAAATGGCCCAGGGGATCACATTTTTTGAGCTATCACAACATTCAAAGTTTCTGTAACCAGTGTGATGGCCTATGCCATTGATGATTCCGGCCGCCATGACGGGTATCCACATCATCTGTATAGCCCAAATGGTCAGGCCCATAGGGCCAAACAAAAGGACATTAATCAGTAACATGCTTGCGACACCACCAAAAGTGAAACGACTGTACAGGTTGCGCTCAATCCAGTCTTCGGGTGTACCTTTTCCATACTTGTCGCGTACTTCCTGTGTATCGGAGGCTCGATAAAGTTCCACTCCGGTGAATAAAATGGCCTTGATGCCAAAAATCACTGGGCTGTGTGGATCGCCCTCGATGTCGGTCATTGCGTGGTGCTTACGGTGAATAGCGGTCCAGGATTTCGTTCCCTGTCCCGTGGTTAGCCATAGCCAGAACCGAAAAAAGTGCTGTAAAACCGAGTGTAGTTCCAGTGCTCTGTGGGCTGAGTGACGATGCAGGTACAGTGTGACTGAGACAATAGTGATCTGGGTCAAAACCAGAGTGTACAAAAGATGCGTAAAAATGGAGGGATGCCAGATACCCCAATACCAATTATCTATATTAGCCAGGCTATTCGTAACTAAATCCACCGTATAAAATCACTCTGTTGTTTGATGACACAATAGTGACAACATGCCGGTAAAATTACTACAACGGAATGTTCGCGGGCAATCCGCTGTCTATGTCTCCAGTGTGGTTATTTGCGAATAGCGCCTTTCGAGTCAGTGTATTTGCTGCTTGCGCACCAGCGTCTGCACCGCTGGCGATGGCAGCATCTGCGAGCAGACCGCTGCTGCCGATCCAATCTCCGGCAAAGTACAAATTCGGGCGATCCGGGCTGGCCACTGGCATTCGCCCTGACAAACCACCCCGGCTAGCCATTGGTATTGCATGTGACACAGTCAGTCCGGGGCGGAAAATTTGATGGGCGATGAAATCCCTCCAGCCGGGTTGGAGCAAGTCGGCCACCGCCTCAAGTTCTGCTTTAACTGCTTTCGGGGAGAAATTCTCATCTTTGCCCATATACCTGGAAACGTGGATCAGTGCCCCCCCTGGTGGGGCAAGATCAACTGTTGCCGAATGGACGGAAAAATAAACCGGTTCGTCAAGACCGAGTGCAAACCTTCGTGAAGGGTTTGGCAGGCTTGATAAACCAATATCCAGAGACGCCAGATGTATGGGTACACGGAATGCATCAGAAGCTGCAATGTCTGACCACGGGCCGATAAGGCGGTCCACCCGGTCCGGCGAAATCGCAAGCACAACCGAGTCTGCGGCCCATGTACGTGCGGCTTTGTCCCGCAATGTATATTCGTCCCGGTTCTGGGATAGCGCACAGACCTTCACGTTGTTTCTCAGGACAACACCTTTTTCCCTGGCGCGTTGTTCCAAGGATGCGATAAGCGATTGCCAACCTTTATGCAGATAAAGCACACCGGCATTACCTGCCTGAAGCTGATCAAGAACAGCCGCACCACACATCAGTTCCGGCGCGTGGCTGTAGGTGGAAAGTCTGGCAAGTGCACATAGAAGCAACTGCACGCGGGGCCTTGCTGTGAGTTGCTTGACGGTCTCGGAGAATGGTATTCCTTTGTAAAAACCGGTATCCAGTTTCCCGAGCCCGGAAAGAATTTTCATGGTTTCTAATTTGTCTTTCAGGCTTAGCACTCTTGTTCTCAATAACGATGAGGTATTGGTGGGTAGGGGAAAGAGATGATTTTCAAAAATTGCCAACGAACCATCAAGGGGTGCATCTTTTCCGTCGGGATGGATACCAAGTTGTTTGAGAATGGGAGCACCGGCTGCTTTTTTGTAGAGCGCATGGGGTCCCAAATTAAAATGGTATCCATCACGAATCTGAGTTAGTGCTCGTCCTCCAAATCCGCCACCACCCTCCAGAAGCGTGACAGCGGCACCTTTGTCTGCTGCTGTATTTGCGGCGACAAGTCCGGCAATGCCTCCCCCTACAACTACAACGCGAGTTAACTTATCCATAACTACTATATCTCACTTTTGTAATGTGTAAATTGTTCCCGAGCTTCCCTTTGACAAAGGCGAACGCAGTACGCTTATTAACCATTCTTCGGCCTTTCGGGTTTGCGAAGGGTTGGTTTCGGTGATGCCCAGTTCCTTGATTTCCAGTATCGAAACTTTTCTGAGTTCGTCCCGCCACGCTTGTTCCGCCTTCAACATTGTTCGGGCGATACCGCAGGGTTTGCGGTACCGGGATGGAGGTAGAGCCGATGGGCCTCGTTGTCGAATTTCAGTGCACCGAAAACAAGGGTCACGGCCATCAATCGCCTGGACGATATCTAACAGAGAGATATTCCTCGCATTACGAGCGAGCCGGTAACCTCCGCCTGGGCCCTTTGCTGAAGACACGATTTTTGCCCGGGACAGAAGCTGCAGGTTTTTGGCCAGATAGGTTTGCGGAATATCAAAAAATTCAGACAACGCGCCCACTGAAAGCGCTGCTTTGTCAGGCAGGTGTGCCAGAAGAGAGCAGCAGTGGATGGCCCATTCGATGCCTTCGTTCATTTTCATAATAACGGAAATTACATGTCCGAATAATAACGGTCAATAGATATCCGAAATTAACCATAAGCCTTAATAAATCACAAATGCCTGCCAGGGTAGAGGCATCAAACCGGCAAGCCGGGACAGACCCCGTTGTCTTGTGATAAGCAGCTTACCGGTGGGTCCTATCATCAAGCAAGAAACTGCTGCCCAGAAAGCCTCGCAGAATTCCAGGTAGAAAAAGAAGACCCAGTACAACAAATTCGAATACCATAACCAGGCCATCATCCATCACTTTATGGATTGCCACGAGCGAAAAGCGACTGTGCTTGTTGAAAGGGGAGCATCAAATTTGTCATTCAATAACGTGTGCATTTTTCTCTACATATTTATCCGCCAGGAGGTCTTGACAGCAGTTTTAATATGACCATACTAGTATATTCATATTAGAATAAATATTGTAATGACGAGAGACATCGATTTTGACCGCGGCACAGTCTTAAGTTCTGCGATGGGTGCATTTCGAAGGGGTGGCTACGCCGGTACGTCGATTAAAACGTTGGAAAAGGCAACGGGTCTCTCTGCAGGCAGTCTTTACCACAGCTTTGGGGATAAGGTCGCTATGTTTGACAGCGCATTAGCACATTACAACGAGGTTGTGGTTCGCCGGAGAATCAAAACCTATCTAATCGGGAAACCACCCGCTGAAGGCCTTCGAGAACTGTTGGTTTCTATGCTATCGGATGATCCTGGTGACAACCCACGAGGGTGTTTGTTAATGAATAGTGCAGCCGAATTTGGCGCAGAAAAATCCAACAGAACTGCTAGTGTCGCAGCCGGGTTGCGTCTGTTCGAACAAGCTTTTCAAGCAACAATCGATGATTGGTTACTGAGGGAGGGTGCAGGGCCAGAATCGATGCTTGCCAAGAGACACTCTACTTCCGCCCTTAAGCTTTTGGTTTTCTACCAAGGAGTTCTGTTTTTAATTCGATTAGGGCGTACCAAAGCCGAATTGAGTGAACTTATCGACAATGAAATTCAACAACTACTGGAGACTAAAATTGATTAAAAACAAATGGGAGCAATATGCGGAGATATGGTCGCTGGCTGAGGACGAACGAAATATTCAGCTTGAAAAGCTAACGACAACGGACGTTGTCTACACCGATGCGAACGCGACGGTAACTGGAAGGCAAGCCTTTTCAGATTTTATTGCGGGTTTTCAGAAAAAAGTCCCAGGCGGAGGTTTTCGCATCAAGGAAGCATTAGAGCACCACGAACAATCGATCACCAATTGGGACATGGTTGGTGGAGATGGCTCTGTAATTGGTACTGGTACCAGCTACGCCAAATTGTCAGAGCGAGGAAAATTTGTTTCATTCACGGGCTTTTTCTACGAGTCTTAAGGAGGAGATAAATGACGAATAAAATTCTAATAGTATGCACCTCTCATGTCGGGTCGGTTTGGCAGAGTCTCGCGGGTGTTAACTAGGCGATGACCGCACCCTCGGCTGAATTCGAATCTTTTGTAATTGACTTGCTCGATATCGATGTAAGCACTGGACGTTTTTTTGGTGGACGTTACCTAAAGCATGATGGTGCGCAGTTCGCGATCATGATGGGCAATACGTTGTTTTTCCGAACAGAGCTGAGCGACAGAGAAGCGGTAGAGTCGTCTGGAGGACGACCGTTTAGCTATTTAACCAAGCGCGGCAGAGTCTTTGTCCGAAAATATTACTCAGTGCCAGAAGAGTGGTTGGAAGATACCCAATTACTACATGAATGGGCGAAGAGGGCGATCATCGCAGTTCGATCAAACAAGTGAACCAACGAAGTTAGATTAGGATAGTGAAACAGCAATTCATACGCCAAGCCGTTTATCGGGAACGGGCGGAAGATATAGGCTCACTAATAACGATTGAGCGAATACCAATCCCATGGCTTACAACAGGGTAAGCGCTCGTACGCGTATTGGCTGCGCCAATAAACCCAGCACGATCTATGTACGTTTTCGCAACAGCCTAATGGCACCCCAGGCAGCGCTGTGGGGAATAGACAACCGCGGAGCCATGCTGCGCGTTCTGTGTAGCAACAACACCGTCGATACACGGATTGAGAATCGATTAGGCGAACCTATGGCCGCTGTGTTTAGCACTGTTAAACGCCAGGAATGGTCACGATGGCAAGCAGCGGAAGACAAACCAGCCTGGGAATGCCGCGAGTATTTCGGTCGTTGTTGATTTACTATTTGTCATTGTAGTTCAGCTACACTGAACGATCACTAAATCGATTGGGAAGGACAAGCATGCAAACCTGGCAAATTGGTGCAGTAAAGGTTACCCGCATTGTAGAACTGGAAATACCCATTCCCTATGACGAGAAGTCGCCTTTCATGCGTGAGGCGAAGCCGGAAGTTCTGGCCAAAATGCCCTGGTTGTATCCGGATTTTGTTACGCCCGAAGGCCATCTTCGCCTTTCTGTACATGCCCTGCTGGTCGAAGCTCCTGGACTAAGATTAGTGGTGGACACCTGCATCGGAAACGACAAACCACGAGGCATCACCGGGGGTCAGGGTCTGCAGACGGACTTTCTGGAAAAATTCGAAGCCGCAGGTTGGCAGCGTGAGAGGGTTGACTGCGTTGTGTGTACCCATCTGCACGTGGATCATGTCGGTTGGAATACCATTAAGAAAGGGGATACATGGGAACCAACTTTCCCGAACGCCAGATATCTAATTGGTCGCGATGAGTACGCATTCTGGAGCGAAGACAAAAGCGATGACCAGGTGCCTGTAATGGCTGATTCAGTTACACCCATCTTCGATGCAGGGCTTGTGGAACTGGTTGAGACAGATCGTGTGGTCTCACCAGAAATTCGTCTGATTCCAACCATCGGACATACTCCCGGTCACGTTAGTGTCATGGTAGAGTCCGAAGGAAAACAAGCAATGATTACCGGTGATTTTATGCACCATCCCTGTCAGGTAACGCACCCTAATTGGACTGTTAGTTTTGATACTGACCAATCAGAAGCGGCCGCGTGTCGCCACAGGGTGTTTGCGGATCTGGTAGATTCTGACGTACTTGTGATTGGCACGCATTTTGCCACACCCACCGCCGGGAAAATTGTGAGCGATGGCGATAGGTACAAATTCGATTGCCAATAAAGGCCTACAATCTGACTGAACAGGGATCGAAGACTGTACGGTAATTGGGTACGGCGAACATCCTCCATCGGCACAAAGACTCCTGCGTTACGCCAACCGAAACTGTTAGTGTGGGTCATATGCACTTATCCGCGTGCTTGGACTGCATTCGCGCTGGCCTTAACTACCGCCTTTTTTTAGCGCTTGTTTCTGAAAATTGAAATCATCAGTATTTATTTCCTCAAGCTCCAGCTCTCCAGCCAGAACCGCCTGCTTCCACTCCTGGTGTTCCTTGTCCAGATCGTGGAATTCAGGCATTACTTCTTTAGCAAACAATTCTAGGCTGTCGCAAATATCCTGATGTGAGTTTTTGCCGGCCTGATTAAGCAATATAACCTGGTCAATATGACTGTCTTTGTACTTATGCAGCTTTTTCCTGAGAGTTTCAGGGGAGCCAACCAGACCTGACTGGCGCTGTTTTTGTCCTTTCTCAGTGTCTTTCCACTTAAGATATTCCTCCCACAGATTAATTTCCCCCGGCGCCACCGGACGACCCAATTTGGAATAAAAGCCGAGTGCGAATTGAAAAAACGTCCAGCCATCGGCTTTTTGCATTGCCTCTTCATCGGTATCTGCACACATAAAACCACTTACCAGTGCGATATTGGGATTAGTGGCATAGTCAGCAAGCTTGTCCTGGTGTTTCGTGAATGTATTATAATAGGCATTTACCCATGCGTGTGCAGCATCGGCGGAAACAAACTGGAATCCCAGAGCGCCCATACCCCTGCTTCCCGCCATTTTAATGGTATCAAGTTGTGAGCATGCCACCCAAAGTGGCGGGTGTGGTTTCTGGAAAGGTTTAGGCAGGACATTTCGAAGCGGAAAGTCATGATGTTCCCCATGATATTCCACTGCGTTATCACCAAACATCGGAATAATACAACGCACCGCATCTTCCCAAACTGCGCGTTTGGTTCCAAAGTGTGCTCCGAATGGATGTAATTCTGTGATGGTCGAACTTTCTCCCATACCAAGTTCAACTCGGCCTTTGCTGAGCAAATCAAGCGTACTTACCCGTTCAGCGACCCGAGCAGGATGATTGGTGGTAAGTTGAATAACACCATGACCCAGGCGTATATTTTTGGTTCGCTGGCTTGCTGCGCCCAGAAAAACTTCCGGCGCAGAGGAATGTGAATATTCCTCCAAAAAATGATGTTCTACTTCCCAGGCATAGTCGTAACCCAGTTTGTCCGCTAATTCTATCTGATCCAGCGAGTCATTTAGCAGTTCGAATTCCACTGTTGCCGTCCAGGGACGAGGCATCTGGTGCTCATAAAATATTCCGAATTTCATTACTTTTACTCCGAATGTAACTTTAGGGTGTGCTTTGGCCCTGCGGATAGTCCGCACAACTCAAACAGATAGTTCCCAAATATTGCTCCAGCCTCCTCAACACTGAGTGCTTCATCAAACAACACATCAGTATTGAGTCCGGTCAACATGGCATGCGCTTTGGTTGCAGCTTCGCCACTGTTCACCACTCGAGCATTTTCAAAAAACTGCCCAAGATAAGCTTTCCATTCTGCTGTGTGGTTGGTCTTGATCTTATTTAGTGCTGGATCGTGAACCGCCAGGCCATTCAATTCCTTCATAACCCCCATAAGGTTTTCGTTCATCATTGAGGAACCGAAACAAAAATTAACCAGCAATTCGATCTGCTTAGCCATGTCAGCTTCAGTCAGCGGCGGTAGCTCATCCAGGTTTTTGCGACATATTCTTGACACGTAATACTCGAGCACAGCGGCTTTGTTTTGAAAATAGTACCCGAGATGGCTGGGAGACATATTGGCAACAGCCGCAACGTCGTTAAACTTAACGTTAGCGTACCCCTGTCGGGCAATACACTGGTACAGAGCGTGGGTAATTTTGCTCCTACGGTCTGCTTTAATTTTGGCGCCGAGTGCCATTACACAGCCTTTGTTTATATTTTGTACAAAATACAAACATATTTGGCGTTATGCAAGTAGTTGGACAAAATAATTGTCTCGTGCTCGACGCAAATCCATTCGGCGAGTTCAGAGGCTAGTTAGGATCTACGCATTCCGGTATGAAGACGATAAAGAAAATGAAAATTTGTCTAACGATTAAGCTGTATTGCGAGTTCCTCGGCGCTGGACACATGAATATCATTTGTGTCATACAAGGCCATTTCAGAATCACCGTGATTGATTAGAATCCCAATTTCAGTACAACCAAGAATAACAGCTTCTGCACCCATGCTGCCTAACCGCTCTACTATTTGTAGTAATTCCGCCTTTGAGCTTCCTGCTATTTTACCCAGGCACAGTTCGTTATAAATTATCCTATGCACGGTTTTCCGATCTTTCTCGTTCGGAATTACAACTTCTAATTCGAAATTATCTTTCAAACGACCTTTATAGAATTCTTGTTCCATCTTAAATGAAGTTCCTAATAGTCCAATTTTTTTAGTTTTATTTTTTACGAGAGCTTCGCCGGTAGCATCAGCGATATGTAGCAAGGGAATATCTATATTTTCCGCTATTTCATCGGCTACTTTGTGCATTGTATTTGTGCAAATCAATGAGAAATCCGCACCCGCAGATTGATTATTAATTGCAGCCTCAGCAAGGATAACTGCTGTGGCACTCCAATCTCCCGTATGTTGTAACTTTTCAATTGCGTTAAAATCTATGCTATACATAGCTATTTTTGCGGAATGCAAACCACCAAGGGTATGCTTCACACCTTCATTAATTTTGGTGTAGTAGGTAACGGTGCTTTCCCAGCTCATGCCTCCTAGAAGACCAATAGTTTTCAATTTACGGGAACCTCCCTTACGAAGTAGTACCCAGACAAGCGACTAAGCACGTAGTGCTTGGTCCGAAGGAGGGGCTTCAACTTCATGTCAGGCGTCCGAGTATTGGGTTGGTAACGAACTGTCAAAATCGGCGCGATTGTTAGTTGTTGCTTATAGCCGTACATAACTAACTAAATCATTTTCTACCGCGGCTATGTCATTTGTTTCACCAAAAACAGCAATGGTTATGGGCTCAGACTTGGTAAAGTGATATACGGCAATCGTACTTTCAGGGCCTTGGCCCGTATGCCCGTAACTCTCAATATTCTCATCATATTCCATCATTAAACCAAGGCCAACAGCAGGCTTACGCCATGGACGATTTCCTAAATCAACGTTGAGTTGATATGGGGATAGCATTTCGGTCAGTGTATTGATTTTTACAATTTCGCCAGAAGACAACAAATGTAAGAACCTTGCAGCAGACGCGGTTGTACCTGTAACCAGGCCATGGTAGCACCACTTAGGATCGTAGTCGGTATTCGATAGCGACAATGCCCTGAATTCTTTTTGCGTTGTGATTAGTTTTACATCGTTAAGATTGAGAGGAGAGAATAGGGTGGATCTTAAAACTGTAGCTAGATCGCTATCAAAAATGCGTTCCAATTCCTGCTTTAAATAGAGGTAACCAATATTGGAATAGCTCCACCCCTGACCGGGCTCAAACATTAACTTATCTGCATCAACACGATCAATTAGGTCTTCGGTCGACCATGGATCATCTCCGCTATCGACCGCCTGGTGATATTCAGGTAGTGCGCCGTAATCTCTCAATCCCGAAGTGTGTTGAAGTAGTTGTCTATACGTGAAATTTTTCCCTTTAAGGTGGCTATCTAAATGTATTTCGCCTTGTTCGGAAAATTTTAATATGGCCGACGCCAAAACAGTTTTTGTAAAGCTCCACCAAGGTACTACCTGGTCATTTCTATCAGTAATAATTTCAGTTTTGCTAATTATGCTCTTAATCACTTGATGGAAACTCCTGGAATATCTTCGTGGAATGAACTGACAAGTTAGGCCTCGCACTAGCGGCTTGCAAAGCGTGTAGCAGTTTACAAGTTCGACTGCACGCGTCTGCTATGCAAGGTATTCATCCAAGTGTAATAACATTGGTTGAATCGACAATGAAGAACCCTGTCGGAGTGGCTCCAGATGACCCCATGGTGTAAATCCGATGGATAAGTACAGACTATAAGCTGCTTCATTAGTTGTTGTAACGCCGAGCTCTACTGCGTTTACCCCAGTACTTATAGCCCAGCTAAGGATCGAGTTTAGCAACGCGCGTCCGGCGCCGTGGCCACGGGCATTTGGTGTTACCCACATCTGATATATATGCACACATTCTTTTTCCCCGTTATGTACCACGCCGCTTGCCAACCCAACAGGCTTACCATGCAATTCAGCAGCAATAAACATGGCTGGTGTTTTTACTTTTCGCCGGGTAAGCCGCTCCCTCTATTTATCTTCGTTGAGACTATATTCGTGTTCGTATGTCGATCCAAAAGAGTCCGGTGAGTCTTGCAGCGACTCCAGACGCAAATTTTTATAGAGACTCCAGTCGTCCTCCGAAAGTGTTTTGATTGTTATGTTACTCATTGCGTTTATACCGAAAAGAACGTTTGCATCGTTGCTAGCTCGCTGAATTCAGTGTATTTAAACCCAAATACTAAATCTACGTGTGAAATCTAAAGTTTTGCGTCTGCGGTCAAGATAAACATGTATTACTTTAACTGGTGCGTAAAAAGATCCTCAATAGTTGTGGAGAAAAAGGCTGCCATCTTGAAGGCCAGATCGAGGCTGGGATCGTATTTATCATTTTCAATACAAAAGATGGTTTGACGGCTGACAGAAAGCACCTTGGCCAGATCTTCCTGTCTGAGCCCTTTTTGTTTTCGTAGTTCTTTAACCCGGTTGCGCACAGCTAGCGACACTTTCTATCGGCCAGCATTAGGCCAATGGCCCAGGTGCTGGCGATGAATGCCGCACCCCAAAGCATATTAAATGCTGGTATGAGCCCAACCAGTTGAAGTGTGCCAACGATAGCTGCGGCACGCACGGTGATTGATGTTGCAAGTAAACATGCCTGGAGATTCAAGCCTTTTTCCAATTCGTCTGCGCGGGTATGTAACCAACGTGTAGCCGGGTATATGCATAGAAGTGGAAGCGCGATAGCGAGAGACATCAGGACACTTTCCATACTAAATGGCGAAGCACCAATAATCGCTATTGTCATTAATCCTAAACCGCCGACTATTCTGGCGAGGTAAACAATTTGGTACCGGCTTGTTGTTTGCATATTCGAACTCTCCTGTCGCTTGACGCTAAGTAAAGCATTCTTTACATCAGAAGTGTGCGATGTGTGCCGCACAATGTAAAGATATCTTTATTTGCCTATTTATTGTGTTAGTCTATCGAAAAGTAAAGATATCTTTGCAGTATATTTTGCTGCGTAGCTATAGATTAAGGAGTAAAGCGTGAAAACGGCGTTTGTTACTGGTGGTACGGGATTTCTGGGGCGGCATATTATAGAACAGCTCATTGAGCGAAACTGGGCTGTAACCGTTCTGCATCGTCCCGAATCCCAAACTGCAATCCTGGCGGAACTTGGTGTGCGCCTGGTTCAGGGATCTCTTGCTGACATACGGGATCTGCGATCGTTGATTGTGGAGGGTACCGATGCCGTGTTCCATGTAGCGGGGGATACCAGTTTTTGGTCCAGAAATGACGAAAGACAATATCAAACGAATGTTGTTGGCACGCGAAATCTGGTTAGCGTAGCACTCAGCCGAAAGGTGAAACGGTTTGTACACACATCCACAGTGGGTGTTTACGGTTTTCAGAGCAAGTTAGTGACCGAAAAAAGCCCCCATCTGGGCTTGTCTGCCTGGATTGGGTACATGAAAAGTAAAGCATTGGCCGAGGAGGAGGTGCGCGCCGGTATAGCCTTGGGGCTTGATGCGGTTTTTATGAATCCTGCTGCGATTGTAGGTCCTTATGATTATCACAATTGGTCGCGGCTTATTAAAATGGTATATGAGGACAAACTGCCTGGGGTGCCTCCGGGGGCGACAACATTTTGTCATGCCAGATCGGTCGCTAAAGCGCATATAGACGCGGTTGAGCTTGGGCAAACGGGAGAAAATTATATTCTTGGGGGTGTTCACGCCACCCAGCTTGAGTTTGTTCAGCAAATTGCTCGAACGGTAGAAAAACCTCTACCAGAGAAAGCCATGCCTGCTATTTTGCTCAAAACTCTCGGCAGGGTATCGATGTGGGTATCTTATCTGACTGGTCGTGAACCAGACCTTACTCCTGAAAACGCAGCGATAGTTTGTGACCGCACACAGGCTGCTACTGATAAGGCCGTAAAGGAGTTGAATTACCAACCAGGTGATTTCAAGAAAATGGTAGAAGATTGTGTTGAATGGATGAGAAAAGAAAAGATACTGTGACTGTGTTTCATCTTTCTTTCCTCAATCTCCGCTCTCGCTATTCTGGTGTACACAATTTCGATTTTGCTCAAACTCCACTAATTTCAGATCCAACGTTCTGGACAGGGACGCGATCAAAAACGTGCCTAATGGCGCCTTATGAATTTGACTTGGGGCGGAAGCATCACTCTTATTCCTGTAATGTGCCTGTGACCCTGATTCCGCGATTCGAGCGCTTGGTCGTGGCTGCACCGAGTCTCACCTGACGATGTTCTACCATGCGACAAGACACAAGTTACCCGCACTCTCAGAGGCTACATTCAATCAACGTTGGGGAATTTTTTTAACCGAAGCACTTGCGGGACAGGCGAGTCGGATTTACAAGTTCCAGCAACGGGGAAGGTCACATCACTGCCGTCGTGGACGGAACACAAAGAGTACCCAGCGGCTCTAATTGATTTGCCGAAGGCGGTTTTCGAGCTCAGGTTACGGAGTCGACCAGATACTCGAATTGACCACATCGAACTTCAGTACCTTATCGCGCTTTTGACCAAATTTGGATGTTCGCTCACGATTTATAACGTTAAATGAGAACCGTGACATTCGCGTCTCTTTTGTCGGGCTGCTATCATAGTTTCTCTTACCACTGATTAAGGATCGGTGCATTGTGGCAAGATCGCTGGAAGGGAAAGTTGCTTTAATTACTGGCGCGAGATCACCGCGAGGGATCGGATTGGCTGCGGGATTAAAGCTAGCTGAAGCTGGCGCGGACGTAGTGATAACGAGTCGCTTTGGACCCGTTGAAGGATCCCCACTAGAGTTCATTGGTGATGAACGATTTGCGACGTTCAAGCGGTTCTCAGATCAAGTGGAAGCCTACGGTACAAGATGTTTGGCACTTCCGATGGATGTAACGGACCGAAACCAGGTTGATCGTGTCGTTGAAACAACAGTCAGCGAATTAGGTGGCCTGGATATCGTGTTCAATAACGCGGGCACTGCATTTGCTGAGACCTTTGTGGACACAACGGCGGGTCAGTTTCAAAGCGCCTGGGATGTTAACGTACTGGGCACAATAAATGTCTCCCAAGCTGCGATTCCTGCGATGATCCGACGGCAAGGCGGTTCAATCATAAATAACGCGTCGATTTACGGTCTGGGTGCGGCAGCTTTGGTATCTGCATACGTCGCTACCAAGCACGCTATAGTTGGGTTGACCAAGGCTATGGCGCTTGAACTGGGCGTACATCATATACGCGTCAATGCTCTTTGTCCGGGCATGGTTATCACAGAGATGGGTGATCTCGAATACCAGATGGTCGCCGATTCTGAAGGCACTACCTTTGAAGAAGCTAAACAGTTGCTGGCTGACCAGAACGTACTTAAGCGCGGTGCTGAAGCCAGTGAAATAGGAGATGCGGTGGTTTATCTGGCTGGAGAACAATCAAGCTTTGTCTCTGGCATCGCGATGCCGATTGCAGCTGGACAGCCGGTTGGTCTTTGAGTGTACTACAGCTGGCGCTTGGCCGAGTCTGGCTTCGGCCAGCAGGCTGCTGCGCCCTTAAAACTAGAACAGAAATTGCGGCTCTTGGCAGCGGATTCAACCGGTCGATGCAACACATCGGTTAATACGATCGGCCGGTGTTTCGAAGTTTAGCTTTTTCCAGGGCATTCTTTGTGTTGCCCCACTGTTCAGCTTTGCTTGTGATTGCAATGAGAGATCTGTTCCTTTTGAAAAGTATTGTATGAGCAACCCGTTGGAAATCGGCCACTTCTTTGCCACGATTCCAGGTTAGGCATTTGTAAAGTTCTCTCCGTAACTTGTGCGCGTGCTTGGTCAATAATTTAGTCACAGTCTCCGTGTCCTTATCTTTCACTTTGGCCATCGTGACATAACGCGTGTTGGGCTCAACCAAGGTGACGATTTGACTGTTGTTTGTGCCGAAGATTAGATCGCCTTCCCAATGACCAGGCAGCGCTCTTTCATCTGCTAATGCAGGACGCTCACTGATCGAGTTGGCATTACTGATCCTGCCGTGATCTTCCGTTAGCCTAGCGTTGCAAGATCCGTGTGGGACAGTTGGTGTTAGTGGATGATCTCGCAACTCAATGGTTCGGCGTGCTCTCAGTCACGCTAATGGTAACCAGTTACGCGCGCGAAACGCGCGGTCCAGCATACGTAGCACTATTCACATTCGCGTGTTTGCTGTCCACAATCTATGCGTTGATACTGAGATCATACCCATTTGTATTCGCCTGGACCATATGGGCATTTGTTGCATATCGTCGATACCGTTCATTGATAGCATAGCCGCCAAAAAACTCAATTTGAAGGGATGAATTGTTCGTACTAACGACTAGGAGCAGACTCTTGGTTCTTCAGACCTCCTGCCGGTACTGCCAAATTAACACCCATTCGGCGATAATCCACAGATGAATAAATCCCATATGTATAAAAGATATCGTTTTCCTGCAGACATTATCCAATACGCTGTTTGGCTGTACTTCCGATTTAACTTAAGTCATCGAGATA
>JAJFJZ010000020.1 GCA_021773565.1 Gammaproteobacteria bacterium | reverse complement strand
CCCATGATCAATGCATTAAAAGCCGGTGGAATCAAAGCGGTAGAGGTTACCCTGCGAACCGCATCAGCACTGGATGCAATTCGTAAAATTAAAGGCGAGTGTGAAGGTGTTCTTTTAGGAGTTGGCACCGTCGTAAATGAACAAAATTTGATAGACGTCGCTGAAATTGGCGTGGACTTTTTGGTGTCTCCAGGCTTTACACCGGATCTGATTCGTCAGGCGCAGGATTTGGGCCTGGAAATATTACCCGGCGTTGGCACGCCCTCGGAAGTAATGCGGGGCATGGAGCTGGGTTTGAGTTGCTTTAAACTGTTTCCGGCGGTCACCGTCGGTGGTATATCCTGGCTCAAATCGGTAGGCGGGCCGCTTCCGCAGGTGAGTTTTTGTCCAACCGGGGGCTTAACTATAGATACGTTCATGGAGTTTCTGGCTCTACCAAACGTTGCTTGTGTAGGAGGCAGCTGGTTAGTTCCGAAAGAGGCTGTTGAAAGTGGTAACTGGCAGCTTATTGAGGAAATAACAGCGCGTACCACGGCACAATTGGTACAAGTTCACGCGTAAATTATCGCCAGGTTTAGCCCGATTTACGAATCCAGACGCTGCAAGCGTTCTTCATAATCTGGCCATCCGAGAAGATTCCGCGTTTCGTTAAAGCTAAGCCGTTGATCTTTACTATCATTGCTTTCTGAGAGTAGTGCGGCGGCGTTCTGCATGGCAAAGGCAGAATGAAGTAGTAGCGAAACCGGGTAAAGCACTAGCGCATAACCAAGTTCAGTGAGCTGTGCAGGATCGAGCCATGGAGTTTGGCCGTCTTCCACCAGGTTTACGGTTTTCCATCCCGGAACAGAATTTCCGTAGCGCTCCATTTGCTCGATGTTTTCAGGTGCTTCGAGAAAAGTGATATCGGCGCCGGCATCGATGAATGCTTTCAAACGCCAGAGTGCTTCATCGAAACCTGTTACGGCGTTGGCATCGGTACGCGCCATAATAAGAATATCGAGTCGGTGCTCTTCACGAATTCGAACACAGGCCTTGATCCGTTGCACAGCTTCGCCGCGATCAACAACGCTCTTGCCCGCTGTGTGACCACAGCGCTTGGGCCAGAGTTGGTCCTCGATCATAATGCAAGCGAGACCGGCTTGCGCGCAGCCGAGAAAGCCAGCCTGAAAACCAGCACGTTCGATGATGCGAGCAGAAAGTGCATCGTAACAACCTGAAACCTGGAGAACGGATTCTCCCGATAGACATTCGCGAAATCTCGTCGCGGCACTTTCTGGTGATCGGCTAAAGAGATCCGACCCTGTACCCGGCGGTTCGTTACTCTTGCGTGATGCCATTTGTACTCCTTGAATTTTCGGCCGACGGGCAGGCGAACTATTTGTCCCGGTGATCGACTGCGCCCATAAAGTCAATATCGCGCCCTTCTGCATCAGGAACAGGAATTTCGGTAACCCGTTCATCAACATCATCATATTCCAGACGCAGTGCGCGACACATAGTCGCATGAAGCTCATAGGTGCAGGTGATATAGGTGAGCTCCAGAATCTCTTCGTCGGACAAATGTTTTTTCAACACTTCAAAGGTGCTATCGGGAACTCTACCACCGGCCAGCACCAGGTCATCCGTGTACGAAAGCACTGCTCTTTCCAACGCATTAAAGCAGGAACTGCTGCCCCAGCCAGGAATTGCTTCGATCTGTTCTTCACTAAAACCAACCGCTCGCAGGGCCTTGCAGTGCTGGGAGAAAACAAACTGGCTGCCCCTTGCGTATCCTGCTCTTGCCTGGCCCAGTTCTCGCAAGCGCGCCCCTATTTTTCGGTTTTTTGATCTATAGAACTGAAACCCTGCGACTGCATGGTTAAAACAATCCGGCACCAATGCAAAAACCGTCCACCAGTTGCCCGGTGTACCGGTAGCGGTTCCCGGCTCTTCGACTGGGTCACGCCCGGCACCAAAAAGTGCATCATATAAGGGCAGAACCGAAGGATCTGCATCAGCGCGTTTAACCTCTCGTAATCTTGGCATTCTATTTTCCTGTTTTTGAACTATGTGAAATTTCCCGACCTAAGATTCGTTAAACCATTTTTAACGAGCGCCCCCGTCCACCTTTACCGTAGTGCCCGTGGTGAATCCGCTCGTGGGGCTCGCAAAGTAAAGTACTGCGCCAACAATTTCGTCCGGTTCGCCACCCCGCCCCAATGCAATGCTGGCGGCTGCCCGCTCGTTGAATGCCTTCATGTCCCAGGCTTTTGATATATCGGTCAGAAAAGGGCCCGCGATTACACAGTTAACACGTACCTTAGGTCCCAGGGCAGATGCAAACGAAGCGGTCAAGGCGTTGAGCCCGGCTTTGGCTGCACCATAAGGCTCAGAAGCTGGTGAGGGTTGCTGAGATGCTATACTGCTTATGTTGATTATGCTCCCTCCAGCCCCTTTGCTCATCCGTTCTCCCACCAGAGCCATGAGCCTGAACGGGCCTTTAAGATTCACACCCAGCACCTTGTCGAACAGTTCTTCTGATACCTCGCCAAGGTTTGGGTAAAGTGGAGACATACCGGCGTTGTTGATGAGGATATCAATGCGCTTGAAGCGCTTGTATACGGCGTCGACCAAAGCAGAAAGTTCGTCCCAGTGACCCACGTGGCAACCGTAGGCCATTGCCTGTTGACCCATGGCTTCAATCTCGGCAGCTACGGCCGCACATGCGTCTGCCTTGCGGCTGGTGATTACAAGGTCAGCGCCACGCTCCGCCAGCGCCAGCGCCATCTGGCGCCCCAGGCCGCGGCTACCGCCTGTGACGAGGGCAACCTTTCCGGTGAAATCGAGTAATTTATCCATTGAACTTTCCTATCATTCTTAGTGCGCGGCTAAAGAGGTTAATAGTGCTGGTATGCAGGGCATCGCCGGTTTCCCGGGGTGCAAGTCCTGCGCAGGCGCGTGCGTGGGTACCTTCTAAAATGCTGCCCAACTTAAAGCAGGCCAATACGCCATACCAGGGCAAAGCATCCAGGTTTCTTGAGGAGCGTTCGGCATAGTGGGCAATCATCTCATCGATTGATGGAAAACCCTCCCAGGGTTGGACTCTTGCGGGTGTGTCCTCTTCAGGATCATGCCACATGGACATCAACCAGCCGAGGTCGATCAGCGGGTCGCCAATGGTACACAGTTCCCAGTCGACGATGGCTGCCAGTTCCGGACTGTCGTAGCAGAACATGACGTTGGCAAGATGGTAGTCGCCATGCATGATACCCGGGACGAATGCAGCTGGTCGGTTATCATCCAACCACTCGGGAATGGTGTCGATGCCAGGTAGGCTGGCAGGGCCTGGCCAGCCTTCCAGTTTGTTGTAGCTCTGTAATTGCGCCTGCCAGCGCGGTACCTGACGTTCCAGAAATCCTTCCGGTTTACCGAAACCTTCAAGCCCCACGGCCCTGTAATCGATAGATCCCAGCGCGGTAATGCCCTCTATCATCGCCAGGCCCATGCGATGACGTACAGCGGGGTCCCTCCGGTGGTAGTCTTGCAGGCCCGTAGTAGCATTGAATCCCTCAACAGGTTCCATAAGGTAAAAACAGCATCCGAGCACCGACTCGTCACTGCACGAGGCGATAAACCCGGGATGGGGTACTTTGCTACCGGCCAGGGCGCCTAGAACCCGCGCTTCACGTTTCATCGTGTCGTTGGAATTTTTTCTCAGGTGTTTGGGCGGGCGACGCAGCACATAGTCGCGATTATCGTGATGAAACTTCAGCAGGAAATTCTGGGTACCGCCTTCCAGAAGGTGGGCCCCCTCGATTGGATGGGCACCAAAACCCTGATCTGTCATCCAGCTTGTGAGCGCGTCTAGATCGACCACTTCTGAGAAATCATTATCCATTGTTATCCATTTGCCAATTGCACCGCTTTTATCAAGGTCCCAAAGTATAGAGTCGGTGGAAGAAGTTCAATAATCGGTATTGGAATGCCTTTGTGGTCCTTTGCGCTAGTGGATTTTTCGCCATGACCTCACTAAGGTAAGGATGTGAGTAAACGGGATGCTACTACCATGAGCCAGATAGACGCACAATTAGTTCAGAGAACCTACACCACAATTTTGCAACACATGGTTAACCATGGATGGGCACCACACTACACACAACTTGCTGATGAATTTTCAATTTCAACCGAAGAAGCACGGCTGGCTGTAAAGGAAGCTGCTGAGTTTGCCATTGGGTGTTGGACTTCTCCCGGCACAGATCAGGTGGGTTCCTGGGCACCCTTTAACAATACACCAACGCAATACATGGTGAGTGTCGATGGTGAGCGAAAGTGGTTTGGCCAGTGCGGACTTGAAGTAAATGCCATTCGATGGTTGTTTCCGGGTAAGGAAGTAAAAATCGAAACCCGTGACCTTGCGACTGCCGAACTTATCACTGTGCGTTACAAGGACGATGATATCCTAGAGATTACCCCTGAATCGACCGTTGGCCACATCAATAATCCCATGTGGAAATGGGCTGAAATTCCGGTTCATGATAACTGAGAACGCATGAATCTCTTCGCGTGCGAAGAAAACGTTTTTAAGTGGTCGCAAACGGATCCGAATTCAGGAGAGGGTATCCGCCCCCTGGAAGATTGGGCGGCATTTTTCTCAACCGACCTGTTTAAGCGCAGGCTCGATCCGGATTACCTGTCCAGGATGCACGAGTACCGATCACAAAGTATGGCTGTTTTTATTGAAAGGGGAATGACGGGTGCGTGGTTTTTGAAACCCAAGTCAGAATAATTTTTTCGCGCGATGGGGATACTCAAATCCTCCGTAAAAAGAGAACCTTGCGTGACCCGTATATACTGAACCGGGCTTGAACCCGTTTATGGCAAAAGTGTAATGCATGTCTCCGGTATGAACTGATACCTATGTGTCCAGTATGGACCCCAGACTAAATGGCGGAGCGGACGGGATTTGAACCCGCGACCCCCGGCGTGACAGGCCGGTATTCTAACCAGCTGAACTACCGCTCCGAAGTTAGAAATCTGCATCTCATGCAGAGATTGCAGTCTTGTGTTGGTGGGTGTTACAGGGGTCGAACCTGTGACCTACGGCTTGTAAGGCCGTCGCTCTACCAACTGAGCTAAACACCCCGAAACCCAAGAGCGCGTATGTTACTGATTCAGTTAGGCCTGTCAATAAATACCCCCTTTGTATCTCAATTAATACCATTTCATTTATATATTACGAATATAATATAAAGTTATTCCTTCCTTGCTTTTCGTATGGAGTGTTGTGGTTATTATATGACGTATAACATATAATGCGATTATCTCCGGTTTTTTGAGGTCCATTGGTTATGCCCTTGAGCAAATCTCATAAAGAAGCTACCCGACAAAAGATCATTGCGGCCGCAGGCTGTTTATTTCGCGAAAAAGGTTACCAAGGGATAGGAATAGCAGGAATTATGGCTGATGCAGGTTTAACCCGGGGTGGTTTTTATGCGCATTTCTGGTCCAAGGCTTCCCTGTTTAGGGAAGTACTGCGCTCCCGTGCGGGAATAGGCTCCCGGTTGGGAAATCGGAACCGGCAAGAATCGAAAAACTCAGTACTGCGTGCGTATCTGCACACAGATCACATTGAACAATCCCGTATGAATTGCAATTTGGCAAGCTTAAGTGCAGATGTCTCCAGAAGCGGTGCCATAACGCGCCAGGCTTACACCAAGGCTTTTAAAGATCTTTTGCGGGAGTTAGGATCGGAGTCGGGGAATGTGATAAACGACGAAGTGCTAGTGTCGGCAGTTCTCGCCGTCGGTGGCGTGATGTTGGCTGGCGCTCTTAGTGATAAAAAACTCGCGTCGAATTTGCTGGAGGTGTGCCGAATAGAGATTGAGAAGAGGATAGACTAGGTAGAGACGTTCAAAAGTTTAGCGAGATGCGATAAGGTGATTATCGGGATCTACCAGCTAATCGGGAGAGTTCATGCATCGTAAACATCACATATTATTCAGGTCGGCGTTTGCATCTCTTGTTGTGGCTCTATCGTTCTCTATCACAACAGATGCCCACGGCAGTGACTCGGAATTGCCGCCCATACCAATCGAAACAACTGGCAAGGTTAAGACCTTGCCAAGCCCTTACCCTGATTCCTGGTTTTGGGCATTTGATGTAGCCTTTGGTCATATGCTGGACGGCAAAATGACGCTTATTGATGCGGCAGCGAGCACTACCCGATCGCAGATCAAGGGGATGTTTAATGTCTCGCTGGTTGGGGCAGTTGTTGAGGCGACCACTCGAAATGAGATTTATGCCTTCGAAACCTTCTATTCACGTGGTAACCGGGGTGTGCGTACTGATGTTGTGACTATCTATTCCAAAACAACTCTTGCACCCCTTGCTGAAATTGTTTGGCCTATTCCAAAAAGATACCAGGGCATGCCGGAACGATACGCACTGCAACTAATCGATGATGAAAAACTTCTATTGGCATACAACTTTACCCCCGCTTCTTCGGTAACCGTAATAGACCTTGAAAGCAGGAAAATATTGAATGAAGTTGCCATTCCTGGATGCACATTGATATATCCAACAGGCAAGCGAGGATTTTCGTCCCTGTGTAGCAATGGCGGCATGTTAAGTACTGAATTATCTCCTGAAGGGCAGATCGTTCAACAAACACGAATGGATGCATTTTTTGACACTGATGCCAACCCTGCCTTTGAGCGGCCTGCTGTCATAGATGGCGTGGCTTATTACCCGGGTTTTGAGAGTTATGTGCATATTATAGATTTACGCGGCAAGGTGGCCAGGTATGTAGATTCCTGGGACATGTTAAGCGCCTCCGAGCGCAAGGAAAACTGGCGCCCCGGTGGAATTGGGCTGATTGACAAGGATGATATGGGGCGTTTTTATATTTTGATGCATCCGGATGGACACGACGGCACTCAAAATGAAGGTGGTAGTGAGGTTTGGGTATACGATGCTAAAAAGCAAAAACGCATGGCTCGAATCGCTTTGCGGAGCTGGGCTGTGACACTCGGTGTAGGTAAGGGTAAAAACCCGCTTCTAATGGTTACATCCGGTGATATGGCGCTGGAAGTATACGATGCGGCAAGTGGTGCTTACCTTCGCACAATTGAGGATGCAGGGCAGGAGACGCCATTAATGATTTTCGGGGTGAAGTGATGTTATCTCAATTTGTAATTTCACAGAATATCCCGTCATTCTCTGAGGTTGTAATACATGAAACTATTTGATCAGTTTGTTGAACAGAGAAGCCGTAAAATAGCACAGGCCAGCAGTCGTCGCGGTGTTTTGAAACGCCTGGGTAGTTTTATGGCGGGCGCTGCTGCTTTTCCTGTATTGCCAGTCGCCCGCGCGGCAAACGCAGATACTACCTCTGCAGACAAGGTGCCTTCGGAGAGCGGTGATCCGGCCAGTTGTGATTACTGGCGTTATTGTGCAATAGATGGCTACTTGTGTGACTGCTGCGGGGGGTCCTACAATGCCTGCCCTCCTGGTACTGAAATGTCACCAATTACCTGGATAGGAACGTGTCTTAATCCGGTAGACGGACGCAGTTATGTGATTTCTTACAATGATTGCTGTGGTAAAACCTCCTGTGGGTCCTGTTTGTGTATGCGTGATGAGGGTGACCGACCGCTGTATCGGGTGGACAAAGCCAACGATTTAAACTGGTGTTTGGGTACAGAAAGTTCTGTATACCATTGCTCCACAGCTATTGTGGTCGGTCTTGCCTATGAGGATTCATGAGCAAGGTTTGCATCGTTATGCTCCTGGTAATGAGCAGCGGCGTTGCATACTCGCAGCAGATAAACCCTGCACGGGCCCTGTATAACTACCAAATGTCCTGTCAGGGTTGCCATGGGCCTGAGGGCCAGGGTGGGGGTGGAGTTCCCAGAATGCAGGGTTTTGTCGGTTTGTTTTTGAACACCGCACAGGGGCGTGACTTCTTGGTACAAGTGCCCGGATCTGCAAATTCTGCACTTGGCAACTCTGAACTTGCGGAAGTATTAAACTGGATGATAGAGCAGTTTGGCGGGTCCAGTAATCCTCCCGGGTTACAGCCTTATACCGCCCGGGAAGTGGGCATATTACGCAAGTCGCCCCTGAACGAAGTTAACGCCTATCGCGCAAGCGTGCTGGCGAATATTACCAAAGGAGCAGCATATTGAACCACTTTGATTATACCGCAGTGGAATATGACATAAGGCCTGATCTGCCCGAAGCCTACCGTAAGGTGTGGGAGAAAATAGCCTTACCCGGCAACTGGTGGAGCGGGGCAGACCGTGTTGCCATTGCTGCCGAAACGCGTGCCGCACAAACATGCGAGTTATGTAAGGAAAGAAAGGCGGCACTTTCTCCTTTTTCAATAGAGGGGTTGCACGACACAAGCACAAACCTGCAACCGATAGCGGTTGATGCAGTTCATCGTGTGGTTACGGATGTATCGCGCTTAACTGAAAACTGGTTGTCTGAGTGTGTAGAGCAGGGCCTGTCCCACGAACAATACATAGAATTACTCGGCATTGTGGTTGCGGTGGTGAGTATCGATGCCTTTCATCGTGCATTGGGGATTGATCCTGAGTTGCTTCCCGAGCCTGAATCAGGAGAACCCAGTCGATACAGACCAGCCACGGCCAAAGAGGGCGATGCCTGGGTTGCAACTATTGCCGCAAGTGTGGCAGATGGTGACGAAGCTGATTTATATGATGGTATGAGGCAAACCGGAAATGTGCTGTTGGCGATGAGCCTGGTGCCAGACTCTGTGCGATTGTTGCACACGCTTTCAGCAGTTCAGTATTTAAAAGCCCGCGACGTCATGAACCCCTCCAGGAATGGCGGTCGACACATCAGCCGCGCGCAAATGGAATTGTTGGCGGGTAGGATTTCGGCCTTAAGCGATTGCTTTTACTGAACCTCCTCACACTCATTGATGCTTCGTGAAAGCAGCAGATTGGAAGGACGACCGGTTGATCTACAAGTAATAACCGCTGGTGACAAGGTTGAAGGTGGCGTACCCGCTGAAAGAGAATTGGTGGCCTTTGCTGAATCTGCAATTGGCTATGATGCCGACGCAACAAGGCAAGCAAGAGACCAATTGGTCGCTACAATCGGCGAGCAGGGCATGGTGGATGCAGCCTGTATTATCGCGAATTTTCAGCGCATGGTTAGAATAGCAGACGCTACGGGCATCCCACTGGATAAACCGGTTGCCATGATCACCGCCGGTATTCGAGAGGAGTTGGGTATTAATTCCTATGGTGCTGCAGGCAACACCGCTCCGGTTCAAGGCTTTAGCCGTTTGTTGGGAAAATTTCTCAACAGGATCGTTCCGCTAATCTTTCGCCGTATGGCCAAAAAACAGGCGAATTAGTCCCCGGGTAATCATCATCGATGGAGTTTTATTGTATTACGCAAGTTATAGCGCAAACACCTTCAGCGCTGCCAGCCCAGGTTTCCTCCCTGGTGGTTTTGTTAAAACACCGTGGACCTTCCACTACAGCGGTACTGGCCAGAGAAATTGGCGTCTCTCACCAGTTGATCGGGCAGCGACTGGCTACCCTGGAGAAGCGGCGCCTTATCACAAGAATTCCGGATGTTTCGGATTTGCGTCGAATGCTAATCAGGCTTACCGCCAAAGGTCGAAGAGCAGCGGATGATGTAGAGGCAGTATGTGAGTTGGGAGATGCGGCCTATCGTGCCCTTTTTGAAGAGACCGGTGTGGATTTATTTGCCTGTGTGATAAAAATTCGCAAGGCGCTGGAGGAGAGGTCGCTTGACTCAAGGATTCGCGATATTACCGAGGGTGCATCTGCATGAAGTATCGCTTTATATTGTATTGTGCACTACTGAATCTGGTCTCCTGTTCTCCAGATTCCCCACCGGCAACGGCACTGAATACACTGGAAAAAACGGCATATTCACAGGACCAGCTTAAAATGCTGGTCGAACGGGTGAGGCAACAGTACGACTTGCCAGCTCTGGGAGTGTTGGTACAAAACGTTGCTTCAAGCCCCCTGATAGCCGTGGCGGGCATACGCAAAATGGGCGGGGACACTCCGGTAGAAGCACAGGATATGTGGTTTATAGGGTCCACTGCGAAAGCGATGACCGCAACCCTGATGGCTACTTTTGTACAAAGTGGGACAGTAGGCTTCGATACCCGTCTGGTGGATCTGTTTCCTGAATATTCATCTTCATTTACCAGAGAAGCGCGGCTGATTACCATTGAGCATCTACTGAGTCATTCCTCAGGATTGCAAGCAAACCCGGCAAAAAACCTGGACGAACTGAATAGCCTGACGGGTGAAACCGATGATGTGCTTGAACAAAAAAAGCGAATTCTGGAAAAAGTGGTCAGCAAAAGTTTGTTGTTTGAACCCGGCACAGGTTATAGCTATTCCAATACGGGATACATTATTGCTGGCGCTGTGATAGAGCGCCTGGGTGGCAGAGAGTACGAATCGCTGTTGGTTGAGAGGGTGTTTGCGCCATTAAATATTTTGCGTTTTGGTTTTGGTCATCCTGCAGATGGCAGGCATATCCCAGCTCAACCCTGGGGTCACCGTGCTACTTTATTTGGATTCAGGCGTGTAGCGGTTAATCCTGAAGAAACTGACTTTGTAAACCCACCCGTCTTTAATCCCGCAGGCAATTTGTACATCGATATTCGGGATTGGGGCACCTTTGTTCAGGATGCGCTTAATGGCAGCGCAGGGCAGGGGAAATTACTGGACCAAAGCTTGTACGAGCGCCTGCAAATGCCTAAAGACAAGGCGTCGGGATACTCCATGGGTTGGGGTGTGCTTGTGGAAGACGGTGAGGCAATATTGTTAACCCATAACGGCAGTGATGGTAACTGGTTTGCAGATGTACGTGCTTTTCCCTATTCGAAACTGATATTGCTAACTGTAACCAATGATGGACGTGAGGATGGTGAAGCAAAGGATGCTGCTGCTCAGATTCGCAGGGATTTTTTTAAACACTACTCGGCGTATCCTGCCGAATAAGGCAGTTAACTCACATTGAAGCCCGAGATTGACTTTTGTATTGGGAATAATAATACTTAACCATATGGTTATGTATAGTAAAAAACTCGATTTGGTCTTTGGCGCCCTGTCAGATGCAACACGGCGGGGTATTCTCGAGCAATTGTCAGATGGCGAAACTCGGGTTGGCGTTCTGGCCGCGCCCTACAACATCTCACAACCCGCAGTTTCCAAACACCTGCGTGTGCTCGAAAGAGCCGGGTTGATACGCTGTACCAAGCGTGGTCGTGAACGAATTATACAGGTTGATCCGCATTCTGTTGCAGAGGTGCGGCGGTGGATAAATCACTATACACAGGTGTGGGAAGATCAGTTTGACGCTGTGGGCCAATACTTAAAGAAACACGGAGAAATGAACAAATGAGCACAGATATCAGGTATGAAAATGGCAAGCTTTATGTGTCCAGATATTACGACGCACCACGGGAAGCCGTGTTTGATGCATGGATAGAAACCAGCAAGGTAAGCAAGTGGTGGGGCTGTGATCAAACTACAAATGTGGAAGCGGATATCGAGCCAAGAGTGGGTGGAAAATTTGTCCACAGGATGACCATAAATGGTGTGCAGCAGGAAGCGTCACAAGGGCGACTCATAACATTTGACCCACCTGCACACCTGGCGTTCTCGGATGCCGAAATGACGATTACGGTAGATTTTTCTGAACAGGGAAGAGGCACGCAGGTAGTACTCGTGCATGAGGGAGTTCCCGAAGAATACCTTCAGTTTGTTAAACCAGGATGGACTGCAGCCTTCAGAAAACTGGATACTTTTTTAATGGCGAGCGTGGCTTAAACTTTAGTCCACTTCCTCGACAATGTGGTGCTCTTCAAATTTTTCGTGAATAACATCCAGAAACAAATCACGCAGTGAAACCATGCCGATCGCCCTGCCATCCTCTACCACTGGCAAATGACGGATTTTGTGGCGTCGCATCAGTGCAACACAATGCACCACTGTATCATCTCGAGTCACGGTAATTAGTTCACGTGTCATTATCTGGGATACGAGTGTTGCTTTTGCAGTGTGCGTATCCAGAATTATTTTGCGTACATAATCTCGTTCTGAAACTATTCCGACGAGATAGCCGTCTATCTGAACCAGCAAAGCCCCAATATTGTGCTCGTTCATCAGATGTAGCGCATCGTACACCGGTGCCAGGGGGGCAATCCAAACCACTTCCTCTATCTGGCGGGCTTCCAGAAGATCAGCAACATGATGCATATTTGCTCCTTTGCCTAAAATAAGGTTTGTTTGGGTGGATTGCCATGGTGAACTATCAGCAGATGCTTTATCAAGTATTTATTTATAGCTATGCTGGGTCCGGGTCCACAAAATGGTTACTTGTCTGAATATGGATAAACGATGAAAAACTGTAGTCGAATTCTTTTGATTTGTTTCAGTTTCTTTGCGTATTTCAGTCACGCAGAGGTGTATCGTTGGATTGATGAGGATGGCAATGTGCACTTTAGTGACAAGAAACCCGAACAAATTGATGCCGAGGACATTTCTGAACGAATTTCAAATACTAATATCGACGAAAGCTCGGAAGCAATGCGACGTCTTGATCAGGTGCTCTCCGAGACAGTGGGTGAGAAGCAGGTTCGCGATAAAGAACTAATTAATGATCGCAAAGCACAGGAACATCTGGAGCGTGTATGTGCTAAAGCACGTGAAGATTTACGCATTCTCCGGGGACGGGTAGTATTTATTGATGAAAACGGTGTTAGCCAATCCGTTAGTGAATCCCAACGAGAAGTCGAAGCGAAAAAACTTGAATCTGAAATCCAAAACCGCTGCAAATAAAGGGAATGCATGTCATGAAATATATGCATCGGGGCCCTCGCGTCGCCGCTTCGTTCAACAGAGCGGTGCTGTGGCGGCTGCCGTTTTGAGCCCGGTTAAGCTGCAGGCCGGTTCCGGGCACGGAGACATCGTTCAGATGAGCGCGCTCGAGCTTTCGAGTGCCATTCGTGCGCGCTCTATTTCCTGTGTTGAGGTAATGCAGGCTTATCTGGCGCGTATTGCGCTATTAAACCCGCAGTACAATGCTCTGGTTTCCCTGCGCGATGGCGAGGTATTGCTGGCACAGGCAAAAAACTATGATGATGAACTGGCCAGGGGAAAATATCGGGGCTGGATGCATGGTTTTCCGCATGCTGTTAAGGATCTGGCCGATGCAGAGGGGTTTATCACCAGCAGCGGGTCGCCGATATTCAGAAATAATGTCGCGCTTGCTGATTCTATTCACATCGCCCGTATAAAAGACGCGGGAGCAATCATCATTGGCAAGAGCAACGTGCCTGAATTTGGTTTGGGCTCGCATACTTATAATCGGGTATTTGGAACCACACTGAATGCCTACGATGGCAAATCGTCTGCTGGAGGAAGTAGTGGGGGTGCAGCGGTTGGTCTTGCACTTAAGATCTTACCCGTTGCCGATGGTAGTGATTTTATGGGTTCGCTGCGCAATCCGGCAGCCTATAACAATGTCATCGGTTTTCGCCCCACCCCTGGCAGGGTTCCATTGGGTGACACGTATATTGAAGAGTTACCCTGTAATGGTCCCATGGCTAGAAATGTTCAGGATACGGCGATGTTGTTGTCCACCATGGCGGGTTACCACCCAGCGTCGCCAACCTCAATCAGGGAAGACCCTTCAGTTTTTGCCGAGCCCCTAAAGCGTGATTTTAAGGGCGGAAAAATCGCCTGGCTTGGGGATTTTGATGGATACCTTGCAATGGAAGATGGTGTGATGGATTTGTGTGAAAAAGCATTGCAGGGATTTCGGGACATAGGTTGTACGGTGGATACAGCGAAGCCTGTTTTTTCCATGCCCCAACTGTGGGAAACGTGGCTGGTAATGCGTCACTGGCTTACGCGTGGCAAGGCATTGCCCTTGTATCAGAATGTAGAAATGCGCGCTCAGCTTAAACCGGAGCTTATCTGGGAAATAGAGGGTGGGGCAGATATCACGGGTGATCAGGTTGTTGCGGCATCAGTCATGCGCGGGCAGTGGTATGCCGTTATACAAAAAACCTTTGAGAAATACGATTTTCTTGTGCTGCCAAGCGCCCAGGTATTTCCATTTGAGGCTGGCTTGCACTGGCCTGAATCCATCGCCGGGAGAACAATGGATACCTATCATCGCTGGATGGAGGTGGTTGTTCCCGGCACCTTATCCGGTTGTCCTGTAATAAACGTTCCTGCCGGTTTTGGAGCAAGTGGCTTGCCTATGGGAATACAAATAATTGGCAAGCGATATGATGATTTTGCGACTTTACAAATGGCATATGCATACGAACAGGCAACACGGTTTAACCTTGAGGCACATCCAAAAACGCTTGCCTAGTAGCTCGGAGGATATGTAGTGATCGTATACGGGGTAGCATTGCTGTCTTTTTGCATGCTCTTTGGTGTTCTCGTTGGTGATATTCTGGGCGCGTTTATTGGAGTTAAGGCTAATGTCGGTGGCGTTGGTATCGCAATGCTGTTGTTACTGGTTTTGAGCAATCTTTCTTCAACGCGCTTTTCGCTAAAACCCTTGACTGAGTCGGGAATCGGGTTTTGGAGTGCGATGTATATTCCAATCGTAGTGGCCATGGCTGCCAAACAAAATGTCTATGCTGCGGTTTCCTCGGGAGGATTGGCGCTGGTTGCCGGGACAGGCGCGGTAGTAGTTAGTTTTGCATTGGTTCCCCTGCTTACCCGAATTGCCAAACGAAAGGAGTAGTTTTGTCCTGGGATTTGCTGGAATGATGTCGGTGATCCTGGGTGTGGTAATTTCCTTTGCCGTTGGGGGGATAGTTGCTTATGCGTTTGGTTATCAGGATGCGGTTTCCATCAGTACTATTGGCGCCGGTGCTGCGACTTATATTGTTGGTCCCGTTACCGGTACCGCCCTGGGGGCAAGTTCTGAAGTAATAGCACTAAGTGTTGCAGCAGGTCTGGTTAAATCGGTGCTGGTGATGATTGGTACACCGCTTGTTGCCCCCGTTATCGGTTTAAATAATCCACAGTCGGCCATGATCTATGGTGGGTTGATGGGTACCACCAGCGGGGTTGCAGGTGGCCTTGCCGCAACCGACCCCGCACTGGTTCCCTATGGAGCAATGACAGCCACATTTTATACGGGGGTTGGCTGTTTGTTAGCACCCTCAGTTCTGTTTTTACTCGTCCGGCTTTTGTTGGCTTAAACAACACAGAAAAGTAAGCGCGCCTACCGATTATCTATGACCCTTTTTGCTTTACCTTCCGAGCGGGGCAAGCTACCTACAGCCTTCATCTCAATGGTACATGAAACGCCAATCATGCTTTTTACCTGGTGTTGTAATTGATTGCGCACAGCTTGGGCTGCAGTAACGCTCATTTCGATTTTTGGTTCCACGCTGATGCATATATTGTCCAGGTTTCCGTCCTTGCTGACTTCAATCAAATAATGTGGAGACAAACTTTCAATGGCCAGTATTTGTACCTCAACCTGACTTGGAAATACGTTCACCCCGCGAATTATCAGCATGTCGTCACTGCGGCCGGTAATTTTGTCCATACGACGCATGGTTCTGGATGTTCCAGGTAGCAGGCGGGAGAGATCACGGGTTCGGTAACGAATCATAGGCATGCCGGTTTTAGTAAGATTGGTAAAAACCAGTTCTCCTTCCTTTCCGTCTTCCAGTACTTCACCAGATTCCGGATCGATAATTTCAGGATAAAAGTGATCTTCCCAAATGGTGGGGCCATCCTTGGCTTCTATGCATTCCTGTGCAACGCCTGGCCCCATAATTTCAGATAGTCCGTATATGTCCACAGCATCTATGCCTAACCTGTTTTCGATTGCCTCACGCATTGAACCCGTCCATGGCTCTGCACCAAAAATGCCCAACCTGAGTGACAGCTTGCGCGTATCAATATTCTGGGCATCCATTTCATCAGCAATGTTCAGCATGTAGGAGGGTGTTACCATTATAATTTCCGGGTCAAAGTCATGGATCAGCTGAACCTGCTTTGCGGTTTGTCCGCCACCCATGGGTATGACCGCACATCCCAGTCGCTCTGCACCGTAGTGGGCTCCCAGCCCACCGGTAAATAACCCGTAACCGTATGAGACGTGCACCTTGTCCGTGGCTCTGCCTCCTGCTGCATAAATGGATCGGGCGCCCAGCAAAGACCAGATGTCGATGTCTTCCCGGGTATAACTTACAACGGTTGGCTTGCCGGTCGTACCGCTGGAAGCGTGTATACGGACAATCTGTTCCATGGGCACACAATTCATTCCAAAGGGGTAGTTATCCCTGAGATCGGTTTTGGTTGTATAAGGAAATTTCGCCAGGTCACCGAGTTCGATCAGATCATCCGGGTGCACACCATGCGCATCAAACTTTTTTCTATAGACGGGTGAATTTGTGTAAACATGCTTGAGGGTGTGTCTGAGTCGCGTTAGTTGCAAGGCCTGTAGTTCATCGAGACTGGCGTTTTCTATACTTTCATAAGCGACTTTTGAGGCAGACATATGCGTTCCTGTTTTTGTTCGGTGCTTGATTTTGGATATATTACACAAAATTGACACAATGCCGCAATTCTGTATCATAAAGTGGAAATTGTATGGCCCAAAAATATGAAGACAAAAAGCTATGTGTACGGCGAATGGGTAGAAGGAACTGGTGATGGGGTACAACTTTTTCACGCCGTAAATGGAAGTCCGCTCACTTCAATCAGTAGCGATGGGGTACATTTTTCCAGAGTGCTCGACTACGGACGCGAAACTGGCGGAGTAGCGCTGCGTGAACTATCTATTCATCAACGGGCAGCAGCCTTGCGCGCACTTGCAAAACACTTGCTTTCCAGGAAGGAATCGCTCTACGCTGCTTCAAAAGCAACGGGTGCAACCAAAGCCGATGCCTGGATAGATATTGAGGGTGGCATAGCCACTCTGTCTGGTTACGCATCGCTCTCCACTCGGGAGTTTTCTAACGAGAAATTCATAGTTGAAGGCCCACCTGAACGGCTTTCCAGAAATAATACCTTTGCTGCACGGCATATCCTGGTCTCCAAACGCGGTGTCTCGGTGCATATTAACGCCTACAATTTCCCCTGCTGGGGAATGTTAGAAAAAATTGCCCCAAGTTTGGTTGCCGGAGTTCCGGTTGTGGTAAAACCGGCAAGCGACTCGGCCTATTTAACCTGTGCGATGGTACAGGAAATTGTAGCTAGCAGGATTTTGCCAGAAGGTAGCCTGCAGCTCATATGTGGAAGCACGGGCGACCTGCTGGATCACTTAAGCGAGCAGGATGTGGTAACTTTCACAGGCTCTGCATCAACCGGCCGGATGTTGCGAAGTCATCCAAATATTATCTCAAAAAGCATTCCCTTTAATATGGAAGCTGATTCGCTGAATAGCTGCATATTGGGTGAGTCAGTAAGCGTAACAGACCCGGAATTCAGTCTGTTCATTGAAGAAGTGGCTAAAGAAATGACCATTAAGGCGGGTCAGAAGTGTACGGCCATTCGGCGCATAATAGTTCCGGCCGCAATGCTGCATGAGGTGCAAAATGCCCTGGTAAAACGATTGTCGCGGGTAGTGATTGGGGATCCGGAAGAGGAAGGTGTTCACATGGGGCCCTTGCTGGGTGCAGCGCAAAAAAAGGATGTGCATGCCAATGTGCTGGCGCTTGCAAAACACTGTGAGATAGTGGCAGGCGGAGATGAAAACTTCGAGCTTGTTGGTAAGGCAGCTTGTAAAGGTGCCTTTTATCCGCCCACCCTATTGTTGTGCAAAAATCCTCTGGAGGTGGATGCTCCGCATTCTATCGAGGTGTTTGGCCCGGTAAGCACATTGATGCCCTACAACAATATTGAAGAGGCGATTACGCTCGTTGCTATGGGTCGTGGAAGCCTGGTGAGTTCTGTATTTACCTATAACAATGAAGAGGCTGCAAGCCTGATACTGGAAAGTGCGGCATGGCATGGTCGCATGCTGGTTATTAACCGTGATTGCGCGGAAGAGTCGACGGGCCATGGCTCACCGCTACCCAATTTGGTACATGGTGGCCCCGGGCGTGCTGGTGGGGGAGAGGAGCTTGGGGGTGTGCGTGCAGTAAAACACTACATGCAACGCACTTCTATTCAGGCCTCACCCGATACCCTGATGGCTATTACGCGGGAATACATGTCAGGGGCGACAACTACCCACACGGATATTCACCCCTTTAGAAAATACTTTGAAGAGCTTTTGATAGGCGAAAGTCTGGTCACGCACAGAAGAACCGTAACCGAGGCTGACATTGTCAATTTCGGTTGTCTTACCGGAGATCACTTTTATGCACATTTTGACGAAATAGCGGCTCGTGATTCCTTGTTTGGCAAACGGGTTGCGCATGGCTATTTCATAATTTCCGCAGCGGCAGGTATGTTTGTTGAACCGGCACCCGGCCCGGTTTTGGCAAACTATGGTCTGGAAAATTTACGCTTCATTGAACCGGTCGGTATTGGCGATACCATTCGGGCAAAACTGACAGCAAAGAAAAAGATCAAAAAGGACAAGCGTCCAGGCGAGGATCAGGCGACCGGGGTAGTAGTCTGGGATGTCGAAGTAAGCAATCAGGATAATAAAATAGTTGCCCTTTACGATATTCTCACCCTGGTGGTGCAAAAGCAGGCTTAAGGGTCTGCAGATTCAGGAGATAAAATGCATTTTCAAAATATAAAGTACGACGTGAACAAGGGTGTTGCAGTTCTAACGCTTAATCTGCCAGAAACGCTAAACAGTTTTACTGTGGCAATGCACGAAGATGTTCAGGCAGCAATGCTTGATGTTCGTACCAATGCCCAGGTTCGATGTTTGGTTATAACCGGGGAAGGCAGGGGTTTTTGTGCCGGTCAGGATCTTAAGGATTTGATGGATAGCGGGTCGGAAGAACCTGCTGAGCTGGGTGAAATTGTTGAAAAATATTATAACCCCTTCGTACGTGCAATTATGACCCTGGAAAAACCCGTGATCTGCGCTGTAAATGGCGTTGCTGCAGGAGCTGGTGCAAGCGTTGCCCTGGCCTGTGACATCGTACTGGCTGCGCGTAGCGCATCTTTTGTACAGGTGTTTTGTAAAATAGGTCTTGTGCCAGATTCCGGTGGAACCTGGAACCTGCCTCGTGCGGTCGGGCTGGCCAGGGCGAAAGGATTGGCTTTGTTGGGCGACAAACTGAGCGCCGAGCAGGCTGAATCCTGGGGCATGATCTGGCAGTGCGTAGATGATGACCAGCTAATGAGTGAGTCCATCAAGCTGGCTGAACATCTCGCAACCCAACCAACCAGGGGTCTTGCAACCATAAAAAAACTGTTGAACGAGTCTCACTCCACACCAATGCATCAGCAGTTGGAAAACGAAAGGTTTGCTATGCGCACGCTCGGGCAGTCAAACGACTATCAAGAAGGGGTTGCAGCATTTATGGAGAAACGTAAACCGGATTTTAAGGGTTATTAAGCGTGTCGCAGCAGGATGATGCCGATCTTGTCGCGGAACAATGTGCCGACGTCATGTGGGCAGATGATGGCGCCTCTCAAGCAATGGGTATGCAAATTCTCTCGGTACGTGAAGGTTGTGCCGTGGTCTCGATGACAGTGCGTAAAGACATGGTAAACGGGCACGGCATGTGCCACGGGGGGATGATATTTTCTCTGGCAGATTCGGCCTTTGCCTTTGCCTGCAACAGCCAGAATCTGGTGGCAGTTGCATCGGGTGCATGCATTGACTACTTGCGACCAACTTTTATCGGTGATGTATTAACAGCTAGCGCAAGCGTGGTAAACCAGGGCGAGAAAAGTGGTTTGTACGATGTTGTTGTGCGCGACCAGAACAGTCGGATTATTGCGCAGTTCAGGGGGCGTTCTGCACGTATTCGCGGTGCGGTGTTACCAGAATAGAACTAATTTTTCAGCAGGTGCAAAAACAGGTAAAAGTTATGACGCAATTTAAACTCAATGCGGAAGAGTTGGAACAGGCCTTTCAAAATCGCATAGATGATGAACAGAAGATTGAGCCGAAAGACTGGATGCCTGAAGCCTATCGAAAAAACCTGATTCGGCAAATGTCCCAACATGCACACTCTGAAGTAATTGGCATGCAACCCGAAGGTAACTGGATAAGTCGTGCCCCGACATTACGTCGAAAGATGATTCTGTTAGCCAAGGTGCAGGATGAAGGCGGACATGGCTTGTACCTTTACAGTGCGACTGAAACGCTGGGAATAACACGCGAGGAGTTGGTAGAGGCCTTGCAAAATGGCACTGCAAAATACGCCTCTATTTTCAACTACCCTTCATTGACGTGGGCGGATATTGGCACCATTGGCTGGTTGGTGGACGGTGCAGCAATCGTTAACCAGATTTCACTGCAGAGAACCTCATACGGACCCTATGCACGCGCTATGGTCAGAATCTGTAAGGAAGAGAGCTTTCACCAACGCCAGGGTTTTGAGAGCCTCGTAGTTCTGGCGAATGGTAGCGCTGAGCAAAAAGCCATGGCGCAGGACGCCCTGAATCGCTGGTGGTGGCCGTCCCTGATGATGTTTGGCCCGCACGATGCTGAGTCTGCACACAGCGCACAGTCCATGAAGTGGAAAATAAAACGCAAAAGCAACGATGAGTTACGTCAGGCCTTTGTCGATCAGACGATACCCCAGATAGAATTTCTGGGCCTTAAGGTGCCCGATGATGATCTTAAATGGAACGAAGAACGTGGCCACTATGATTTTGGTGCCATCGACTGGGACGAGTTTTTACGCGTGGTAAGTGGTAAAGGCATGTGTAACAAGCAACGCGTTGAGCACCATAAAAAGGTGCATGACGATGGTGCCTGGGTGCGCGAGGCTATGAGAGCTTACAAGGTAAAAACGCTGGATCGAAACCGGATGAAGGAGGCTTCGTGAACACATCAGTCAACACACCTTTATATGAAGTATTTGTACGCTCCAAGCGGGGTCTCGACCACAAACATGTTGGCAGTCTGCATGCAGAGGATGCTGAACAGGCACTTGAATATGCACGGGATTGTTACACACGCCGTAGCGAAGGTGTCAGCATCTGGGTCGTAAAGTCGGGCGACATCACCTGTTCACAGGAAGAAGACGCTGCAAGTTTTTATGATCCAATGGAAGACAAACCTTATCGCCATGCTACCCACTATGTGTTGCCTGAAAACATCAAGAATATGTAAGCCCCTATTTCCCTGGAAAGCAGTATGAGTAATACCGAATCAACCACTAGAGAAAATACGCTGGAATATTCCATCGGTCTTGGTGACGACAGTCTTATGTTGGGACAGAGACTGGCTGAGTGGTGCCGCAACGCACCTTTACTGGAAGAAGATCTCGCCATTTCAAATGTCGCCCTGGATTTTATTGGCCGGGCGAATATGTTCTATGAGTACGCTGTGGAGTTGGCGAAGGTAACAGGCGGAGTTTTCAAGAACCAGTCAGTAGATGATATTGCCTATTTGCGCGACAGCCGCGAGTATTTAAACCTGTTGATCTTTGAAATGCCCATCGGAGATTTTGCTTACACCATGACCCGTCAACTCATTGTTGATTTGTTCAATGTCGATTATTTTACTGCCTTGAGTGCGTCAAGTGACTCAAGGCTGGCGGCGATAGCCGCCAAGACCTTGAAGGAAAGTAAATACCACCTTCGACGAAGTCATGAATGGGCTTTGCGCCTTGGAGACGGCACAGAAGAAAGCCACACAAGAATGCAAAATGCAGTGAATGAATTGTGGGGTTACACGCCTGAGCTATTTGAAATGAGCGAGACAGAACTCGCACTCTTACCCGCCGGAATCTCGGTGGATCGAGCTGCATTATTTGATACGTGGGAAGCTCGGGTTTCCGGGATTCTGAATGAAGCTACACTGGACCATCCACCCGGGGACTGGCAGGTAACTGGCGGGAGAGCGGGGGTACACACAGAATACCATGGTCACTTGCTGTCAGAGATGCAATTTCTGCAACGCGCCTATCCCGGGCTTGCCTGGTAAGCCTCATGGCCTTATTGCCAGTGACCACACACGATCAACTCATTCGAAGCAAGGCGCGGGAAAACTCACTGTGTCCTCAGATCTGGGCTTTACTGGATACGGTTACTGATCCCGAAATTCCCGTTATTTCTATCTGGGATTTGGGGGTTTTGCAGGATGTAATTGAACAGGCAAGCCGGGTAGAGGTAGTTATCACACCCACCTATTCAGGCTGCCCGGCGATGCGGGAGATTGAACAGGATATTTGCAAAACGCTCAAGCGCGCAGGGTACTCACATGTTGAAGTAACCACGCGTTTATCTCCTGCATGGTCCACTGACTGGATGAGTAAACAGGGCAAGCAGCAGTTGATGGACTTTGGAATTGCACCTCCCACGCCCACGTGGCAGGTGCGGAAAGTTATCTGCCCTCAGTGTGCATCAACAGATAATTCGCTGATTAGCGAATTTGGATCAACTGCCTGCAAGGCCCTGTACAAGTGCAACGACTGTTTGGAAGCTTTCGATTACTTCAAGTGTATTTAGGTCAGCTGCATGGCGAATGGAATTTCTATGAATGAAAGCAATTTTTACCCACTGCGGCTTCTGTCAGTGGAACAGGAAACTGATAGTGCTGTGTGCATTACTTTTGATGTGCCCGAGGGGCTGAAAGAAAAATTTAACTTCATTCAGGGGCAATATCTAACCCTGCGCACCATTCTGGACGATGAAGAAATACGTCGTTCGTATTCAATTTGTTCGGGCGTGGATGACAACAAGTTGCAGGTAGCTATTAAGCACATAGCAGGTGGTGCATTTTCTGCCTTCGCTTTTCAATTGAAAGCGGGGGACATACTTGAGGTTATGCCTCCGCAGGGTAATTTTTACACCTCTCTTTCCAGCGAAAGTATCAAGCGGTATTTGTGTATCTGTGCCGGTAGTGGCATCACACCTGTGTTATCCATTATCAAGTCTGTGTTATCGAGGGAGCCAAATAGTGAAGTAACCCTGCTGTACGGCAATCGCAATTCAGCTTCTGTCATGTTCAAGGAACAGTTAAGTTTTGTGAAAAACCGGTACATGAACCGTTTTAACTGGGTAAATATTCTCAGCAGGGAAGAACAGGATGCAGAAGTTCTCTTTGGCAGGATAGACAACCGTAAGGGAGATGAGCTGGCTCGCAAGGGGCTTATCAATCTGAAGGGTACCAGCGAATTTTTTCTGTGTGGACCTGAATCCATGATCTCTGAAGTATCCCGTGGTTTGCGTGCCAATGGTGTTGATGAATCACATATTCACTACGAACTGTTTTATGCGTCTGCGGAAGATGCAAAGGAAGTTGTGGAAAAACATCATGCACGGGCCAAACAATATGGTGGTCAGTTAAGTGAAGTCCTCGTTACTGTTGCCGGGCGATCGTCGCGCTTTGCGTTGACAGCTGATGGCGAAAATATTCTTGATGCTGCGATGGCGAACGGTGCCGATTTGCCTTTTTCCTGTAAAGGAGGAGTGTGCGCAACTTGCAAAGCCCGTCTGATGGAAGGCAGGGTGGAGATGGATTTGAACCATGCGCTTACAGAACAGGAGGTTGCTGAAGGCCTGATTTTGACGTGTCAGGCACATCCTGTGTCAGAAACGGTAGTTGTCGATTTTGACCAACTATAGACCAGCGTCGGGCGTTAGCGTAAAAATTTCTCCGGAGCTGGTTTCGCAACGAACTTCTGAATGCAACATCAGTTGTACTTCAATGGTGGTAACCGTATTTGGAGATTCCATCACCCAGCACGGAGGATGGATCTGGTTGGGTAGTTTAATCCAGGCCCTGGCACCGTTTGGCTATGCGGAGCGCCTGGTGCGCACTGCGGTTTTTCGGCTTGCGCAACAGGACTGGTTGCAGGTAAAAAAGCTGGGCCGTCGCAGCTATTACTGTTTTACGGATAGTGCTAACCATTTTACCGGTAAGGCGGCCCGACGAATTTACTCTGCGGGTATAGAGGAGTGGGATGGAAGCTGGACTCTGGTTTCACCTGTATTTGTACCGGAGAAGGGAAAAGCCCAATTTCGAAAAAGCATGTTATGGCAGGGTTACCATTCTTTGGTAAATGGCATGTATGCACACCCATCATCAGAAAAAACCTCACTGGAGGAAACCCTGCACGAACAAAACCTGCTGGGTAAAGTGATTGTTTTTTCGGCATCCGCTGATGATCCTGATTCACAGACGGCGCTAAAAATCCTGGCAGAACAAAAATGGAACCTGGATGAACTGCGTGAGATGTATGGTAATTTTCTGGGTTTCTACCGACCACTGGCTGTAAAACTTGGCAGGAATAATCCTTCACCGGAACTTTGTTTTCAGATTCGCACGCTTATGTTGCATGAGTATAGAAGGGTGTTGTTGCGAGACCCTGACTTTCCCGAAGCAATGTTACCCAGGGGCTGGATTGGATTTGAAGCCAATAAACTTGCCACACGTTTGTACAAATTATTATCAAAAAATGCGCTCGATTATATTCAAAACAACCTGGAAAACGCAGAGGGTGCTCTTCCAGAAGTTAATCCAGGCTATTTTAGACGTTTTGGTGGACTCTAGTTGTCTGCTGCCAAATGGTCAGCGACCAGCTTTTAATTAAGGTCAAATTCCGGTATTTGTTTCTGCCATTGCAGCCAGTGTGAAACGATATAGTCGACAACCGTAGAGCCAACGGCGACATTATTTTGCAGCCCTACATCAAATCCGCCCGGCGTATTTCCGGGCTCCGGATCAAGGTGTGCAAGGGTAGTTTCGCCAGCGCTGCCCTGATCGAAATTTACCGCGCTGCGAAGACTGAGTATACGATCACTTGCCAGTATTTTTCTAATTACGTAGGCCACGGCAACACCTTCCATTTCTGTAATCACATAGGTACCCGCACCGTACAAATCTGTAATGTACTGTGCTTCAGCAGAGAGTCCCGGTCCATGGAAGAAGGTATCTGCTGCCAGATGGGCACCTACTCCAACAAATGGAGTGCGACGTGCCTGTACCTGTTGATAACGATTTCGGTAAGTTTTTGCACTCGCTGAGTCTTTCAACGGAATACCCTTGCTCAGGTGGTAAGCCCAGGCTACGAGATTCGGGTTTAGTTTAATTTGTCTGATCGATTCGTACCCTTTGCGCGGGCTGAACGCAGGCGCCCCTTGCGCACCTTCATCAGGTGCCCAGCGATGTCCCAAATCATAGTCTATGAGCCAGTCTGCCCAAAAAACGGCTGCAATGGTTCCCGCGCCGGGTGGCGTTCCACCTACACCGGTAATTACGAAATAGGTTTGGGAAAAATCAAAACGCGTGTCCAGCAGGATGGCGGTCATTGAAGAAGACGAGCGCACCTTGCCCATCCCAAGTTCCACGCCACAAATACCAATCTCGCTGCAAAACAGCGGGTTTTCAGCGCCAGGAATCTCTGTGGCTGGGGCACCTTTCAAATATCGTTCATACCAGTATTGCAATTCCCCTGCACGGTCGCCGCTGTACGCTCCTATCTCAAACTGGGCTGCGATCAGTATTTTTACCTTCACGGGTTCAACGGCGAGTACCGGTTGTATGGCTGAAGTTAATGCAAGAAGGGCGAAATACAGTTTGAATTGCTGCGACATTCGGTTTTCCCATGAAAATCGTTAGATAAACGAACAATGCTGTCTGATGCCGTGTTTTGCAACAAGGATAGCGTTAGAAGCCTGTAAAACAGGGGCTGTAAGGGTGTTGGGCGCGAAAATACGAATTATTGTTATTTGCGCGTGGAATAAAGGGAGCGTTCTAAATACGGAAATCCTGCAGGAATGGTGGACTTTATGGCGCGTAAAGGGCAATCTTCCGGCCTAGTTGGGGAAGGTGGAAAGATTTGGCATACGCTAAGCATTGCTGTTGTCTCTAATGATAGACCCAAAATATAAATATAGGATAAGTTTGAAATGAGTACAGGTACGGTAAAATGGTTTAATGCAGACAAAGGCTACGGCTTCATCACACCGGATGAAGGTGGTAAAGACTTGTTTGTACACCATTCTGAAATCAAGAGTTCTGGCTACGCCAGTCTGGATGATGGTCAGAAAGTAGAGTATGAAGTTGGAGAAGGTCAGAAAGGTCCATGTGCAACTAACGTTGTAGGGATCTAGTTCTACCAGACCGGGAATATCAGGGTAGCTGAAAGTTGCCCTGATATTTACCTAACAACGCGGATTGTGTGATATTTATCAGATCCGTTTTCGCCACTTAAATTCAGGTTGGCGAATATCTATATAAAATTCCAGACGAGATCACGAAGCTGGCTGCATCCCCTGTAGCTGTAGTATTCGTGGCTGATTGCCTGGTTAATTCTGTGCAACAGGGTTTTTTGTTGTAATATTTCTCCCTATCCATTAATCCCTCACCGGCACAATCAAAGCGAGCACATCATGACCTATGCACCGGATAACCGTCCTTTTTATGATGCAGACAGCCACATTATGGAGCTACCGGATTTTCTTAAATCCTATGCAGATCCGGCGCTGCGAGATGATATCCCCGAGGTAAGTTACAGCGCTTCCCTGGTAAGCGATGAAGAAGTGGCGATTATCGTGGGCCAGGGCGGTCGACATAGTGAAGAACATGTGCAGAGCATGCTGGCTCTGGGAGATCGCCTGATTGAAAGTTCCAAGGAAATTCAGGCGCTGGGCGCCTTTAATTCTGCCGACAGATCAACTGCGATGGATATGCTGGGCTTTAAAAAACAGCTGGTTTTTGCAACCCACAGTGTGGCCTTTCCTTTTCATCCCAGCTCCAAAAAGCCGGTCGATCTGCGCTATGCCGCAACACGAGCGCACAACCGCCACATGGCCGATTTTTGTTCAGATGACGGTCGTTTGATGGGTGTTGGCATCGTGCCACTTGATAGCCCGCAACATGCCATTAGAGAACTTGAATTTGCCATTAAAAATGGCATGGAGGCGATATGGGTTCCTCATAGAGCACCCATCGGTCACGCGCCCGGGCATGTGGATCTTGAACCCTTCTGGGCCTTGTTGGCTGAGTCTGGCACGCCTTTTGTGATTCATGTGGGTGGATCTCCACTTCAGGCACTGAAGGTGTGGAGCAATAATGGCCGGGCACCGGTGCAGGACTGGATGGGGGGAGGTGAGAACGTACGCACTAAAGACGCAGCACTTATGCATCAACCGACAGAAACATTTATTAGTATGCTTGTACTGGATGGGGTTTTTGATCGACATCCCTCATTAAGGGGTGCAGCAGTAGAGCTCGGTGCCGGATGGGTTCCGGAAATGCTCAGGCGACTCGACTGGGTGGCAAAAATCTATGGCAGGGTGGATGAGTCTGTGCGTTTTGAGCGTAGCCCAAGCCAGCAGTTAAGCGAACAAATGGGATTTACCCCATTTCCGCACGAGAATGTCATGGATCTGGTGGCCCAGTCGAATGAGGAACTCTATTTGTTTTCCAGTGATTATCCGCACGTAGAAGGCGGCCGCGACCCAATCGCCAAATTCGAAAAATACCTGGCAGGCCAAAGCGAGCGCATCAAAACCAACTTCTACTCCGAGAATTTTTTACGCCTGTGGCCCAAGGCGCGTGAGCGCCGTTAAAGGGAGAGTGGCCCAAGGCGCGTGAGCGCCGTTAAAGGGAGCGTGGCCCAAGGCGCGTGAGCTTCGGTGACGGTCCGCTACCAGGCTATGCCGTAATCCTCGCCGAAGTCGCTGGCTGCTCCCTGAAAACCGCCGTGTTTTTGGTCGAAGAAAATTGCCGTTGTTGGGCCGGATGTGCGTTTTCTAAGCTCTATTTCGTAACCCATTTTTTGTAGCTCTTGTTGTACTTTCAAAGACGTATCATTGCGCAGTATAAGTCGTCCCGGTTCGGAGGTGTGCGCTCCAAAAGAGCTTTGCATTTGGTAGCTGTTCATATTGGGCGCTTCAACTGCGTTTTGGACGTCCATCCCGAACTCAACTACGTTAAGAAAAAACTGGAGCAGGTTCTGATCCTGTGAATCCCCGCCCTGTACGGCGAAAGAAAGATAGGGTTTACCGTTTTTTAACGCCATACCAGGTGTGAGTGTAGCGCGTGGTCTTTTACCGGGTGCAACCACGTTAAAGGGGTTTAAGGCTTCATCCAGAACAAAACTTTGCATGCGCTGGCTCAGACCCACACCGGTGGTGCCTGCAATAAATGGTGGAATCCATCCCCCGCTGGGTGTAATAGACACCACCCATCCTTCTGCATCCGCCGCCTGGATAGAAGTTGTGCCCGCAACAAAGGCTTCGTCGTGACTCATCAGCCGCGCCTGCTGAAAGCCTGCTTCACCAGCAGCCTCGGCCCTGGGCGGTATGGGTGTCCATTTTTCAAGTAAATGCTGATACGGATTGGAGGCATTCTGGAAGGGGTAGGGGTCGCCCGGTTTTATCGTGGTATCATTTTTATCCCAGTTAACGCTTTGCAATCGCTTTCTTGCGTAGGCTTTGGACAACAGGCCGTCAATAGGTTCTTTTGGCGGTGTGTAACTATCCCCATAGTAAAAATCACGATCCGCAAAAGTATGATTCATAACCTGGTAAAGCGCATGAATATATCGGCTGCTGTTGTAGCCCATTTCCTTCAGATTGATGTTTTCCAGCATATTAAGGCTCTGCAACATTACTGGACCCTGTACCCAATGCGTAAGCTTGAACACCTCAATACCCTGGTAATTTGTGCTTACGGGTGTCTCAATATGCACCTGCCACTGATCCAGATCCTGCAAGGTAATTAGACCCCCGGCTGCCCGGGTTGCACGAACCAGTTCCTGGGCGATATCACCCCGGTAAAAACGTTGGTAAGCCGCCATGATGGCAGCAGATCTGTTTTTACCCTGTTTAAGTGCTTGTTGTTCGGCCGCGACCAGTTTTTGCAGCATGTCCAGTAAATCTGCCTGCCTGAATATTTCACCGGGATGGGGGGCTGCGCGCTGCGCACTATCTGAAGACAAATGGGGTAACAAAATGCGCCGGGAATCGGGCCACTGTGCAATTATCTCTCGACGATTTTCTATGTTGTCGGCCTGGGATTTTTCGATTGGGTATCCATTGGCCATCTCCATCGCCGGAGCCAGAACTTCGGCGAGGCTTAAGCTTCCAAATTCCGCAAGCATGACCATCAAACCTCCCGGAGTACCGGGTGTCACTGCTGCCAGGGGCCCATATTCCGGAGGGTACAACATACCCCTGTCTTTAAAGTAGGCCGGGGTTGCGCCTGTTGGCGCAACACCCAATGCGTTAATGCCTTTAACTTTACCGGTGTGCGGGTTGTAAATCAGGGCCTGGGTTTCACCACCCCAACCCAGTGTGTCCCACATGGTCGCGGTAGCTGCGAGCATGGCACAGGCAGCGTCCACAGCATTACCGCCGCGCATAAAAGTAATAGCGCCTGCGGTTGCGCCCAGGGGTTTTCCAGTAATGGCTACCCAGTGCTTGCCGTGCAGAATGGGTTTAATGCTTCGCTCGGCACACAGCGGTGTTGATACGAGCAGGGCAGCCAACAGATAACAGATAGCGCGCATATTCATCCGCCTGTAATTTTGTATGCCAGTCTTTTAAAATCGTGACTGAATGGATGCCAGAAAGCTGGCATAAGTTGTGTCATGCAGATTCCTGAAATGCCTTCTCCATTAACACCTGCGTTAGGAGACATCCAGGAGTGGGTTCCTACAAGGCCACCCCAGTGGTGCTCTCCCACTGCCGTATCCGGTTCTCCTTCAGCTGCCTGCACTTTTAGCGCAAAACCAAGCCCAAATACAGTTCCGGTCATATCCCAAAATGGAAAGTTTACGCCTATACCCTCTGCCAGCTGGTTGGTGCGCATCAACGCCAGGGTCTTTGGCATCAGCAAAGTAGCGCCATTCCAGCTGCCGTTATTGATCAACATCTGAATAAATGCCAGATAGTCCGGCAATGTTGACATCAGGCCTCCACCGCCGGAAAGAAAGCCGGGTGCTTTCGAGATGGCGCTTGCATCCATCAGACTATACCCGCTAGCCATTACATCCAGTGGATCGTTGGGCAGGTAGAGTGCTGTTAACCGGTCTCGTTTCTCAACGGGAACATAAAAATCGGTATCAAGCATTCCCAGGGGTAAAAAAATGTGTTGCTTGAGAAAATCATCAAATGCCTGCCCCGACCATATCTCAACCAAACGCGCCAATACGTCGGTGGCAAGACTGTATCGCCACTGTTTACCAGGATGGAACGCCAGCGGTAATCCCCCCAGGGCCTTACACAAACTCTCAAGCGTTTTGCCCTCCATTGCCAGGGGGTTAATTCCTGCAGCCGTGTAGGTGCGATCAATCAGTGATTCAGGCTCCACAAAGGCATAGGACAGGCCAGAGGAATGACTCATGATTTGGCGGATATTAATGGAAGATTCTGCCGGGCTGGTATCTGTAGCGTCTTTGGCATCAACATTAAGCACCTGCATGTCAGCAAACTCTGGCAAGTAGGATTCGAGTTTGTCATCCAGTGTGAAGCAACCACGCTCATACAAGATCATCGCCGCCACCGAAGTGACTAACTTGGTGTTGGAATACATGCGAAAGATCGCATCTTCAGGCAAATCCCTTTGCAGGGATTGCCCGTTCTCCTCTCCCGGTTCATGGCTTAGCGGTCCGTAGGTCTTGATATCAATGACCTCGGTGCCTCTAAGTACCAGTGTGTTACAACAGGGAATAATTTGCTGGTCTACATACCACTGCATGCGTTGATGAAGTTCTGAAAAATCCAGGCCAGAGTCTGTAACTGGTATTGCCATTAGTATTCCTGATTTGGGGATTTATTGTTCAAGCGGGCCGAACAGCAACTCCGTGCGTCATGTATGCAGCAAACTTTGGCCCCGGTTCATAGGCACAGTCCAGCCTGGAAATGCTGAAGCCTGCATTTTGTATCAAGATATCAGCTTCTCTTGTTAAGTGGCAGCCACCACCGACCATTTTCCAGAAGGGCTCTATGCGTCTTTGCCAGCGCTGAATGGCAAGATCCGGTGCTAGCCCGTGCTCGATAAATACAAACCGGCCTCCGGGCTTTATCACACGGTAAATTTCACGCAATGCACTGTATACATTTGGAATGGAGCAAAGCGTCCACGTACATACAATACTGTCAAATTTTGCATCGCTGGTGGGAATTTCCTCGCTGGATATTTGCAGCATTTTTACAGGAGCGCTCGCCTTTGCGGCTCTCTCCCTCGCCATGTCGGTGAGTTCTTTTGAGGGATCAAGCCCGGTGATTGAAGTTACCTTATCTGAATAGTGGCAAAGGTTCAGGCCACTGCCTATGCCAATTTCCAGTACATTGCCAAAGGCCTGCGGCACATACCGCGCCCTGAGCACCTGCATGGGTGGTTGATTACAGGCAGCTTCAATCATTTTGGGTAACAGGTATTTTTCATACAGGCCCATAAACTCAGGTAGCTCCGGTTTTGTAGTGTTGAATTTGTATCTCGGTTCCGTAGTCTGCGTAGTCACCGCCTGCGCGTTTTTCCCTGAAATGCCCCCAGTTGATGCTGCGGTAAAGGGGTTGAGCATCACCAATGAGTTGCTTCAAAGGCGCATAATCCGTCTGATAGGAAGGGTTAAAAAAATATGGCGCACTAAATCGTGCCTTTTTGGTGTTTGCGGCTACACGGTGCACTACGGCCTTGTATCTATCATTGGTCCAGACTTGCACCATATCGCCTATATTTATGACCAGTGCATTGGGTATCGGCTCTACTGTTATCCATTTGCCTTTATGAAGTATCTGTAAACCTGCAATGTCGCCCTGATACAAAACCGTGAGTGCGCCCGAATCGCTGTGGCGGCTAATGCCGTAGGGGCCGTTCTCTTCATCGGGCGCATCTGCTGATCCGGGCTTGTCGCATACAGGGTAATGGTTAAGGCGAAGAAAGCTTGAATGATAAGGCCTGAAACAGTGGCTAACCAGATTTGCTGAAAGCCCCAGACTTTGCATTATGTATTCCAGGATACTGAAACTGCAGTTTTCAGTAGCACGCATATAAGCACGCAGTGCAGGTTCAAATTCTGGCAGGTGTTCAGGCCACTGGGGAACTCCGTCTGGATTGACGCCGGATTCCGGAGGGATGCCAACATCAAATACCTGCTTCCAATCAAGTTTGTTCTTTGTGAGTTCCTGATCATAAAATCCCCACACGTTTTTAGCACTACGCAATATCTGATGTTTTACCTCGGTAGTTTGAGCAAAAAACAGGTCTGACTGTTGTTGCAGGGTGTCAAAAATAACTTCGTCAATTCCATGACCGACTATTTGAAAAAATCCCCAGTCACGGCATGCCATGCCAATCTGGCGGGTTATCTCTGCGTGATTACCTGTGCCCAGGTCAATGACCGGTATCTGTAACTTGTTACTCAAGACTGCTTCCTCACCTCACTCAGGGATAAATGTATAAACAATTCTGTTGTTAAGCCGAGCAATGCGATTCCAGTCTTCGGCGTTGACGGCATCCGTTGGCGAGGGAATTTCAGGAACTGAGCTCTGCCTGTTGTTCGCCAGGGTAGTAAGCCTGATGTTACCAAGGTTTAGTATGGGAGAGGTATCAATAAAATTAACAAATTCAACGCTTTGCTGATCATTTATAAAAACAGTCTCATCTTTTGGATGCCCTATTAGCGTACATTGGGTCACTGGTAAATCGCCGGGTGCTAAAACATAGGACCCGCTACCATCACTTACCAGACAAAACTCCCCCAGATGGGATTCCATTTGAACCTCACCCCTAAAGCCCAGTGCATCCAGCCGCGTGAGCAAGAAATCCAGTTTTGGTACAGTCTGAATATTAAAAGCAAGGTCCGTGTACTCGTGTTGCGCATTTTCGTTTAGCGCCCACTCAAGGGTCCTGAGAAAATCTTCATCTAACGCGGGAGAATCCGGGTTGAGGGTTGTACTGCCCGCTGAATCTTCCGGGCTCCGTGGCACTTCCATATTGGTGAGCAACGCAGTATTTGTATCGACTGCCCGGGACAAGGTGTCCAAAGCGCTGCTTACCTGATCCTGTCTGTTAAGGCCAGAAACCATCAGCGCAGAAACCAGCAGTACCGAGAGCAACAAGAGGATTATCCAGGCGAGTGGGGGCACTCTGGTAAACGCGAATCCGCGTGCTTCGAATTCAGTTTGCGCTGCAGTTTCGTCAATCGCATGGTCTGCACGTTGTTGATCGAGAATTTCTCTGGACACACGTTTGGCAAATTCTCGCTTTACGTTCAGGATGTCTGAGCGAAGCTGTAGATGTTGTTCTTCCAGTGTGCGGGTGATTTGTGTCTGGATTGATACACCCAGAGCTTGTTGGTCGAAAGCATGGTCTGCTTCTGTTGTGAGCACATCGTCGTCGATATCCTGAACGATTTGGGCAAACGGTACGTCCTCTGGTTCCTCTCTGCGATCTTCAACCAAACCCAGTTTAAGCAGGGTATCAAAGAGTACACCGGGTTGAACTTCTTTGGGCAGTACAGCCAGCGCGCCCAGGGCGCGAGCCTGGGAAACATACACATCATCATTTTTGGTGGTATACATCATGACTGGAATAGTAGCGGTGCGGCCATTGGATTTAATTGCCGCCACTGCTTCCAGTCCGTCCATACCTGGCATGGTGTGATCCATAAATATGACGTCCACGGAAGAGTGTTCGAGAAACAACAGGGCCTCTTCCCCGGATTCGGCGAAATCCACTTTTAGCGCATATTTTTTCAGCATGCGCTTCATGGCTATTCTCGCTGACTTGGAATCGTCTACAACAAGCGCACGCTTGGCTGACATCGCAATATCCCGCATTAACAGTGTGAGTGCTGATGTTAAACCGACACTCTTGCACTTTCATCTATTCACCACATCGCAGATACTGCGCTTGTGTCAATTATTCAAAAACCGTGGGAATACCGTGTGATTTCGTTAAGAAAGAAGCATAGCCTGACCAGCCTGTCTCGAACAGCGGGTTGAGCTGCTAAAATCAGCTCGGTCGAGCTGGATAAATTACTTTCCGAATTGCCCATTCAGGACGATTCGCGCTTGCTCGTGGGTTTTGAAAATTCCGATGACGCGGGCGTGTACCAAATCAATGAAGACACCGCAGTAGTAGTGACGGCAGATTTTATTACTCCACCAGTTGATGATCCTGAGATTTTTGGTGAGATAGCCGCGGCAAATGCTATCAGTGATGTCTACGCTATGGGTGGCATTCCGCTTACCTGCCTAAATCTGGTGTGTTTCCCATCCAAAAAGTTATCTTCAGATGTTTTGCAGGGAATCATTCGCGGTGCTTTAAAAAAGATCCGCGAGTCGGGTGCTGTTATGGTCGGCGGGCATACTGTGGATGATGAAGAGCCAAAATTTGGGCTTGCTGTTACAGGCCTGGTTCATCCGGACAAGGTTTGGCGTAACGGAGGCGCTTTACCGGGAGATAAACTGATTTTATCAAAACCGATTGGCAGCGGTGTGTTACTCAATGCAAATTTGAAGAAACTCGTCTCAGAAGGTGCACTGGAAAATTGCCTGTTTAGCATGAGAGAACTAAATGCCAAAGCAGCCGAAGTTTTGGCAGATTTTACCGTGCATGCGGCAACCGATGTTACCGGATTTGGTATGGCCGGGCATGGCCTGGAGATGGCGCGGGCGTCAGGATTTGCGCTTGAAATAGCGTTTGATCGTCTGCCAATTATGGATGAGGCGCTACAAATGTATAAAAAAGGAATTACCACGGGATCAAACGCGTCCAACAGAAAGGCAGCGGGCAACCAGGTCGAATTTGCCAGTGCCCTGGACAAGACCTCGGCAGAACTAATGTTTGACCCGCAAACCAGTGGCGGCTTACTGGTTGCCGTGCCTCCTGATCAATGCGAGGCAGTACTTACCCGTCTGCATCAGGCAGGAGTAAGTTCAGCGTGCTGTATAGGCCAGGTAAAGCGTCGAAGCACGGGATCTCCACCCACGACCTTACTTTCTTTCATCTAATCAGGAGTAGGACAAATGCGTTTGGTTTCATGGAACGTAAATGGCATACGCGCGGCAATGAAAAAGGATTTTGCGGGTTCATTGGCGGCGATGCAGACAGACGTGATTTGTTTGCAAGAGACCAAGGCCCAGGACGATCAGGTGCACGAAGCACTGCAGGGCATTTCCGGTTATCATATTTATACCAATTCCGCAGTGAAGAAGGGTTATTCTGGTACGGCGATACTGAGTAAAAAAGCTGCACTGGGTGTTCGCCTGGACATGGGAATAGAAGAGCATGACCAGGAAGGGCGGATTATAGTTGTTGAGTTTGAAAGCTTCTTTTTGTTGACCGTATATACGCCTAACTCAGGCAGTGAATTAAAACGTCTTGATTACCGGCAAAGATGGGATCTTGAATTTTTGAGCTTTATGCAAAAGCTTGAAAAGGAAAAGCCCGTGGTGGCGTGCGGGGACTTTAATGTAGCGCACCAGCCCATAGATCTTGCTCGCCCTAAACCCAACTACAACAAATCCGCCGGGTATACACAAAAAGAAATTGATGGCATGGATAATATTACCGGCGCCGGTTTTGTGGATAGCTTCCGTTTTAAGCATCCAGAGGATATCAAATACAGCTGGTGGAGTTACCGGGCGGGCGCCAGAGCCAAGAATGTTGGTTGGCGCATTGACTATTTTGTTACCTCGGCAGGGCTTGCAACAAGTATTCGCAATGCCGAAATTCTGAACGATGTTATGGGTTCAGATCACTGTCCTGTGCTGTTGGATCTGGAAATCTAGCGGCGATATCCATAAGAATCACGACTGCTTAAAGGCGCAAGTAGCATATAAAATATCCATGCAAACCAGGTGATAAAAATCACCGCCAGTATCCAGGCAAATTTTTCTTTGCCGCTGGTTCTGTCTGAAGCAAGAATGAAGATAATAGGCAGCAACCAGATAAGGGCGCAAAAAAGTACTATTACCAGTCCAATCAGTGATCCGATCAGGTCCATCAAGGGCCTCCATAACGATTATATTCAATTAATATAAAGCAATATCCACGCCAGAAAAATATAGTTAATAAAAACAAACACTTACATCTTTAAACATAGAAAGACTCGCAGCTATAGGCGGCGAAAAAGACCAATATCTGGGTCCAGTGCGCGCGTGGGACAAGGTTTAGTCCCCAAGCATGCAATTGGCGTAGTAGGTAGCTGTAGCGGGCCAGTCGCTGAAAATCCCGATAATTCCAATCTGCTTTGCCAGTACATCAAGAACGGGATACAGGTTTTTATCGCCGCTTATTGCTTCTCGCACACTTGCATAATAGTAATCACCAGCGCTGCCTTCCTTCATGTCTTCTTTCAGTCTTCCCGAGCGTTCCAGGCTCCAGGCAATTATGTCAAACCCTGCATGCCTGGCAAGACGGGCGTATTGTGAAGGTACTATTTTTCCCTCACCATCCAGATCCAGTAACACCGCTATGGGGGGTGCGATCACCCGAAATCCCTCAGCATACAACTTTTCGAAATTCTCTTTTGTCGCCACAAAGTCGGGTTGTTCGGAGCGGGCATCCAGATAAACTGCCTGACCGGCAAATCCCGGGTAAGTGGCAATAAGGTGTCTGATGTCATTTGCATCGAACGATTGAATCCAGACCTGGTCAGCGGCGATATCGGCAGCCCGGTATTCCTGAATAGTCTGAGCGATAAAATCCTGTTGCGTGTAATTTCCGTGGAAGGGCATTGTTACCCGGGGAGTTTTTAGTTCCGGGGTAAATCCTGTTCCAAGTTGTTGCAACAGAGCAATGCTTTCCCTGTGCGTTAGAAGTGTTGCACAGGTGGTGTAGAGATCTGTTCTGAACTCTGGTGTCCCGGTCTGATATTCCTGCACTGTGGTGGCACGCGGATTAAACGCATCCATTTTTCCGCACAGGCTCTTAAACTCATTGAGCGTTATATCACTGGTACAGCAGACAGCACTCGCATCTTCTTTTGCCGAGGCGGCGTTAAAGGGTTGGTAACACTGTGTTGCCAGTTCTGGCCGCAAAAGAATATCCGTTGTGGTATGCAAATCACATTGATCGTGGCGGCATACCAGTTGCTTGTCTTTGGTAAAGGTTACGTCACATTCGATAATTCCCGCGCCCATTCTGGCCGCTGCCGAGTAGGATTGTGCGGTATGCTCAGGAAACTGCAGTGGTGCGCCTCTGTGCGCGATGCTAAAGGTGCTGGGATAAAAAGGACCTGCAGCACAGCTTTCCAGTTTGCGCTTGAGCGCACCCGGTTCCATTTCGTCAATCAGGTAGAAAGGTCGCGGACCAAGCTGGCTGGTTTTATCCGGCGGTGAGTCAGGTATTACCGTGCTGCAAGCACTCAAGAGCCATAAAAAAGGGATAAGGTGCCTGCAGTTGATTTGTGGTTGTTTCACATGGGTTTCCTGTGCAGGCGAGCTATCGCACCCGGCCTTCGCGCCACGCAGTAATTAATGAGTCATACGGTACGGTTTGCCCCATCGGTTTTTCGTTGTCAAGTTTGGCCTTGGGTGAGCCGGGCTGTGCCAGCCAGTACTCGGGATCTTTCTCGTCGTTTAACTTTGGCCCGCATTGTTGCTGTATGCCAGCACGTTCAATGCGTGCCATAACCTTATCCTGTTGTTCTGCGAGGGTATCCATTGCCAGCTGGGGGCTAAGGTCACCTGAAACGGCAGACGCTACGTTAGACCACCACAGTTGTGCCAGTTTTGGATAGTCGGGTACATTGGTTCCTGTAGGAGTCCAGGCGATCCGGGCAGGGCTTCGGTAAAACTCCACCAGCCCACCCAGCCTGGGGGCTGCATCCGTCATTGCCTGATGTTGTAAATCTGAATTCCGAATGGGTGTAAGGCCTACGAGGGTTTTCTTGAGCGAGAGGGTTTTGGCGGTGACAAATTGCGCATATAACCACGCGGCTTTACGATGCTCAACAGGTGTGCTCTTAAGCAGGGTCCATGCACCGGTATCCTGATACCCAAGCTTCATTCCTTCTTCCCAATAAGGGCCATGAGGGGAGGGTGCCATGCGCCATTTCGGGTTTCCGTTTGCATCAACTACTGCCAATCCTGGCTTGATCATGTCAGCTGTAAAAGTGGTGTACCAGAAAATTTGCTGGGCTATTTGTCCATTCGCGGGAATGGGGCCAGATTCCGAAAAGGTCATGCCAGATGCTTCAGGCGGTGCATATGCCTTTAACCAGTCAATATATTTGCCTAGCGCATAAACTGCAGCAGGGCTGTTGGCAGCACCGCCACGGGAGACAGATGAACCGACCGGGTTACACCCTTCCACGCGAATGCCCCATTCATCCACAGGTATTCCGTTGGGAATACCCTTGTCTCCGGCTCCAGCCATGGATAACCAGGCGTCCGTAAATCGCCATCCCAATGAGGGATCCTTTTTGCCATAGTCCATGTGCCCATAGACTTTTTCACCATCTATCTCGCCAACGTGTTTGCTAAAAAACTCTGCAATATCCTCATAGGCAGACCAGTTCACAGGTACACCCAGGGCATATCCGTACAACTTTTGAAAACGATCCTTTAGTTCCGGACGCTGAAACCAGTCGTAGCGAAACCAGTAGAGGTTGGCAAACTGCTGGTCGGGTAACTGATAAAGGGTGCCATCGGGACCGGTGGTAAAACTGAGACCGATAAAATCATCCAGATCCAGCGTTGGCGAGGTTACATCCTTGCCTTCTCCTTGCATAAACTCGTCCAGAGGAACGACGTAGCCGTACCGTGCATGCGTACCGATAAGGTCTGAATCATTTACGTAGGCATCGTAAATGTTACGACCCGATAACATTTGCGTTTGCAATTTTTCGATCACATCGCCTTCCTGAATCAAATCGTGTTTAACCTGAATGCCGGTGATATCAAAAAAAGCCTTGCTCAAAATTCGGGATTCGTATTCATGGGTGGTAAGTGTTTCGGACACCACACTAATTTGAATGTCCTGCAGATCCCTGGCTGCTTCTTTGAACCAGTTCATTTCTGCAATCTGTGCATCCCTGCCCAAAGTTGAGGGCTGGAATTCCGTGTCAATCCAGTCTTCCAGAGATTTCCCCGCCTGTTGATGCTGGTCGGAAGAATCGGCTTGCTGTTCCAAGGGTGGTGCCTGATTGTTGTCGGGCGTCTTCGAATCGCAGGCGCTTACCAAAAGCAAAAGCAAGGTATTTAATACAAAGGGACGCATTTTTCTCTCCTGAAAAAGCCGTTTTTTAAGCAGCCGGTTATTGTTTTACGCGTATCGCATTACCAGCACAGCGCTGATCAGACAAACCAGGGTGGCCACGGCTGGTTCAATATCTGTCGTAGCGATCCAGAGTATATGGATGATGGCACTGCCGAGTAAACACATGAAAAACCGGTCGCCCCTGGTAGTAGCAAACCAGAGCAAACCCTTGCGCAATACTGTAGGTGATTTGAGCTCCCAGAGCGTCATCACAATAACGGCAAGAATGATTGCTGTAAAAAATATCGCCGTAACTGGTGTCCATGCCATCCAGGACATAATCAGGCCACTCCTCTAAACGCGACCAAGGGCGAATCCGCGTGTCAGGTAGTTGCGTACAAAAAATACCACCACCAGCCCCGGCAATATGGTCAACACACCGGCCGCAGCCAACAATCCCCAATCGATTCCGGAAGCACTGATAGTACGTGTCATTACCACCGCAATCGGTTTGGCTGCACTCGCCGTTAAGGTGCGTGCGAGTAAAAGTTCGACCCAGCTGAACATGAAACAGAAAAATACTGTAACACCAATTCCTGCGCGAATGAGCGGCAGGAAAATGCGACAAAAAAAGTGCACGAAGCTGTGCCCGTCCAGCAGGGCCAACTCGTCTATCTGGCGTGGAACAGAGGACATAAACCCCTCCAGGATCCATACAGCCAGGGGAACAGTGAACAAACAATGGGCCAGCGCAACAGCCAGGGGAGTATCAAACAGACCCAGGCTTGAATACATATTAAAAAAAGGCAGCAGAAATACTGCAGGTGGCGCCATACGATTGCTAAGTAGCCAAAAAAACAGATGTTTGTCCCCCAGGAAGCGATATCTGGAAAATGCGTAGGCGGCGGGCAGGGCTACAATTATGGATATGGTGGAGTTGATCAATACGTAGGTGAGGGAGTTCAAAAAACCCTCGTACCAGACCGGATTGGTAAATATTTCCTGAAAATTCGCCATTGTCGGGCTTTTTGGATACCAGCCAGCGTTGGTTGTTATGTCCTGGCTACTCTGGATAGACATACTGAACAACCAGTACAGAGGCAGTATCAGGTAGCAGCTGTAGACAAATATGACGGAGTTGGCGACGACACTCTGTGATTGCTTCATCGTTCTGTTTGCTCTTCTGCAGGGGATATCAGGCTGTAGAACAGCCAGCAAAGCGTCAGTATCATTATGAAATAGACCAGGGAAAATGCTGCCGCCGGACCCAGATCAAACTGTCCCACCGCCATGCGGGTCAGGTACTGGCTTAAAAAGGTGGTGGAATTTCCAGGTCCGCCACCGGTGAGCACAAAAGGCTCTGTGTAAATCATCAAACTGTCCATAAGTCGTAACAAAACCGCTATGCCCAATACCGTTTTAAGACGTGGTAGTTCGATATGCCGGAACATCTGCCAGCGATTGGCACCATCGATCTGCGCTGCTTCATAGTAGGCTTCCGGAATAGCACGCAGGCCGGAAAAAACCAGCAGAACGACCAGGGATGTCCAGTGCCACACATCCATAGCCACTAATGTGAACCAGGCGTCCACGGGGTTTGCTGTGTAATTGTAATCCAGCCCGAGGCTGGTCAGGGACATACCCGCCATGCCGATGTCCGGTCGAGCGAAAATTTGCCAGATTGTGCCGACCACGTTCCAGGGTATGAGTAGAGGTATGGCGAAGAATATGAGCAATCCGGTAGCAACGGATCCCCGTCGTGGCATGGCCTTGGCAATAAGAATGCCCAGGGGTATCTCTATGGCCAGAACATTGGCACTGAACAGGATCTGGCGCCAGAGGGCAGCATGCAATTCAGGGTCCCGGATGATTTGTATGAACCACTCCAGGCCCACGTATACTCTGTTGTTGTCATCGAATATATCCTGAACGGAATAATTGACCACCGTCATCAGGGGTATTACCGCGCTCATTGCTACCAGAAACAGTACGGGCAGGACCATTAGCCAGGCACGATTATTTATACGTTTACGCATTGCCTTGCGTGACCTCTGCTTGCCCGGTCATGCGCCAGCCATTCCGGAAAAAGTGTGGATTATCTATGTGGAGCCATGCGGTACTACCAACATTCAGGTTCAGGTGCTGTCGCGTACGAATTTCAATATCCTGATATTTGCAGGTAAGCAAACCCCAGCTTTCTCCCAAATGTGTACTGAGAGCCTGTTGATCTATCACCGCTACCTGCAGGCTGTTGTGTCCCTGCTTCGTGCTGACAAAAGCCTGATCGGGTCGAAAGCCTGCTTTGGTTGCACCTTTGGGAGGCGACAGACACGCGGTACTATCTGTTGGTAGAAAATTCATCCCGGGCATCCCGATAAAAAATCCTACGTGTTCATGTTGGGGTTTTTCTACCAATTCACGCGGCGACGCGGTCTGAATAATACGCCCTTCGTGCATCACACTAATCTGTTCAGCAAAAGTCATTGCTTCAAGCTGATCATGTGTGACATATATCATCGTTAGAGAGAGTTCCTGTTGTAGCTCCTTCAGCTTTTGGCGCAAGCGCCATTTGGCTGAGGGTTCAACGGCGGTTAAAGGCTCGTCCAGCAAAATAGCTGATACGTCATTGCGCACCAGAGCACGTCCAAGGGATACTTTTTGTTTGTCAAAAATAGACAGACCGGTTGTTTTACCGCTGAGCAAATTATCTATTTCCAGTAACTCGGCTGTTTGTTTTACGCGAGTATGAATTTCAGTGAGTGGAACTTTGCGATTGCGTAGTGGAAAGGCCAGGTTTTCGAAAACGCTAATATGCTCATACAAGACGGGGAACTGAAATACCTGTGCAATATTTCTTTCACGTGGCGAATCAGTATTTACCCGTCTGCCGTCAACCAGTAGATCGCCTTCAGTCGGGATCAGTAGCCCGGAGATTATTTTAAGCAACGTCGTTTTACCGGTACCAGAGGCGCCCAATAAAGCATGTGCAGAACCGTGCGGAATATCGAGGCTGATGTCCGTCAAAACCTGTGTTTCAGAATCTGTATTCGCATTATAGGCGTGCGATATATTATTCAGGCTTACGTGGGCCATTAAAAAACCTTCAGGTCCTGGCCGGAGATATACATCTGCATGTTGTCGCCGGGAATAAAATCATGATGTCCCGAAAGATGGGCAACCCAGACCGGCGCTTGATTTGAAAAACTTTCATCAAATGGCAGACGCATGTGCAGGTAAGTGTCAGAGCCGTTACTTTCACTGAATAAAGTGGTGGCAGTGAAGCGTACACAATTCTTATCATGCGGTTGTAGTTGCAGGTGATCCGGCCTTACTGCATACGTACGTTGCCCCGCACTATTACCCCTGGTATTCAGGCGCCCATCTACCAGGGTTGCCTGCACACTATTAATTCCCGGATCAGCCATCAGATCGGCAGCCGCAAGCGAGCCGGGGTTGTTCATGAGAAACATTGGATCACCCGCCTGCAATATGCTGCCCTTGTCAAGAAGTAAAATTTCATCACCCACAGCAAATGCTTCAGCCGTATCAGAACTGGTATAGATAACTACGCAGTTGCGCTCGTGCAACAAAATTTTGAGTTCCACTAGCAGGGATTCCCGAAGTTTGTAGTCCAGATTGACCAGCGGTTCATCTAACAATAGAACACTGGCCTTTTTAGCAAGCGCACGAGCAATAGCAAGGCGTTGTTGTTGGCCCCCGGAGAGTGCTTCCGGCAGGCGCTCAAGGAGGGTTTCCAATTTGAGTGTGCGTGCCAACGCTTCCACTTCAGGACGAAGTTCGTGTTCTGGTGTATTACGGGCGCGCAAAGGCGAAGCTATGTTTTCGAAACAACTTAAAGAAGGGTAATTTACGAACTCCTGAAACACCAGTGCAATATCCCGGTTGCGCACCGGGGTGGGAATTATGTCAGCGCCATTAAGCAGAATACTGCCCCGCCGAACGGGTGAAAGGCCGGTAATTAATCGTGCAAAGGTACTTTTGCCTGCGCCATTGTTACCGAGAATTACACTGATTTTTCCTGGTTGAAAGGTATGGCTTATTTGCCCTGGCCCGATCGCAAGATTTTTTATAGCTAACAATGCATTCCCCTAAACCCCAACCAATCATACTGCAAAGTTGTACATAACTCCTTGTCAGGAGCTATTATCAGGCGAATTTGCCATAATTAGCTTACGCGACCGACACCGGGGTGTGTGGAATGCGTTTCTAACGGGCCCGTCGGCTGGCGCTTTCTTTTCTGTTTCTTGCTCTGGGTGTTTTGGAAGGCACGCTTTTTGCGCGTTCTGCTCGCTTATTGCTTGCAGATTTTTGTGTGTGCGCGCGTTTTGTGCGTTTTTCAGCTTTTACCTTTCGATTGACCGGCGCTTCGTTCCTGTCAGCGCGGTCGCCCGACTTGCTGTTGTAATTGCGAGCGACATATTTTTTGACGTTATCGCGCACTTTATTGAGTTGACGCTCGTCCACATTACGCAGGCCTTCCAGTTTTGGTGAAGGCTTCGTTCTGTGCTGTGTTCTGTCTCGCACTTTACCCTCTGTACGCGTACGAATACCTGGTTTTCCCATAGCGGGTCTTTCGTTAACGGGCTCGGGCGAAAATCGTTTCTGATTGCGACTTTTGTCGGGCCGGGAATAATTATGTTTGGGGCGGTTTACCGCTCGATTGGCGGGGGCTAATCGAGGGGGCTTAAGAGTGCTGGTAGCGGAGTCCGCTACCCAGCGACCTGTTTCATTTCCCGCATTGCCGCCATGGTTACCGCGCCCTCTGTCTTCGCGCCTGTTGTCCCGATCCCTCTCATGGCTGTTGTCGCGATCGAAGTTTCGGTTTCGATTTCTGTCACGGTCCCTATCCCTGTCGTTCCCCCTGGCATGGTCGCCATCCCCGCGCCGGTCACGGTCGACGAGTCGATGCCGTGGATGGGAATTATCCGGTTCATGTCTTCGATGCCCGCCAGTTCCTGTCCAGTTACCCCGGTATGGTTTTCCATGCCGTCTGTCGCGGCGATGACCGTAGGATGGATAGTTGTACGAATGACGTCTGTATCGATAGTTGTTAAATGCGAAGGAATAACCGTAATCGAATAGTCCGGCAGAATAAGCCCAGCCGTTCCACGCGTCGTAATAAGCATTAAAACCCCAGGTTGCTGGCCGAGCATAATAGCGTCCACTCGACCAGGGCCGGTAGCGCCAGCCCGTGCCATACACAATACTTCCGTGGTATGCATAACTGCCAAGGTAACCCGGTGTATATCCAACGTAGACTACCTCTGGTGTTGCGTCATAAACGCGAACATAGGTTACGTTGTGGTGCGGATTGGAAGCCGGAATATCATAGATGATATCAGGAACCCGGGTGGCGATGCTCCAGTTGCCCCATGGAGAGCTGGAGGTATACCAGATTCCATCCTCACACGCATAATACCTGCTGTTGTATTTAAATATGGCAGCGGGTGTGTTCAATGCATATTGCAGATTGCGGGTGCCACGTACTGTCTCAAAACGTGGATTTCCGTCCCATTCTGCAGAGAAATTAGTGTCATCCCGGTTAACGGCTGAGGCCCTTGGCAGGGTATTGTCCAATAACGCATCACGCGCCTGCTGTGTGCCGGCAATATGCGTCATAACCTCGGGCGCTCTCAGGTAGTCGTCGATGTTCTGAAATGCATCTGGTAGCGCATCATTTGCTACGGGTTGCCACGGTACGTCACTTGCGCCCACGCGTCCCTTGTACCACCGACCGCCCAACAGTACGTAATTCTGACTACTTTCGATGTCCAGAAAGACATCGTTCTCGGTATTGCTCATGTAAAGAAGATTCATACCTTCTAACGGTGACCATGAGGGGACACCATCGTAGATTATGAGTTCGGTGGGTTCAGTTGCCACTATGACAACCGGCCGTGGATATGCAGCCGGTTCCGGGTTCTCCTGAGCGTAGGGCTGATTGTCTGACTGACCGTTTTCCTGCTTAACATTGATGAGCGCCAATACATTTGCTGGCACGTCAAAAGCAGGGTTATCTATGCTAACCCACGGACCCAGGGCGTGGCTGGCTCGGTACCACAGAGTGGGGCTCGCGGCCAGATAATAGCTATTATGATTGGCAATAATGGTAAATGGCGTATTTACCACCCGGCGCAATTCAGTGTCTTCGATTGCCTCCGTTATCGGCTCACCGTCAATGAACACCAGGATAGCGGGAGTGCCGGACAATATTATCCTGGGTGGTTCTGCCTTGATAAGGTTAAATTCTTCATGGGATGCTGCTACATCTATCGAATCTTTTTCTTGTGCAGATTTAATCTCCAGCGTGATGTTAGCAAGATTATCTTCCACCAATGTGATGAGTTGTGTCTGTTCACCTTCATCCTGTTTACTGAAGCGAATGTCCACAACATGAATGTTTTCCAGCAGCAGGCTTGATGCATCGTTTGCCGAGAATGTATCGGCTTCAAATCTAATGGCAGCAAACAGCGGCTCTTCGTGTTTATCTCGACGTATGGACAGCGCAGCTCGAGCTTCTATCAGGGCGCCTGAACCACTTTCGGGTCTGGGTCGAACAGCGTCTATTTCCGGCTGAAATACCTGCATGCTTCCGCCGTTCCAGCTAAATTCCCGAGGCCAGGATTCTGCCCATGCAAGCGATCCGGTGAAAAAAACCAGCAGCATGGATACCAGCAATAATATTCCGGATTTTTGCAGTATTAATTCCATATGCCTGGTGCTTGTTATATTAGCCATAGGACACTCGTAGTTAGCGAAGAATGCACAAACGATAGCTGGTTAAGCCTGAACCCCAGCTGAATGGTAACTACTCACTTTAACGGCCATATCCTACCGCAGATTCAGTTAATAACCTCTACTTTAGGAATGCCTGGTTGAGGAAGATAGGCTGATTCCCGGATAACTCCCATAATCCGGGCGTTCCAGGAGATTAGTGATGCGAAAATTAAGTTTGAATGAACAAAAAAAAGTGGCTGGTGGAAGTACAGATGTAGCCGAGCTACTGGAGCGTTTCCGACGACGTGGTTATCAACCACCGCTAACACGCCTGCCCTATATCCCCCGCCTGTAAACCGGGCCTACATCAGCTTTCCGGGCTGTTTTCCCGGGTATTTTCCGCCTCGGGTTCACCGCGTCGCAGTTTAGACACAACCGATGCTGCTTCAAGCATTACCAGCAAGCTGGTCACAAGAACCACAAGGTCTATTGCTACCAGCAGGTAATTCCCCTGTTCAATGAACTTGAACAGGGTTACCCCGCCCGCCAGAAACGACATTGAAAGCACAAACAACATGGGAATAAGGGTGTATCGCGCGGGACGGCCATATTTGATGAGCATAATGCTGATCACTAACAAGGTCATTCCTGCCAGAATCTGATTGGTAGAGCCAAAGAGGGGCCAGATTATGAGGCCTCCACTGCCGGAGGCGCCACCGGCCCCGAACGCGAGTAAAAGACAGGCAGCTACTGCCAGCAGCGTAGCAATGAAGCCGTTTTTCAGAGCCTGTACATCGTAAATTTGGCCCCATTCCTGAATAATATAACGTTGCAGGCGCACGCCGGAATCCATAGTCGTACCGGCAAAAAGTACCACCATGGTCGCAAGCAGGGTACCCGCAAATTCAACGGACATTCCCCAGCCTTCACTTATCAGATTGGCACCGCCCTGTATGAAGGCACCTGCCCCTGCCGAACCGAATTCGTGATAGGCATCATGCCACGCATCCGTTGACGCTGCGTATGCAACGCTGCTTACCGTAACTATGGTAATCAGGGCCAGACTGCCTTCGCCGATAGCGCCAAGGTAACCCACAAAGCGTGCATCGGGTTCCTTGTCCAGCTGTTTTGAACTGGTACCCGAGGAAACTATGCCGTGAAATCCGGATATCGCACCGCAGGCAATGGTTACAAACAGCAGGGGAATGATCGATGGCGCACTCAGGCTTACGTTACTGTTAAAGGCAGGGGCGGTGATATCCGGGGTAAAGAGAAATACGGCTCCATATAACAAAATCAGGCCCACAAAAAGCTGCAGGCCATTAATAAAGTCGCGGGGTTGTAGCAGCATCCATACGGGCAACATGGAAGCGATTGCAGCATAGGTAAACAGTATCAATATCCAACTGGCATTGGGACTCAGGTCGAAAATGGCGGGTAGTTCAATCGGGAGAGTGCTGCCGGCATAAACCGAAAGGTAGAGTGCGGCGACACCGACGATGGAAAGAAGCATAAGATTAAATTTGCGGAATACCAGCTGCCCGATGATTAATGCGACTACTATCGCAGACCAGGCGGGAAATACTGCTGTGGGCGTGTTTACAAAGGCATTGGCGATTACCACTCCGAAAACGGAATTTACCATTAACAGAACAAGAAATATGACGATCATGAACAAGGCACGCGTACGTTTGCCAATGACAGTCTCGGACAGTGCGCCGATGGATTTACCCTGGTGACGACTGGACGCCCAAAGCGCGCCCGTATCATGCACGCCGGCAAAAAATATGGTGCCAAAGACGACCCACAGTACAGCGGGAACCCAGCCCCAGTATACTGCGATAGCTGGTCCAACAATGGGAGCAGCACCGGCGACTGAAGTGAAGTGGTGGCCCCATAGTATATATTTGTTAGTTGGCACGTAGTCCACACCATCATTAATCTGGTGGGCCGGAGTGATAAAGTCAGGATCAAGCTGGAATATTTTTTCCGCTATAAATTTGGAGTAAACAAACCACCCCAGGGCCATGCCAATAATACCTAACACTATGATCATGACTGAATGCATGGAGTGCTTCCCCTGTATCTGATTGCTGTGAAAATATTCTGCAGTAGTGCGCTAATGTAGCAGATCAACCTGCTTATTCGTAGATGCGCTTGCCGACGCCGCTGTAGGTAAGTACGGCCTCTTCGCCGTGATACAAACGTCCCTGTACGAACACCAGCGAACCGGTACGTCGTACAACTTCTCCGCTTGCGCTAAGCCATGCTTCAATGGGGGCTGCGCGAACAAACTCCGTGGTAAGGCTTACGGTAACAATATGGGCGTCTTTACTTCCATCTCGCCCAAATGCACAGAGCGTAAAATCTGCAAAGGTCATCAGCACTCCACCATGTACCGTACCCATGGAGTTGGCATGATGTGGCATGCTGATCATACCCGTCGCCAACAGGTTTGGTGCGTAATTGACATAATAGGGCCCAATGGTTTCTTCGGCTATGTCATTGGATTGGTCCGGCTCAAAGCCCGGGGGTGGGTCCAGAGGTAGGATAGGTGTGGTCAAGCGTGATACTCCTGTTGTTCAGAATTTAAAGTCTACGCTGAATACTGCCAGCGGGATTATCCGGTACCAGTGTTATCCGGGATTAGCAGACTCGTTAACCGTACGCCATTTCCAGAATTTCCAGCGTATCCATAATCTGGATAGTCAGGTACCAGCAGGCAGCAATGATAACGCTCATTGAATAGAGGGTAGCGAGTTTTTCAAGAGTGGCTTTTTGCATAGTGATATTCCCTGTTCCTTGGTGCGCTGTTTTTGACGGGCCTGTGTCGGGGGTGCTTAGGAAAAACCGATCCAGCGACCTGCGCCAGCAACATTAAACCAGATGGTAATACTGGCAATCGCCATCAAGCGAAGTGTCCATGGGTTGATGGATGCATGATCAAATTTTAACAGCGGCCTGCGAATCAGGTATACCATGACTATACCGGCAGCCAGCCAATACATCTTCGACCAGAAAAAACCGCTGTGATAGATTTTCATGGCTATCGCAGATGTCATGTAAGAGCCGGTTATTATCGATACAGTCAGTGCTGGTGCTAACCACCTGTGGGTGTTTTCCAGCACAGATTCGGAAGGAATATCCCGCATCACTACGCCCAACAGGCGCAGATCGCCAGTGATAATCATGCCACCCAAAAGCACCATGGATAATATGTGGCCTACTTGCACAATGGCAAATACACCACCATAAGCCTTTGAAAATTCAGCCAGTGCTGACTGATCCAGCCATTGAAAAAAAGCAATGAGTTCCATTAAACAACCATATTTATAGTTTACGGCGCCTCTGAAGCGGCCAGTTCCGCGACACACCCTGCCGCCCAGTACATAAACTCGGGCATGGATTTATTACAGTCATACCAGTCATAAGCCATCAATCTTCCTGCGGTAACCACAGATGCCCACAGGCCAAGAGACAATCCCGCACCAAGGCGTATTCGTTTTGGGGGAACAGGATCCTCACTCCAGGTATCCGCCGAAGCATGCATTTTGTTTCTAAACAACAGGGCATTGATGCCAGCCACTATTAACAAAACCACCTTGATCCTGAACCAGATGCTTTGGGTGGTGCGCACCGGAATTGCGTAGTACAGGGCAAAGCCGGTGATCAGCATTATTCCAAATCCGATCATCATGGGGGTGTCGAGTCGCTGCGCGATTTTGGCAGCAGGTACATCGGTAAGTATCAGGCCAAGCATTCGCAAATCGATCACACACAGCATACCCAGAAACAGCATAAGTGTTAGTACATGGGTACCTTCTACCCAGCCATACATATAGTAGGCTTCATGCAGACCAATACTCCAGTCTTGCACTGCCAACCATTCGGCCAGGTTGAGTAGCATTTCATTTAACAAGAACTTCAGTCCCCCTGTTTGCTGAGTTTACACCTATTGTAGTAAACGAATCTTCAGTTTCCAGGCCGTCTCTGAACTCTATGGAACCGGAATAAAATCCTGTGCTCTCAAGTTTGATCACGACGTCGGTGTTGCCGCGGTTTTCCCAGTACCAGCCATGTATTCCTGAGAATGCTGCAAAATAGCTTCCGTGGGATACCTCTTTACGTTGTTTATCAAAACTTTCTGCAAAGCCGGGTTCACTACCATCCGGTTCAGCGTGAAAATCATATAAAACTTCACCGCTTGCATGCCAACTGTAAATTAACACACCGCCTTCCTCTATCCGGTACTTGTATTCAAGGGATTCAAAGGGAGACAGGACGAATTCCCTGCTATCACGATGGTAAATTTCTGATTGGTGCGTGATTGCGTCAGACTGTTGGCCGGAAAGATCAGTGAGTCCCAGCAGCTTACCCGTCCCCAGAGGATCTATGGCAAATTCTGCAGGAAGCACAAATAACACCAGTAACATTGCGGCAACAGCAAATGCGCCAAGGCAGGTCCACACAAGTCTGGCATTTGAATGTCCTGAATTTGGAACTTCGGCTGTGGTCATTGGGAAAACACCATATAAGCGGTTATTTGGTAACCGGCGAGAATGAAGCCCGCGCACATGAGAACTGAATTGGAGGCATAGGCTCTGTCGACAAATTTTTCCCGCTTACGCCACAGCTTTAGTGCCGCCAGTATAAATAGCAGCGCAATTACCTGGCCAATTTCTACTCCGAGATTAAAACTGACAATGTTTGTCAGCAATCCGTTTTCGGTAATTGAAAATTCCTGAAGCTTGGTGGCAAGGCCCAGCCCATGGAACAGGCCGAATACCAGAACGGCTATGCGGGTATCAGGTTGAAAGGGAAGGTGTGCAAAGCCACCCATATTTTCGAAAGCTTTATATACAATAGAAAATGCAATAATGGCATCTATGAGGTTTGCATTGACCTGCAGGTCGAACAGGACACCGCTTAAAAGCGTAATACTGTGTCCCAGTGTAAATAACGAAACATAAAGAATTATGTCTCGGGCTTTGAACAGAAAAAACACCACGCCCGCCAGAAATAACAGGTGATCCAACCCGGTTACCATGTGTTTGGCTCCCAGGTACATAAAAGGTGCGATAGCGGGCCCCTCTATGCCCTTCACGTAAGTTGCATTGCTTCCGGAAATTGTATGGCCAAGTATTGAGCCTGCAATAAACACACAACCAAGAATAACAATCAGTGGTGTTAATCGTTGAACAACATTTATGTTAGCAAAAAGATATGCCCTCAAAACTGGCTTATTCCCCGGTGACATATTGCTGATGGCAGGCACGACAGACATTGTAAATTTGCCCTCCAGCCTTAAACAGGGCATCAGAATCCTGTGCCTCCGCCGCCTTTACAGCGAGCATTCCGGCATCTACCAGACCAGCGGATAGTTCCATCCAGTCGTTTTCACCCAGCGCTATTCCAGGCAGCATCAGCAGATTGCCACTTTGGGCAACCACAGCTGCATTGTTACGTACGTTTTCCCAGCCCGCATCTGTGGTCGGTGCCAGTTCTTCGATACCCGCTTCCGTAATAATGGAGCCAGCAGAATCCCATATAAGGTCTGCAGCCGGATCCAGCACCCATTCCATTGTCTGGTGCAGATCGGTTGCCATCTTGAAGGGTACCGCCTGGCTCTGGCTGACCGGGCTTTCACCGCTGCCAGTGGGTTCGCTTGCATTACATGCTGTAAGAAAGATCAGGCTGCCCAAAAATATCAGTGCGTTTTTCATAAAAAGTCCGTTTCCGGTGGTTCCGGTATTAGAGAATAAGGGATTATCAGGGCAGAGCCAATGTAATAAGCAGAACACTTGCCAACAAAGTCACAGGTAGAAAACGCATACTCAAAACCATTACACTGAACAGTCATTTGTTTTGTGTGATTCTCGAATTGAAAGCAAGCGGAGAATAGGTAAGGCTACAGTGGACTATATATTGCGCAATTTGAAATGAAGGTTTTTCGATTCATGCAGAAGCCCTATGCATAAAACAGTATTTGTTAATGGTCGTATTTGTGACGGAGAGGGTATCCTGGATGGACATTGCCTCATCGTAGAAAATGGTCTCGTGGCGGACGTTTGTTTGCACCAGCCAGACGAATTGCATACCGCCCAAATTTACGATCTGTCCGGTCACTTTCTGGCTCCGGGATTTATCGACCTACAAGTGAACGGAGGGGGTGGAGAACTGTTCAATAACGCACCCACACCAAAAACACTACGCACTATTGCCAGAGCGCACAGGCGGTTCGGCACGACCGGTTTTCTGCCGACCATCATCAGTGCTACCGATGCTGTTATGCAAAGGGCGATATCAAGCGTTAGTGAAGCATTACGAAATAACTTGCCTGGAATTCTGGGGATACATCTGGAGGGGCCGTGTCTGAATGTTGATCGTAAAGGAATTCATTCTGCTCAGGCTTTACGAAAACTGGATGATTCACTTTTCTCCCTGTTTACCTCACTACAAAAGGGCACAACATTGGTTACGCTCGCGCCTGAGTTTGTTGACGCCCGTCAGATCAGGGCCTTAACAGATGCCGGTGTTCTGGTCTTCGCCGGACACACCACCGCTGATTTTGAAACGACGCAAAAGGCCCTTGATGCAGGTTTGCGCGGTTTTACGCACCTGTTTAATGCCATGCCTGCTCTTCTTAGCCGCGAGCCCGGTATTGTGGGCGCGGCACTCACTGATACCGACAGTTATTTTGGCATTATCGCAGACGGACATCATGTGCATCCGGCAAGCTTCGCTGTAGCGGTGGCTGCAAAACGAAGGGGTGGCGCGCTGTTGGTTACGGACGCAATGGCCTGCGTGGGCACGAATCAGAACTCCTTTGTGATGAATGAAGAAACCATTCAATTGTCGCAGGGGCGCTTTCTGAGTAAGGAGGGCATCCTCGCTGGGTCCAATTTGAATATGCAGGACGCGGTAAAAAACACCATCAAATTTACCGGACTTGAGATAACAGAGGCATTGCGCATGGCATCTACTTACCCTGCACACGCTATCCACAAAGCTGCAGAACTTGGCTATATAAAAGCCGGTTACCGGGCGTGTCTTGTTGAGCTGGACACAGAGTTGAATGTAGTGGAAACATGGATTGATGGTATTCCAGGCCGTGAAGATCTCTGAGGTATTATGGAAATTGTAATTCTCAAGAATGCCGATGCGGTTGCAAAGAAGGGTGCGCAGTTACTGACAGAGCTGATACGCCAAAAAAGTAACGCGATATTGGGCCTTGCTACGGGCAGAACGCCCATTGCATTGTATGAGCAGTTGATTGGTATCTACCGAACAGGCGAAATCTCGTTTGCCGAAGTAAGCACCTTCAACCTGGATGAGTATCTGGGGATTGATGAAGATGATGACCAAAGTTATCGCGCATTTATGAATGCTGCTTTTTTTGACCACATTGATATTGATATCAGAAATACCTACATGCCATTTTGTAAAGAAGGAGAAAATCCGCGAACTTTCGGGCTTGGATTTGAGAACGAAATTCTCTGCCATGGAGGTATTGATTTACAAATTCTGGGTATTGGGGGTAACGGGCACATTGGATTTAATGAACCCGCATCAAGTCTTAAATCACGAACCCGTGTTAAAGCGCTCACTCAACGAACGCTTCAGGATAACAAGCATCTTTTTGATGAAAACGAACACCAGCCCAGGCTGGCCATGACCATGGGAATAGCCACCATTCTGGATGCGCGAAAGATTATCCTGTTAGCCACTGGATCCGGAAAGGCCGAGGCTGTTCAAAAAATGGTAGAGGGGCCGCTATCCTCGATGTGCCCTGCGTCCGCGCTGCAATTGCATCAGCATGTTAGTATTTTGCTGGACGAAAAGGCGGCAGCGAAGTTACAAAATCAGGAGTACTATCTTTGGGTGTATGAGCAAAATGAAACGCTTCGAAAACAATTTGGCAGCTTTTATAATATCTAGGGGAACTCTGGAATAATCAATGCTCGAAACCTTAACCACTGAATCCTCAAATCCGGCAAGCAAGGACCTGGATTTATTATCTACAAAGGACCTGGTACAGCTTCTCAACGATGAGGATGCAAAAGTTGCTGCCGCAGTTAAAAAGGAATCGACCTCAATTGCGCTTGCCATTGATCAGATAGTGAAATGCCTGGCCCGGCATGGACGTTTGATCTATGTTGGGGCAGGTACTTCCGGGCGTATTGGAGTGCTGGATGCGGTGGAATGTCCACCTACATTTAATACTCATCCGGATCAGATCATTGGCCTGATGGCTGGTGGATATGAAGGCCTGGTAAAAGCGGTTGAAGGTGCCGAAGACGCAACGGAAGCGGGTGCCACTGATCTGCAAAAACTGTCCTTGACAGGTAGTGATTGTGTAGTGGGCATCAGTGCCAGCGGGCGTACTCCCTATGTGCTGGGGGCCTTGGCTTATGCGCGCGGGATAGAAGCCACAACCATTGGATTTTGTTGTAATGTTCCCAATGAGATGGCGTCGGTTGCTGACATTATTATCGCCCCGATTGTGGGTCCGGAAATAATTAGTGGATCTACTCGCCTGAAGGCTGGTACAGCAACAAAAATGGTGCTGAATATGTTGTCAACGGCTGCGATGGTGCAATTGGGTAAGACCTATGGGAATTACATGGTGGATGTGCAGGCCACCAACACCAAATTACAGGATCGCGCAATTCGCATGCTCACAGCGCTTACGGGATTATCTTATCCCTCTGCCACGGCTTTGCTCGACAAGTGCGAAGGAGAATTGAAGACCGCAATTCTTGCGCATAGTTTGCAAATAGAGGTTGAAGCTGCCCGTGAAAAACTGGGCCTGACTAACGGGCACTTGCGTAAAGCACTCTTGCTTTGAGGTGTGTGATTTTATTTGCGTCGCTCTATAATGGCGCCCAGCCCGGCAAGTTTTTCTTCAAGTTTTTCATAACCGCGATCCAGGTGATAAACACGATTTATCTTGGTATCACCGTTGGCTACCAGTCCCGCCAGTACGAGGGATGCACTGGCACGTAAATCTGTAGCCATAACTTCTGCACCCTCCAGTTTACCCGGATGGCCACGTACAACAGCAACCCGTGCATTCAGGGAGATGTCGGCACCCAGCCGCATAAGTTCCTGTACGTGCATAAAACGATTCTCAAATATGCTTTCAGTAATTACAGAAGCACCTTCGCACTGCGTCATAAGTGCCATAAATTGCGCCTGGAGATCAGTGGGAAACCCCGGATGCGGGATAGTGTGTATATCAACTCCATGACCGGCGGAACCGGCAGCAATTTCAACCCAGTTTTCGCCACTTGTAATAGTGAAGCCGCTTTCCTGAAGTTTGTCGATTAAGGCCTGTATGTCGGCAGGTACACAATTTTCCACTCTCACCTGCCCCCCGGTTATGGCACCGGCAATAAGCAAGGTTCCTGCCTCAATTCGATCCGGAACAATGGTGTGTTCTGCAGGTTTTAAACTTTCGACACCTTCTATGGTTATCACATTGCTGCCTTCGCCCTCGATGTGCGCTCCCATTTTTTTAAGGTAGGCGGCGAGGTCAACTATTTCCGGTTCTCGTGCTGCATTTTCAAGTACCGTAGTACCCTCGGCCAGGCTCGCTGCCATCATGATATTCTCGGTACCACCCACTGTAGTGTTTTCAAACAGGATGTGCGCGCCGGATAATCGTTTGGCGGGTAAATGTGCAATGACGTAACCTTTCTCGATTGCAATTTCTGCGCCCATTAACTTGAGGGGTTCGATGTGCAAATTTATGGGTCTTGAACCGATTGCGCAGCCACCTGGCAAACTGACGCGCGCTTCTCCGTATTTCGCCAGCAAGGGTCCCAGGCAAAGTATGCTCGCGCGCATTTGGCTAACCAGTTCATAAGGTGCCGTATAATCCTTCGGAGGCGAAGTCCTGATACAAAGATTGGTTCCTTCACGTGTTGTCTGGCAGTTCAGGTGGTGAAGAAGGCGTTCAGTGGATGTTATGTCACGAAGTAGGGGAACATTGTGAAAGTGGTGTTCACCTTCGGCGAGCAGAGCGGCGAATAAAATTGGCAGAGCCGCATTTTTAGCACCACTCGTGTTCACTTCGCCGTATAATTTTGTGCCTCCTTTTACTACTATGTACTCCATTGGCAATGGTCTTCCTGTAAGTTTTCCTGTTGGATTGTCTTGTGAAACCGGGGTATCAGCATGGCAGCACAATGTACAGGAATTGAGGTGTTATTGCGAAGATGTCCTCAAATACTGGCAGTAGTGCTGCGGGAACCTCCTTCGACTATGGCAGTCAAAACGTGGGGACTCCAATTGGGCCGATTCCACAACTCTGAGTACAATCTATGATCAAAAAGCTGAGTGCAATTATTCTGTCTGTGTTATTTTCAAGCGCCTTAACCGGGGTACAAATTGGTGATGTTGCACCTTCCTGGAAGGGTAACAACCTTGTTGATGGTACACAGGTTAAATTTCCCGAGGTATTAAACGAAAAACCAGCCGTTCTGGTTTTCTGGGCAACATGGTGCCCGTATTGCAAGGCATTTATGCCTTATGCGGGTAGGATTCAGGCTGATTACGCCGGGCAGGGCGTGCAAATTGTTACGTTTAATGCCCTGGAAAGAGGCAAGGGCGATCCAAAAGCTTATGTTGATGGTCTGGACTTTCCCCTGGTTGCGATTGCAGAGGCGGACGATATTGCCAAACAGTATGATGTGAAGTTTATCCCCGGGCTGATGGTCGTGGATGGCGAGGGCAGCGTTATCTACAGGCGGGGTTGGACTAACCTTCCAGCGGGCAGCAAGGTAGCTGAACAATGGGATGGGGAAGTGCGTGCTGCTCTGGATAATCTGAAGTAGGTGTATTCGTAAAATATTACATCACATAGCCCGGGTGTGATTAAATAAAAAATCTTCAATGTCAGAAAGGGTGGAAGCCATGGCGGATTTCAGTGCAGGTGGTGGAATATTAAACCGGCGCGCCTTGCTGAAAGCTTCGGGTGTAGGTCTTGCGGCCGGGTTCCTCGCACCCGCGCAGGCTGAAGAAGAATGGATGACGCGTGCCGGAGAGTCGCCGGGTAAATATGGCGCGCAATCCGCTTTCGCTGATCTGAGCCGTGAACGGGTTGGCGGACATGAGTTTGGCGCAGGTGCAGGTTCGTCTTCAACACCTCTGCAGAAACTTAACGGCACGATAACTCCAAACAGCCTGCATTTTGAAAGACATCACAGTGGTATCCCGGCTATTAATCCTGACAGGCACAGCTTAACGATAGTTGGCGCGGTGAAACGACCCTTGCGCTTTAGCTACGAAGACTTGCACGCATATCCAATGGAAACGTATGTGTATTTTCTGGAGTGTTCTGGAAACAGCTATCGAAACACGCTGGCATCTCCGGCTAATGTAACAGCGGGTGCTTTAAGCGGCCTGGTTTCCTGTGCTGAATGGACCGGTGTTCCATTGCACTATTTGCTGGATGAGGCGGGCCTTGAAAGTAGTGCCGGTTGGGTTATTGGGGAAGGTGCCGATGCTGCTGCACTTACTCGCAGCGTCCCCATGAAATATATGTTGGACAATGCCATGCTTGCCATGTATCAAAATGGAGAACCTATACGCCCCTCTCAAGGTTATCCCATGCGGCTTTTTTTGCCCGGTTGTGAAGGGAATATCAGCGTGAAATGGTTACAGCGCTTGAAAGTGCAGAATACACCTGCCTATACGAGAGATGAAACCAGCAAGTATACCGACCTGCTTAAGGATGGGACCGCAGAAATGTTTTCTCTGCGGATGGAAGTAAAATCACTGATAACCAGCCCTTCGGGAAAAATGCAATTAAACCGAAAAGGTGTATATGAAATCTCGGGGCTTGCCTGGTCGGGAGAGGGTGCTATTAGCAAGGTAGAGGTGAGTGCAGATGGAGGCAAGACCTGGGCAGAAGCAGTATTGCAATCCGAGCCCAAATCCCTGGCGCTAACACGCTTCAGAATTCCCTGGCAATGGAGTGGGGCACCTGCCGTACTACAAAGCCGGGCAACGGATAACAGGGGTAATATTCAACCCACAAGAAGTGCTGCCTTGCAGCGTTATTCCAGGGCCGGTTTTTATCACTACAACGGTATTCAAAGCTGGCAGGTAACAGCGCTGGGAGAAGTAAAAAATGCCTTTGCGTAATCACATTTTTGTATTGATTGCTGCATTACTGCTGGCTGGTGCAGCACCGGGAGCTGTTGGCGAGCAACTTTCTCATGCGCTGAAACCGGCTTTGGGAACTAAAATGAGCGATGTGAAAGCGTCCATTGTATCCCCGGATGGATCAGGTTTGCCGCGCGGTAATGGCTCTGTGTTTGCCGGGGAACAGTTGTACAAAATCAAGTGTGCATCCTGTCACGGAATTGATGGTAAACAGGCTGGAAACTTATTGGTTGGTGGTTTGAATAGTCTTGCTTCGGGGCAGCCGGTAAAAACCGTTGGGAGCTTTTGGCCATATGCAACAACGCTGTATGACTACATTGCCAGGGCGATGCCCTATAACCAGGAAAAGTCTCTTTCTGTTGATGAGGTATATGCAATTACCGCATATGTTTTGAAACTAAATGGAATTTTGGGGCATAGTGATACGCTCGATGAAATATCCCTGCCTCGGGTTGAGATGCCAAATCGTTATGGTTTCGTAGAATTGGTTCCCTGACACCAATTCTCAGTTGGCGGGGGCTGAATACATCGCCTCAAGTCCGATCGCTACTGGAATTACCAGTTCGCACGCTGGTTTTTTCAACTGTTTGAGTGCCTCCATTACATCCAGTGGAATTTTCCCGGGCTGCGCTGTTTTGTTGGGGACCAGGGCGAGCAACCTGGTTAGCAGCACACCAAGTTGGGCAAGTGCTTCCGAACACGCAACAATTTCCGCCAACACGCTATTCTGGTGTTGTAACTTACGCACCGTGTCTAATTGCGCGCACCAGTCTTCTGCACTTTTTTTGAGTGTGTTTTTGGTTTCTGAACGCCGCGTATCCTGCTGATCAGAGTCTGCAAGTTCGAAAATGAGTTGAAGTGTGGTTCGGGCAGCTAAACTTTCGGGCGGTAACAGATCTACGACACGATTCAGCCTGGTGTCCTGTTGGTATGGTCTGTCCGTCGACACTTCGTTACCCGATACACGTGCATCCGCCTGATCACCCAGCAAACGCGCATACCCTTTTACGGGTTCGAGGTTGTACAGTAATACTAACAACAGGTACCTGTCGGATTTTGAGGCATCAAAGGATGAAACAAATGTATTCACCGGCCCATAGATGTTAATGCCCAGGTTAAAATCCATACAGGTCCAGGCTTGTGCCAGCCTTGGATAAATGTCCGTGGCTGTACGAGCACCGCTCCATAATCGCTCAGCTATGACAGGCATTCGGCTCCAGATTCTTGTATGTAACAGGTCATCACATACGAGCTCGGACCACATGCAGGCTTCTCCCCCGAGGATGATTCCTTTTGGGTGTGTTGAGGGTCGCAGTTTGTTTGCAGCTTCAGCATGATAATTTGCCAGCCAATCACCCAGCGCCTTGATGTGCTCCAGGCGAGGATCGTTGAGAACATTATCCTCATGTTTTTTTAGCGCTTGTGTTTCTGCATTTGGAACAAATTTATAATGCAGGTCTGCAGGGTAGAACAGGTCGAGGTAGTAGGCGGAAGAAAATATACAATCAAAGCCGTTATCCAGAGCAATATCGCGATACCTGGAACTTCGCCAACTTTGTATAAGCACCGATCTTGAGAGTTCAGAGTGCAAAATTTCATCCCACCCGACAATTTTTTTCCCCAGCTTTTTGGCCAATTGAACAATACGCAGCATGAAATGGTTTTGCAGATCAGTTATCCCATCCAGTTGTTCGGCTTGCATGAAACGTTGAACATCAGGATTGGAATTCCACCAGGCGGGATTAACTTCATCTCCTCCCAAATGCACGTAATCATCCGGAAAAACATCTGCAAGCTCGCCAAGCAAGATTTCCATTGCCTTGTACACCTGTTGATTTACCGGGTCCAGGCATGCCTTGTGTCCACCAAACCTTGCCGATGGTTGACCTTTAGTGGAGGTAAGCTTGCCTGCTCCCCAGTCCGGCCTTGCTGCGATCCAGCTGGTGCAGTGTCCGGGAATGTCCAGTTCCGGAATAATACGAATACCGCGGTCTGCTGCACAGCGCACCAGATCTTTTAGTTCTTCGGTGGTGTAATACTCGCCCTTACCCCCGACCCGGGCAAGTTCAGGAAATGTTGGGCTAAAAAAACGAAATCCCTGATCGTCTGTCAAATGCAGGTGCAGTACGTTCAATTTGAACAAAAACATGAGGTCCAGGGTTTCGTGCAAAGTGGAAACAGACAAAAAATGTCTCGCGGGGTCCAGCATGAGACCCCGCCAGGAAAAAACCGGTGTGTCCGTGATCTTGCAACTTTCGAATCCGCTTGGCGGCCCCGTGGTATTAGCAGGTGTCAGCAATTGGGCCACAGTTGAAAAACTGCGCAAAATGCCCCATTCGGAGTTGGCATTGATTCTTATACAGGCTGTTTGTGCATCAACTTCCAATTGGTAACTTTCATCGCAGTGCAAAGTCGGGTGATCCGGAGCGCTATCGAGGCAGTTGATGCTCAGGGGCAGTCGCGTTGACAGCTGTTTTTCCAGGCGCTGTACTGCTCTTTGCAATCGGGGGGTTTTACAACCGATCCACTCCACTTCGGGGATGGTTTGCAGTCTATCCAGCCATAGCCGACCGGTCCCTGAGGTAAGCGATTGTGCGCAAGGAATTAACTGCATATCCATTGTCTTATGGCGAGATTGCAGCATAGTATACTTCGGGCCTGTAAGGAGAAAAACCATGAGCACAAATACAGACATAATCAGAGATTTTATAGCGGCCTGGTCCAGGCTGGACGCAGCTGAATTAGCGGACTATTTCACGGAAGACGGCACTTACCATAATATGCCGATGGGCCCTGTATCAGGAAAATCCAATGTACAGGGTTTTATCGCCGCCTTTCTGAAAAACTGGACGCAAACCAACTGGGATGTGCTAAATCTGTCAGAGCATGAAAACATAGTATTTGCAGAACGCCTGGATCGAACGAAACTGGGAGATATCTCCGTGGATTTACCGTGTTGCGGTGTGTTTGAAATGCACGAAGGCAAGATAAGGGTGTGGCGTGACTATTTTGATATGGCGACGTACACGAAAGCGCTCGAATGAAGCCGCGACTGAAAATTGACATCGTTTCTGATGTGGTATGTCCGTGGTGTTACATCGGTTGCAAACAGTTGGAAAAAGCGCTCGGTCTAATGCAGAACGCAGTGGATGTGGAGCTTCAATGGCATCCGTTTGAGCTGAACCGTACTATGCCGGATGAAGGTGAAGGCATTGCTGAGCACTTGCAAAGAAAATACGGCATAGACGCAGGGGCCGCACCCGGTCAGCGTCAACAGATGATTGAGATGGCCAAAACACTGGGTATCACTATACGTTACGAAGAAGGAAAGCGAATTTACAATACCTTCAGGGCGCACCGGATATTGCACTGGGCGCGGGAACAGGGCAGACAAAACGAATTTACATTGGCCCTGTTTAAGGCCTATTTTGAAGCGGGTTCCAATCCTTCAGATCCGACGGTTCTGAAAAATATTGCCGAAGCGCTTTCCCTGGATGCTAATGAGATTGACCGGATACTGGATAGCGATCGATACATTAATGAAGTTCGGGCAGAGCAGAATATATACACATCTATGGGGATTCAGGGTGTGCCTACCTTCATTGTAAATGATAAATACCCGGTAACGGGAGCTCAGGATGCCGCAGTAATGGCACAAATGCTGGATAAAGTGTGCGCCATATCCACAGCAGAAAGCGTATAAAAACGCATGATGTATTTCGTGTTTTTCATTTACCTGTTCATATTATTTGGATTGGCATTGTGGACCCGGGGTCAGTCGCGCTCGATGGAAGGATTTTATCTTGCGGGAAGAAGTCTGCCACCCTGGGTGGTAGCTTTTAGTACCAACGCTACGGGCGAAAGTGCCTGGTTAATACTGGGCCTTACGGGCATGGCTTATGTGGTAGGCGTTCAGGCCTTCTGGGTTGTTGCCGGTGAAGTGATTGGTGTAAGTCTGGTCTGGTTGTTACTTGCGCGTAAAATCAAGCGTCTTGGGGATAAGACCGGCGCGATTACCGTTTCAGATATGCTGTCTGCGCCTTTTATTGATTCAGCGCAACTCATCAGGAAAGTGAGTGTGCTTATTATACTTGTGATGGTGGGTGCCTATGTCAGCGCCCAGATGGTTGCAACCGGAAAGGCATTCCAGAGTTTTACCGGTATGGATTATACGCTGGCGGTGCTTGTTGGCGCTTCAATAATCATGGCCTACACCTTTATTGGTGGCTTTAAGGCGGTGGCGTATACCGATCTGGTACAGGGCCTGCTCATGCTCGGGGGTTTGATTCTGGTACCGGTGGTGGCAATTACTGAAATCGGTGGCTTGTCCGTCATGTTGAATGGACTATCCAACATAGACCAGCAATTGTTAAGTGCCTGGGGACCCCAGGGCAATGCACTTGCGGGCTGGATTGCCATACTCAGTTTTGCAGCGATTGGTATGCCCTTTCTTGGCGTACCCCAGCTTTTGGTTCGGTTTATGTCGATAGAAAGTGAGGCCAGCATAAAGTCTGCGGCCGGGATATCTGTAGGTGTGATATTTTTCTATGGTTGTGGTGCGGTGCTCACCGGATTGGCGGGTAGAGTGTTGCTCCCTGGACTAGAAGATGCCGAGACGGTTTTCCCGCTCCTTGCTGGCCAACTGTTTCCCGAAGCGGTAACAGGGCTGTTGATGGTCGTTGTTTTGGCCGCGATCATGTCAACTGTAGACAGTTTATTACTCCTGGCTTCCTCCGCTGTCGTACGTGATTGGATGCAGAGCATTCGCCGTGTTGCCTATAGTGAACAGCAACTGGTACGTTTTGGAAAAATAACCACATTGATAATCGGTATTGCAGGCATTGCTTTTGCCCTACAGGGCAGCGCTCTATTGTTTTGGTTTGTGCTGTTTGCCTGGTCCGGTCTCGGTGCAGCTTTTGGCCCCCTTGCACTGTGTTTGTTCTATTATCGAGGCCTAACATTACAAGGCGCGGTTGCTGGTATATCAGGTGGTTTTCTTACCTCCGTTATTTGGGTAGCAAGCCCGCTAAAATCCGTGTTTTATGAGTTGTACGAGATTGTTCCGGGGTTTTTGGTGGGTTTCTTTTGTATAGTCATTGTGAGCAAATTCACGGCAAACAAAGGTGATGGAGTGAGAAATGTTGATTGACCTTTTAGGGCTTGAAAAAAATGTTTCGCGTAATTGCAGTCGAGGTGTGACGTTGTTTCTCGTAATATTTCTTTGTGCGTGCCAACAGGAATCCATGGATGAAAAGGGTTCACAACCAATACCACCCATAGCTAAAAAAGTTGCCCGTGATGTAAGTATTCATGGTGACCGGCGTATAGATAACTATTATTGGATACGTGACGATACGCGCACCGACGCAGCGGTAATTGCACATCTGGAAGCTGAAAATGCCTACACAAAAAAGGTTATGCAAGCGAGCGAAGGCTTCCAGGAAAAGCTGTATCAGGAATTAGTCGGTCGCCTTGAGCAGGAGGAAGACTCGGTTCCCTTCAAATACCACGACTACTGGTATTACTCGCGCTACAGCACCGGCATGGAGTTTAAGCGTTACTTTCGGCGTCCGCAAACCATGCAGGCACCAGAAGAACCGCTGCTCGACCTGAACAAGATGGCAGCTGGCCAGGCGTATTTTTCTTTGGGTGCACTGGCTGTAAGTCCGAATAGTCAGATAATGGCTTTTGCGACAGATACGCTGGGTAGACGCATATATACGATCGAGTTTAAAGACCTTAACACCGGCCGCATGCTAACAGATAAACTTGAGGGTGTTGCCAACGAGCTGGTGTGGTCTAACGATAATAAAACACTCTATTACATCGGCAAGGACAAACAAACATTACTGGAATATCAGGTATTTCGCCACACCCTGGGAACGCCGCAATCTGAAGATATACTGGTGTTTGAAGAACAGGATCATACGTATTATACGGGCATTACCAAGTCTCTGGATGAGAGCAAGATACTGATTAGCCACACGCACACCCTGCAAACTGGCGTCTCACTGATAGATGCTAACAACCCGGACGCTGACGTACACATTTTTCACCCTATCCGGAACAACCACGAATATACGATAAAAAAGTCGGGAGATTATTTTTACGTCCGCACCAACTGGAACGCACCAAACTTTCGAATAATGCGTGTCCGCGAAAATGATGCAAAAGATCGTTCCCTGTGGCAGGAAGTGGTGGCGCATGATGCAAACACCTATATTTCTGATTTTCTGGTACTGCAGGATTTTCTTATTTTGAACAACATGCGCAATGCCGTGATTGAAATGCGGATAATTCCACTAGAGGAAAAAAACCAGGGTAAAGCTGATTACTTCCTGGACTTTGCAGAACAGGCTTTTTCCGCTTCTTTTGAGACCAACGTAGACAGCACAGCAAAAACGCTGCGGATAAATTATAGTAGTTTGACCACACCTGAATCCGTCTACGAGTACGATCTGGTAGGAAAATCCCGAAGGTTGCTCAAACAAAGGGTCATCCCTGGTGGTTTTGTTTCTGCAAATTATGCAAGCGAGCGAATTTTCGTAGCAGCAAGGGATGGCGCACAGGTGCCTGTGACAATAGTCTACCGCAAGGATCGCTTCAAAAAAGACGGTACTAATCCTTTGTACCAATACGGCTATGGATCATACGGGGCCAATGTAACGCCCTATTTTCGTGCGGATATTCTCCCTCTTCTGGATAGGGGTTTTGTATACGCCATCAGCCATATTCGCGGCAGCCAGGCCATGGGCGTAGATTGGTACAAAGATGGCAAACTGTTTAACAAGTTGAATACGTTCACAGACTACATTGACGTTACCAAAGAGTTGGTGCGGCTCGGTTATGGCGATTCGCAAAGAGTATTTGCTGAGGGACGCAGTGCAGGTGGTTTGCTTATGGGTGCGGTACTCAATATGGCGCCTGAATTGTACCGGGGCATGATAGCAGGCGTGCCTTTTGTTGACGTACTAACGACCATGCTGGATGAGAGCATTCCACTTACAAGTAATGAGTGGGATGAATGGGGAGACCCACGTGATCCAGACTACTATGCCTATATGAAAGGTTACTCGCCCTACGATAACGTTGAAAGGAAAGCCTATCCTGCCTTGTTGGTTACAAGTGGCTTTCACGATTCACAGGTGCAGTATTTCGAACCCGCAAAATGGGTCGCAAAACTGCGTGAGATGAAAACGGATGACAATCTGCTAATTTTTGATGTGGATATGGCCTCGGGGCATGGAGGCGCAAGTGGACGATTCAAACCTTACGAAAGAAAGGCGCTTGAATATGCTTTTATTCTGGGGCTAACTGACATTCATGAATAAGCTCGCAAAGGTACTGAATTTTAGAAGCCTGCGAAGTGCTGGATACCAGGGCGGGGCACTTTTTTACGCTGTGAGTGCATACGTATTGGGCTGCACAGGCCTGATACAGGAAAGTTGGTTGGTCAACGGCATGGCAACACTATTGCTTGCGCATGGCATGACAATTGCTGCCTATTTGACCCATGAGTGTGCACACAACACTGTATTCAGGGACAACAAAAATAACGCCCGCCTGGGTATTGGCCTGGGATGGTTAACGGGAGCAGCATATGGCAAGTTTGAAGACATTCGTTACAAGCACTTTCGCCACCATGTAGATAACGATGATGTGGTGTGGTTTGAGTATGAAATATTTTTTTCCCGATACCCCTCGGTATTACAACTTACGCGTTTTTTGGAGTGGTTTTATATTCCCGCCCATGAATTGATTATGCACGGTATTATGGTGTTTACCTCCTATATTATTCCGGAACGCCGGTCGCAACGTGTGTACAACACAGTGGTAATAGCTGTACGAACCAGTGTATTTGTTTTCGTGCTTTTTACCTGGCCAAAAGCAGCCTTTTTGTATGTTGTTGCCAGCCTGATGATGATTACCGTCTTACGTTTTATGGATGGCTTACAACACGACTACGGCCCCAATAAATATCTGTTTGATAATATTCCAGGCGCCCACAAGGGTGATACGCAATGGGAACAGGCCCACACCTATAGCCCGGTATTGTCCCTGAAATATGTATGGCTGAACTGGCTGGTATTAAATTTTGGTTTTCACAATGCACATCACGCCCGGCCAACTACACCCTGGTTTGATTTACCTGCAGTACATTTCAATTTGTTCGGTCATGATGAAGCGGAAGTTATTCCATTTGGCAGCCAGATTAGAATATTTCACCGTAGTCGGGTGAAACGAGTTGTGCACGCGGGAAGAAATTTTCCAGCGTACGAGGGCAGGGAGTACCTGAAAGCGTGCCAGCGTATGGAAGTTACAGGAGGAAACGCCGCCTCATTTGTAACCTCCTTTTAAGCGGGTCTTGTGCAAGCTAGTTAGCGAAGAAGCTGGAAATAACTGGCCGGAAACGATCCATGTCCACCAGGAAGGAATCGTGGCCCTGCTCAGACTTCAGGCAATCAAAACTTACCTTTTTTACGACTTTTTCCAGATGTTCACTCAATTCGATTTGTTGCTGAATGGGGAACAGTATGTCAGTTGTTACGCCAATTATTTTTGCTCGACTTATTTTTAGTCTGGAAAATGCCTGTTCAAGGCATCCGCCGAAATCTGCAGAATCGAAGAGGTCCATGGCCTGGGAGAGATAGAGGTAACAGTTGGTATCGAATTTGCCAATAAATGTTCTGGCCTGGTGTTCAAGATAGGATTCTATTTCAAAGCTGCTCTGAAACGGCCCGGTATTCTCCTCGTCTGAGGTATTGGAGGCGCGTTCCCGGCCGAATCGTGTTTCCCATTCGCTCGCAGATCGATAGGAAATCATACCCAGTTTTCTAGCCAGTCGCATACCGCTTGCGGGTGGTGCGTCCAGCGGATACAGGCCATTTTTCCAGTCCGGATCCTCACGGATTATTTCTCTTTGCAGGGATCTGAGTGCAATCGCAAAAGGTAATGCACGTGCCGCAGAAGAAATGGATACAAGAGAGCGACTGAGATCTGGGTACAAAATGCAGAAGGCGAGTGCCGTCATACCTCCCATAGACGCCCCAACGGTTGCATAAAGGGAATTGATGTTGAGCGCGTGAATCACTTCGGCACTGGATTTGGCAATATCCTCGATACAAAGTTGGGGAAATTCCAGCCGATATACCTGACCCGTTTTGGGGTTAAGGGATGCTGCTCCGGTAGATCCAAAACAGCTGCCAAGGGAATTAACACAAATAACATAGTACTGCCGGGTATCAATCGGCTTGCCGGGACCTACCATGTCTTCCCACCAGCCCGGAGAATTGTCCTCAACGGAAGATGCGATGTGGGCCGAAGGAGATAAACCGGTAAATACAAGAACGGCATTATCCCTGCTGCTGTTAAGCGCACCCCATGTTTCGTAGGCTATCTGGGGTGAGAACAGTACGCCCTTCTTCATACTGAACTCACCTTCTATGGTGTGGTAATACTTAGCCATTAAATTGCTCGCATGATTTTGTTCACTTATTTCAGTATAAGGTCTATCAACAGGATTTACAGTGGCGGGAACCTTATGCTGGCCAGCATATCCCGAATCTGGTAGCCGATATGTTTACCCAGGGAAACTGATTCTTCATAATTGTCGTTGTGACCCTTTTCCCACTCATCGGGTGGAATGAGGTAACCCAGAGATCCGCCGGTTAAGCCCAGGAATAGTTTGGCGGGAGTCGGCATTGTTGCTTTTATTTCCGCTCCCAAACGACTTACTGCCTCACCAGGAACAGCTACTGCTTCCACTTCATTTCCAAGTCGAAATTTTGCGACATTACTGTTAAGCGTGAGGTTCCAGGGTGGGCCGCTGCTTTCATCCTGCAGCACTCCAAAAAACTGGCCCAGAGCCAGTACCGTGTTATCTACTTTTGTAGTGAATGCCTGGTTGTCAATCTGGATTCCCGGACCCACTGCATGGGGAGTTTGCATTGCGGTGAAGGCAGCATTTGCAATACTTTCTCCATAGGATTTTGCGCTGTTCCATTCGTTTACCGCCAGCTTCTCGAATGGATTTACATCACCAATGGCACCATTCACGTATACCACCGGTGCCTTGCCAAGTGTTGCTAGATGACTGCGCAGGTAATGCACGTAGTCACTGGAGATGCCAAGATTCCCTGCCCTTGATACAACCGGGTGGGCTGCAAAGTTCACGAGGCTACCCAGGCGCGTGCCATCATCTGCGAGTGCCTGTATGACTGTAATGCTGGTGTCGGTTTTACCCCAGCCCCGTCGATTATAAGCGCTGCCTTCCCCTGTGGAGTAAAATAAACTGGCAGGTTGTCTGGCCAGCCAGGCTTCCGCCACGGCACGACTTGTCTGGATTATCAAGTGATCAAGATAAGCCTCGGGGGAGCCTCCCCATAAGCCCAGAACATCCGGAGCTGCGTGGGTGTGTGTTGCTGAAACAAATAACCTGTTGGCTGGTATGCCGGTTATTTCAAGAATTTTCGCCTTGATTTTCTGGTTGACCAATCCCGTGAGACCCAGACTGTCCAATACCACTAAGCAAAACTCGTCACCTGTGTCAGAAATACACATAGCACTGGCTTTGAGCGGGTCGTGTATGCTCATCGCTGCACCACGGTCTTTCCAGAATCCGTACCCACCCATATACACGTGACCAGTGTCTATTAATGCCTGACTGGGCGTTATATCCAGTGTGGCAAAACCCGCCTGATAACTACCAGCGGCTGTGGCTTTACCGGCGCTAATAAGTAACAGGAACAGCGTGAAACCTGTAAAACAGGTGCGCATCTTATAAACACCGCGCTGGAACCGCGCGCCTGTGGACAGGATTGTAGGCGGCTTCTTCAACTATGCTGCATTTAACCATTTCCCGGGTCCACTTCAGTTCACGCAGGAAGTAAATCTCTGCGTATAACTCCGTACCCGCTTCTCCCCATGGGGTTTCGAGGCTGGCAAAAGCAATATTGGTTTTAGTGATGGGCGACCAGACTGCGGAGGTCACGCTGCCCACTGCTTTTTTATGTTTATTGTAAATAAAGGCATGCTCGGCCGGGCGGTTACCAGCAACGTCCAGTTTCACAAATTGATGCGGTGAGCCTTGTGTTTTTTCCTGATACAGGGCCTTGCGCCCGTTGAAGTGTGCCTTGTCGAAGTGCACCAACCAGCCAAAACCCAGCTCAAAGGGAGAGCGCGTACGCCCCGATCGTACAGTGGTTTCTGCGTGTACAAAATCTACTCCTGCTTGCAGAAAACCGGCTTCAATGCGCACCATATCCAGCGCGCGACTTCCAATCGGCATAATGCCCCGGTCTTTGCCAGCTTCCATAAGTTTATCCCAGAATGCTTCAGCACAGTGGGGTGGCATCCACAACTCATATCCCAGATCTCCGGTGAAGCCGGTTCTGGATACGGTAATTGGTGTCTCACCGAATTGAAAATGGGTGATATTGAAGGGTTTCAGGTTCTCAAGGCCATCCCAACCCAGGCCTTGCAGAATATTACAGGAGGTGGGACCCTGGACTGCCAGAGCGGCTACCTCAGCGGTTTCGTCGATAATTTCTACGTCAAATCCGGGAGCCGTACATTGTAACCAGTCCATATGGCGCCCGGCAGAGCACAGGCGATAACGCTTGTCCGTTAGCCGAAAGATGGTACCGTCATCCAGCACCTGGCCTTCATCATCACACCAGATTACGTAGAGTACCTGGCCAACCCGTTGTTTTGTCATGTTACGGGTCATCAGTTTGTCCAGGTACGCGGTGGCATCCGGGCCCTCGATTTTGTATTTGGTCATAGGTGTCAGATCAAAAACACCACATGAATTACGCATGGCAAAATATTCCTGCGCCAGGTCCGTAAATATCACGGGTGCCTTATAACCCTTCCATTCTTCCCATTCATTCAGTTCACAGGCTTTCTGCAAACGACTGTGAAAAGGCGTGTTTAGCAGCATGCGTTCGTCGTGGTCTGGAACATTGCGCTTCAGGTTCATGTCGATCGCCCCTTAATTATAGCGGCGGCAGAATTCTTCCCGGCCATACCCATTACATTTCCACCTGGGTGACAACCTGCACCGCACAAATACAATCCCTCGATGGGAGTACTGTAACGGGTTGCGCCATATACAGGACGCATCATTGCTATCTGGTCCAGTGCCAGTTCACAGTGGTGCCAGTGACCACCGGTAATTCTGAACTCCTGCTCAATATCCTGTGGTGTCAGTAGCTCTGAATCAATGATTAAACCTGGCAGGTTGGGAGCGTAGCGTGCCAGCCGCTGCACAATAATATTTGTGAAAGCCTGTTTGCTTTGTGTATCCCAACCTGTCCTGAGCATAAAGGGCGCATATTGAACAATAATGGACATTACATGTTTGCCCTGTGGCGCAAGGCTTGCATCATGTACGCTGGGTATGAGTATTTCCATGGCAGGTGCGGATGAATATTCACCATATTTGCTGTGATTAAAGGCGCGTTCTACATAAGCTGCATCAGGTGCGATTAGCATCCTTTGCCCTGCATCACTGGACCCGGTAAATTCAGGCAAGCCATCCAGGGTGAGATGCAGTTTGGCACAATCGGATTTTGTACGAATATTTTCCACCCTGCGGGCAAAACCCGAATCCAGTTTCGGGTAACCCACCAGGCCCTTAAAAGTTGTCCCGGGATCTGCATTCGAAACTATCTGCGCAGCGGAGTAAGTGCTGCCATCCTGTAGCACTACGCCCACGGCCCGGCCGTGATCTATGGTTATCTCCTTTACCGGGCAGTTGTATCGAATGTCCACTTTGTTGGCTACCGCAGCACGGGCGATTGCCTGGGTTACTGTGCCCATACCACCTTGAGGCAGTGCCGGGCCCGCAAAACCGAACAGGCTGCCCATTTGGCGATGAATATATGCCAGAACCGTGTTGGGCGAGCGTGGTCCCATGTGTGCGCCGAGAACGGCGTCGAAGCTGATAGCACCTTTTAGCAAGGGATTTTCGAACTGCTCCTCCAGTACGTCGAATATGTTAATGGTAGCAATCCGCATAAATTCCCGCATTTCGGTTTTACCAAGCATCCTGATGTCCAGACCCAGTTTGAACAGAGAGAGTTTTTCTGTAAGGCCGCCTTCAACCAATCTGGGAGGACACTTACCGGCCAGGTTGGCCAACACAGCCGCAAAGCGTTTTGTCCTGTTATAAAAAATTCCGTAAGCCTGTCTGTCACTATCACTGAGTTGTGCGCCTTCTACCCGTTCCCCAAGTATCGACAAGTGATTCCCGTCTTCGGAAAGCGCGATGGTTTTCAGGTTTTTTACAGCGTATTGCAGGCCGAGGGATTCAAGACCAAGATCCCCTACGATATCGGGATGTAACTGGGAGACGGAATGTGCACAGGCGGAGACCGCAAATCCTTCCGAGAAGCTGCGCGTGATACATGCGCCACCAGCTTGTGCGGCTGCTTCCAGCACCAGGACCTTAAGCCCGGCCCTGGACAGATAATTGGAACATACCAGACCATTGTGTCCAGCTCCGATAACTATTACGTCAAATGTGTCAGTTGCCAAAAGAGTGGTTCCCTTATTCTAATCGTCGGGGTAAGCAGATGGCACAATATTTGGCCGTTTAAGATCGCGTAGTATTTCCCGGGCTGCATTGGCACCAGGTGCGGCCATAACACCACCACCCGGATGGGTTCCGGAACTACACATGTACATGCCTCCCAGAGGACCCCGGTATTGTCCATAACCTGGAAATGGCCGGTTAAAAAACAGCTGGTCAAAGGTCAATTCGCCCATAAAAATATTACCCTCGGTAAGGCCTGTTTCTCTTTCTATGTCCTGTGGCGTGCGTATTTCTGCGTGCAGTATCAGGTCTTTAAAATCCGGGCTGTATTGGCTGATCTGGTCTATTACCGTTTTGCCGAAACTTTCCCGATCGGTATCTGTCCACGCTCCGCTTGCAAGCGTTGGGGGTGCATATTGCACAAACACGCTCATCATGTGTTTGCCTTCAGGTGCCATGGTTGGATCGATCTGGGAAGGGATGAGCATATCCACGTAAGGATCAAGGGACCAGCTGCCATTTTTCCAGTCATCATAGGCGCGCTCCATGCGCTCCAGTGAATCAATAAAGTGCATGTCTCCTACCATCAGGCGGCTATTTTTTGCCAGACCATTAAAGCTGGGTAGACCGTCCAGTGCGATGTTGAGCTTGCCAGAGGAACCTCGAATTTTGAAGTTTTGAGCTTTGCTTACCACATCCTCGGGTAGGTCGTTAGCATCCATAATATCGAGAAAGGTTCTTTTGGGATCAAGCGCCGAAACGATGGTATCGGCGTATAGATCATCACCATTGTGTAGTACAACGCCAGTAGTTTTGCCATTTTTGACTATTACCCGGGAAACTTCAGCATCCGTCCTGACGGTTCCGCCGTAAGCAAGGAAGGCACTTTGTATCGCATCAGATACTGCGCCCATACCACCACGGGCAAAACCCCAGGCGCCAACCGTACCGTCCACATCCCCCATGTAATGATGTAGAAGCACATAAGCCGTGCCCGGTGAGTTAACGCCAAGCGCTGTACCAATAATCCCGGAACCAGCCAGATGGGCCTTGATGACATCCGTTTCGAAGTATTCATCCAAAAATTCGGCAATACTCATAGTCCAGAAGCGCAAGGTATCATGCAGCTGTCGCTCGCTCATGCTGTACACCGTTTTGGCCAGATACAACAATTCGCCTATGTCTCCGGGTTTAAAGGAGGTGGGGTCAGCTGGCGTACGCAACAAAAATGGACGAATCAAACGGGTTTGTTTTGAAACATCCGCTGAATAGCGGTCATAGGCGTTGGCATCACGCACCGAAAATCGCGACAGCTCTCGATATAAGCGGGCGTGGTCATCATAGCCACCAAAATAGTCCCCATCCCGGGTAAAAGTGGTGCTCCCCACGTAGGGAATGACCTGCAAACCGTGTTTATAGAGTTCCAGGTCGCGACTTAGTTCGGGTCGCAGCAGGCTGCAGACATAGGAGCAGTTTGAGTACTTCCAGTCCGGGTACAGTTCTCGAGTGACGGTTGCACCACCAATATAGGGGTTTTTTTCCAGCACCAGAACATCCAGTCCGGACTTCGCCAGATAGGCTGCCGTGGTTAAACCGTTGTGGCCAGCACCAATTACGATGGCATCGTATTTTTTCACATTATCCCTAATAGCCTGTATCTTCCCTTTCTTCTGCATCCGCAGAACCCGCTGGGGCGGGCAGTAGTTTACGCGCAGAACCAAGCGCCCGGTTTGCGGCTTGCCCCATAAACCCCGAATCGGTTCCAAGGGTTACGAACTGAAAACCCTGTTTTAGGTATCTTTGGAAAAACGCCTCGCTCGAGGTATGAATTCCCACGGCCAGATTATGGTTTCGGCAGCTGTTATAGATGTGTTTTACCATCTCGGCGTGCTGCGGAACATTATTGTCTCCCAGTGGTGGCAGCCCCAGTGCCAGGGCCAAATCGGCAGGGCCAATATAAACGCCATCAACCCCGGGTGTAGTAATAATTTCTTCCAGATTTTCTATACCGTCTTTCGTCTCTATCATCACCACACAGGCCAGCTGATTATTGGCTTCTGCGGCATAACCGGACCCGCCATATAAGGCAGCCCGTACGGGCCCAAATGAGCGCATCCCATCGGGTGGGTAGCGGCAGGCTGCGACGGCGGCCTCAGCTTCCTTTCTATTGTTTACCATCGGCACAATCACCCCGTAAGCACCTGCATCAAGTACCTTCATTATGATGGAAGGTTCATTCCACGGAACGCGAACAATGGGGGTCGTGTTGCTCGTAGAAATAGCAGGCAGCATGGTTTTCAGGTCGCAGTAATCCAGCAAACCATGTTGAAGATCGATACATATCCAGTCAAAGCCCATGTTAGCCATGATCTCAGCCGTGTGTGCATTGCCGATGCTAAGCCAGCCGCCCAATGTCTGGTCACCCCTGCGCCAGGCTGCCAGTGCCGTGTTTTTTCGCACTTATAATTCTCCGAAGTTTTGCGTTATCAGACATTGCACAGCCCGTGTTAAATAGTCAAATACACTGGCATGTGACTGCTTTGGTCAGGCATGCCACAATCAAACCTTTGCATAGAGAGGGAAACGCCGTGGCGAGGAAAGGTGTGGCGAAGAAAGGTGTGGCGAAGAAAAGTGTGGCAATGATGTTTCCTGTTCGATATCGCGCAGAGGACTTGCGAGTGCGGTATGCCCTTGAGGCAGATTTGCTGGAACCCCTTGCAGACCTGGAAGAAGTAATCCCGGAAGACGGCCTTTCCGAATTTTTGTGTAACGCTGATGCCATCCTGACTTCGTGGGGTGTACGTTTTGATGCCGCATTGATTGAAAAACTGGAGAACTGTAAAATTATCGGTGTAGGTAGCGTAGGGGTGGATATGGTGGACGTCGAGGCAGCCACCAGAGCGGGGATTGTTGTTACCAACGTACCGGATGTGTTTATTGAAGAAGTTGCCGATCACGCGATGATGTTGTTATTAAGTGCTGTTCGACAAACAAAAATGATGCAGTCGCTTATACAACAGGGGGAATGGTACAAAGGCCGAATGGTACTCTGCGAAGTGCCTCGATTGTTGGGCAGGACACTGGGCTTGATCGCTTTTGGCAGTGTGGCTAGAGCTGTGGCTCGACGCGCCAAATCATTTGGCATCCATGTAATCGCCTATGATCCCTATATCAGCGAGCTGGTAATAACAGGGGAGGGGGTAGAACCCGTTACACTGGATGAATTGCTGGAGCGCTCGGATTACATTTCAATGCATGCCGCGCATAATGCTGAAACCCACCAAATGCTGGATAAGAAAACCTTTGTTCGCATGAAAAACTCTGCATTGGTGATTAATACCGGTCGGGGACCCACAATAAACGAAGCTGATTTAATTGACGCTCTGCAAAATGGTGAAATTGCAGGTGCAGGATTGGATGTATTGGCTCAGGAACCACCTGATTTGAAGAATCCACTCATCAGCATGACAAATGTGGTGCTCACGCCCCACGTTGCTGCCCAATCTACCCGAATGCGCCCTGAAACCCGTCGCCGTGCTGCCAGGGAAATAGCCCTGGTACTGGAAGGAAAGTGGCCGATGAGCTGTGTGAACCCAACGGTTTTACCTGCTTCAGGATTGATGCAGTGGCAGCCGGTGTCCATGGAGCGCGGACCCAATCGCTAGATACTACGCATCACCCGCCGTCGGTGTTAAACCGGCCGAGGAGTATAATTTTACGCGAAAAAATTATTCGTTCACCGTCGAGGAGCGAAAATAGAGCCACAGGTATCCTGAAATGCCTGCAATAAGTGAGGCGATCAAAACCCCGGTTTTAGCCATTAACAAGTCCTGGGCATGGTGGGCAAATCCCAATTCAGCTACAAATATTGACATGGTAAAGCCTATTCCGCCCAACAGACCGGCCCCAATGATATGATTAAAATTCAAATTTGGGGGCAAGCTGGTAATTCCACTCTTGACGGCGATCCAGGCAAATCCGGCAATTCCCAGTAACTTTCCCAGTATTAATCCAAGTGTAATTCCTGTCGCAACCGGATTCCTCAAGATGTCTGGCAATGTATCCCAATCGATCGGGATCCCGGCATTGGCGAGTGAGAAGATCGGTATCACAAAATAGGCAGACGGAATATGCATTTTCTGCTCCAGTGATTGTGCTGGTGCCTGCACGAGTGCCACACCCCGCCCCAATGCCTGGACACGGGCACGCAAGGTATGGTTAAGCACGATATTCTTTTCCTTGTGGTAGGCTTGTTCTATCTTGCCCACCATGTCATGGATTTGCGTCAAAAACCGTTTGGCGTCGTATTTGGGTCTCATTGGCAGCGTAAATGCCAGGAATATTCCAGCAAGCGTTGCGTGTACACCACTCTTGAGCATCGCTATCCACAGGATCGCACCTAACAGCAGGTAGGGCAGGGAGTGCCGTATTCCTCCGAGGTTCAGCGCAGTTAACAAAAACATCAGCATTCCGACGACAGCCAGTGCTGTAAAGTTAAGCGTTTCCGTGTAAAACAGCGCAATTACTGTCACGGCGCCCAAATCGTCCACAATTGCGACAGCCACCAGAAAGGTGAACAGGCTCTTGGGTATTTTTGAGCCAAGTAATGCCAGGGTACCCAGCGCAAATGCAATATCCGTAGCCATTGGAATGCCCCAACCATCAACCGTGTGCCCCTCCGGGTTAATCAGCAGATAAATGAACACGGGTACCAACATACCGCCCAAAGCTGAAGAAACGGGTAAAATTGCCTGTTTCAAGTCGGCCAGCTCTCCTACGAGCAACTCCCGTTTCAGTTCCAGCCCAACAACAAAGAAAAATATTGCCATTAGTCCATCATTTATCCAGTGATGCAGGGATTTGGATAGTTGGAACGCTGGCAGGCCAATTGTGAAGGGTGTTTCAAGAACTTTGTAATAAGCCGGACTATGGACACTATTGGCAAGATAAAGCGCCGTAATTGCACACAACATCAGCAGAATGCCGCTTGTTGTTTGCCGGTGGACAAACTCTTCCAGCGGGCTGAGAACCCGGTCAAATGCGGCTTCCCAGGGGGCAAGGTACTCTTTCATTTGTTTTGATTCCATTGTCAGGTTTTACATGGGCTCCGACCAATAATCAACGGTCACGGGCCTGATATCAGGAATATAGGGGTATCTGCACATACATTTGCATACATTACGCGCACAAAAGGCGTTTCGAATTTGAAAGTAGTTGTGCTAACTTGTTCTTAAGTTTAGTAAAGATAGCCAAAACACTTGAATTTGGTCGTCGATGCGCAGATTGCCATATAAAGGTCCATAGGGAATTTTGGTGCCTGATTGGCAATTCCTGCCTACATGGATTTTCCTCTACGCCCCTCTTTTAGCCATTGCCATGTAAAACGGCTGTGGGGTTTTGCTGTTGTATTGCTAGGTAACAGGGATATGAGAGGAGTTGAACTCAAATGAAAACAAATAAAATTAAGTTAAATCGCGCACTCGCGATGTGGTTTGGTCTCGTAGTATTTGCGATTTTGCCTGGAGCAACCGCTCTTGCTGACGGGACGGAGACACTCGGGACTTCGTCGGGTCCTGGCTGCATCATGGAAGGTACGGATTCGTACCGCTGTCCGGGAGATGGAATCGTTTCTGCGGGCACTGGCATGATTGAAGATAACGAAGGCACCATTGAGTTTACCGTTCCGGCTGCTGCCACCGTTGAAACGGCACTGTTGTATTGGGCGGGATATAACGAGACCGGTACCTCAACTGATGGCGACACCATTACCTTTGATGGGAATCCTATCCAGGGTACCCTGATAGGCGGGCCAATCAATATACGGCCAGCCAGACCGCTTTTTGATCACACATATCGTGCAGATATTACCAGCAGTGTGTCTGCAGGTTTTAACTCATTTGTCGTGGAAGATATGGGCTTTAATTTTTCCAAGCCCGGCGAAAATCGACCGGTTAATAACGGTGCTGGAATTCTTGTAATATACACAGATGGATCCGGTTCGTGGGTTGATCTGCGTGACGGTGACGACTATGCATTTCTTGCAAGATCCGGAGATTTGCAGGTTACTGTACCCCAGGTTTTCAACTTTCCTGCAGCAGCTGTTGATCGCGTAGCCAATCTGGACCTGTTTTTTAGTGGTGTGGAAGGCGCAGCTTCAGGCGGTGGCCAAAGGCCAAACCTGATCAGGGTTACCGTGGGCGCTACAGAGTTTATTATCGAAGACCCGCTTAATAGTGTGGACGGTGACGAGTGGGACTCCTATGTCAATGCGGTACCGGTCCCGGCGGGGGAGACCCAGTTAAGCGTAACGGCCATATCAGACGAGCTGGCGGGGGCTTCCAATCCGAATGAACCCGCATCTTTTTCATGGCATACCATTGGATTAAGTATCTCGATTCCTTCCACTGATTGTATCAGCGTGGAAAAAACCTGTGTCGTTGATCCTCCCGAGGCGAGTACTGGCAAGTGTAAAGGCAAGTTGCAGGAATTTACCGTTATCTGGAATGGCAGCGGTGACATTGATGTAACCCATAATGGTGCCAGCCAGTCCGTATCACCAGGTGTTCCAACTACCTTCTTCCAGACAGATGGTAACAACGACCAGTTTGTGCAGATTGATGGTCTGGGTGAATCAGTGTTCCATATGTCCTGTTCAGATGATGACTTCAACGATCCTTCGGATTGTGGCAAGCCAGCCGGTGACGGTAAAGGCAAGACCGGGTTTATTAACGACTGGAGTCTGGATGGTTTTGTTGATGCCAATGGTGACATTCTGAACTGTGGTGCTGGTGCCGGTGGAGATCAGTTTCCGGTTGCACAAAGCTGTGACATCGAGCTGGTTCGCGAAACACCTTCCAAGTGCAAAGGTAAACTCAAGGAGTTTACTGTGAGCTGGAATGGTCCGGATGCGGTAGATGTTACGCATAATGGTGCAACCCAGTCAGTTGCTCCAGGTGCACCCACTACTTTCTTTGTGACCAACGGTAGAAATGACCAGATTGTCAGCATTGATGGTATCGGTAAATCCCAATTCCACATGTCCTGTTCGGACGTAGATTTCAACGATCCCTCGGATTGTGGAAAACTGGCGGGTGATGGCAAGAAAAACCTGTCCCGCTTTGTCAATAACTGGACCCTGGAAGGGTTTGTTGACGCAAACAATAAAGCTCTGGACTGTAACGCTGGTGGCGGGGCTGCCAATAGCGGTGCCCTGGTAACTTATGGATACGAAGTGACCAATGACGGTAGTGAAAAAGTGGAAGGTATTCAGGTATCAGACGATAAACTGGGCCTTATTGGCGGTACTTTTGACCTTGAGTCTGGTGAGTCCAAGCGGTTAACGGAATCAACCACGCTATTTGAAACCACAACCAATATTGGATTTGCTTCGGTGGCCGGAGTCGCTCGTTGTCAGGCTGAAAGCCTGCCGGTTACGGTTACTGCTTCATTTGTAGATGGTACACCTGACAAGAAGAGCAAGAAATCCAAGAAGAGCAAGAAATCCAAGAAGAAAAAGTCCAAGAAAGCTAAAAAAGACAAGAGCAAGAAGTCTGAAAAAGCTAAAAAGAACAAAAAGAAAAAGGGCAAGAAAAACAAGAAAAAATAGTTCTATCGATTTGAGCTAAATCAAGATATAGGGTGGTTGGCCTGGCTAACCACCCTTTTTTTGTGCCTCGCTTTTTTCTTTGAGGTTTTCCGATAGTTCCTGCAAAACATGCTGTATTGAACCGAGTTCATCATGATTGCGCAGCGGGCGTTTGAATCCGTAATTTCCCTTTATCAGTTCTTCTATGGTTGCCACGATAGCGATAGTTGGGCCAGATACTCTATGGCTTACTACCAGCATCAGCATGCAGGCGTAGAATATGTAACCTGCAAACAGCACCATAAATATGGTGACCATCTCCACGTAGATGCGGGTAATCTGAACCTGGGTGCTCAGATCGAGAACCCTGGACTGATCCATGAGTGCGTCAATTTCACCAACCTTGATCAGTACCATAATGGCGGCCACCGAAAAGAACGCCAAACCACCTGCGATTTGATGCCAGGTGTACTTCATTTGATATTTGGGTTTTATGAAAAAATTCTTCCACTTTCGCCGGCTTCTACCGGTTCCAGCTCCGGTGTCGGCTGGTGAATTGTCCATGATTCCTGTCGCTGCCTTGTCCATGCACTTGTGCCTTTGGCTCGAATACGGGGAAATTATCACAAAGACGTAGATCGGAGTGTGCGCCTTGTCTAAATTTTTATATCCGGAAATGTTGATTTATACACCGGTTTTCCTGAATATTGCCAAACCCTGATATAGGGTAGCCTGGCTAAGCTAAAAGGGGTAAATGGATTATGCATGACAAGGCAATTATTTCCTGGAAAGTCGCAGGAGTTGCACTGGGGCTTCTTTTGACCCTGGCCACCGCTTTGGTGAAGCCTCTGGGTGTGTCCACCCAGTTTGTAGTCACAGATGCTGTGATCACGCACCGGATTGCACCCGGGTTTGCTGAATCCAATGATTACCTGGCCCGATACGGTGAAAAAGAAGGTTGGGGGGTAGGGTACGGCTGGATGCTTGTGCTGGGTATGCTGGTGGGTGGTGGTGTCACGGCCAGACTGTTTGGTGATAAACAACCACAGGCAGACAAAGGGTCTATGCCACCAATGTGGAAGAACCAGTTTGGCGACTCCCGCTTTAAACGAAATTTGGCTGCATTTGGAGGCGGTTTCCTGCTTTTATTTGGAGCACGATTGGCAGGAGGATGTACCAGCGGGCACATGATCAGCGGAATTTCACAGTTGGCCGTAAGCTCCTTCATTTTTGGGGTTTTGACTTTTGGAACGGCCATCCTGATGGCTAAATTTCTCTACCGCAACCGGAATACCTAGGGGTATCTTGTGGAATTATTAATTACCGGTTTTATTATTGGCTGCGCTTTTGGAGCGATACTTTATCTGGGTGGCGCCTCAAGCTACCGCCGCATACTTGGCACCTTGCTGCTTAAGGATATGACCATCATCAAATTGATGGCGACCGCAATTGGGGTCGGCACCTTGGGCGTATACCTGCTGGATGCGGGCGGGCTTGCAAACCTGAGTATCAAACCGGCATACATCTGGGGCGTAGCGCTGGGTGGAATTATCTTTGGGCTAGGCTGGGCGGTATCCGGGTATTGTCCGGGAACCTGTGTGGTTGGTTCTGCAGAGGGGAAAGTGGATGCCATGTTCACCCTTGCAGGTGGTCTTGCAGGCGCTTTTATCTTCTCAATCGCCTTTCCCTACCTCGAATCGGCGCTCATCAGTAATGCCAACTTCGGTAATATCACGATAACCGGGCTCATAGGTATCGACCCCATCTATTTTGCTATAGTTTTCAGCCTGGCATTAATTGGACTCACCTTTTTTGTGCTGGAAGACAGTTACGAATGAACTAGGGATGCAGGTGCAGATAACCACGCTTTATCTCATCAATTAGAAAAGCAACACCGGTTTGAACGCGTATTACACCGGGTAGAGTGGCGGGCAATTTACCTGTTTTTCGTTCCAGTGTATCCAGTGTATTGCCACAAACATAAAAGCGCACGCCGTTTGCCATCAAGCTGGATATTCTGGAAGCGTTGCTATTGTTTTCTGCAAACATCATGGGCACACCGGCACCAAAACCTATAATCTCGATGTCCACAAAATCTGGCCCCCCATAGTGTTTTGTCAGGTTGTTGGCAATGTCCAGGGCAGCCTGGTAGTGAACCGGGTTAGCGTCACTTATTTGCATAACAAGGTGCGCCTCGGCGAACGGTTTGTCTTCATTTAGTGCAGACTCATCTGCAGCCATGAGTGTTGGTATGAGATTCAGCAGAAAGAGCGTAACAAGGGGACCATATTGAAAATTCATAATAACTGCGCCTTATAGTCAGCGATACCCGGATTGGATTTCACCCCTTTAAGTACGGGTTCATTAAAAGAGGTAATATTCACTACTTTTTGGTTGCGCAAATAGTTCGCCACTACGTCGGCAACATCAGGGCCGGTAGATATTGCGCCCACGGTTGCCCATCCTGCAACCTTGTAGCTTGAGGAAGCCGACACAGGCGAGCCATTTGGCAGGGTGAGATCGTTTATGCGTTTTCCCATCACAGCATTCGGTGTGCAGCTGAAGCGTAGTCCACCAACACGGACCATGTCTCCCCCTTGCTGGTAGTAGGGGTCTGGAGCAAAGAGATTGTCGGATACGCTTTCGAGGATAAATTTTATCTGATCACCTGACATCTCCGTGGTGTAAGTCTGCGGATAAGTGATAGCGGTTTGGTCCATGACGCGTTCCATCGTGATGGTTTGCCCTGGAAGTACGCTGGTTCCCCAGCGAAACCCTGGAGAAAGGCTGATCTGTGCATCAAGCTCCTGTGTAAGTGCGTTACAAATAAGCTGGTCAAAGGTGCCATTGAAGTTTCCACGTCGATAAAGAAGGGATCCGGCAATAGCCAGTGGTTCATTTAACCTGTCAAGGTAAGGGGCGCGTACCAGATCTATGTGTGCCTGCATGGTAGGGTCGGCGCGTATCAGATTTGCAAATACGGGTAATAGTCGGTAACGGAAATCCGAGATGCCACTATTGCCAAATTCGATATCGAGTACGCCGACAAATTTTCCGTTTGAACCGGCATTGGTAACTACCGTCTTACCGCCCGAATTTTTAACGATTACGGGTTGTGGAACACCATCATGGGTATGGCCACCCAGGATAAAATCTATTCCCGCCACTCTGTTGGCAAGTTTCAGGTCAACATCCATGCCATTGTGAGACAAGAGCACAACCGCATCGGGTGACTTGTTGGCCCGGATTTCCCGGACAATATCTGACAGATCCTGCTCCTGGATACCAAAGGTCCAGTCGGGTATAAATCTTTGCGGGTTTGCGATGGGCGTATAGGGGAAAGCCTGTCCGATGATGGCTATCCGCTTGCCATTAAGTGTTTTTATGGTGTAAGGCGGAAATATATGGCCCGCATTTTCATCAAAAACGTGTGTGCCTTCAAAAAGTGCTTCTTCGGTTGCTTTTACATTTTGAGCAACAAATTCTCCCTTGAAGCGTTTGGTATTTTCCAGGATGTGCGCATCCTGGTAGGTAAATTCCCAATGGCCTGTCATCACGTCAACACCCAGCAGGTTGCAGGCATGCACCATGTCCTGTCCCTTTGTCCAGAGCGCAGTCGCTGATCCCTGCCAGGTATCGCCGCCGTCCAATAGAAGTGCGTTACCACCAACCTCGCCACGAAGATCGTTGATCAGTGTTTGCAGGTGGGCAAAACCCCCAACCTTACCAAACTGGAGGGCGGCTTCTGTGAAGTCCAGGTAGGTATACGCATGCGCATCTCTTGCACTTGGGTTTTGCAGGTTATCCAACAAGTTTCTGCCTACCCTGTGAGGCGATTTCCCATAAGCATCCCCGATGCCAAGATTTACGTTTGGTTCCCGAAAGTGAATGGGTAACAGTTGCGCGTGGGTATCTGTAATATGTAGCAGCCGAGCCTGTCCAAATACCGGTGCGCGGTAGCTAAAATCCCTCAGGTTTGTACATCCGCTTAAAGACGCGCTTAACGAAGCCTTGCCCAACAGGTCGAGAAATTCTCGGCGGTTCATAGTCTGTACCGGTCTATTTCGGGAATCGATCCTGCCACGCGTTTTGTTCACTATGTGACTGGGCAATAGAGGCGCTTGCCGAAAGTTCAGCGCGCAGGGCACTGACCTGGGCTGATACCATATCTTTTGCAGCAAGCAGTTTCTCAGCCTCGGTAATGTGGTCTTGGGTAGTGCTCCATGCGTGTCCTAGCTGGCGTGCTTGCAGATGCAGGGTTTTTGCATTCGCGATAATCTCACTGGTAGTGCGCTTGTCCGTAGCAGGTGTTTGTAGAGCCGGCTCGCTTAGTGCTTGTGGCGGTGTATTGTCTTTTACTTGCCCCGAATCATTACATCCCGAAACCAGTAACAGCGCAACGATAGTTGGTAGGAAAATGCCTGGTTTTTTCATGCTGTCTATTTCCTGGTAGCCGGACCGTTGAGTTGCATTCCATTACTTAGGTAACTCAAAAAATATTCCAGATTGCGATATTCAACACCCTGCAAATCAAACGGCAGTGCGCCCACCTGCGAATTGCATTCGGCAAAACGCTGGTGCAGGCTGAGCATCTCCTGCCACTTAAATCGATACACTGGAAAGTGTGTCACATGTCCTAAAGACGCACTGAGTTTTTCGGCGCGTAATTTTCTACCTGCCAACTGTATGTGGCAGCTTGTGCAGGCAAAATTCAGATGTCCCCGCCTGGTTGAATAGAATCGTTTGCCCGCTTTGTATGCAGCCAGCGCCGCAGCCGTTTTTGGTTCTGCTACCTGCACCTTCTGGTTACGGGACACAAAAGCAATGTAGGAACTCAAATTGTTCAGTTCAGCGCTACCATATTCCAGTGCGGTTGTTTTGTTGGTGGCTCGACATGTATTAATAGCCATTTCCAGCGTGACTACGCTGGAGGTGTGCTCATCAAAGTGCGGATATAACTGTTTAACTGCGCCTTCATTTTCAAAACAATCGGCGTAGGTAACACCCGTATCAAATGGGGTATAAAATAGTTCCTCTCCTTCATCAACTGCTATTTCATAAAGAGGAAATTCCTCCATCTCCTGCCACTGAGCGCGCGATGGAGCATCAATCGCATAGATACCATCTTTATGTGCATCGGCCGGTACGCCGGGAAACAGATTCTCGTAGTAGGCACGCAGAGCTTGCCGATCCTGTTCCGGATTTTCCCCTGTGTCTGTTTCTGCCCCGGAATTTGCCCCGGTATTTGCCCCGGTACTTGCATAGACCTGGCCTGAAATAACAAGGGCCAGTATGAGCATTGAAAAGGATAATGGAAATATTTTCATCAGTTTGCCTACTTTAGAATGAGTTCACCCGCGCTGGCTTCCCCTTTATTGTCTTGCCAGGTAATGGTAATTCTGTCGCCCACAACTGCATTCTTCACTCGAAACGCAAAGTAGGGGTTCTTTGAAACTGAAGGTCCCCATTGTGCGGACATTATTTCCATGTCATTTTTGAGGCACCTAACAGTTTCTATATAGTGCGCGGGAATAATATTGCCATCCGGGTCGCGCCGTGTCCCGGTCTCCATTGGGTGAGGCATTAAGGCCTTCATCTTTGCTGTTCCGTCTTTAAGTTTGCCGCGAATTTTGATAATTGCTGCCATAATCTATCTCCTTATCCGCCGCACCCGCCAATGGTTACTTTCACTTCCCTGGAGGTCGTGTAGATTTTATCCGCTGTTTGCACTATCGCTCTTACCCGGGAACTTTTACCCATTTTTACCCGGGTGGATACATCCGCAAACACCTCATTGCCTATGGTAAAACTGGCAGAAAGAGGGTTGGGATTCTGGTCAATGATGATGCTAATACTCTCTACACCTTCGATGTCTGTGAAAATAGTTACCGGTACAACCGCTCCATTTTCTGCGATATCAGGGATTTTTAATGTAACGGCGTCGCTTTGTTCCATCGGTAAATTGCCAAACAATTCCGTGAGTGCTGCCTCGGGTGTTACGGTTTTGAACGCAGCTTGCATGTCTGCAAACATCCGAACCGGAATCAGAGCCATGCTTGAGAGCAGGGCCAAACCCTTCAAGATATTTCGTCGTTTCATTTTGTTTTCCATTGTTTACCTGCGGGTTACAAAGACAATAGATAATCGACAACCAGTTCTATCTCGTCTTCAGTTAGTATATTGTGCTTTCCAAAGGGTGGCATCACGGTATTCGGGTTAACAACAGATGCATCCCAAATCTGATTTCTCAGAATACTTCTGTCCGGAAAACGCAGCGCCATCTGGATTAGTGGTGGACCACTGTTTCCAGGAAGTTCGCCATTTTCCACGATGTGACAGGCCAGACAGTTACCTTTACTTTTTGTGAAGGTAAGTGCGCGCCCCTGCTCCAGTGCGTCCTGCGCCAGACTGCTCTGCAGTATCAGTATCTGGCTGAAAACAAATGCCAGAAGAAAATACTTATTGTTAAGATTCATGGTACCGATTCCACCATATAAGTTACCGCCAGACGAATTTCTTCATCGCTTAGTTGGGTAAAACCCCCTTTCGGGGGCATCACTCCGGAATCTCCAGTGAAACCGGTGATCGCCCTTGATACCAGTTTGTCCAGGCCCTGCGCTATACGCGTTTCCCACTGGTCTTTTTCACCGTGAACCGGCGCACCTGCCAAACCGCTTTCGTGACAGAGCTTACACGCTTGAGTGTAAATTGACTGCCCTGCGTTGGCTTTGGTAGAGGCGGGCTCAATACCCGATGTGTAATCCTGTTGTACAGAAGGCAGTGTTTCCGACAAAATTTTGATCTTGGCAGGATCCCGGCAATTTTCCATACAGCGTATGTTTGCAACATCGGGCCGCGGATCCCGGGTAAAACCAGCCCGGTTTGGAAGGGGAATGTTTGCCAGATTGTGCTGGTTTAATTCGAAATCATCTCCCACCAGATCATTAAGGTATAACACGTAAGCCGTTACCGCATAGGTTTCGTCAACACTGAGTGATTGCGGTTGTGTGAATGGCATCGCCCGATAAATATAGTCGTAGAGGGTGCTCGTGTAAGGCCAGTAGCTGCCGATGGTTTTAGTAGGCCGGAAGTCACGCAAGGAATCCATGCCACCCGCCAACACCGGAAAGCGACCAACACCCTCGCCAAATGAGCCGTGACACTCAGCGCATTGTGCTTCATAAATCCACTCGCCATCTTCAACACTTCCCTGGCCCTCTGGTAAACCTTTGCCATCTGGTCGAATATCAATATTCCAGCCGGCAATTTCATCGGCTTTCGCTACAGAACCGAAACCATAGTGGCCAATACGCGCGGGATCCAGCTGTACCAAAGCGGGTTGCGAGTTACCGGGCTGGTTACACGCCGCAAGAATTATCAAAGCCATCCATAGCCTTGTAAGTTTACTCAGGGAAAACCTCGCTGGACGCTGGCATGCTAACGGTTCAGGAAATTTGGACATTGCTAACCTTGCCATCCGGGTAGAGCTTCCAGGTGTGGATGGCGTTTTTGTGATAAATGGAATTGGTACCCCGTACCGCACGCAATTGTCCATAGGTCGGTTGGACATAAGCCGTTTCATCAACGGCTCTGCTCTGGATAAGGGCGGGCGATCCGTCCCAGTCCCACTCCAGGCCAAATCGTGTTAAGGCTTTGGGTAGTACCTGGCTGGTGAAACTTGCCGGACGCCAGCTCACACCGCCGTTAACAGAGATATCTACATGTTTTATCTTGCCGCGACCCGACCAGGCCAGGCCTTCAATCCAGAGTTTGCCTTTGTTTTTCTCGGGTTTTTCAGGACAGGGACAGGTCACCACAGAATTACATTCCTGCACAAAGGTAAATTCCCGTGCACTTCCATCTGCCATGAGATCGGTATATTTGGACGTCTCTTCACGGTGATGCCAGGGTTTGTCCCCCACTTTAAGGCGACGTAACCACTTGATGCTGGTATTACCCTCCCAGCCGGGGTTGATTAATCGCACGGGATAACCTTGCTCTGGTCTCAGGGCTTCGCCGTTTTGTGCGTACACAATTATTGCATCATCCAGCGCTTTAGCCATTGGAATACTGCGGCTCATATGCGCACCATCCGCGCCCTCTGCCAATATCCACCTGGCGTCTTTTTTAATACCCACCTCTTCAAGCAGGGTGGAGAGCATTACGCCAGTCCATTCACAGCAGGCAAGCATGCCGTGGGAAAACTGAAGTCGGTCCATCTGTGCCCCGCGCCACTCCATGCCACCGTTTGCCGGGCATTCCAGAAATCGGATCATGCTTGTGGATGGAAAACGCATTAAATCTTCCATGGAAAGAATGATAGGGCGTTCGACCATTCCGTGAATCATCAGGCGGTGTTCGTGCGGGTTAATTTGTGGAAGCCCTGCGTGATAGCGTTCAAATACAACAGCGCTGGGCGTAATAATACCTTTTAGATCGCCCAGAGGCGTAAAACTTACGCTGGCTATTCGGTCGGCGGTTAACCAGTCCACAGTTCTTCTTTTAACGTGGCTTTCAAAATCGGAGGGCTTGCCGTAGGGATTTGAGACAACACCCGATCCGAGTGAACGGGTCCACACCGGTACATTCGGGGGTAAATTTTGCGCATCCGCAAAAGCTGATGTGCCAAGGGAGCTTCCAACGGCAGCCGATCCAAATAGTGTCAGGGCCTGTTTTAAAAAACCCCGGCGCTCAGTCACTGGTAATGCTGCACCTTCAGATGCGATGGATTGCAGCCATTCATCCAATTGTTTATCGCCCATTTCACCCTCGATTGGCGCTGAACTATTGCAGAGCCACGAACAGGATATCTGCTTCGCGGTCTTGAGGATACTCTGTGTATCGGTGAGCAGAAGGCCAGCCCAAGCCATCTATCAGGTAATGTGACCCGACAAGCGGTCTTTCTTAAGCAGTGCACGCTATAAGTAGTGCAGGATTGTGAGAGCGATCACAATCCTCGCAATCCAAATCTGCGTATGCCTACCCCGTCATAGTACCAAAGCCCTTGCTTTAATAGTCTTTAGCCTGATGAACAGAACTATATCGAGACCAGGAAGAAGGCCATGAGCAAGACAGGGAATATGACGTGCAAGGATGCCCAACAGGGTTTGACGCTGGTTGAATTGATGGTCGGGGTGGTAGTGATTGCTCTGATGACTACCCTGGCTATGCCAATCTATGAGTCGTATGCATTGCGTGCCAAAACTTCAGATGCCACAACAGATATGCTTAAAATCCAGATGGCGATAGACCGCTTTGAGTCGGACAATTTTCGCCTGCCCGACAGTCTGCAGGATGTCGGCATGCACGACATGAAGGATCCATGGGGCCATACCTATGTGTATCAACGGCAGGAGAATGGCGAAGAAACCATGGATGCGCGTACGTTTGCAGAAGGACAGACGCGCGTCTTCAGAAACCTCAGGTTGGCAAATACTGGTTACCAGCTGTCCAGTGCTGGACCCCTGCCCGAAGGATCCATGTGTGACGAAACGTGCAGAACAAAATTGGACGGTGTTGAACAACAAAAACAAAGGCTTACAGCGGCTATCTAAACAGAATGTGATGCTGGTCACGCTTTCGTTCTGGCAGTGTGAATCAAGCAGCATTTAGTCTGGATGCGGCGATATATAATCAGGCCTGGCTGGTTTATCAGGCCTGATAGCGAAGGACAGCAACTATGGCAATGGATCGCAAACACGCGGGAATACCGGAACGGACCCAGGGTTTTTCAATGATCGAAGTCCTGATAGGCCTTGCGATCATCGGATTTCTCTACGGCATTGCCAGCCCCCTGTATGCCTCCTACACCGACCGGGTAGATGCAGCCCAGGCGGTCGCAGATCTGTCAGATATCTCACTCTCTATTGATATGTTTTACAGCACCAGGCACAGCTACCCGGACAGCCTTGCCGAGGTAAATATGGATGGTCTTATGGACCCCTGGGGTAATCCCTATAAATACCTGCGCCTTGATGGAGGTACCACGCCGGGCTTAAATGGCAAACGTCGCAAAGACAAAAACCTGGTGCCAATCAACACCGACTTTGATCTTTATAGTGCCGGAGCTGACGGAAACAGTGCTGCGCCCCTCACGGCCAAAGTGAGTCAAGACGATATTGTTCCTGCTAACAATGGCGGTTACCTGGGACTGGCAGAAAACTACTAATGCAAGGCATCAGTTTATTTAGCAGTAAGGTTGAGGCTCGCCTTTTTATAATCTTCTTTATCTGTAGTGCCACACCGCTCGCACTTTTAAGTTACGCAGGTATGCAAGAGCTGGAATCCCAGACTTTATCGCAGGCAGAGGATCAACTTAAAGTCAGGACCAAGACCGAAGCGCTGAATATTATGTCGCGAATTTCCGGCATAGAGTCGCAGTTGCTACATTATGTCTCGGTATTGCCTGACAATGTAGCACGGTATGCGCAATTGATCGACGGTGTGGCATCTGTTGAACAGGGCGGTATTGAGGAAGGCACGCAATCTTCCCTATTGTTTGAAGAAGAGAGCGCTTTTCTAACAATCTACCCACCCGGGCAATCGCTTACTGCAAAGTTGGATCTGGCTATAGTCTGGCCCAACTATGAGTTGGGTTCTGAACATTCCATGCAGTGTATTCATATCAACTATGCGCCTTTTGCCTGCCACGGCCAGCAGGGAGTAGAAAGAGAGTTGGAATCCATTTCAGTTGAATGGGAGTTGTTTCTTAACAGCGCCTTTTCTTCCAATCAGGTATTTACTATGCACGGCCAGATTGATAAACGTGCAGCACTTAAACCGATAGAACTGGTTGCAGAGATAGTGCCTTTCATCGTCGCGGTTATGTGTTTGTTATTGGCATTCTTTTCTATACGCATACTGCGCTACCGATTGATGCCCTTAAAAATGCTCAAGAATGCGACCCAACGATTGCAGGCTGGTGACTTTCGAACCCCCGAACGCATTCAAAGCGGTGACGAATTTGAGACTTTGGGAGATGCCTTTACAAAAATGACCCAGCGCCTGGGTGAAAGTTTTCACTTGATGCAGGCTCTGAGCAAGGTAGACCGCCTGATACTGTCATCGGGTAATTTCAGTGAGGTTGTGCAGGAAGTGCTTAATATTGGTCAAACCAGGAACGTATTAAGCTGTACCTTCCATCATGATAACAAAGATAAAACCACTGAGTGCAATTTCTACGCTTTAAGTTTTGCGGATGGAAAATTCCAGGAACTCGCTACCGGTGAGAAAACGCCGGTTATGGGGTACCAGAATGAATTTCTGTCCTACCCGGTTTTTCTGGGTGAAAAACAGTTCGGGATTCTTTGCATCGATAATCAGGCAATAGCGGCTACACAAAATGAAATAGACCGTTTTACCAGGATGGCGGATAAGCTGAGTGTTGCTATCAACCATTTTCAACATGCAAAAAAATTGTACAACCAGGCGAATTTTGACTCTCTTACCGGCTTGAGCAATCGCTATTCTTTCCGGGATCACCTGGGGCATGCTATAGAAAGGCGTCGGCGTGATGGTAACCAGGGTGTGGTCATCTTTATTGATCTTGACCGGTTCAAGCAGGTCAATGATACCGAAGGACATAAAGCCGGTGACCGCATGTTGCGATTGTTGACCACGCGCATTTCTGCCTGCATTCGAAAAAGTGATGTGTTTGCGCGGATGGGAGGTGATGAGTTTGCGATACTGCTCAATGAATTTGAATCAGTGATCGCGGTTGGTGAATTGTGTGAGCGACTCAATGAAGTTATCTCCGAAAAAATGACGGTGGATCATCTGGAGCACAGTGTGAGTGCGTCTATTGGTATTGCAATTTTTCCGGATGATGGAAAAGACGTAGACCAGTTGCTTATGCACGCAGATACAGCCATGTATCACGCAAAAGAACAGGGTGGTTCAAGGCACTGTTTTTTTGATCCTGTGTTGAATGAATCTACCCAACAGCGGGTGATTATGGAATCCAGGTTGCGACGTGCCGTACAGGAGGGTGCGCTTGATTTGTATTTTCAGCCCCAGCTCGATCTTACCACAGGTCACATCAGCGGTGCTGAAGCACTGGTGCGCTGGACAGACAAGGAGCTGGGCGTGGTGGGTCCGGACAAATTTATTCCGGTTGCTGAAGAAACCGGCCTGATCCATCAGATAGAACCGATTTTGTTTGAAAAGGCTGCCAGCGTGGTGCATGCCCTGGAAGCCTCACAAGGATCTCATCCCAGAATTGCCATTAATGTATCCCCGAAACAATTCTCCGAGGATTTTTCGGAACGGGTGTTCAGGCTACTTTCACACCTGGACTTGCGACCTGAAAGTATTGAGTTGGAGGTTACTGAATCTTCGTTCATCAGTGACGCTAACATGGTAGTGGAGCAACTGAATAATCTTCGTAGCAAAGGTATAGAAATTGCGCTGGATGATTTTGGTACGGGATATTCCTCCTTTAACATGTTGCGTACCCTGCCAATCGACCTGATCAAGATCGATCGCGCCTTCATATTGGAAATTACTACCGAGGAGCGCGCACTCGGATTGGCGCAGCATATTATTCAGATAGCCAAAACCCTGGGTAAAAAAGTGATCGCCGAAGGTACGGAATCGCAACGCGAGATAGACATTCTCCGGGGCCTGGGCTGTGACTACATACAGGGCTATGCCTTTTCCAAACCACTGGAGCGTAGTCTGTTTCTGGAATTTGTGCAGCAACACTCCTCAGAAATAAATGTTCAACCTGGGTCCACTGCTACGCAAAAGTTACCTGCAACACCACGACCACGATTGCATTAGAAACGACTTTGCCGTGTATCCCAAATACGATAACGCTTGTATCTGTTTTAGTGATCAAATGCAGCATCACAATACGAGAAACTCTTCGACGCACTTAACTCCTGGTGGCCTTAGTAAATATGAAAGGCAGCTTCCAAAGTAGCCAAATCCGTACACTTTAATATACGTCACACGGGGTTCGGTTGTTGCGCTTGATGAGCTTCTGATTGATAAAATTTTGCTAGGTGGTTCTATTTCCTGTAATTGCCCTTGACAGATGTGTATCATAAGGGGTCGTGGCGATTATTCGGGACTGAACTATGTTACAAGAAAAAAAATCGCTGTTCGGAAAGCAAGGAAAACATTTGTGCAGGATAGTGTTCATTAATTGTTGCCTGCATATTAGTCTGGGCTTGAGCGCTGCGGAGGTCTACAGATGGGTAGACGAAAACGGCGTTGTAACCTATTCCCAGCAAAAGCCCGATAACATTAGTTCGAGTTCTGTAACCACCACTGGTACTCCTCCCAGTGCGCTAATAGCACAAGAACAAGCGCGGGTTGCACAGGAATCACCCAAACCGGATCTAACTGAAATACAGAAACAAAAACTTGATGAATTACAGACCAGGGAAGCTGAGAGGATTATAGAGGAAGCTACCTATAAAGCCGCGCTTTGTGAGATAAGCACAAAACGCCTGGCACAACTGACTGAAAAAGGCAGGGTACGTGTAGCTAATAAAGACGGCAGCTTAAGAATACTCCCGGAAGAAGAACGCCAGGAACGCATAGCAACTGCAAGGAAAGAGATCGGCCAGAACTGCAATTAGTTGTTTTTGGCGGTTGTCCAAATCAGCCAATAAAATGGCATGCCAATTGTTACCAGTTTCCTGTTTTGGTGCCCCTGCTGTTTATACTCAAATTACCATCAGAAGCCTGTGTATTTTGTGGTACGCCCGTAACAACTACACATTCGGCGATAGTACCGCCTGCACAGGCGGCAGCACTAACCTTGTAATGTTCAGCCTCGGTGTCAACATTTCCGGCCGTCGGATAACCAAGGTCTGTGAGGTCAACCGTATAGGTTAATTGGTCTGCGTAAAATCGTTCCTGGGCATGCAGAACTTCGTTAGCCAGCACATAACCATCAGAACGATTTGCGCGAACGGTATACGTTGTGTAAGCGGGAATTGCAATCGCTGCCATTACACCAATGATAATTACTACAATTAGCAGTTCCACCATTGTTAAACCCTTCATTTGGCATGAGGATTTCACCGATTCTCTCTCCAGAAAGTTTTAGTAAGTGGGTCACCCGGAAGCAGATCGTCAAAGCACTCCGTACCAACACATACAATAGGTTTGGTTTTTTCATCTGTCTGTTCCACACCGTCTTCATCGGTGTAGGTTGATGAGTCATCGGTATAGATTATCGCTGGCGAGGGAGGAATTCCGGCATGTGCCAGAGTTACATACTCAATTACGTCACCATCATTGTCGACAAGTTTGCCTCCGCCTGTCAGGGGATTAAGCACATACGTGCGCCCCCCACCGATGTCAGCGCCACACACCGTACTTGCTCCACTAACCGGAGAATAGGTGGAGAAGACCAGCGCACTGGCAAATACCGTAGGTGCTGAAAGACCTTTCTCTGAAACGCCAGTAAGATTTTTGTACCATCCGTTGGGCGCGTTCCCGTATTTATTTGCCAATAAGGTTGTGGCATCAAACAAATCACTTTCATCCAGTGGATCTGTATCGCTTGGATCTAATACGGTATAGTCAATCACTCCCAGGGTATCTTTTGGGGGTGAGAAAACATTGTCGTCAAATAGCGTGTATATGCGATCGGAAACCGTCGTGTCTCGCGGATGAGCCCTGTAACCGGAGGCAACACTTATTGACAGAAAGGCGTTTTTTCCACGCGGTGCCCAAAAAGCAACATCCGGTGCATAGAAAAAGCGGCGAAAGTTTGCAACGTCGTTGCTGGCATCACCGTCATAGTCGCCCAGTTTGGCTATGATACCACCTGTAGCAAAATCGGATGCATCGGTGCTTTTTGCATTAAGATCAAACCGCCAAATATGGCCCGTTATATCAACCGTGTATATGATGTCTGTATACCCGTCGCTATTGATATCAGCAAAGGTTAGATCAGCAGTGATGCTATTTTGCATATCACTCAGCTCAAGATCATGTGATGGCGTCGGAGTCACAGGACGCCCGGCAGACCACAATAGAGCGCCGGTAGACGCATCCACCATAAATATGGCAGCACCTGTGTCACCGGTCGTTTCCGCCGTTGCAGTATCATGAATATCGTCATAGCCACCGCCAAAAATGAGCACCTTTTTGGCGGTACAATTGTTACCACCACTATCACAGCCCCACTTTACTGTAGTTAATTTGGGTTTCGCCCAGGTTTGCCCCAGATCAGAAAAATCTCCGCTTCCACCCTCAATTTGCCACATCAGCGCTGGATTATTACGGTTGGTTACATCAAGCGCATAATAATTGGAACCGCCTCGACGCATTCCAATGTACAGATAGACATGATCACCATCCGCAGATTCTACGGTAACGTCCAGGTCATTGGACTCTTGTAACCAAACTGCTATTTCACCATCAAGACCATATAGTTTTTGCGAACTGGTAGTTAGGTCCTCATAGTAAGCCAGACCGTTGGGTAGCAAGCCCTGCGGAATAAAGGAAAATGCTTCGGTACCGTCATCTGAATTAATCGCACTCAACAAACCCATATTGTTTGCCGCAAATATCACCGCGTCCGGATTACTCTCTGTCCCTCCGTAGGTGACTACCACGGGGCGATTATGCAGCAGGTCAGCAATAAAGTTGTGAACGTTGCTGGAACTATTGACATCTTCTACATCAACCCCGCTCATCCAATCAATCAGTTCTGCTAACTCTGCTGCAGTGGCGGCACCATCAAGCCCCATCATGGTATTGGTGAGCAAGCTATTACTTGCTTCCAATCTGTGAGCAGCGTTATTTAGATTGGTATTACTTGGTGCTGATGAACCTGTGTAAGTATAGATATTGCGGGAAGTGCTCATTTTGGATGCAAAGCCGCCTTCTGTTACGTCATGGCCATCGGGGGCTGCCGACCAGAAACTTTGTGCGTTGTCCCGGAAAAAACCGGTGACCCCATCTATTGCATCATTGTCGTTAACGTCTTTGATTTTTGCGTCACTGGTAATCCGGTAGCGCTTGACATTACCGGGCCAGCGCGGGTTCGACACGGGCTTAAAAACAGCGTAATAAAGCTCATCCCTGTGTTGCAGGTTATTGTAGGCATTTACGGTCACAGCAGGAGCGGTAAAACTGCTGTCCGTAGATAGAATGTTTAGAATAATCTGATTGAATGCGCTTTTTAACTCCGAGGCATCACTGGCATTGTAAACATTACCTCCGCCCTTCTGCGCGGCTACGGCTAGCAGATCCATTTCAATATCAAAGCCGATTGTATGCAGTGTAATCTCCTGATTACCAGTGAGACTGCTGTGATCCGTATCATTCAACCAGCCGGCCATATCATCAAAACAAGTTTGCGAGCTTAGTGTGGTACCACTTGTGTGAGAGCAATTTGTGCCTGTCAGGTTCCTGATTTTGGAATCCCTACCGCTGTCACTGTAGGGTTCGCCATCTGTCAGGTAAACAATGTGATTTTTTTGGCAAGACTGTGCCATCGGTGAATTGTAGCTATTACCGCTTTTCGCAGCGGCAACACTTGCACCTCCATAGTCTATGGTATCTCCACGATAATATCGGGCAGCCTCCCACAGAGTTTCAGCGAGCGGTGTACCTCCGCTGGCTGGCAGGGTATCAATGATGTTTTTCATGGCTACTTTATTGGCAGTTGGGGTAATATCCGTAAAATGACCAACTACATAGCCACCATTGCTATTAGGATCAAAGCGCATCAAGCCAAAATTCAATCCATTAAAATCATCTATCAAATCTTTGGCAGCGTCTTTCATTATGTCTGTTTTTCTGCGCGTGACACTTGAGGCTGCGTTCTGTAGATAATCATGATAATTCGCTGATACAACAATAAGCTGGGAACGCCTTGACCATCTAATCTCCTTGTTGCTATTGCTACTATATGGACCGTTATTGCGATCGGCTGCCCACACATCCGGGCTGCTTGCATCTGGCCCATGTATGCCCCGGTCATCCTGACACTCTACCGGGTGGCTTGCATCAATTTTGCTCGAGCTGCCGATGTTTAGCCAGTTATCCCGCCTTCGGGAAGTTCTCCAGCGCGCTACGCGCCCATTAAATACGGGGTTGCCAGGCTGTGCTGCGATCGTGGTTTTTAGAGCTTCACAGTTAATATAGTTCTTATGTACGGCGCGTATAAAATCGTAATTTTGCTTGTAAAAATAGTAGTAATCGGAACTTGAGGTACCATAACTCACACTGCTGTCGTACTCGACAATCGAGGTAATGGTGTCACTCATACTTCCAGAAGTATCAAACACGAACAGAACGTTAGGTTGTACTGTGCCACTCGATGGAACTGTAGTTGTTACGTAAACTTCCGTATCGTCTGCCAGAGCTGAGTCTGCCTGAAGTAACGCTAAAATAAATACACAGCTTAGTGTAGTGATCAGTAATGCTTTCATAACTCTAATCTCACTCAATCGTATCGTTTAACTGCAATAAGTTTTTCTTCATCCTTAGTGAGAATCACGTCGCCGGTAAAAGTACTCCAATCTTGCATTTTTGAAGTGCCATATTTCCTACCATCAACCGAAACTTCCAGAGAATCATCGAACAAATAGCGACGCGCAGCGCAACTACTACATTCCGGATCCTGAACAACCAGAATTCCATCGCGTTCTCCGACATTCCATAACACCTCTATGTATTGGTTTTCAATATAGCGGTGTTTGGATATGTTGAGCGTTTGGGCAAATCCGCCTACGCTCCAGAGGGTACAAATAGTAATAATCGTGCACATGCATTTATTCATAATGATACCCTCGGTTATTTTGGTCCGGCGTAGTTCAGACCTTGTGTCTGATCCGAAAAAATACCTGTATTGTCCAGCTGAGCCCGGCTATCAAGTTCATAGATTCGACCCACAAAGGTGTCAACGCTAAATCCTACAGGTGGCAATCCTTCACCAATATACTCGTACGAAACCGTTTGAGTGAACTTGTCAGGTTGCATGGAAATATCGTCACCCAATCGATCTTCTGTGCCATTAATTGTGGCCGCATTTAGAGGCGCAATATTTGTTTCCAGCTGCTCAAGTTGTGCTCGAATCTCGCTAAGTGCAATTTGATAGCTGTGAATAGAATACTGGCTGTTTCTGGCCATGTGCGTCTGCAGATTAACGTTCTCCACAGCAGACAAACCGACCAGGGTCAATATAAGTAACATAACCAGGCTTACCAGCAGCGTAGCGCCTTGTTGTGAATTTTGTTGGTTCATTTTGATTACCCTGCGTTGAATGCGTTGTTTATTGACACTGTGGTGCCGTAAATTCGGCGGGTATGATTGTCAGTGAATGAAAGAGTGGGGCTATCCAACAAAACATAATCGCGTTGGCGCGATTCACCTTGACCAGTTGCATTTCCCTCACTTACCAGCAGACCAATCCGCACTGCGCCGACCCGGGTCCAATCAGCGACCCGGTTTGAAGATACATACTGCGTGATACTGGTATCGGTACCGACTTTGATTCCATACAAAACTTGCATATTGTCTACGCCATCAATTAGTGCTTGTGAGGCTGACACCCAGGCGTTGGTCGTAACGTTCCATGTTCTACAGCTAAGCGAGTTAATGCCATTTGCTGTAGTGATGCTGTACACCTTTACAATAAGGTCTGTGGCACCAATAGCTGCACCCACACAATCTACATCGTTATCCGGATCAGACTGTATAGCTAGACGATCGCTCACCACCGTCGCTCCATTGTTTGTGCAGGGATCTACGGTTCCACAAGCATCCGTCAAAAAGAATGCAGGAATATCACCGTTCGCTGGATCGCGGAAGCCAGCCATGCGAACATCGCGGATAAGAACGTCAAGCGCAAAACGTCCATTTTCCTGAATTCGCGATATGTCCTCATTAGCCCTGAAGGTCTGTTTGCTACTTAACATTACCTGAATGGCACCTGTCATTAACAAAAGGCCAAGAACCATCGCGATCAATAGTTCGATAAGCGCAAAGCCGGAATGATTGATTGCATCTCTATTCATCTGAATTTCTATATCCTATGGTCTAATTGTGTAAGCGATGGATTTGGCTTCGGACTCGTTTGAAGTGGCAGCTTCCGCAGCTAAAGAAGTCCAATTGAGAGTGGCGGTGAAGTCAGAACCAGTAGTACAAGGGTCTGCATCGGTTGTATCAATATCAACACAACTAAGTGTTAAGCCATCTCCCGATAGTAAAAGTTGCTCTGCAGCCCCCGACACAGTATTGGCGCGTGTAAAACCGCAGGTTAATTCCCATACATCAAACTCAGCCATTTCATTGGCAGTGCAGTTGGTTGCAGCGTTGGTTTTAGTTCCATCATCCAGATGATCGGAACATATCTTTGCAGGTCCATCGTCGCAAAGGTTGTTATTGCCTGTTGCGTTCGTATATCCGCTAGCCAGTCCATCTTTGTTGGCACGCATCCGCTCGACGAGTTCCTGTATTAACCATGCTGCCTGCGAGCGCTGTCCCGAATCCAGCCCTTGTTTTATCGATGTTGATTGAAGACCAGCTAGCCCCAGTAAGCCGATACTCAATACTAAAAAAGTAACAAGTACCTCAATCAGGGAAAAACCGGCAGATTTATTAGTGAAGACAGACATTGCTTTGTTCCTCAAGGTGTACAATCAAGTGAAGGAGCAGAGATGCGCACGCGACCAGTAAAGCTGATCGTTATGTCGCGGCCGCTGGCCTCCCCGCGTTCGTCACAAAATGCGATTACTACAGTGTTACCATTTTCGTTCAGCATTCCGTTGGTATTGAAACTGATCCAGGCGTTCCCCGAAGTATTGGCATTCACAGAAACCCCAGCGTCCAGAGGACCAACGTCTCTTAACAATGTGTCAGACACAGTACGAGATGTATTACCAGCCGCATCCTGATCAGTATAAATCTCCCAGCCCTGAGTCCAGTCTTTCGATGTAGCACTTTTTCGCGATAGATTAATTACCGTTGCGCGTGTGGAGGCGGCGACACGTGAATAATTGAGGTTGGCGATAAACTTGTTGGCTTCTGCATTTATACGGTTATCCCCAACCATTGAGTTGAAAGAAGGCATCGCAGCAGCCAACAGAATGCCCAGCATGGTGATAGCTATCATCAACTCAACTAGTGTAAAACCAAGTCTGTTTTTCAATGCTTTTCTCCCGTCCACGACCATAATTTTTTGACTGGACAACTAGTTTATGTATTCTGATGGGGATTCCCTGTTCTTTAAGACAAGCGGCATAATCGGTGCGATATTCGGAAGGCAAAATGAGTAACTGTTCACGAAACGGCTAATACGATGGATTGAATGCGACAGAGTTGCCTTTATTACTCTGGTATCGGTGTATGGTGTTCAATACCGGAATTGGATCGAGCGAACAGCAATATTTCGGATATCAGAGGGACCAAGATATGAAAGTGTTTAGGCAGGGACGCTATGAGGGATTCTCCTTGTTGGAGCTATTGATCGTAATTGGCATCATTGGTTTTCTGGCAGCCATCGCAATGCCTTTGTACGGCGCCTATCAGGAGCGTGTAAATTTGGGCATGGCTATTGCGGATATAGTCGTAATCGAAGCAGCGATCGAAAGATACCAGTATGACCGAATGGTGCTGCCTGATAGTCTGGACGACATAGGATTTGGGGAAAAACTGGATCCGTGGAATAATACTTACAAATACCTCCGTCTAGCCGATAACGATACTCCCGGAATACAAGGAAAACGCCGCAAGGACAAGAACCTTGTACCCATTAATACTGACTTCGACCTATATAGTATGGGTAAGGACGGCGAATCAAAGGCACCGCTTACAGCAAAGCCCAGTAAAGATGATATAGTCCGGGCCAATAATGGTGCTTATACAGGTCTTGCCGAAGGCTACTAATCTCTTTAACTTCTGAAATCACTTCTGGAGCTACAATTTTGCGCGGGTCGGTATACTTGGACATTTCCTAAGTGTGGTGCACAAATATTGAAATTGGTACTGTGTTTTAAATTCAACTCATCTCGTTACCGATAAATATCTTCACTGTGTTATTTCGCATTCGATAGTGCATTCGGCAGATAGGGAATTACTTATCAGGCAGGACTGCTCTGCTTTGAGAAGCAATCGATTGGCTTTGTCGAAGTACCTTTCGCGTTCCGTATCACTGGCAGCGCGGTGCGGCAATTTTAACTGTACGTTTGAGTGAACTTTCGTAAAACGTGTTTTTTTCTCTACATGCTCCAGCACGCCCTGAGTTGTGCAACATATGCTTAGCCAGTCCAGCTCGGATGCTTTGGCGATCGCTCGAAAAGAAAGAATGGTACAGGAAGCTATTGACGACATAAGCAGGTCTTCAGGCGACCATACGTTGCCCGGACCATCGAAATCCAGTGGTGGTGCAACTTCCAACTCTGGCAGCCCCCTGGCCTGCAATGCGAGCGTTCCGGTTTGCCCGGCGTTTGCCGTAACCCGATAGGTGTGCGGTAATGGTTTCAAAAGCTTTCCCCAATAAAAGGTCCAGCATGTGCGTTTGCAGCTTTTGTAAACATCCGTATATCTACGGATAACAATCGCTAATCAACTCCAGATAATCGAAGATATTCTGCCGCACCGTTCGAATTCAACAAGCTTGGGTAATTATGGACCTAATACATTTGGCAATTATCTGGGCGGGTGTTTTGTTTACGTCGTGGTTGGCAGACAAAACGAAACTGACGCCAACGCTGTATTTTTTGGCCCTGGGCGCTGTTTTTGTTAATTTCGGAATTTTGCCTGCGCAAACAAGCCCCTTTCTTGAAGTGTTTTCAGAAATAGGCATTATATTGATAATGTTTGCTCTGGGTTTTGAGGAGAGTAGCAATAACTTTATTGCCAGCATCAAGCGTTCCTGGGGTATTGCATTCTTTGGTGCTGTTGCGCCTTTTTTCACGGCGTATGCCCTAACCCTGTATTTCTGGAACGATAGCAATATAGCCCTGGTCTGTGGCCTGGCTATGACAGCCACCGCGGTTTCGCTCACCATGGTTTCATTGCGTGCTGAGGGCTTGCATCGATCGGCAGCAGCCACAGGCATAATGACTTCGGCGGTTCTCGATGACGTTGCAGCCCTGGCACTGGTTGCGGTGCTAATTCCGGTGGTTACCGGATCAGAGCCTTTAAGTACCGGGTCTATACTACTGGTCGTAGGAAAGGCGTGTGCATTTTTTGCGCTGGTTACTCTGCTTGGTACTGTTCTTTTCCCGCAACGTAAACAACTTTATGGTGTAAGGATCCCGTTTATACTGGCTATTGGCATTCGAAACCTTCTTGCTACCCAGAACGGCGCTAACAGCACCCTGATTATACTGTTGGCAGCCTTGTTGGTTGCTCTGCTGGGGCATTTCTTTGGCTTTCACCCGGCAATAGGTGCGTACATGGCGGGCCTTATCCTGAGAGAAGAGTATTTTCAGTTCGATGAAGCTGCTAGTGGTAGCACCTATGAAATGACACGTCGCATAATCGACAACGTGGCATTTTCCTGGATTGGCCCGGTGTTTTTTGTCGTATTGGGCACCAAACTGGTATTTGAAGCCGATCTCTTTCTGTCTCTCATACCTGAAACCATCGTATTGACCGTCTGTCTTATCCTTGCGCAGGTTTCTTCTGCAGCATTGTCGGCTCGTTATACAGGGAAATTTCACTGGCATGAAAGCCTGATGATTGGTCTTGGAATGTTGGGACGCGCCGAGCTTGCATTTGTGGTTATGGAGATTGCCTACGTGGACCACGCCATATTGTCAAAAGATGCTTTTTATACACTGATGTTCACGGCATTCTGGCTTAATCTCTCTGTACCCCTAAGCATTCGTTTATTCAGACCCAAATACGATGCGCAGGAGGCTTTGTTAACAACTAGGTAGAACCACATATAGCCGCTCCAGATAATTGGTGCAATTCTTTAGGCACAGAACAGGAGTATTGCTATGTTGGAATTCGTACTGAATATTGGTTACGTCGTTGGTGTTTGTGCCGTAAGCGCTATTGCGCTAACCCTGTTGGGAATAGCGCTTGGAAAGATCAGCGTTTAGTCATTCTCTTTAATTCGCACCGCAAGCACATCACAAGTTGTTCCATGCAGCACGCCGTTTGCTGTGGAGCCAATTAACATGAGTCCCATGCCATGGCGACCGTGGGTCCCAATTACCACTACACCTGCATCAAGTTCCTTGCACAGATTGCGAATTTCTACGGAAGGGTTGCCACGGATTACGTATACCTGGTCCGTTCCTACTCCAAGATCCTTGCCATGTGCTTCCATGATTTCGGTGGCCTGCTGAATGGCCTGGCGTTCGATATCTGCGATAGAAATGGTCTCAATTCCTCCATAAACCTGCATGAAGGGTTTAACAACGGTAACGAGTGACAATTTGGCCTTGTGGTCCTTTGCCAATTGTTGTGCTGCTTCCAATACCTGAATGCTCTCCTCGGAAGTATCGATTGCTGCAAGTATGTGGTCGTATCTCATGGTTGCTCCTTACCGCTGTCTCGGAATGTAGACTACTGTGCAATAATTGCCTTTCTATATGAATAGGTGAATACCGAGAAGAGTGGCCATGGAACAATCAGCCGACTTATTTGGAATTCAGTAGGTAAAATCTCACCCCGCACATCTCAATGTAAGTGCTGTCAAACACAAGACCGCGCTTTTGCGCAGCTTCTATCAGGGCTTTTTTGTCCTGCACCCGTATATCGATCCCACACAAGCCCGGGCCGCGATCATCCCTCAAAGCAATGAAACGTAAGCTTGCATTGTTCAACACTATTTTGTTATCGGTAGTTTCCAGACCCAGCACATGCGCCCACCTGGCAGAAAGCTTCTCAGGGTTATCACACTGCAGTTCAATGCCGCAAAAATCGAGTGTGCGCGAGCGATCAGTATAACTGGTCCAGGCCAGCCCTCCTGCAGGTACCCAGTGCCCGCAATAATCATTGTTCTCATCCCAATCTACCTCCAGAAAAGCCGACTGCATGTCTGCGGGGTGTAATTGCAGAAGGTGATATTGTGTCTGCTCTCGCTCCCAGGCAACCCTTACTCCGGAATTTTTGGCGCGTTTTTTAACCTCCAGCTGGGTTTCGTGTCTGTCGGCCTGGCAAATAACCATGTAGCCACCGTCTCCAGATCGTCTCTTGAGATATCTCCCTGCGGCCGTGCCATCCCGAGTGGGTGACACCACCTCAATAAAATTGTTACCAATGCTCAGGAGTGTGTTCTGCAGGCCCCATTTTTCTACCGCTTTGTCAATGAAGCAGCTTTGAATGCCCAGTACATCTACAAGGTCTGAAATAGCATCAGGAAGAGATTCAGCCACCAGGCAGATCTGACGAAGTTGAATGGACATGGTTTGTCTCCTGGGTTTGGACCTCACGCTGTTGTCTATTTGTGACCGGGGTGATTAGCTTACTGACCGTATACGTTGGTGCACCGAAGACAGCGCATCAATCAACTGGTCCAGGTTTTTGGCCCCGGATTGAAAAACCGCCGTGGCATTTACCGCTAACCAGTCAAATTCCATTTCAGCAAGGCTTGCTGCAGTCGCTGCCACAGCATCCAGGTCAGCATAAAAGGCCTTGCCCTTTGCTTCAGTTGGAGGTGCACCCAACATGGACTGATACTGGATGTGCTCGGGATTACGGTCACATTTTTGTGCATATTCCCTAATTTTTGCACGTGCAGTCTTAAATCCCCCGGCATCAATGTTTCCCACAGACATCCAGCCATTGCCCATCTCACCTACCCGCCGAAGTGCCCGTTCAGAAGTACCTCCAATCCATATTGGCAGATCGGCCCCCTGGGGCGGTTTTGGTTCCATGGCAATACTGTCGCACTGATAGTATGTGCCCTGAAAATCGATTATTTCTTCCGACCAGCAGGCGCGCATGAGCGCTATAGCCTCATCCATTCGCGCTCCGCGCGTGGAAAAATCTTCGCCCAGCGCCTCATACTCTGAAGCCTGCCAACCCACACCAACACCCAGTCGCATGCGCCCCCCGGACAAGGTATCCAGGGTTGAGATTTGTTTTGCAACTAATACGGGTTGGCGTTGGGGTAACACAAGAACTTCAGTTCCCAAGGCTATGGTTGAGGTCGCGTTAGCGATATAACCCAGGGTCATCAATGCTTCCAGAATTGGCATCTTTGGGGGATAAATCGGTGCACCTCTCGTTTTGGTGGGGTAGCCCATAACGACATGATCGAACATATCCAGTTCGTCGAATCCGATGGATTCAATTGCACTGGCAAGTTTTGATACACCTGCGCCGCCTTCACGGTAGACCACACTCGGAAATTCGACAGATATTTTCATTTCAACTCCAGGTTGTACAATCGATAGAAGTATGCCGCCTTTATTTGTGAATACCACCCTGATACGGTTTACTGATAATTGTCGATTTGGAGACCGCTTATGAATGAAGTACAGAAAGATAAATTCATGAAAATAGCGCTAGTGGTATTTGGCGTAATCTTTTTACTCGTTTATCCACTGGGAGTGCTGTGGCCGGCCGGCTGGGTCTGGCATGGCGGGCAGGGTGCTTACTACTTACAGATGATTTGTGGTGTGTACGCGGTGCTTGGTATTTTCCTTATCAGGGCAGCAAAGGATCCCGGTGCAAACGCCAGCCTCATTTCCTTTACTATCTGGTCGAGTATTGTACACGCTGGCATTATGGCGATTCAGGCACTTGGGGATTCAATGGAGCATGGTCACTTGATAGGCGACGTGCCCGCATTGTTCCTGGTGGCCGCTGTGTTGTGGTTTTTATCCCCTGCAATCGCGGATTAGGGAAAAGTATAATCACGAAAAATGCTAGTTAACAGCGCGTTGGATCATTTTTGTTGGGTCCCAATTAATTCTTCAATTACTGGCATTGGATAGCTAAGCAGTTGTCCGAAACGCACTGCGATCTCGCGTCGAGCACGACCCGTATATGCACCTGAGTTAACTAATCTGGATTTGTCTGCCTTTAAAGCCAGATAGCGGTCAAGTGTGTCTCCGGTATAGATGAGTAATACGTGCAGGCCAAGTGCAACATCGGCAGGATAGAGGTCACTAACAAGTAAATCAGCCTCGCGGTACAACTGAACGCCATTTCTATCGGTAACTACTTTTGCATCGGCATAGAAGGCGTCCATATCCCCGGGTTGCATTACTTCGGAAAGCGCAAGCTTTTTTACCCCAAGACGTACTACTTCAGAAAACGCGCCCACTATTCCCAGGTTATATGAACGATTGTCGACCGCTTGTGAATACTGGGCGAGACTTGAAGCGCACAATACCAAACTGCAGATAATTACCAGTACTTTTGCGCTGCTTCTGCATGCTTTTGATTGCATTTCCAACTTTCCTCCAGATCGTATCCAATAATGCGCTTTCCAGAATACGTTAGCGTGGGTTAGTCTTGTTCTATCAATAAAAAGTAGAAACTATCCAAAGATGATTGGAATTCTAAAACCTGCCGCCCACCGCGAAGCAGTTACCGAAAACGAAACGCATAGTAACTATACACGCCTTAGATGGCAGGTGTTTATCGGAATATTTGTGGGTTATGCCGGTTATTACCTGGTGCGCAAAAACTTCACATTGGCGATCCCCTACCTCATTGAGCAGGGATACACCAAAACAGATATGGGTTTTGCACTGTCCGGAGTTTCAATAGCGTATGGCCTGTCCAAATTTATTATGGGTAGCGTTTCTGATCGCAGTAATGCGCGTGTTTTCATGTCAATTGGTCTGGTTGTTTCAGCTTTGATCCTTATTGCAATGGGCACAATCCCATTTGCAACCAGCTCTGTAGGCATCATGTTTACTCTCTTGCTAATAAACGGCTGGTTTCAGGGTATGGGCTGGCCACCCAGCGGCAGGGTGATGGTGCACTGGTTTTCCCCGAGTGAGCGGGGCACCAAGATGGCTGTGTGGAATGTGGCGCACAACATCGGTGGTGGAATGGTGGGTCCCATTGCAATACTCGGTATGGCGATATTTGCGGACTGGCATTCGATTTTGTACTTCCACGGAATTTTTGCTCTGGTTGTGGCACTTTTTGTTTATCTGCTGGTAAGAGACACACCCCAGTCCCAGGGCCTGCCACCTATAGAGAAACACAAAAACGATTACCCAAAGAGTTTTGGCTATAGCGAAATGCATGAAACAGAATTTTCAGCCAGGGATATCTTTTTTAAATACGTCTTGAATAACAGAATATTGTGGATGATTGCGGTGGCGAATGCCTTTGTATATCTGGTGCGTTATGGTGTGCTGGATTGGGCACCTACCTATTTGAGCGAAGAGAAAGCATTTTCCTTTGACAACTCCAGTTGGGCTTATGCTTTTTACGAATGGGCGGGCATTCCCGGAACACTGATATGTGGCTGGTTATCAGACGCGGTATTTAAGGGGCGGCGCGCACCGGCGGCAGTTTTGTTCATGTTCCTGACTATGGTATGCGTTATTGTCTACTGGTTGAACCCACCGGGTAATCCCGGAGTAGATGTGGCGATGCTCATTGGCATCGGCTTTTTTATCTATGGACCGGTGATGTTGATTGGATTACATGCACTGGATTTGGCGCCTAAAAAGGCGGCCGGTACAGCAGCAGGCTTTACGGGATTGTTTGGTTACGTAGGGGGCGCGGTGACGGCCAGTATTTTGATTGGTGCTGTTGTAGACCGGTTTGGCTGGGATGCCGGATTTGTTATTATAATTGCTGCTTGTGTGTTGTCGATGTTACTTCTTGCTCTGACGTGGCGTGCTGAAAAACGTGTAAATTTGGAAGGTGCTGCCCTAAAGGAATTGAACTGATATGAAAGTACCGGTCATTGATTTCTCCAGTTTTAACGGGAAGCGTTCCGAAAGCTTTGTATCGATTGGTAACGAGATTGATAAGGCGCTTTCTGAAATTGGCTTTATGTCAATTATCAATCTGGGGATTGACGGGCGACTATTGCAACAGGTATTTGCAAGCAGTCGGGAATTTTTCACCGGTGATCCGGCTATCAAGGCTGCCAGCGCATATGTGTCTGCGGCAGAAAACTTCGGTTATCAGGGCTTGTGCGAGGAACATCTGGATCCTGATAAACCCGCCGACATCAAGGAAACCTTTACCATGCGAAACTTGTCGCGACATGCGATAGACGATAAACGCTGGCCCTCTACAGAATTCAGAGATTTAATGCTCACCTTTTACCAGGCTTGCCTGGAAGGTGCATATAAGGTTCAGAGGGTTATGGCAAGCAACCTTGGGCTTGAGCCGGATTTTTTTGTAAAGCATCACAATGGCGAAAATGTGAGTTTGCGCCTGCTATATTATCCAGCGTGCGGGATAGACAAGGTAGCACCGCAACAGTTGGGCGCGGGCGCACACACCGACTATGGCATGCTCACCCTGCTGTTTCAGGATGATGTGGGTGGGCTGGAAGTGATGGACAAGAACAATCAATGGCAAGCGGTTGATTATATCGATTCCGCAATCGTGATGAACTCCGGCGATTTGCTTGAGCGGTGGACGAATGGCGCCTACAAGTCCACTTTACACCGTGTAAAGCCCAAAATCGGTCAAAAGGAGCGGTTTTCAGTGGTCATGTTTGTCGATCCGGATAGCGCAACTTCTGTGTCCGTTTTGAAAAGCTGCATTAGGGGGGATAAGCCGGCTCAGTATCCGCCCATAACAGCAGGAGAACATGTTCAACAACGCATCCAGGCTTCACACCGTGGAAATTTTGAGAACTGATCGTACTTTGTTTACATAGCCAGACCGCTTTTTACGTTACTATTGTGCACAGGAAAGACTGACTTGGGCATGGAAAGTAGCGGTATGAGAAGTAACAGGGACGTTTGGCAAGAATCCTCATACAGTAATTTGTTACTGCCTATTGTTGTGGTTTTGTCAATGCAACTGTTAGCACTAAAAGCCGTTGTGGCAGAAGAACTGCTTGCATCCAGCATCCCGTTTGAGTCGGTAGTTGAATCCAGCGAATGTCCATTGCCCACGAGTCCGGCGGCTGACGCTCTGGTGGCACGCGCGAAGTGTGGCTGGTTTGAGGTCTGGGAAGACCGGGCGTCAGGGAGTGGCCGCAAAATAAAACTGCATGTAATGCTCATTCCCGCCACCAAGGCGCTTGCCAGACCAGATCCCATTTTCATGCTCGCCGGAGGTCCCGGGCAAGCGGCTACTGAGGCTTATCCGCCGCTATTGTACAGACTTGATGAATTGGTAAAGGATAGAGACGTTGTGTTGGTTGACCAGCGGGGTACAGGATTGTCCAGTCCGCTGGATTGTGATCCGGATTATGAAAACCTGAACATTCTGAATATGTCATTTGACGAACTGACCCACTTACAGAATCAGCAAATGAAAACCTGTTTGTCCGGCTACGAAGCAAATCCTGAATTTTATGGTACCGGCAATGCAATGGACGATCTGAATCAGCTGCGTGATGCATTGGGGCATCAAAAGATTAACCTCATGGGTGTGTCCTATGGCACCCGTGCTGCGCTGGTGTATTTGCGCAGGTATGAGCGAACCGTGAGAAGTGTGGTTATCGACGGAGTCGTGCCACTGACACGTAGCCTGCCAGCATATTTTATTCGCGATGCAGAGAATGCACTTTCGGGCACAATTCGGCAGTGTGAGCAAAATAATGAATGTCACCAACAGTTTCCGCTGTTGCGTGAACACCTCGAAAGTCTCTTGTCTGGGTTGCGTGAAAATCCCCATAGCACGGTTGTAGTCAATGCGATTACTGGTGAAGATGAAGCGGTAACTATCTATGCAGATACCGTGGCTTCCATATTACGCCTGGTTCTGTACAGTCGAGACCTGTCAACGCTTTTGCCTTTGGCGGTTGAAGAAGCCTATAAGGGTAATTACAAAATTCTGAGTGCAATCGGCGCAATGTTTGATCCGCAAACCATGGGCATGAGCACCGGAATGCAATATTCAGTGCTGTGTGGGGAAGATTTTTCCAGGACCATGCCAGTGGACCCTGCTGAACCCGGCTATAAATTTTTCCGGGGCAGCCTGATAGAGTCTATGGACGACGTATGTGATTTCTGGCCCACAACAGCGGTCTCAATGGATTATTTTCGCGCTGTACACAGCGATGTACCGGTATTGCTTACTTCCGGAGAGCTGGATCCTGTAACACCTCCGGTATGGGGCGAAGAGGCAGCACTTACGCTGGTTAATTCCCGCCACATCATTGTGCCCAATGTTGGCCATGGAACCTGGGCTTTTGGCTGTATGCCAGAGCTTGTCGCTGAATTTGTCGCCAACCCGGGTTCACAGACACTGGACGCAACTTGTGTTGCCGACATCCGAAGGCCTGCTTTCTTCTTTAATCCATCAGGCCCGGTACTACGAGAAGGAGTTCCGGGCGGTGATTGAAGTAAATGGCTTGAAAAAAAGTTTTGGTGAAGTGTCTGCGGTAAGGGATGTTAGTTTTACCGCGAGAGATGGAGAAGTAACGGGGCTGCTGGGTCCTAACGGAGCGGGGAAGTCTACGACCTTGCGAGTGCTGTATGGCCTGATGCAGGCTGATGCTGGCACGGCCTTGATTGATGGTTTTTCCGTGGAAAAAAATCGTCTTGAAACGCAAAGCAGAATTGGTGTGTTGCCAGATACACTGGGGCTTTATCCTCGGCTTACTGCGGTAGAACACATACACTACTTTGGCAGGTTGCAAGGTCTTGGCGAAGATCAACTGGAGAGGAACACAGCGGGTTTGATTGATACTCTGGATATGCAGGGTATCGCACACCGACGCACCGAAGGGTTTTCACAGGGCGAGCGCATGAAAGTTTGTCTCGCACGTGCCCTGGTGCATGATCCTGGAAATATTCTGTTGGATGAACCAACAAACGGACTTGATGTAATGACTACACGCAGTGTGAGAGAAATGATCATGCGCCTGAAGTCGGAGCGAAAAGCGGTTTTGTTTTCTTCTCATCAAATGCATGAAGTCAGCAGTTTATGTGATCAAATTGTCATCGTGGCTGCGGGCTGTGTGGTTGCTCACGGTAGCCCGGATGCTATTCGCGATAAGAGTGGCTGCCAGAATCTGGAAGATGCCTTTGTAAAACTGGCTGAGGGCTCGCCGCGATGATCAGCATTCGCCAGATGAACATCGTCTACAGAAAAGAGTTACTCGATGGCATTCGTGACAAAAGGGCTATTTTTACAGCTATCGTCATACCACTGTTTTCTCCCCTTATGATCTATTTCTTGTTTAACGCAATGATCGATCTGCGTGAAGATCTGAAGGAAACCGAGCTCATGATAGCCGGTGCATCCAACGCCCCTGATCTGGTTGAGTACATGCGCCAGAGAAACGTGAAGATTGTGGAATTTGAAGGGGATGCAGAACAGGCTATCAGGGACAAAACCTATAATCTGGTTATGCTAATTCCCGAAAACTATGCGAGTCGATTCTCAAGATCCAAACCGGTAAGTATCAAACTGTTCAGTGACAGTTCTCGACAGACTGCCAGGGCGGAATACCGGCGCGCAGAAAGAATGATTGAGGCGTATGCCCGCACGATAGGTGCCATGCGGTTAATGGCACGGGGTGTAGCACCCGGCATATTGGATGCCCTGGAAGTCAGGGAGATGGATATGGCGAGTAAGGAGGACCGCTCCGCCAGTGCACTAAAATTTATTCCGCTGTTTGTAATACTCTCAGCATTCGTCTGTGGAATGGGACTTGCGATTGATTCCACCGCTGGTGAAAGAGAGCGATTTAGTATTGAGGCTTTACTGGTTAATCCCGTGAAACGCAGTAGCGTGGTGCTTGGAAAATGGTTATCTGCAAGCACGCTTGCCGCGGTGGGCAGTATTGTTACCCTGATGTTCAGTTTCTACGTGATGTCTCTGGTGCCGCTGGAGGAGATGGGCATTACCTTCAAACCGGAGTTATCGGTAATGGTATCGCTGTCTCTGGTGATGCTACCACTGGCATTGTTTGCCAGTTCCCTATTGATCACCATGGCAACGTTTGCCAAGTCCTTTAAAGATGCACAGTCCTATATGGGTTTTGCCATCCTGCTACCAATGGTGCCCTTTATGATAAATCAATTTAGTCCGATAGAAGGTAGCTGGACCTATTTGATACCCGGATTTAGTCAACAGACCCTGATGGAAAATGTAATGAGTAGCAAGTCGACCGAAGTTTGGCAGTATGCTGCGTCTGCGCTATCGGCACTGGTTTTGAGTGGTGTGATGCTGTTCGCCTCAACAAAACTGTTTAGCGGTGAAAAGATAATTTACAACAAGTAATTCTTATGCCTCGCGGGCCCGTATTGTACAGGCCCGGTTCAGGGCAATTTAACCGGCAAGGGGGTTTAGGGGCAGGGGGTCAGGTTTGCGAAGTGCGCGGCCAAGTCTTCAATCTCCTCGTCCGTTAAATTTACTACAAAGGGTTGCATGGTTGGCTCGATTCGTTCCCCATCTCTGAACATTTTTATTTGTTTGCTAAGGTAAGCAGCCTTCTGTCCGGCCAGATTAGGCCAAAGTGGGTTGATACTTATTCCGTTAGGGCTGTGGCATGCTCCACACAGTGCTGCTTTCTTTGCGCCCTCTGAGGGATCCCCGGATGCGGCTACCCCGGCAGAGGCAGTAAGGGCGGTTAGCACGAGGCTTAAGGCAAATAGTTTCATGAATGTCTCCTGAGCGGGCACCCTTGTCTGGTGCCCTTGTTAACTTGTTGCTGGTTTACGTAGCCAGGATTGCCCCGGTGTCAGAGTTGTCATCGGCGTGGCCGGTGTTCAACTCCTGAATATCACGACTGTCTCCGCGTCCGATTACCATCATGTCCCATAACAACAGTACAAGGCCGGCGGCAGTTACGAATCCGAAAATTGCTCTCCAGTTCATCCCCTGCACAAACCACGCGGCATTTTGTGCAGCAAAGTATGCGGTCCAGGTGGATCCTCCCAGTGCACGTTCAGTAAAGGCCTGTTCATAGCCTGAAACCAGAAGTGCCATAGTCATTCCCATGACCCCTGCATTAAGCAGGCCAAGCGCCCATTTCCACCTCCATCCACCTGCGATGTCCGAGGACATCCATACGTCTCCACGAGCACGCTGAATTGCGATATATATCACAGCGATAATGATGGTAGCGTAGGCTCCAAAGAACGCCAGATGCCCGTGCGATGCAGTCCATTGTGTGCCATGCGTGTAAAGATTAATCTGGGGCAGTGTGTGCATAAACCCCCACACACCACCGCCCAGAAAATTGCCAAAGGCATGTGCAATTAGCCAGGCAAGTGCTGGATGATTTGTGCTTTTAAAACCATGGCTGCCTGCGTCATACACTGAGTGCACTACCATTGCTACCAGCGGGATAGGCTCGAGAGCGGAAAAGAAGCCGCCAATAGTTAACCAGTACTCCGGTGTGCCTATCCAGAAGTAGTGGTGACCGAGGCCCAGGATTCCTGAGCCGAACATCAGGGCAACTTCAATATACAGCCACGTGGTTACAATCTTCCTGCGTGCACCTAAGGTTTTAATCAGTCCCCATGCCATAACGCAACCCACGAGTACTTCCCAGGTTGCTTCTACCCACAGATGAATAACCCACCACCACCAGTGTTGGTCGACAGAGATATTGGTCACGTAAAACATACCAGCCATGTAAAGACCGGCCAGCGCTATCAGATCCAGTACTAACACGCCCGAGATGCCGCTCCATTTTCCCTTAAGGAAGGTAGCCGCGGTGTTGTAAAAAAACACCAGCATGCAAGCAACAATGCCGATGTCTGCCCATCGTGGCGCTTCTATGTATTCCCGGCCTTCATTGATGAACCAGATGGATTCAATTTTTCCTGGGCCGATTTGAACAAAAAGATAAACCAAAACCACAATAGTTACGGCGAGAAGAAATATCCAGAAAGTAAAATTAGCAAGTTTTGCACCCACCAGCTCAGCCCCGGATTCATCTTCAATCAGCCAGTAGACGGAACCAAGAAAGCCGAATAACATCCATACGATCATTGCGTTGATATGCACCATGCGTACGACGCTGAAGTCGAGCACGCCAAAAAACAGATCCGGAAAAATGAACTGCAGGCCCGCAATTATTCCGAACGCGATCTGGGCAGCAAACAAAACCATTGCTGCCATAAAATATTTGACCGCTACCTTTTGCCCCGAATTAAGGGCAGAGTAATTAAAGGCGTGTAATTGCATTGTCATTACTCCTCTCCTTGTTTAATCGGATCAAAATTGGCTGGAAAGCCGTTGGTATCTATCGAGGACATCCACTTCAAAAATGCGATAATGCCTTTTGCTTCTGGCTCGGTTATGTTGAGGTTAGGCATGCGTCTTCCCGAACCGTAGGTACGCGCATTACCTACCGGATCGAGCAGGAAGTTGGTCATTAACTGTTCACGACTGGCTTCTGTACCCCAGCCAGGATCAAGCCACGCTTTGGTGAGATCCGGCGCATAATACGCGCCATTGCCGAGCATGGTATGGCAGTTCATACAATTTTTTGACTGCACTGTCAGTTTTCCCAGGGTAACCAGGTCATAGGCCTCACTCTCGGTGAGTTTCTTTCCAAACAGTGGCGCTTCCGCGCCGATTTTCGGGACCTGAAAATTGCGTTCCTTGTTAAATACGTAGTCAATACGGTTATTTATTACAGCATAAGCGGGCACACGTTCAGTACCGGCAACGATAACTGATACGGTGTGGAAAGTTAGGCCGATGAGTATCAAGGCCATAAAGGCGGTTACAAAAATGGCGCTTTTACGCCAAAAGTTTTCACTCGACCACCAGGGATCTGTATTCATTTTGGCAACACCTCCAGTGTTTGATTGTCTTCCTGGTGAACTTCTACACAGATTCTCCAGATCATTCTTGGTGCGGCAAAATAACCGACAAGAAGTGTGGCTACCAGCACCAGCCACCAGTTATAGAGTTGGAGAAAATAGGCCAAAAAGCAGACGCTGACCGCCAATAGAAGATAGGCGCAGTTGCCTACCAAACGTAAAATTGCATTATCATTGAGATTGCCAAGCGCCAGAAAGATTGCATACATGGCACCAAATATCACCACAGCACCCGCAGAGAGCGCAGATAATGCTATTCTTTGTGCTTCCACAGCTTCAATCATAAAGTTTTTCCCATCCCCTACTCACTAAACGCAATAGGTAGCCAGTTTTGTATACGGGATTTCCGAAGGTTTTGGGTTCGCCGGCCTTTCCTTTCCCAGGGGAAACTACCAGGCCTAGGGGAAACTACTAGGTGTCCGAATGCGTGGAGGGGTGGATAATCTAACAGTTGTAAATAGTCTGGATGTTGTGGGGGTGTGTTCTGCCTAGATCGATAATTTTCGGGTTCACTGCAGCCCTAGTATTTCTGTGCCCGGTTGCATATGGACAGGAATACCTGGAGGAAATCAGGGTGCTTGGTGCCCGCATGTCCAGAGCGGTTGAAGATGTAGTCGGCAGGGTTGATGTGATTCAACGGGATGATCTGGTAGAACAGATGACCGTGGATATGTCGGATCTGGTTCGTTACACACCCGGGGTGAGTGTAGAGACTGCTGATACGCGTTTTGGCGCATCCGGTTTTACGGTTCGCGGGCTGGGTGGCAATCGTGTAACCAGTTTAATCGATGGGGTTCCGGTTCCTGACCAGTTTCATGTTGGGGCGTTTTCCAATTCCAGCCAGGATTTTTTGACACCGGACACCATATCCCGCATAGAGATATTACACGGCCCTGCATCCACACTTTATGGTAGTGATGCGTTGGGTGGTGTGGTGGCGATCCTGACCCGTGACGCTGAGGAGTTTCTTGGCAGTGCTAATCGCTATCTGGGCGCGAGTGGAATATATAGTGGCAGGGATAATTCCATAACAACCACAGGTTCTGCAGCACTGCGCTCCGGGAAGTACACAGCACTAATTCACCTGGGGTCCAGAAATGGACATGAAGTGGACGCCAAGGGTGCGTCGCTACTGGATTCCCTGGATCGCGAGCGAAAAAATCTGATGGCGAAGTTCGGCGTAGACCTGGGTCCCGGGCAAAGCCTGGTCATAAAGGCTGAAAAGTTTGATGACCATGTGAAAAGTGATATCAGGGGCGTACTCGGTTATGGCCGCCGCTACGCTAACACCACAAGCCTGGCCGGCGACGATGAACGCAAACGGGACAGTTTATCGGTGGCGTACAATTTTGAGACTGATTATGCCTGGTTAAACAGAGGTACGGCAGTACTGTACCGGCAAAACCTGAACGTAGACCAACATACCAGTGAAGCGCGGGACTTGTTAAACCCGGCAGTGTTTATTCAGCGTAACTTTAGCTACAAGGTGCGCGCTACGGGTATGACTCTGGATCTTGAAAGCCGGGTTTCCTGGGGGGATGTCGACCATCTGTTAGGCTGGGGCCTGAGTTACAGCGATACCTACATTCGGGAACAGCGGGATGGTCAGATCACGGATCTCTTCAGTGGAATTTCCAGCAATGTGTTGATTGGTGAAACCATGCCTGTACGGGACTTTCCACTTAGTACGGTAAAAGAAGCTGCAGCGTACCTGTATGATGAAATTTCGATTGGAAATATTTCGGTAATTCCCGGACTGAGAATTGAACTATACGACCTTGGTACACGACAGGATCAGGTCTTTTCCGAAGACAACCCTGATTCAAGTATTGTTGACGTAACAGAGACTTCCTTTGCGCCCAAGTTGGGTTTGTTGTGGAAATTTCGGCCCGGTCAGTCGATTTATGCCCAATATTCCCACGGTTTTCGTGCACCACCGTTTGAAGATGTAAATATAGGTTTTGATATTCCGCGTTTCAATTTTCGAGCAATCCCAAATCCCGATCTGAAATCGGAAACATCTGACGCTCTGGAACTTGGCATTAGAATGTCCACGCCAATTGTACGCTGGAATATTGCCTTTTTTGGTGCGCGCTATAAAAACCTTATTGAATCAAAAATTAATCTGGGAAGGGATGAGAACGGTACGCTCCTGTTCCAGTCTCGCAATGTAGATAAAGCACGCCTTGTCGGGGTTGAGGCCTCCGTGAATGTGAACCTTGAACAATGGATATCCGGTACTCAGTTTAACCTGGCCGGAAATTGGACTCGGGGTACCAATGAAGTGCTGGATGAACCGCTTGCATCAGTGGATCCGGCAGAGTTGGTTAGTATCCTCAGTTGGCGCCCTAACGAGAAAATCCAGTTTGCTATCAGTAATACTATCGTTCTCAAAAAGAGTCGAATGAATGAAGCTGAAGCGAATCTGTTCCGTGCACCCGGTTTTACCGTTACAGATCTCAGAGCCTCTTTTGAAGCAGGTTCCGGTCTGCGTTTTGATGTGGGTGTATTCAACGTAATGAACAAAAAATACTGGCGCTGGTCCTCAGTGCGAAACCGAACGGCGGATGATCCGCTAATAACGCAACTGGCTGACCCGGGACGTTATGTCTCGGTATCCGCCCGTATTGAAATTTAATCCTGGCATGGAGAGAACAAGTGAAGAAGCAAATATACATTAACCTCGCAGCGGTCTTGAAACCTGGAGCAATCCTGGGCTTCCTGTTGTTTTCGGTTTCCCTGGTGGCTGCAGAAGTTCATGTTGCAGAAGTTGCCAAGGGCGCACTGGAAACTGCTGGCAAAGGATCATATGAGACCTATTGCCAGGCCTGTCACCAGGCGGATGGTTCAGGGTTAAAAGGCGCATTTCCTCCTCTGGCTGCCTCGGACTATTTGTTGGAAGACACCAGCCGGGGAATAGACGCTGTATTGTCCGGGGTGTCTGGCGAAATTGTAGTTAACGGGCAAAAGTATACTTCGGTAATGCCCCACCTGAATTATCTTTCTGATGCGGATATTGCCGCTATACTCACGTACGTTCTGAATGCCTGGGGTAACAATGGCGGTCATATCAGTGCCCAGGATGTGGCAGCGGTAAGATCAGGAACAGATAGCGAATCAGGTGCGAAGGGTGGCTTGCATCCCGGCACGCCTGAATCTGAAATGGCATACCGCGGGGCACCCAGCCCAATAGGAGAAGAGGTGACGTCCCAGCTGGTTAGCAGCACCGGGCCGGCAATGACCCTGGATGAGTTTTCCCAAGCTACAAAATTATATTTCCAGCGCTGTGCCGGTTGTCATGGAGTATTGAGAAAAGGTGCCACAGGTAAACCGCTTACAACCGATATCACAACCCAAAAAGGCACACAGTATCTGGAAACTATAATAAATTATGGTTCTCCCGCCGGAATGCCCAACTGGGGAACCTCAGGGGAGTTGTCAGATAGTGATATATCATTACTGGCGCGATTTTTACAACATCCCCCGCCGGAACCACCCGAATGGGGCATGCCTGAAATTCTCGAAAGCTGGATTATCCATGTTCCGGAAAGTGAGCGGCCAAACAAACCACAGCACAAACGCAACATTGACAACATGTTTGCGGTAACACTCAGAGACAGTGGTGAAGTTGCCATTATCGACGGCGACACCAAAGAAATATTCACTATTATCAAGACGGGGTATGCAGTACATATTTCAAGACCCTCTGCCTCTGGTCGTTATGTGTATACGATTGGCAGGGATGCCCGAATTGACATGATCGATTTGTATATGAATCCGCCCCGCACGGTAGCGGAAGTTAGAATTGGCCTGGAGGCCCGGTCGGTCGAGACTTCCAAATACAAGGGCTATGAAGATGTATACGCTATTGCCGGAGCATATTGGCCACCGCAATATGTCATCATGAAAGGGAAAAACCTTGAGCCTCTCAAGGTGGTCTCAACGCGGGGCATGACGGTAGATACCCAGGAATACCACCCTGAACCGCGCGTTGCCGCCATTGTGGCATCGCATGAACACCCTGAGTTTATAGTTAACATTAAGGAAACGGGCCAGATCAAGCTGGTTAATTACGAAGATATTGACAATCTCAGGGTAACTACCATTAATGCGGCCCGCTACCTCCACGATGGTGGATGGGACAGCACGCGTCGCTATTTCCTGACAGCCGCCAATCAGTCAAACAAAATCGCCGTTGTTGATTCCAGGGAACAAAAAATTATCACATTGATTGACGTTGAGAAAATTCCTCATCCTGGCAGAGGAGCAAATATTCTTGATCCAAAATATGGTCCCGTATGGATAACCAGTGCCTTAGGCAATGGAAACATCACCTTTATTGCTACCGATCCTGTTGAGCATCCCCAACATGCATGGAAAGTGGTTCGTACCCTGCAGGGCCAGGGTGGCGGTTCTGTGTTTGTGAAGAGTCATCCCAATTCGGGCAATCTCTGGGTGGATACGCCCCTGAATCCGGACGCAACAATTAGCCAGACGATTGCGGTGTTTGACATCGCCAATCTCGATGCCGGCTATCAGACTCTGCCAATTGCGGAGTGGGCAAATATCGGACCGGGTCCCAAACGGGTGTTACACCCTGAATATAATTTGGCCGGAGATGAAGTCTGGTTTTCCGTATGGAGCGGTAAGGAAGAAGAGTCGGCAATCGTCGTTGTGGATGATAAAACCAGAAAACTCAAGGCGGTAATCAAGGACAAGCGGCTGGTAACGCCTACGGGTAAGTTTAATATCCACAACACCAATAAGGATGTCTACTAGCACACCCGGGCAATGAAACAGCGTCCTGCGAAACGGGCTAGGAACCCGTTTCGCTACGCACTTCTGCGCTTAGGGGAATGTCCCGTTCACCCAGAATAGCGGCCAGTTTTTGGTAATTTTCCCTCGCTGCGATTTTGTTGCCCAATGCTTTATGCGCCCGTGCCGCGCCTGCAAGCGAGAGGGTGCGGTTAGCTGTCCTGGCAAGTGAGCTGTTATACGCATCCAGCGCCTGGCTGACATTGCCAGCCTCCAGCAGTGCTTCAGCATAGAGTTCGTGTGGCGGTTTTAAGGGGTTGGGTGCGCCGTTAGGCGGTCGCATGGTTTCTGTAAGTTCAACGGCGCTCTTTAGAATTGCCAGCCCGGCTTCCTGGTCACCCCGTGCGATGGTGAGTACGCCTGCTACCTCTTTTTGCATAATTACCAACATTTTGTTGCTTTGCGAATAATAGGAGCTGTCCTTATTCTGACTTGCCATTTCGGCGGCAAGTTCGCCCAGACGATCTGCCGCCTGTTGTGCTACTTCCAACTCGTTCAGTTTTACGGCACTAAGCCCGGTTGCCAATAATTCGGGCCCGGAAGATTCGGCGGTGACTGCAGACACAAGCCAGTCGCCCGTTTCTATAATTATTCTTGCACGAACATTGTTGTAAGTACCCTGGGCACGGGGTTGTTCGGGCGCCTTTTGGAGTATTTTTTCCATTCGACTAATCCAGAGTCGAGCGCGCTCTATGTCGCCCCTTTGTAGTTCACCATATTGCCCCCAGTCCAGTGCATGCACCATGTCACCCACCTTGTCTCCCGGCTCATAGAGCGCTAATGCTGCGTCGTATGCGGACTGGTTCTGGGAGGCAACGAGGTCCCACAGCCCGTGTTGAATAAATATATGGGTAGGCATGTGCCTCGCGTGAGAAACTGCTGCAGCAATGTCGGCAAAGACATATGCAGCAGGCAATGCCAGCGGCGCATGCACCGGATCGTCAAAGGCATGAATGGTGTAATGGACTGCACCGGGGTGATTTGGATTACGCGCTGTTATGCCCATCGCAATGGAACCCGCAAGGATGTTGCTACGATGACTGCCGTCGCCAGCTGGCCCTGCGGACATCAACAGGGATAAGGCATAAAAAGCAGCGATTTCATCGTCCTGGGGATACTGCTTATGCATGGCGCGCATAACATGCATGTATGCAGTCCGTCGAACTTGTGTGTCGCCATCGCCAAAAAACAGGGCGTCTACCGCACGTATAAATCCTTTTTCGCGCTCTGTCGGTGCCTTTGACAGGCGTTCCTTAAGATTCTTGCCCAGCTTGCTGAGGATGGCTGTTGGCGTTTCGCGATCCCATTCGCTAATCAGCGGGTGGTTATAACACAGTGACTCGCCCCAATAGGCGAGTGCGAAATTTGGGTCAATTTTTTGAGCTGCCTGAAATTCCAGTCTCGCCTGCTTCCAGCCGAAGCTATGTAATATGCTAACACCGCGCAGGAAATGTGCTTGTGCTTCACCGGATGCCGAACTGGGAAAGCTGATGGAGCCTACGTTACCACGCTCCGTTTCATTGGCACCGGTAACACTGGCTAGCAATGTGCCGAACAAAAGAATAGTCAATAGTCGCTTCATGTCTGGCTATACCACCCGGGTTGATATTTGAGCTACCAACCTTACACAAAGCTTTGTGCGGAGCAATACCCTTATTTGAACCAGCGTAATACTTCTGCACTCAGTTGCAGGAATTTGAGTTTGGCTTTTTCAGCAATACTTAATCCGTGAGTATCATTGGGAATGTGCTTTAGCCGGTGCTGGTAATACCAGCTGCGCAGCACCAGGCGGGCCCGCTCGGAAATACTCGCAAAGCAGGCGGCAGCGATAATCAAAAATACAAATCCTGGTAGCACAGGCACGACAACACTCAGCAGTCCAAGTAATAAAAAGCCAATTCCAAAAAGCCCCAACACAATTTTTTTTGCCGTATCCAGAGTGTTCTGCATGATTTTAATCCACGGTAATAAGCTGCTTTGGTAATAGGGTTGCAGTAAACATGCCAGAAATTAATAATGTTAATAAACAAATAGTTACGATATTAATATAAAATATTTCTAATTTTGGCGTCGTGAGTTTACGCCAATATCTGGTCAAAATGAGACAGGCTTCATTCCGCTATACGTACTGGAGCACTTCTTTGACGGGTCATCTGATGGAAAATATGTGCACTCTTTATCCATTCACAATATTGGGGTTAATTCGGCAGTGGCCACTGGCAAGCAAAATCAGGTCTATTATGAGCTCGTCTTTATTTTGCGAAATAATGAGATTTGCGCAGAGCTGTTATATTCTGATTTTTCGACTATTTTGAGCAATGCCAACCGGATGTTGCAGTTTGCGGCGGAGAAAGTGCAATGTGTATACGCTACCGTTAGCAGTCGGCTTGCACTGCGTGGAGCGGTATGTTTCGAGTTGCAATTCGATGAGTATGGGGCTGCGGATCCGCAATTTTCCATCCCATTGAGGCATTTAATGGATACCGCCGGGGCAGGCCCGGATTTTGGGACCGGTGTCATCCGACTTGCTTGCAGAAGCCAGTGTTCTATTTCCTGGCAAGCAAAAAACCTGTGGGAACCCGCAGGGAACGACGCCGATAACCCGCTTGCTAATGTACAACGCGCCCTGTGGCGAAATCATCTGGGTTTGATCATCACCAATGATCCGCTAAATCAGGGTGCCTGTTTGGCATCCGAAATCCCGGTAGTGGATAAGCAAGCCTGTGAAAGCAAAATAAACCGGGCTTTTGGTGATACGGGGCGGATAAGCCTTCAGGACCTTATCAGGCAGCATAGCTCTCAGATCGAGACGCTCAAGAACGATTTCAGGGATGAATTTGTCAAACAACAACAGGAATACCTGAGTCAGGTAAAAAGGAACCGGGAAGAATTACACCAGCTTAAGGTAGAACTGAGAATGGAACAGCAACGCTCACTGCGTTTGCAACAAATACTCAGGGGAGAACCCAAGGCCTGAGTTTCTTGCATACGAGACCTAATCAGGGCTTCACTAGCTGTGTATACTCACCTGTACATTGAGGGTACACATGTGGCGTTGCAGAAAGAACAAGGTGATAAATTTGGCACGATAGGACTCGTTGGCCGTCAGGGCAAACCTCTGGTAGCCGATTCCTTGCGTCGGGTAGCCAGATTGATTCTTGCCAAAGGGCGGGGTTTGGTCGTCGAGCGCGCATCGGCTGCTTCGTTAAAGGGCATCGAAGGAATCTCTGTATGCGGGCGAGAAGAGCTGGGGTCTCTATGTGACTTATTGATCGTGGTGGGTGGCGATGGATCATTGCTTGGCGTTGCACGTGATCTTGCAAGTTCCGGATTGCCGGTATTGGGCGTGAACCGGGGAGGGCTGGGATTTCTGTCCGCAATTTCCCCGGAGCATATTGACTCCCAGGTAGGTGGGGTGCTGGATGGTGCGTGTTACGCAGAAGACCATTTTTTGCTCGATATGCGTATGCGCCGGGCAGGCAAGCAGCTTGCCGCCACACCAGCAATGAATGATGTGGTATTGCATTCCGGCACCATGTCTCGCATGTTGGAGTTCGCCTTATATGTGAATGATGAACTGGTGTATGAGCAACGTTCGGACGGCATTATCGTCGCATCACCTACTGGCTCAACCGCTTATGCCTTATCCGCAGGCGGGCCCATCATGCATCCCAACCTGGACGCGATAGTTGTTGTTCCGATGTTTCCCCACACACTTACCTCCCGACCACTCGTAATCCGTGGAGACTCGGAAATAAAACTTGTGGTAAAAGAAGCAACTACCACGACACCGCAGGTGAGTTGTGATTCCCAAATTGATCTGGATTTATGTGTCGGAGATGAATTAATTATCAGCAAATACCAGTATCCGCTTAAACTGGTGTATCCGGTACAACACAGTTTTTATGAGTCGTGCAGAAGTAAACTGGATTGGGCGAGCCGTCTGGGTAATTCATCCAGATCCCTCTAACACGGTCCTTGCATAGATGGATGCAGGCTAATAGAAGACTCGCTCCACCCAACGCTTCACCCTTTCACTCATGGTTTTGAGAGAAAACGGCCCCTCCTGTTGCACCCAGGGCTCTTCGCAGGCGCGGGTATAAGGAAGCGATGTGTACTTCGAAGGCACCTTTGCGAGAAACGCACGGGCTCGATCGACGACCCGCTGGTTTTCGGCAAACTGTACCTGGTAACCTGCAAGTTCGCTTGCGGCCTGCTCAAATAATGTACGCGCCGCTTCACCGGCCAGCCAGCTGGTAATGCCTGGCTTACCGGCGGCCGCGTAGGCCGTATCCAGGCGCTCGCGTATTGCCACTTGCGCAGCTACCGATTGCACACCGCGCGGGTAGGGACAGTGGCCTTCTGGCAAATTTTGTGAATCCAGCGCCAGGCGCTCCATCACCTTGCCGAAGCGAGGATCGGTCTGTCCGTAGATACTCGTCCTTAACGACACCAGGGTCATCATTCCCGAACACATCGCGCACGGCTCCAGGGTGGTGTAGAGCTTCAGTCCCTTTGCGCTTCTTACTCCTGCAATTTCAAGATAGTTGGTGAGCAGCCTGACTTCGCCGTGCTGCGTTGCATTTTTTGTGACACCAACAGAATTCCTGGCCCAGCAAACCAATTGATGGTCTGGAGCCTGATTGGGATCAACCAAAACGCTGCCAATGTTGAATCCGCGTCGGTTGTCGGTCTGCCAGTCTTTGTAGACCACAGCGTAAGCAAGCAGTGAATAGATTTTGTCTCGTTCAAGCTCCGTCGAAGATGGATTGTAGGGGGTGGGCGGCGCATTGTTACAGCGCGTATTCGCCATTGGTCCTGCGGGTGCAGTTTGCGGATGGGAATGAACACTGTTTTCGCTGGCGTACACCTTCGTTGTCATAACAATCAGCGCCAAGGTGGCGCACGCGAAACGGGTAGCCACAAGGGAATTGTATGAACCAGCTGAAGTCATCTCCAGAAACCTCCGGGCGCGCCCAGGCTACCACCGCAGGCTAGAATTAGCCCTTGTTGGGCAACGCATTAATGATCACTTTACCATTCGTTGCCTTGTCCGTCGCTTTCTCAGCAGCACATCAGGATATCTTTATAGAAACGAAAGGCAGGTTGGAGCGTTCAGGCAGGTTTGTTATCCATATCCCATAAAATTCCCGCATCATTTGTATTTATTCGTACAAGCACGCCGGCGTGTTTTTCAAGGACTGGTTTCGCGCCATAATCTCCCTGCAAAGCTTCCAGTTCGGGGAATAGTTCGCGAGTGAAACCCACCGGATGTCCGGCTTTGTCTTTCTGATAAAAGGGCTGAACTATTTTAGCGCTTTGATTGCTACGCGCTTTGCGCAATTCGGCTTCTACCCAACGAATAGTTTCCGGCTTTACCCGGGGCATATCACCCAGTGCAATCATGGCATATTGCCAGCTTTTCAACTGGCCAATAGCACTTGCGATAGAGTTACCCATTCCCAAATGGGATTTTGCAGTTGTAAGAATAACCGGGCAACGCGTACTGCTGAATGATTGCCGTATCAGGGATGCCAGTTGCAGGTCTTCTTCTCGTAGCAGCACTGCGGTTTCGTCAACGGTGTTTACATATACACTCAGGGTTGCAATCAGGAGTGGTTCGCCGTTTGCAAGTAAGTGTTGACGCTTATCCGAGCCAAAACGCCTGGAAAAACCTGCAGCAAGAATTATTGCGCCACCAGGCATCTAGTTTGAGTGGGCCTGCTCTGTGCTGTGAAGAGAGACGATACATTCCTTGCGTTTATTGGCACGTACAGCAGTTATTTCTGCAAGAATTGATATAGCTATTTCGGGAGGCGTTTTACTGCCGATGGGGAGGCCTATAGGCGCATGTAAAGTATCGATCTCCGTTTGACTAACATTTAATTGCAGTAATCTCTCCCGACGGCTTTCTGAAGTTTTTCTTGAACCCATTGCGCCCACGTAAAATGCCCGGGTCTTTAAGGCCTGCATAAGCCCCATATCATCTATCCTGGGATCGTGGGTAAGGGCAACAATTGCCGTAGCCTCATCATCGGCGAGTCTGCGAATGGCGTCATCCGGCATGTCACAAACAAGCGTTACGCCCTCCTGGTCAAAATCATCAATGAGTTGCTGCCGTGGATCGCAGACAGTTACGAGATAATTCAGTGCCTGGGCCATGCCAGCCAGATAAGAGGAAACCATACCGGCACCAATAATAAACAACTGGTGCCGGGGCCCGAATGTCTGAATGAGCTCCTGCGTTTTTCCGTTAAACTCCAAATTTGCGAATCTCTCGACAGCCCGCAATTTAAAGGCTTGCGTAAGCTGATTGAGCGTGAGGCTGCGCTCAAGACACCTGCGCTGCTTAAGCGCTTCCAGTATTTCCTGAAACTGTGGTAGTGACCCGGGGTGTACTGGTTCCACTACGATGTGCAGATGGCCACCGCACGGTAGGCCCAACCGTTCGGTCTCGTCTGTACTGATGCCATATTTGAAATACTCGGCGGACGTGCTGGCAAGTTCGCCGCGGGTAAGACGTTCCAGTAGATCATCTTCTACGCAACCACCTGAAAGTGAACCCACCAGACGCCCCTCCGCATTGCAACACAGTAAGCTGCCCACCGGCCTGGGAGACGAACCCCACGTTTCAATGACCGTTGCCAGCCAACAGGAAGTTCCCTGCTGTAGCCATAGGCAGAGCTGTTCAATAACCTGTCGATCGGTGGCTTGCATGCCCTTATCTTCTCCCTGGCCGGTTACGCTTGCAATAGGTAATAGTCCCGTTAGGGTACGCAGTATATGCAGTGTGAAGAGAGAACGCAGTATTGAATAAGCAGGAAAATAAGGAAGCCGTATTCAGCTTTCAGGTTGACGATCAGGTCGATCTGGCGGCGTTTTGCCAGCTGCTGTGGAAGCACCAGTTGCGCCACCGGGTTATTACCAATGAGCAGGGTCGCTTTTTAATGGTGGCAACATCCGAGCACATGGTCCAGGTAAAAAAACTGTATCAGGATTGGAGCACGATGAGTTCCAAAGACCGTGCCAGTGTTCTGGCAGACGGCAGCGCGGCATGGAAAGCCCGGATTGCGGAAAGCGCGGTCAACTGCCCCGTAACGACGCTGGTTTCGTTAATCACCCTGGTAATATCGGGCATTATGTTGCTGTTGAATCCGGGTGTGGTCCGCTGGTTCAGCATTGCTCCGCCGCTGGAATCACTTACAACTCTGGGCTTTGAACCCCTTTCACAGACATTTGCTACGATGCAGTTGTGGCGTTTAATTACCCCGGTGTTCATGCATTTTTCCCTGCTTCACCTGGTTTTTGATCTGGTTATCGTCATTTATCTGATGCGGCCACTTGAGCGCAGATTGGGGTCTGGACTCATATTGGCGGGATTCCTGGCGATCGGCATTTGCAGCAATCTGGTGCAATATTATTTTGCCAATGCTGTTCTGTTTGGCGGGCTGTCGGGGATTGCCTATGGCCTGGTTGGCTTTGTACTGGTTATGCAATGGGCATTTCCCGATGTCAGCGAATGGGCTGGTAATCGTGGGTTTTTAATCGCAATGCTGGTCTTTCTGGTGCTCTACAGTACCGGTGTTACAGAAATAGTGGATTTGCACATCGCAAATGCAGCACATTGGGCAGGTCTGGTGAGTGGCATCCTGTTGGCTGGTTTGATGATAGTAAAATTGAATCGAAAAAAGTTGCACCCCTGAACCTCGCATCTCCCTCTTAATGCTTATGCGATGTGGTATGGGCTGTAACGTGCTGTAAAAGCGCGCGGATAAAAATAACCACGCCTGACATTTCCAGACCCTCTTCTACAAGCGTTGTCAGATTGTAGGCGAGTGTGTCAAGAAGATCCTCTTCCGCATAGGGCTCTGTCCAAAGCTCAATTCCAACGGCTCCACCAATATAGAGTGCACCGCTCAATATGAACAACCACATGGTGTTTCGCGGCAGGTGCAGAAGAAAGGGAATGTAAATAATGCCGATCAGGACAGCGATCACCCCACCGGGTATTGCCCAGCTGATGTCGATGGCGGTATTCAGGGATTCGTGCATTCCTACCACTTCGTCGATGGAAAGCAAGCAAAAGCCAAGTCCCAGAGTCCTCCAGGCGACAACCATTGCCTGTTGATCCAGCTTCAGATTTTGAGCGTGTTGCAAAAGTATCAATGCAGCCAGCAGCAATATAATACTGGAGAACCAGGTGCCAAAGCCCTGTTCCTCATCCAGGTCAAACATACCGCGAATCAGCCAGTCAATCTCGGTTACCTGATAGTGCAGTAGCATCACCACCAGATGCATTACACACAATAACAATACAATGACCGGCAGGCGGGATGCGATTCGTTCAGCAGAAAATGGCAGAGAAAAATTAACAGGCATCCGGTGCTGCATGTTCCATTGGAAAAAACAGCATTGTACAACAATGTTCTGGCTGGAGGTCTTGGATCGTGCAATTTTCATTGCTATGTTAGTCTTTCATATTCATACACTTCGGGAGCAAACCAGCCGTGATACTGGGTACGGGCGCGATTAGTAAAATGCGGGTTGAGCACCACTCGCCGGCTAACTATCACTTGCCCCTGGGCGATGAGCGTGTGCCTATGAATGCCCTGTTGGGAAGTCGTATTGAGCTGGCTTTTTTGGGTCGGATAAACTGCCAACATTGCGGACGTGTTACTAAAAAGAGCTTTGCGGGGGGGTATTGTTATCCCTGTTTTAAAAAACTTGCCCAGTGTGACTTGTGTGTAATGAGCCCGGATCGCTGCCATTACGCGCAGGGTACCTGTCGGGAACCGGAGTGGGGTGAAAAATTTTGCATGCAACCGCACATATTGTATCTCGCGAATTCGACAGGCCTGAAGGTTGGCATCACGCGTATCTCGCAAATGCCGACCCGGTGGCTGGACCAGGGCGCTGTACAGGCAATCATTCTTATGCGAACTGCTAGCAGGTATCAAGTGGGATGTGTGGAAAAATGCCTCACTGAATTTGTTTCGGACAAATCTAACTGGCGTCACCTGATAACGCGGGATACAGATCGCCTGGATATGCGGGCTGCGGCACTCGAACTTCGGGAAAAGTCGGCTGAGAGTTTCAAGCCGCTGCGCGAAAAATTTGCCTCGGACCTGGTTTGGGAAAAAGATGCGCAGGTATTGGAGTTTCACTATCCCGTTACGCAATATCTGGAAAAGGCCCGTACCGTTAAGCTGAAACCGGATGAACCCATACAAGGCACACTTCTGGGCATTCGTGGACAGTACCTCATCCTTGATAGTGGTGCTTTTAATGTCCGCTCCCACACGGCTCACCACGTGCAGCTATCACGCATATAGTTTTGGAATAATAGAATATGAAAGATGCACAACCCATTGCCATAAAGCTGGATGAATATCGGGTACCTGTGTACCTGGTTGATGAAACGCATCTGGATTTTGACATTAAACCGGAATGCACAGAGGTAAGCAGCCGTCTGGTATTACGACGAAATCCGAAGGATGAAAGTTCTGCCGCCGGTATTGTATTTGATGGACAAGACCTGCAGCTGTTGAAAATTGAACTTGATGGCCGGCCCCTGGGTGACAATGAATACCAGGTTAGTGACAATCATTTGGAAGTTTTCAATCTGCCGGATAGCTGTGAACTGGGTTTGGTTACGCGAATATACCCTGAAAAAAACACCGCCCTGGAAGGTTTGTATAAATCGGGTATGTATTGTACCCAGTGTGAGGCGGAAGGGTTTCGCAAGATTACCTACTACCCCGACAGACCTGATGTGCTTTCCAGATTTACCACGACTATTATTGCCGATGACACGAGTTACCCAACAATGTTATCCAACGGAAATCGTGTGAATGAGCACCGGCAAAGTGATGGTCGCCTGGCGGTAACGTGGCATGATCCTTTTCCTAAACCCAGTTACCTGTTTGCCCTGGTGGCGGGGGATCTTGCCCTGTTAGAGGATGAGTTCACCACCGGTTCGAATCGAAAAATTGCGCTCAGGATCTATTCAGAAGCCCACAACATTGATCAATGTGGCTACGCCATGGACGCGCTAAAAAGGGCTATGCGTTGGGATGAAGAGGTCTTTGGCAGGGAATACGACCTCGACAATTTTATGATTGTTGCGGTAGACGATTTCAATATGGGTGCAATGGAGAACAAGGGCCTCAACATTTTTAATACCTCCTGTGTGCTCGCGTCTGCCGACACGGCTACGGATGTAGCCTATGAACGCGTGGAGGCCGTGGTTGCCCATGAGTATTTTCACAACTGGTCCGGGAATCGCGTTACCTGTCGAGACTGGTTCCAGCTAAGTCTCAAGGAAGGCTTTACAGTATTCAGGGATGCGGAGTTCAGTTCTGATATGAATTCGCGCACGGTTAAACGCATTGAAGACGTAAATTTTCTGCGTACTGTTCAGTTTGCTGAAGATGCCGGTCCCCTGGCGCATCCCATTCGTCCAGACTCGTATATTGAAATTTCAAATTTCTATACCACCACTATTTATGAGAAAGGGGCTGAAGTGGTACGCATGATTCATACCCTGTTGGGAGCAGAACAATTCCGGGCCGGATCTGATTTATACTTTGCCCGGCATGACGGTGACGCTGTGACGACTGAAGATTTTGTTCAGGCCATGGAAGATGCGACTGGTGTAGACCTGCAAAGATTCAGGCGATGGTATAACCAGGCCGGAACACCACGTATTCAGGTGCAGCAGAAAAAAAGCCCATCAGCGATTGAGCTGGTTATCCAACAGGATTGTCCACCGACACCGGGTCAGCAGACCAAATTACCTTTTCACATTCCGTTAAGACTGGGTTTTTTGGGAGCAGACGGGAAAGACTTGCTTGGCTCCGGAATAAACAGGATAGAGCTGAGCAGTGATGCAGATATAGTACTTGATCCTGCTTCCTCATCCTGCCTGCTACATTTAAAGGAGACAGAAACGTGCCTGGATATCACCACCACCGATGAGCAGGGGGCTGAAGATGTGGTCGTGAGTTTGCTGAGAGGATATTCAGCGCCAATAATTGTGGATTTCCCCCGGGATAGCCAGGAATTATATTTTCTTGCTGCTAACGACAGTGATGGTTTCGCGCGCTGGGACGCAAAAACCCGGATATTTTGTGATGAACTGGAAGCGCTCAGAAAAACTGGCGTCGATGCACCTGCTTCAGCACAGGTTAGCGAGCCGCTGGTGGCGCTGGTGAGCCAACTAATCTCCCAATCCCTGAAAGCCAGGGATGATGGTGAAGCCAAAGCCATGCTGGCCGGTATGCTTACAACGCCGGAGGAGTCTTATTTGCATGAACAAATGCCAATAATAGACGTAGACGGAATAGCAGTGGCACGCAAGCGTATGCGCAGTACGCTTGGAGAGCGCCTGTTTGACGACTGGCACAGGCTATATCTGGCCAATACATCCAGTGATAGTTATGTCCCCGGTGGTGTGCAAAGCGCGTGTAGAAAAATAAAGGCAGTTGCGCTGTCTTATATGGCTGTGTCATCTGATATGGAACATGCCGGTATTGTCAGGTCGCTGGTATATTCCCTGGTAAATGACTCGGACAATCTCACGGATCGCTTACTGGGTCTGCGACTGGGGATATCGAGCCCCGGGATTGCAGATTCAGAACGAAGCGTTTTACTGGATGAATTTTATACACGCTGGAAGCAATACAAACTGGTAGTAAACCAATGGATTAGCGTGCAATCAACTTGTGCCGAACCGGGTGCCTTGCAAAAAGTCGAGCAGCTGGAACAGCATGAATCTTACGATCTTAAGAACCCCAATTGCTTGCGTAGCCTTTACGGCGGTTTTAGTGTGCATAACCACCAACATTTTCACAATGTGGATGGGAGTGGCTATCGGTTTTTAGCGGAAAGGATAAAGCAGCTTGACAGCCTGAACCCCCAGCTTGCAGCGCGTTTGGTGGCGCCGCTAACGAGATGGAAACGTTACGATAAATCACGACAGAGAGTGATAAAAGCGGTGTTGCTGGACCTGCAGGCCCACGAGGGTGAAAACGGTTCGCTTTCCAGGGATGTTTTTGAGCTAATCAGCAAGTCCCTCACAGACTAACGGGACCCGATAGGGAAAAGCTCCGGAAGGGTACCCGGCCTGTTTTTATCTGTTTTGCCCGCGCTTAAGGCATTTCGGCGATGTTTTTTAAGCAGATTCAGCAGCGCTTTCGTGATTGCTTCCCGGTCTGCCTGTGTTGCTGCTGATGCGTAAATACTGCGGTTCAGGGATACCAGTAAGTGGTGCGATGATTGGTCCTGATCCAGTACGGCAAGCGCTTGATGAACCGGTAGGTGGTAATAAAGGCTGAGCCATTCGGCAATCCGGCTTTTAAAGAGCAGCAGGTCTTCGTTGTATGCACCGGACTGCAGCGCCTTGAAAAGTTTGCGCTCGCGAGCAGCATCAATTCCTCCGTGTGCATAGCTATGGAACAAATTCTTGATCTGTTGACCAATCCTCGCACGTATACGAAAGCGCATAATCGCCACAGCAACAATAACAATTGCCAATAACAGGGCGATCCAGACCCTCGACATGCTTGCCTTTCCAGGTTCCTGTTCCAGCGTTGGTTCGTCAGGTAGAGGTGTCCCGGTTCCCGGGTTTTCGGAACCTGTCTCCAGCGAGGCGACCGCTTCATCCGGCATCAGCGTGTTTGGCGCATCGGGGTTCAGCGCAACCTGAACGTTTATGGCCGGGACGGTAGCGACTTTGACTTCATCGGTATCGATATCCCACCAGGTTAAACTGATTTGCGGTAGCGTGATACTTCCACTGCGTTGTGCTGCAATGGAATATGACTCCTTGCGAAGTCCCGACAGACCAGAAGATATAAGCTGCTCGGAAATTTCCGGGGCTTGTGGATAGGCACGTACGGCCTTTGGAAAATCCGGTTTCAGGGGTGGGATTATGGAGCCGATGTTAGCCTGGGATTGCACCATTAGAACGCGGGTTACCGGCACGCCTACGACCAGACTGTCAGATTGGTCACTCCATGCATCCATGATGTTGACTTCGGATGCCGGTAGCCAGGGCTGGGTCGCAGGATAAGCTTCCGGAATGGGTTTTACCGTGATGTTGAGCGCTTCGGATACCGCTCGAACTCGCGTTCTTCCCCCCACAAACCCCGGTTGGGGACGAAGACGCACATTGCCGCTTGCCGCCGCTGCGGGGATTGTCATCTGTCCGCTTTGTTCAGGGAAGATGGCATATTTTTGTTCAATCATGGTATAGGAGCGGCCGTAAATATCGATAGATACAGGTGCACCGGGACCCATTGTTTTCACTACTGCATTTTTAATTTCGGGCACACCTGGAGTTTCGCCATAGAGCTGGGCGCCACGTGCGTAATAAAGTTTTCGAGTAAATAGAAGTTGTGCCTGTACGTAAACGCTTTCGGCAGAGACTTCTGTCTCAAAAAAAACAAGGGACTGAATTGCTGTTCGCAACTCGGGGTCCAGAGCGTTTACCTGTATTTTAATCGGTTCGGAACTTTCTGAATTCAGGCTTAGCGCAGGTATTGTAAGCTCCCCTGTAGATTTTGGTTCAAGGGTGAGGGTCCAGTCGATCCAGGAACTTACGCGCCCGTTAATACTTTGATACTGGCTGTTGGTTCGCGTGCCCAGAATGCTGAATTGCTCCTCCAGAACGGAAAAATCCGGATCGCCCTGAGCGCTGGAACGCAATGTTAGTTCGATGGTTTGAGACTCAAGTATGGTCGAGCGATCAACAAAGGCCTGAAGTTCAGCGTTGGTATTCTGGTTTAACAGCGTGCAAACCAACAACAGCATCACTGCCGGATAAGTGGAGTATTTTCTCACCAAACCTGCTCCGAGCCACTACGCTGATATTCTCCACGGCGCAATCTCTGGTTGGTTTCGTGCTGAAATTTCCGTTTTAACAAACCGCCTGGATCATCTGGCACCCGTCGTATCCATTGTTCCATTGCTTCCTGTTGCTCGTCGCGGTTTTGTTGATCTGCAGTGGATTCTGATTGCTTCTCCTCCTGTTCATTGCCTTGCTCCTGATTTTGTTCCTTTTCTTCTTCTTCGCTATTTTCCTCCTCAGAATTCTGGTCGGTGTTTTCATCCTGTTCTTCTCCCGGTTCACCATCAGAATCCTGTTGGGATGTGTCTGAGTCCTGGTTCTCTTCGGACTCTTGTTGCTCCTCGGAATTGTCCTGTTCTGATTCTTCCTGCTGTTTTTGTTCCTGGAGTTTTTCTACCAGCTGTTTATTGAACAATGCATCCTCATGATCGGGATTCGCGCTCAGTACATTTTCGTAGGCTGAGATGGCGCCCTGGTAATCGCCCAATTTTGCCAGTGCATTGCCCTGATTATATTTTTGTTCGAGTGCTTCATAGGCTTGCGCAGCAGCGTCGAAAGCACCAGAGCGATAGTCTGCTGTTGCGCGCCAGTCTGATTGCTCGAAGAGTTGGGCTGCACGTTCGGGTTGTCCAGCATTTAGAGCGGAATAGGCTTGTTGGTCTTTTCTTTGCCAGAGCCCGTCCCAGAGATCCCCAACCATTGATGCATGTACAGGCGAGGGAAGTATAACCAAACACAGAACCAGCAGGGCCCCTCTACGAAATCCCATAGCAAGTATTGGTATAACAAACAATAAGAGCAGGTAACCACGGTCTGCCCAAACATCAAATTGTCTGTCTACTTCTTCAGTTTCTTCAGAAATCTCAAATTGCGTATCCAACACATAGAGTATATCTGCATCTCCAATAGTTGAAGTTTTGAATCTTCCATAACTGGCATTTGCCGTAGTCCGCAATTGATTGATATCCAGTTTGGCTATGACGGTTTGACCCTGTGCGTCTGGTAGAAACTCACCCGGTCTATTCATGAAAGACAGAGGTATTGGCGCACCTTCCGCAGTGCCGATACCGAGTATGGAGATGGGAATGTCGGGATTGGCAAATTGTGTGATGTCACGCGGGTCTCTTATGCCATCGGTGAGTATCAGAATGCGGCCCTGTAGAAGATTGGCACTGTGGATCAGGTTGCGCGCCTGTTCTACCGCATATTGCGGATTGCTTCCAGCTACCGGCATCATTCCAGGTTGCAGTGATGACAGAAGGTTTTCTATGGTGTCTGTATCGTCCGTCAGAGGCGTTACCACATGTGCATCACCTGCAAAGACTACCAGTGCGGTGTAACCTTCCTCACGCATACGAAGAATGTCGGCTATCTTGTGTCGCGCGTGAACCAGTCTGGAAGGCGCGAGATCCTCTGCGTACATGGAGTAGGATAAATCCAGTACTATCACCAGCGCATCATTTGCCTGTTCTACGCGTTGCGGCAGTCGATTCCAGGTCGGTCCGGCCAGAGCCAGAGCAGTAAGTAACAAACCTGCCGCGGTAAACACCGAAATCCACCTGTTGCTGCGCTTACCCCCGTCTTCCAGAAGAACCTCAAGTAGCTCAGGTTGAATGGCGCTTTTCCATTCCGTGTGCCAGAGGGTTTGCTTTAGAAAAATACCGGCGAGTATCAGCGCAGGGATGATAGCGAGCAGCCACCACGGGCGTAAAAAATGAAACTCTGCGAAACTGAAGACTTCCAACGCTTCCATCAGTTATACATCCTGTGCGAGGCGCGATAGACGAGACTTAGCATCAGACAAACAAGAATTAGCCACGCCGTACCCAGTGGCCATATAAACAAGGCAATTGTGGGGTGGAACATCTCCGGATCCTGTTCTACCGGTTCCAATGCATCTATAAGAGCGTATATTTTTCTTAGTTCTTCGGTGTTGTGTGCTCGAAAGTAGGTGCCATTTGTAGCTTTTGCGATCCGGGTGAGTGTTTCTTCATCCAGATCAGCGGAGGGATTCACCACCCTTGGTCCGAATGCGCCCAAAAACCCACTCATGCTCATTTCGTCTGAGCCCACGCCAATAGTGTGGATTTTAACGCCGGCGTGACTTGCCAGTTCGGCAGCTTTAACGGGTTCTATTTCCCCGACATTATTCGACCCATCTGTAAGCAGGATTAGTAAACGGGTAGATTCCGGTCGTTCCCGCAAACGTTTAACACCAAGGCCGATGGCATCCCCGATTGCGGTTTTTCCACCTGCTATTCCCACCGGCGCCTCCATCAAAAACTTGCTTACTGTTTTCAAATCAAAGGTTAATGGCGCCTGAAGGTAGGCATTACTACCAAAGAGAATAAGACCGACCCTGTCTCCCTGACGGCGATTCAGAAATTCGGTAACCACCGATTTAACAACGACCAGACGATTTACCGCCTGATTGTTAAGTTGCATATCTTCTGTATTCATACTACCCGATACATCTACAGCGATAATCATATCCCGACCACTTACGCTTAGATTTACCGGCTCTCCAACCCATTGGGGTCGGGCTGCGGCACAAATAAGTAGAAACCAGGCGAGCCACAGAAGAATCAGCCTCCAGCCCGAAGAAGGTGAGCGGGAGGGGGTACTATCCACGTAAAAGTAGCTCAGGTTCGGTACAAAAAGCGCAGCCTGACTGTTTGAGCCGGACACAAGCCGTATCAAAAGCGGAACGGGCAGAACTAAAAAACACAGCGGCCAGATAAATTCAATCATGCGCTTTTTTCCAGAACCGTAACAACATGTGAAACCTGTGTGTGCAAATCGCCCAGATCGTAGTTGAATTCTTTTTGGTAGCGCGCATTCCCCAGAACTTTCCCTGGCCCCGAAGAAAATTCGCTGCTTTGTGAAAGTCCGTCAAGATAGGCTAACCAGTTGTCACCCGAAAGCGGAGCGGCTGCGAAATCATCCGTTGCATAAAGCGCAACTCGCTTCAACAGTTGGTTGAGCTGTTCGATATATTCATCGGCTGGCAAGCTGTCACTCACAAAGGCACGATGATGCTCCGCGATAGCATTGTGCGCTTGTTTGAAGGGGCGTTTTTTGTTCAGAAATTGTCTTAATGTACGAATCAATTGTAGTGCTACAAGTACTGCCAATAGTAACAGCAACCACCACCCGGGCGCCGGTGGCCACCAGTCTGGTGGTATTGGCAGGGTGATATCTCTTAGTTCTGCGAGCGGGTCCACGATTTATCCGGAATAGTTTATCAAGTGTGACGCAAGGCCATCTTCGGCAGACTCGCAGGTGCCCAGTTTGGTAAAATGCATTCCATAACTCAGGCAGAATGCTTCCAGGTTTTCTTCAAATAATCGATATCTGTCGGTATAACGCGATCGAAGGTTTTTATCACTTGTATCCAGAAAGCTGCGCGTCTGGCCATCGGTAATTGCATATAGATTGGAAGGCGGTAATTGTGCCTCAAGTGGGTCAGAGACCAATATTAACGCGACGTCATTATGTCGTTTGAGTGCCAGTACATGGGGCTTCCATAATTCAATAGGCGTACTAAAGTCGCTAACAATAAAGATCTGGTGTCCGTTGTGTGCTGTTTTCTTTAACTGCACGAGTGCGTTGGTGAAATGTGATTCCGAATGGTTGGCCAGTGTACTACGGTTCAATTTCTGGTTGGCGTCACTCACGAGATTCAGGTACCTGACCAGGGTTCTGGTGCTCCGTCTTGGGCGTACAGCACTAATGTGACTATTATCCAGCACAATGCCACCCACTCTGTTTCCCAGATTCAGGGCATGCCATGCAAGTACTGCCGCAGCCTCGGCGGCGGCTACGGATTTAAGACGCGTGGTACTCCCAAAAAACATACTCTGGGTCTGGTCACATAATACCAGCGTTGGACGTTCACGCTCTTCTTCAAAAACCTTTGTATGAGTTTTGGCCTTGCGGGCACTCACGCGCCAATCAATTGCCCGAACATCATCACCAGCCTGATAGAGCCTGACCTCTGCGAAGTCCATTCCCCGGCCTCGCATTCTGGATTTTCTATGACCCCCCGTCATTCGGGTTCGGCTTCGCGGTGGTGTCCTGGATTTTAGTTTCCTGTGTCGAAAAGTAATGAGCTCATCCAGGCTCACATACGCACCGGTAATCAGGTGTGGCAGGGTATTCACGGCACTGGAACCACTCTGATGAGATCATCCAGAATCTGGTCGGAGAGAATCCCCTGGGCATCCGCTTCGAAACTCAGAATAAGCCGGTGTCTGAGTGCGTCGTGCACCACAGCTTGCACATCTTCAGGACTTACAAAATCGCGTCCATCCAGCCACGCCACTGCGCGACTACAAAGATCCAGAGCAATAGTACCCCGGGGACTTGCTCCGTATTCTATCCACCGGGCTATATCCTCGCTATAGGCATGCGGTTGGCGTGTAGCCATTACCAGTTGAATCAGATACTCCTCTACCGAATCGGCCATGTGCATACCGACGATCTCGGCCCGTGCGGTAAAAATATCGCTCTGATTGAGTATCGCTGCAGGTTTTGGTGGTTCCTGTTTCAGGGTTTCACCGCGTACAAGTTGCAGAATTTTGTGCTCGGCGTCTCTTGCCGGAAAATCGACTCGCAGATGCATCAAAAACCGGTCCAGTTGCGCTTCCGGCAATGGGTAGGTGCCTTCCTGCTCGATTGGATTTTGTGTAGCCATAACCAGAAATAGCTCCGGCAGGGCAAAGGTCTCCCTTCCTATACTGACCTGATGTTCTCCCATCGCTTCCAGCAGGGCAGACTGTACCTTTGCGGGGGCCCGATTGATTTCATCCGCTAGTAACAGGTTGTGGAAAACGGGGCCTTTTTGAAAAACAAAACTGCCATCCTCAGGGCGGTAAATTTCTGTACCCGTGACATCACTGGGTAACAAATCGGGTGTGAACTGGATTCGATGGAAATCGCCCTCCACGACGTTTGCCAGTTCCTTGATGGCGCGAGTTTTGGCCAACCCTGGAGCGCCCTCCACCAAAAGGTGTCCGCCGCACAACAGTGCAAGCATTAGACGTTCTACCAGCGACTCCTGGCCAATAATACGGCCTTCCAGCCATTCTATTGTGCTTCTGACTTTCGTGAGTGTTTGAGAATTGAGTGTTTGTGATGATTCAGACATATTTTTCCGATTCAGGTTTGTATACATTGTGTTTATAAAGCGATAAAAACGGCGTAATTTAAACGTCTAGCGCACCAGAGTCCAATTAGACACTGCACCAGGGCTAAGAATTCCTTTTTCCGACGCATTGAAAGTGCAGGTATCCGGGGCTTTGAGTTAAACTGTTTGCGTAAAGGTAACAGAATTCCCCATTTGTTATATTCGGTAGCACGCCAGGCCCTGTTTCTGCTCCCAGCAGAACAGTCTCACCAATTGTCTCTGGAATTGATCGGCGCAGCCGGGCGAGTGGGTCTGGCACACCTCATGCCAAATACGCATTGCAGACCAGTTGGCTGTATGAATATGGAATTCAGGAACCCGGTTGGGCTCGCAGCCGGTCTGGACAAAAATGCTACAGCAGTTGAGGGGCTTATGGCGATGGGTTTCGGTTTTGTGGAGGTGGGCACTGTTACTCCACGGCCGCAGGAAGGCAATGCCAAACCCAGGATTTTCCGGCTTCCCAAGCAACAGGCCCTGATTAATCGAATGGGATTTAATAACCAGGGAATGTTAGCAATGCGAACGCGACTGGAAAAAGTACGTAAGCGTGACAATCTGGCTGGTGGCCTTATCGGCGTAAATATCGGTAAGAACAAGGACACGCCTAACGAAAATGCGGAAGATGACTACCTGGCCTGCATGGATGAACTCTATGATCTGGCGGATTATCTCACCGTTAATCTGTCTTCCCCAAATACGCCGGGATTGCGAGACCTGCAAAGTAAGGCCCGACTGCAGACTTTATTGAGTAAATTACGTGAGAGACAGCTCAAGCTTGCACAAGGAACCGGTTGCTACCGACCGCTGTTGTTAAAAGTAGCGCCTGATCTGGACGCACAAGAGATTCAGGATGTTGCTGATGCCGTGCATGCGACAGAAATTGACGGGGTGATTGCCACAAATACGACACTGACCCGTCCAATACCAGAGTGTCACCATGCATCCGAGTCTGGAGGTTTAAGCGGTAAGCCACTTTTTGAACTGTCACTAAAATGTGTAGGCCAGATGCGCTTGTGTCTGGGAGATGAGATCGCGCTGATAGGCGTGGGTGGAATATCCGACACCAGTTCTGCCCTGAAGATGCAGGATGCCGGTGCATCAATGATTCAGATATATTCTGCATTTATCTATCAGGGACCCGAGCTGGTGAGGCGTATAGCCAGCGCGTGGTAGAGTTCAACTGCTACTGGATGCTCGTTTAAGTGCACTTTCCACCAGCATTTCCACAAGGTGCTTGAAGTCGATTTCCAGTGCACGCATTCCATCTGGATAGAGGCTGGTGGGCGTCATGCCCGGCAGGGTGTTTACTTCCAGAAGGGTAATATTGTTATTGTCATCGACAATAAAATCTGCTCGGGACAAGTCTCGGCAGTTCAGGATTCTGTGCGCCGATATCGCAATAGCTTGCAAGTTTTTACTCGTTTCATCCGGAATTTCGGCCGGGATGATGTGTTGACTTAGACCAGCGCTGTAACGGTGTTGGTAGTCGTACCAGGAATTTTCCGGGGTAACGATGTCAATCACCGGCGTAGCCACACACTCTTTGTCCTCTAGGTCCAACACACCAACCGTCATCTCCCGACCCATTACAAAGGGTTCAACGATGACATCCAGTTGCATATCAAAAACTTCTGCAAGTGCTGCAGCAATATCACCGCCGTTCATGAGTGGCACTACTCCAATAGCCGAACCCTGATTTAATGGCTTGATTACCACGCGTTCGCCCAGACGGGTCTTTATTTCCCTTGCAGCCTGCGCAACATCAGATGAGCATGCGTAAACCAGATCTTCGCATACTGGCAATCCCACTGAGCGGAACAATGACTTTGCTATGCCTTTGTCCATGGCAGCAGCGCTGGCGCGAACACCATTGCCAACGTAGGGTATCCCCAGTATTTCCAGAAAACCCTGAACGGTTCCATCTTCTCCGGGTGGACCGTGCAGTACGGGAAACACCACATCCGCGTGCCATTCCAGCAAACTGGCTGCCAGCCTTGAGTCCAGTTCGAATACGCGGATGTCGCTGTAGCTAAGCGCCAGGGCCTGCGCAACCTGTTCGGCAGAAGAGCGTGAAACTTCCGCTTCCCGGGAACTACCGCCAGCAAGAACGGCGATTTTTCTGTTTATTTTCATTAAGGATATTGTACCAATTATTGAAGATTGACATCGGGTAGATCATCCGCGGGAATGAATCCGAATACCTTTGCAAAAAAACTGTATTCACTTTCTATGCTGTGTTTTATGTTATCCGCATTTCTAAATCCGTGTCCTTCCCCTGCATAGGGTATATAAGCAACAGGCACACCTTTTCGCTTGAGTGCAGCCACCATCGCTTCGGCCTGATTGGGTGGTACTACTTTGTCATCCAGTCCCTGAAAAAATATTACCGGACAGGAAAGTCCTTCAGTATGGTGAATGGGGGAGCGCGCGATATAAGTCTGCATGGATTGGGGGTAGGGTCCCACCAGCCCGTCCAGATAGTGTGCTTCAAATTTGTGTGTGTCCCTTGCCAGCGCTTCCAGATCACCAATTCCATAATGGCTGGCCCCTGCCTTGAAGCAGTCTGTAAATGTGAGTGCTGCCAAGGTGGTATATCCTCCGGCACTGCCGCCTTTTATAGCCACCCGTTCAGGATCTATTCTGCGCGTACTCGCAAGATGCACAACGGCATCAACACAATCCGCCACGTCCGAAAGTCCCCAGTTGCCATTCAGACGATTGCGATATGCCCGGCCGAAACCTGTGCTGCCCGCGTAATTTGAATCGTAAACAGCCCAGCCACGCGAAGTGTAATACTGTATTTTCAAATTCATGTTGCGGCGCACCGAATCTGTTGGCCCGCCGTGACTTAAGACCAGCAGGGGAGGCGGCTTTTCCTCTGGCCTCCTCTGTGAAGAGGAAGGGCCAGTATGTAGTGGATTGGCAGGGGGATAAAAATATCCGTGACTCGGCAATCCATCTCTGTTGGTAAACGAAATGGACTGGCCCCTGGAAAACCAGTGCTCGTCAAATTTCGGAGACGGGCTACTATGCAGGATGGTAACACTGTGTGTCGACCGGGCAATGTCGATCCTGATGATACTTGTAGGCTGGTCCGGACTACCAGCCACACAAAAAACGTCGTCGCTGTACGCCTGGATATTGGAGAATTGTTGCCAGTCAGGCGTATCCAGCAAGGTGAGCTGCCGCTGCTTGAGATCCAGTAAACACAAACGGGAGACGCCGTGTTCTATGCGCAGGCAGACCAGCAGGTTTGTCGATATTACGGCAAAAAAACGCATGCCAAATACCCAGTGGGGAAGCCCGTACTCTGCTTCTTCCGGATACAGGTTTTCTACACCGTCGGCAGTATATTGTTTAAGGTTCCACCATCCGGTTTCGTCTGAAGAAAAAATCAGCCTGTCTGTATCTGCCCATTCTGGCTGGCAGACAGATATTTTCCTGCTTCCGGCAATGAGGCGGGAATTTGAAAGTGTTCCTGATCCAGCAACCTCCGCAAGGTACAGGAGTGTGCTGTCCCACGGCATATTGGGATGATCCCACGCCAGATAAGCCAGCTTTGTGCCACAGGGAGAAAGACGCGGGCTACTAAAAAAATCGTGCCCGCTTACGAGGACTTCTGCAGATCCATCGGCGAGATTGACTGTTGCCAGCGTATTAAGCACTTCATCGCCGTGAACTTCCTGTACGCAGATTAACCGGTTGCTGGCGCGGTGGTACTGGAAATCGGTAAAACGCACGTCTGAATCCGAATGTGTGAGTTGTTTAATCGCGAAAGGCGCCTCAGATTTCCAATCTATCTGGTAGACGTTCTGATCGGAGAAGTTTACGAAGAATATTTTGTTTTTCGCAATCAAATAGGCAGTGCCTCCGTATTCATGAACCCTGCTGCGAACATTATAGGGAGAAGGAGTCAGCTCGATTAAACCGGATGCGCTCTGGTGCATAAGCGTTGTACGCCCGGATTCCTCAGGGCGAGACTCCAGCCAGAATAGCCCGTTTGCGTGCGCAGTAATTTCAGAAAGCGCACTGGCATCCCTGGTTATGGCTTCAGAAGTAATTTCCGAGGCCCAGCTTCCATAGGTAGTGTTAATATCGGACGGCAAAATAGATTCTCAGGGTGCTAGTGATGTTCTTGTGTCATAGGTTGCCCAGCGCTCATGATCCCGCCACTCGCCGCTGAGATAAAGATAATTTTTTGACAAACCTTCATAAACAAACCCGCTGCGTTTAACCAGGTTTATAGATCGTATATTGTCGGGCTGGATATTGGCCTCCAGTCTGTGCAGGCCCTGTGTGGTGAAGGCATATTTTTTGACCAGTGTCAGTGCTTCCAACATGTAACCCTTGCCAAGATAGGCTTGCCCGATGTAATAACCCAGCGAGGCAGAAAGAAAAGAACTGCGCACTATATTGTTGATATTCACTACACCCACTATATTTTCGGTGTTGGTTTCGCATACCAGTAAGCCTTCATGGTCCGGTTGGGAGACTCTGGACAAATAGGCGTCAAAGGTTCGTCCATCCAGCGGAGGACTAATCCAGGGATTATGCAAGGTGCGGCTGGCACGCATTAACGCAAGAAATTCTTTTGCGTCACTGCTTTCGACGGTTCTGAGGAACACATTCACTCGCGCAACTCCAGGTCATTGTCTTGCGCTTGCCTCGGCCTTTTCCGGGAGAGCCCAAGAGAAAATATTTCCCACATGGCTGGTGGAATCATTGCCACCCCGATAATAACAAAGAGCAGGGGGTGCAGAATGTTTGGCCCATCAAAAAACCAGATTCCCTGCATGGAGAATGCATCCCTGCTCCAGTTGATCATCCCGAAAGTGAGAAATGCAAATCCTGCGATAAGTAACAGGTAACGAATACAATATTTTAGCGTCATGGCGTACTGTCCGGAGATTTTGCTCTGTTTAGCCGGGTGGGTACCAGTACATAGGCTATGCCATTGTTGCGGATCCACGCATCAAAAAATTCTTCTCTTGCATAAGTACGTAGTACGGTTTCGGCGGAATTTGCGGCCGGATCGTAAACGGTAACTGTGTGCATATCTATGGCTGCGAGTATAACCAGATGTCCCGGCGTATTGTCCAGTGGAGCGTTGTTAAGCTGTCCGGATTCGAATCGAATGCTGCAGACCAGAGGAATGTTTTTGTTGAGTAACAAACGCACGGTGGCAAATTCACTAAAGCTTTCAACGGCACCGATGAGTCCCCTGGAGGAAGCAGCGGCGATGTTGAGTGGCCAAACACCGTAAAGATCAGTACTACTATCAAAACAGTCTGAAATCAGTGCCTCCCTGTCTTCCAGCAAGCCTTCTCGTTCAAGTAACATCTGAATACATGTTGGCGCGCAAGTCCTGTTGCGCAATGCCTTGCTTGCTGACATCTGGGAGCGGGCAGGGATGGAATTAAGCTTCGTTGGCCGTTCTTCCTTAGTGTGTGCAATATTTTTTTGGTCGGGTTGCAGGTTTTGCGTCAGCGCGAGTACTAGTAAATATTCCTCCGGTATTATCTGGCTGAAAACTTCGACATGAAGGATTCCCCCGGACAGCTTTTCGTGAATCTGGAAGTAATCGATATGTGTACTTACGGAAACATTTTCACCGGGAGCAGGCTCACGGGCCGTACCCGGACTTATTACCCGACGGATTGGTTTGTCGCCCAGTGCCACGCTCCCTGCTTCAAGTGTTGCTGAAAAAAGGGGCCTTGCATACGGGATGCTGAGGCTGGGAATGAGCATCTGTCCTGCCTCAAGCTCGCCAATTGATATACTCACTTTAAATCCCGATTCGCCGGGTTCCCACTTCAGGACTTCCCTGCAGGGTAGCGGATAACTGGCGGCGAGAGATTTGGAAGCAAATCGTTTTGTTTGCATAATCAGCTTTATTCAGGTTTTTGGAATTTAAACATGTCGGACTCGCCAGAAATTCTCACATTGTATTCTACCAGTGCTTGTCACTTGTGTGAGCAGGCTATCCTCTTGTTGAAGAATATTGCAGAACTTACTGAATTTACAGTAGTTATTGCCGATATTTCTGAATCAAGCGAATTGACTGAGCGTTATGGGGTGCGTATTCCCGTACTTGCGGTGGTATCCCGGGATTGTGAATTGAGTTGGCCTTTTAATTCAGAAGACGTGAAACAATTTCTGCATAATGCAGGTCTGATATAGGGATGCGCCAAAACTGCTTGGCATGCTGGTGATCGTTTTGTGTAGATTGCAGAATGTAGTGTACGGGACCCGGGAGAAATTGAGTTTGTCTTTGCCAAAGAATTCTCTTCGCCTGCTGGCTGGTATTTCTATAGGCCTTTGTTTCAGTGCTAGCCAGCTGCATGCTGAAAATGCTGAACTGTCGCGTTATATCGTCCAGTATCATCCTGTCAAAAGTACGGGTTCCTTGTTGCAATCACCACAGCAGCACAATCTTATCCAGCGGCGCAACCACATTAAGAGTGTCGGTGGGGATATTCGCCTTGAAATACCGAAGCGCAGAGCCTTTGCGGCCTTACTGGACGCCAGGGCGGTGGATGCGCTACGCAAATCCCCGGAGGTCGCGCTAGTGGAGCTTGATGCTCCTCGTTATCCGATGTTTGAAGAGGTGCCTGCCGGTATTAGCGCCATTCTGGCAGATCAGGTGGCTTATGCGGGTGATCCGGGGATTAAGGTATGTGTGATAGATTCCGGTTACGATCTTGGACATCCTGACCTGCCTTCCGGACCACGGTTAAGTGGCTCCAGCTCAGTTGCGGGTGTGTGGAGTGAAGATGCCAGTGGGCATGGTACGCATGTGGCTGGCACGATCATGGCCATGGAAAACGACCTTGGAGTGATTGGTGTTGTACCCAGGGGCACCTTTGACATTCACATTCATCGTGTCTTTGACAGTGAAAATGAAAAGGCACCTACGTCGGCTGTGGTGGTGGGGCTGGATAACTGTATTGCGAACGGTGCCAGGGTAGTAAATCTCAGCCTGGGCTGTTCCGGGCCGGATTGTTTTAGCAGTTTCGAAAACCAGGCATTTGCCGATGCATTTGATGAGGGGCTGTTAATTGTGGCAGCAGCCGGGAATGATGGTGATACCGCCGTGAGTTATCCGGCAGGTTATGACAGCGTGATCGCTGTGGCAGCCCTGGATCCTGGCGGTGAAGTAGCTGGATTTTCACAAAAGTATGCCCAGGTTGAGCTTGCAGCACCGGGCGTTTCAGTTGTCTCAACCGTGCCCAGAGGCAGTGGATTTGGCGGGACACTGATTGTGGGCTCCATGAGCATAGAAAATGACCCCCTGGAAGGATCGGCCAATGCCAGTTTCACGGGTCCACTGGTTGACTGTGGCCTGGGAGAAAACACCTGTGCAGGCGTTGAAGAGGCAGTATGTTTTATCCAGCGCGGCACTTTCCTGTTCGCCGAAAAGGCAGAGAGCTGCGAGGTTGGTGGTGGCAAGGCCGTAGTGATCTATAACAATGTGGCCGGATCCTTTGCCGGGACCCTCGGTGAATATCAAACGCTTCTCCCGGTGATCGGTATATCAGATACTGATGGCGCTCTGTTACAAGCTTTTGTCGGCACTGAGGCAAGCGTAACTGTTGGCCCATCAGATTATGATCGCAAAAATGGTACTTCGATGGCTACGCCACATGTCGCGGGTGCAGCAGCCCTGTTGTGGGGGTATAACCCCGGATTTTCAAACACCCAAATTCGCGATGCACTTGCTGCCGGAGCCGTAGACTCCGGAGTTCCTGGTCGGGATCACGCCTACGGATTTGGAAGAATAAATGTACTTGCTTCCCTCAACAACCTATTTGGAAGTGGTGACAGTGACGGCGATGGCATGCCGGACAACTTCGAACTGGCTTCCGGATTGAACGCTTTTGATCCCTCGGATGCAGCAGAAGATGCTGACAATGACGGATTGTCCAATCTTGTAGAATTTCAACAGGGCACAGACCCCAACGACTCCCTTACGCCAATACGGCTGGCAGAATCGCATCGGGCGTTTGAGAAGAAAATCTACTTTGCTAATCCAGCCAGCAATACCAGTCTGCAAACCTTTATCAGATTTATCAACAACAGTGATTCGACTAACTCGGTTGAAGTGCGTGGCATCGACGATATGGGGCAAGACGGTGTGCTGGGCGTGCTGCGCTTTGAGATACCTGCACAGGCCTCGCTGCAATTGAATGCCGCCGATCTTGAAAAAGGAAACCCGGCGAAGGGAACGAGTGGCCAATTGGGCAAGGGTATTGGAAAATGGCAACTGTCCGTAGGCTCCAGTGCTGAACTTCAAACCATGAGCCTGATTCGCACACCCAATGGGTTTTTGACCAGCCTTACCGATGGCGTCGAGAAGAAGGGGGCCGCCCATGAAGTGTATTTCGCGAATCCGGCCAGTAACCCCAATCAGCAAAGTTTTCTCAGGGTGGTTAATACCACAGATCAAGCAGGAACAGTTACCGTAAGCGGCATTGATGATCTTGGCCAGGCTGGCCAGGGAAACCTGACGTTTACGCTGGGCCCAAATGCAGCAAAGAATTTTAATAGCAGTGACTATGAACTTGGAAACGTGGCCAAAGGCATAAATGGAGCTTTGGGTGATGGCGCCGGAAAATGGCATCTTTCCCTCAGTTCCGATGTAGATCTGGAGGTATTGAGCCTGATAAGAACCCCGGATGGATTTCTTACCAATTTGAGTGCTGTGGTAGAAAAAGATGCAGGGGATGTGCATCGTATCTATTTTGCCAATTCGGCAGCTATAACCGCCCAACAAACCTTCATTCGGCTGATCAATAATGATAATGCGGATGGTCTGGTTACCATTTCCGCTATTGATGATGCTGGTAATCCAGCGCCTGGTGGCGATCTTGTATTCTCGCTCGCTGCATTGAACGCCTTGCAGCTAAATGCCAGTGACCTTGAAAATGGCAACCTGAACAAGGGATTGACAAACGGATTTGGTCAGGGGCAGGGTCGTTGGCAGCTGAATATTTCGTCAGGTCTGGATCTTCGCGTGATGAATATGATTCGTACCCCGGATGGTTTTGTAACCAATCTCAGCAGGAGTGCACCCGGGGTTTCTGCTACGGCGCGCAATGCGTTCATATTTAATCCAGCCAGCAACCAGAATCAGCGCAGTTATCTGAGAATAGTGAATACTTCATCAAGTGCGGGCACAATTTCCATTGAAGGAGTGGATGATAGCGGGGCATCCAGCACTAGCGTTAGCATTCCTATAGCTGCGGGTGCTGCAATTGAAACAATTTCGCTTGATCTGGAGAACGGGAACCCCGGGTCCCCTCAGACGGGTGCCCTGGGCAACGGGGCTGGAAAATGGCGACTTTTCGTAAGCGCTGACGTAAGCATAGAGATATTGAGTTTGCTTAGTACACCCAATGGTTTTCTAACCAATTTGAGTAGTACTACAGATTAAAAAAATTTTCCGCATTTTTTGCTGTGTAATGGCGTACTTCTTCAGGGCACTGGTTGCGTAATTGAGCAATTTTTTTGGTGATGTCCAGCAGGTGCGCTGGTTCACATCGATTTTTTTTCGCCGGTTTAAGTGTGGTTTTTTTGGGCATTAGCCATGGTGCGTCGGTTTCGATCATAAGCCGGGCGTCGGGAATTAGTGGGACAATTTGCTGTAGTTGTTTTCCGCGTCGTTCATCGCATACCCATCCCGTAATACCTATAAAAAATCCTGCGTCCAAGTATGCAAGCAATTCATCTTTTGTACCAGTGAAACAATGAATTACCACCGCTACTAGTTTGTTTTCGAATTCCCTCAATATTCTGAGTGTTTCGCCACCAGTTTCCCGGTCGTGTACAAATACGGGTTTTTCCAGTTTGCTGGCCAGAAATAACTGTTCCCGAAATGCACTTATCTGTTTATCCCGCGGAGAATAATTGCGATTAAAATCCAGTCCTGTTTCACCGACGGCTTTTACAAACTTATTCTGGTGAAGGTGTTCCAGTGATTCAATCCAGGTATTTATCAGGTCTTTTGCGTCATGCGGGTGGACCCCTGCCGTGCTTGACAAGTTTAGGGAGGGGATAAAATCCTGATACTGATTGCATAACTGCAGGGCATTGTGACTTTCTTCAACATTGGTACCGGTGATAATTATGTGTTTTAGACCAGCCGACGATGCGCGGGTGAGTACCTCTTCCAGGTCAGCTTTGAATACGCTATTGCTTAGGTTAGCCCCAATATCAATCATTAAGGAGCAAGCATATACCGGGGCAGGTTTGCGGCCTCGGATTCCGACAGAAAGGGTGCATTGCCGTTAAGATGTTCCGAAAAAATGTAGCTAAATGCCAGGACATTTTTAACATAGGCGCGTGTTTCCTTGTAGGGTATTGACTCAATCCAGATATCGATCGGGTCGGCTGGTTTGCGTCTTAACCATTGACTGGTTCGGGTTGGACCGGCGTTGTACGCTGCGGCCGCCACAGCTCTATTACCCTCAAATCGCTCGAGTAGTCCAGCCAGGTAGCGACTTCCAAGTTTTATATTTGTCTCCGGAAGAAGCAGTTGCTTGCGTACCGGGCGTCGCAGGCCGGATTTTCGAGCGGTCTCCACGGCGGTTGTAGGTAGAAGTTGCATAATTCCCATTGCCCCCGCGGGAGAAACGACTGTAGGTGCAAATGCGCTTTCCTGCCGGCTAATGCCATAGAGTAAGGTTTCAGGAACCTTTGATGATTGCGCCTCACGAGTAAATATCTCACGAAATGGAGTAGGGAACCGCAGGCTCAGGTCGTCGTGCAACTCGGCAAGGTTGGCTGCCCTGATGCTTTGGTTCAGCCAGCCGGCTTTAGCAGTGATTACCGAGACGGCAGCCAGTTCGGTTTTTGACATGTGCTCGGTAAGCAACAACCATTCCCTGGTGGCGCTGGTAACATCGTTTATGGCATATAATTCCAGCGCCCGTTGCATTCCCGGTAAATCAGCGACCTGTTTCAGCGTAGTCAGGTCAACCTTGCTTACCTGATGATTTAGCCGGGGTTCGATTCCCAAAGTGTGTGCAGCAAGAAATCCGTAGTAGGTTCGCGAGCGGGACAGGGACTCCAATGCATTTATCGAACTTTGAATCTCAGCCTCAGGGGCCCCATCCTGATTCAGACCGGATCGTGCCTTCCAGTATTGCCACATTGGTTTTGATTTTACCTGCTCTGGCAAGCGTGCTATCCAGAGCAGGACGTCCGACCAGGACTGATTGCGAACAGCCGCCAGGGCGATAGCCTCTATAAGAGGTTCGTGTGTGCCATCTGCGTTAACTGGCACACTATCAATGTTTGGCAGGATATTATTGCGAGCCATCCTGAGTTGGATACCCTGGAGAATTCGCTGTTTTTCATAGTCGGTGAAACTATGGCTCAGCTGGTATTTTTGCCAGGCCCGGTGCGCTGCCCTGGGATCAAAATTAGCCCAACGCAGAAGGCCGTGCGCAATAATATTACGTACATATACGGTGTCGGGTGAAAAACGATTATGGTTGTTTAATAACTTTGCCTGGCCATGCACCTGGTAGTAGGTCATCGAGGTACGCTTTAATGGGCCCGTAAAATAGCGTAAAAGGTAGCTTGCCAATGTTTTGTTGTTGGCCGCCAGTGCCAGATGCAGTCGTTGCCATACAAGTTCCTGAGTCAGTTGCCCATTGGCAATCCACGTCCTGAACAGGGGATCACAAACTTTCGATTGGGAGCGTGCACTTAACCACAGGGATGTAACGCCCTGCATAGCCAGGGATTTATCACCCGTTTGGTATAACGATCGAAGGTAATTACATCTATAAGAGACACTATTATCTTCTTCATAATTGCTTCGATACCTTTGCCAGTCTCCCTTAAGCGCGAGTTGTTGCAGCCATTGTTTGTGAAGGCGATTGGCAATTGGAATATCCGCATACATGCTGCGAAAACTCTGCACGTCCTTTTCCGATAGCACGGATATCGTTTGGCGCAGTTGTGCATATTCCAGATAAGGGTAAAGCGAATAGTGTTCAAGCGAAGCACGTGCAGTTTTGAAAGAATCCGCGTTGCCTGCGTATAGCGCTTTAAGAGCTTTACTATAAGTTATGCGGTCCTGATCCAGGCTTGCAAAAGCGGGTACCGCCAAAAACCAGATGAGCAACAGCCCTGAGCTATTTTTGGTAAACAGCCCTGAGCGGTTCCTGGTAAACAGTCTGGAGAAGATCCTCCACTGTTTAGGTATTATTCTCGTCGTCAATGATTCCTACCCGCACAGCCAATACATCACAAATGGCACCGTGCAAAACACCATTGGCGGTTGATCCTAAAAGCAGCGACAAACCGTGTCTGCCATGGCTGCCTACTACAATGAGATCGGCACAGATTTCTTCCGCAATTCTGTGCACTTCTGCTTCGGGTCGCCCGAATACGAGATGTTGCCGTTCAGCTGGAACATCCAGCGATCTGGAAAATTCCTGCAGGTGTGTTTTGGCCTGATCATGAATCTGGTCCTGCACAGTGGATAGATCCATTGGGATATCGCCGCCGTACGCAAGACTCAAAGGCTCGATCACGTGAATTATATGCAGTTCGTCAGCGTCCAGCAGACATGCGCGACTAGCTACCTGGCTCGATTCTATGGTGAGGTCGACTGCCAGGAGGATCTTGCTGTAAGTGCCCATACTCGATTCCAGCGTCATATTTTGCGACCTTACACAGGTTTCAATGGTCTCTCAATAGGGATTTGATGTCCGGGATGCCTTAGTATTGTCTTCGGGGACTCGCAAGGGTCTAAATACGCAGGCTCCAGGAGCGTCCAGGTGATCTGGTTCATTATTATTGTAATTCTGGCAGCGGCTTTTGGCCCGATTTCCAGAATGATCCCCACCCCAATGGAAAAACGACTAAGCGCACTCCGGCTTAGGGCCAGGGCTTGCGAGCTGGTGGTTGAGATACGCAGGCTGCCCTATGCAGATCCAAAACCTGAGCACAGAGTGAGTTCCGGTGGAAAATTGCGTGATGTTTCACGGGAGTGTGCTGCATACAGCCTCATTTTGGAGCGCCCTCTCAATGATACCCCTTTGTGGTTGTTGCTAAAGTCTGAGGGCGCTTCAGAAATTGCCGAGTATTCACCGATAGAAGGCTGGAAGCTGAACAAATATGTCTCCCTAGCAGAAGAATTTTGGGTTGAAGTCCAAAAAATCGTACTGACTTTGCCGCGCGACAGTCTTGCGCTTGAGGTAGAGGCCGGCAAGGTGAGCTGCTACTGGCGAGAAACTGGAACTATCGAAAAAGTGGAGGATGATATTGACGATTTACTGAGCGCACTGCAGAAATTAAAACAACTCGTACTGCGGTAGCCGGACGCGTTTTGAAAAAACCGATCTTTCTAAATGTCCGCTAAATCGGGATTATTTGGTCACCGACTGATTTTATTTTAGGGTAGGTCTAAGTCATTGGAAATTCGATCTATTTGTCTACTTCGAGAATTTAATCGGCCAACTAAATTCAAGTTCGAGTTGACAGGGTGGAAAAATAAACCGTATAAATCGCAACTTTTGGAGTTCTGTGCCGGTAAATCCCGGGGAGCCAGAACCTCGATATTACTAATAAAGGGAAATCTATGGTTCATTCGCTGGTCATTGTGGAGTCACCTGCAAAGGCGAAAACCATTAACAAGTATCTGGGCAAATCCTTCATCGTTCGCTCGAGTGTTGGCCATGTGCGGGATTTACCTACCGGGGGAAAACCCAGCGACCCGAAAGAGCGTGCAAAAGAAGCAGCAAAAACCCGCAAGCTCTCACCCGCCAAAAAAGAAGCCTACAAAAAGAAGCGATCGCGCGACCAGCTGGTGCGCCGGATGGGCATCGATCCGGCCAAAAACTGGGCTGCGAGCTATGAAATTCTTCCAGGTAAGGAAAAGGTAGTAAGCGAGCTTAGAAAACTCGCGGAAAACGCTGAGTTTGTTTATCTGGCAACCGATCTGGACAGGGAAGGAGAGGCTATTGCGTGGCATCTGCGAGAGATTATTGGCGGGGATCCAGCAAGATTCAAACGGGTAGTATTTAATGAGATTACCCGCAAGGCTATCGAAGCTGCGTTTGAGAACCCGGGTGAGCTGGATATCGATCGTGTAAATGCCCAGCAAGCGCGGAGGTTTCTCGATCGTGTGGTGGGATTCCAGGTATCGCCCTTATTATGGGCCAAAGTTGCCAGAGGGCTGTCCGCAGGCAGGGTACAATCGGTAGCTGTGCGGCTGATTGTTGACAGGGAAAGGGAGATTCGGGCATTTGTACCCGAGGAGTATTGGGAACTATTTGCGCATCTGGATCGTCCGGAAGTCTTGCAGAGTCAGCCTGACTCCCGGGGTTATCGTTTCCAGGTAACCAGGTTTCAGGATAAAGCTTTTCGACCCGGTAACAAAGCCGATACAGATACAGCGCTTGAACTGCTGAAGAAGGCATCCATTGTCATCGACAAGCGCGATGACAAACCGACGTCGACACGTCCAAACGCGCCTTTTATTACCTCTACCTTGCAACAGTCAGCCAGTACCAGGCTGGGTTTTAGTGTTAAGAAAACCATGATGCTTGCGCAGCGATTGTACGAAGCAGGATACATAACCTACATGCGTACAGATTCAACTAACTTATCCGGTGAGGCGATTGGATCCTGCCGTGATTACATACTCAAGAAATACGGTGATAAATACCTGCCTGAGCAAGCCAATATATACACCAGCAAGGAAGCCGCTCAGGAGGCCCACGAGGCAATACGCCCTTCGAATGTAAATACCGCCTCCGCGTCCGTGGAAAATGTTGACCCGGACGCTGTACGTTTGTATGAACTTATCTGGCAAAGGTTTGTTGCCTGTCAAATGACGCGTGCGGAGTATCTCAGCACCAGTATTTCTGCGAACGCGGGTGACTACGTTCTGCGTATCCGGGGACGTATTCTCAAGTTTGACGGATTTACCCGAGTGATGCAGGCGCAGGGAAAACAGGACGACGATGTGCAGGTTCCCGATTTGCAGGTGGGAGAGAACATGCAACTCATTCGTCTGGAACCCAACCAGCATTTCACCAAACCGGTACCGCGGTTTGGAGAGGCAAGCCTGGTTCGCGAGCTGGAAAAAAGAGGGATAGGGCGACCGTCAACTTATGCATCTATCATTTCCACTATTCAGGACAGGGGATACGTAGCACTGAATAGCCGCAGATTTTACGCTGCAAAAATTGGTGAACTGGTTACAGATCGTCTTGTGGAGAACTTTAACCACCTGATGGATTATGGTTTTACTGCCGAAATGGAAGGCGGTCTGGATCAGGTAGCCAACGGAGAGGTGAAGTGGATAAAAGTGCTGGATGACTTTTATACGGATTTTACCGAAAAACTGGAACATGCGCAGGATGAAACCGGAGGCATGCGCCCCAATGAACCAACCGATACGAATATCGAATGTCCCAAATGCGGGCGTTTTATGCAAATTCGAACGGGTAGTACCGGAGTCTTTCTCGGTTGTTCTGGTTATGGGTTAAAACCCAAGGAACGCTGCACACAAACTCTCAATCTGATTCCGGGCGATGAAGTGGTTGATATAGAGCAGGATGAGGATGCTGAATCCCGTCTGCTACGAACCAAGCACAAATGTTCGGTGTGCAAAACACCGATGGACAGCTATCTGGTGGACGAAAACCGTAAATTGCACATCTGTGGTGACAATCCGGAATGCGACGGATATGAGATCGAGTCTGGTGAGTTTCGGATAAAAGGATATGACGGCCCGCTTATTGAATGTGACAAGTGCGGTGCGGATATGCAGCTTAAATCAGGAAGGTTTGGCAAATATTTTGGCTGCACAGCAGACCAGTGTACTAATACGCGCAAACTGTTGAGAAGTGGTGAAGCAGCGCCACCAAAGGCTGACCCGGTCCCAATGCCTGAGCTGTTATGCAATAAGGTAGATGACTTCTACATATTGCGAGACGGCGCTGCCGGCATTTTTCTTGCAGCCAGCAAGTTTCCAAAACACCGTGAAACCCGTGCACCTCTGGTTTCGGAATTGTTGTCGCATAGTAATGAGCTTGATCCGAAGTTTAAATATTTGCTGGATGCACCGGTTGCGGATCCGGATGGAAATCCTGCGGCGTACAAATACAGCCGCAAGGAAAAAAAGCAATTTGTCTCAAGTGAAAAGGATGGAAAAGCAACCGGGTGGCGTGCAGATTACGAAAAGGGCAAATGGATTGAAACCCTGAAAAAACCGACCTCGAAGAAAAACGCCGTTGCCAAAAAAAAAGCCGTTGCCAAAAAGAACGCTGTGGCCAAATAGAACGCTGTGGCCAAATAGAACACCGTTGCCAAAAAGAACGCCGTGGCGAAATAGAACGCCGTGGACTATTAATCGCGCCTTAGCACACCCACACTGCGCCCTTCAATACAAAAGCTCTGTTCTCTGAGATCCACTTCAATGGGGCTGTAATCATCGTTTTCGGGCAGTAGAGAAATGCGGTGTTTGGTTTCCGGATGCTGTTTAAACCGTTTAACTGTAACTTCGTCTTCGATACGCGCTACTATAATTTCACCGTTGTTAGCGTCTGCAGTTTTGTGTACGGCTAACAAATCGCCATCCAGAATTCCTGCGTTAATCATGCTGTCCCCGTGCACACGCAAAAGATAGTCGGCGCGTGGACGGAAAAAGTGACGTGGTAAATCTACAGTGTCTTCAATGTGTTCAGCAGCCAGTATTGGATCACCTGCAGCTACACGTCCTATGATCGGTAGACCGCCTTCCTGGGGAAGACGGATGCCACGGGAAGTACCTGGAATCATTTCGATTGCCCCTTTGCGGGCAAGGGCTTTCAGATGTTCCTCGGCAGCATTGGGAGATTTAAAGCCCAGTGAACTGGCGATGTCTGCCCGCGTGGGTGGATAACCGGTATCGTGTATGTGTGTTCGAATCAGTTCGAGTACCTGGGACTGTCTTTGCGTGAGATTTCTCATAATATATGCTGGTTTTTTATACAGGAACTGTAAGTATATACAGCATAATAAGTGATTGCACCAGTCTTTTGCCGGTTTTGCAGTGTATATTCCAACGAATATTTAGGGTTAAATGCAGGGCTAAAATCTGCGAGTTGTTGTTATGTTGCCCTGTAGGCCTGCCGATGCCGGGTGCTATTGCCTGATTTTTCTTTCACTATGCCTGTGCCCGTCGGTATTGGCGGAAGTTATTGTGCCTTCTTCGTCGGCACAGGAAAGCCCCACTGAGATAGATCCCCGCCTCAGGGGTTTGCACATATTCCAGGAACTTGATCGCAGGAACTCCGGCTATGTTGATATGCATGTCGCTCTTGAAATGGTATTGATAAATAAATCCGGTAAACGCGCCAGAAGAGCGCTGCAGCTAAAACAGCTTGAACAGCCAGACTCAGGCGATATGGCCTTGATACGATTTGACGAGCCCAACGACATTCGTGGCACTGCACTCCTGTCAAAAAGTAATGTGGATAAACCGGAAGATCAATGGTTATACCTGCCTGCATTTAAGCGGGTAAAAAAGATTGCCTCAAAAAATCGTAGTGGTCCCTTTGCAGGCAGTGAGTTTTCCTTTGAAGACTTGTCTGTGGAGGAGGTGGAAGATTTTGATTATCGCTATGTTCAGTCAGAAATACTGGATGCTGAACCCTGCTTCGTTGTGGAACGATTTCCCAAAGACGAATATTCAGCATATTCACGCCAACTGGTTTGGGTAGATCAATTAGAGTATCGGATCAAAAAGATAAATTATTATGATGAGGACGATCGTCTGATTAAGACCCTGCACAACAGTGGGTTTAATTTGTATGCCGACACAATCTGGAAACCGCAACAGATGGTTATGCTTAATCATAAAAATCAACGTAGTACAGAGTTGCACTGGTCGAACTATAAATTTGCGACTGGATTGAGCGAGAGCCGGGATTTTAGCACAAACAGTTTAAAGAGATTTCGATGAAACTGCGCATTATGGTAATTTTGGTGCTGATCGGTTTCACTCCGGGTTTGGGTGCCGCAGAGCAAAGCTACCGTATTGTTTTCGGCAGTTTTCAGCAACAGGTAAATGCCGACAGGTGGGCGCAGCATATTGCTGTACTTACGCGCCTTAAGATCGGCGTGCAGCGCTCTGTTGGCATCACACCAATAGTGTACAGGGTAACAAGTTCTTCGCTATCCGGTGAATCTCTGGCACTTGCTACTCGAAAAGCACGCGATTCCGGCATGCCCTACTGGCGTCTTCCAGAGAGTAGCGGCGGGAAGCAGGGCGAGAATTACGTGAGCATCGCACCGTGGGAAGAGCCTCAGCCCAATAAAGACCCTCTAACTATTCCGCTACCACCCCTCCCGCAGGCAGCGCCACCGAAAAACACGCATGGTGAAGCCCCTCAGGATGAGAGTAAACACCAGGCGCAGATCCCGGCAAGTGGGGATGCACCTGTTCGACAGGAGTTTAATCTGGATCTGGGGCTACAAAGCCGTTTCTTTGCTAATTCGGGAATTAATGGTCAAAACAGCGCTCTTCCATCGGTCAGTGCATTGCTTGAGTATCGAACAAGCTGGAATGCCGGGCGCGATGCGTTCACATTTTCACCATTTATTCGCCTGGAAGCGGAAGATGGTAAGCGCAGCCATGCGGACATCAGGGAACTTTACTGGAATCGGGTTTCCGATGACTGGGAACTGAATGTAGGTTTCCAACAAGTATTTTGGGGGGTAACAGAGTTTAATCACCTGGTGGACATTATTAACCAAACGGATTTTGTGGAAGATATTGATGATGAGGAAAAACTTGGACAACCGATGATTAATCTGTCCCTGGTTCGAAACTGGGGCATCCTGGATTTTATGCTACTTACCGGATTCCGCGAGAGAACCTTTCCCGGTGATGACGGCCGGCTGGGATTTGGCCTATTAGTCGATAAGCAGAGTACAACTTACGCCTCAGCCGCTGGAAAACATCGCCTGGATGGTGCGGTTCGCTGGTCACATTACCTGGGTCCTGTGGTTTTTGGTGTATACCATTTTTCCGGAACCAATCGGGATCCCCAGCTTGATGTGTATGAAAAGAGTCCAGGACAATTTGCCTACCGACCACATTATACGACAATTGATCAAACCGGCTTTGATGCTCAGGTGATTGTTGGTGATTGGGTTTATAAAATTGAAGCTATAAGTCGATCCGGAGATGGCCAGCGATTTCAGGCCAGCACCTTCGGATTTGAAAAGTCGATTGTCGGATTTATGGGAACCCGTGCAGATCTCGGTCTGGTTGCGGAATATATGTATGACGATCGGGGTGCAGAGGCTACAACAATTTATGAACACGACCTGGCACTTGGCACGCGCTGGTCGATGAATGATACTTCCGACACCCAGGCATTGATGGGCCTGATATGGGATACCAGGACCAGGGAAACGATCTTCAGTCTTGAAGCCAGTCGTCGCCTGGGTGAACGATGGAAACTCAATCTCGAAGGCCGTGCATTTGGTGGGGGAACCAGACTTCCTAAAGGATCAGGATTGGATGTGCTGGAGGCGCTGCAGGATCTGGATAACAAAAGTGCGCCGCTACAAAGAGATGATTATATCCAGCTGGAACTTACACGATACCTGTAGCTTGCTTTAGATTTCAAATACTTTTCCGGAAAACTGAACGTATGCAAGACCTTTATAATTATCTGGTAACTGCAGTAAGTAGTAATGCATGGATGCCAAAAACATTTGTTTTGGTATTTGCAACTTTGTTAGTTGCTTTCGTGGCTAAAAAACTGTTTGACCGACTGGCACTGCAACTTAAAAAAACTAGAAATGTGTACGACGATGCCTTTTTGGAAGCTGCGCGACGCCCACTGCGTTGGTTGATTCTGGTGCTTGGACTAAGTGTGGCTGCGAGTGTGGCAGGTGAAGATTCCGGTTCGGAGTTATTGAATTACCTTCCAGAATTCAGAGAGCTTTCCGTAGTGTTTCTCTTTGCCTGGTTTGCCATTCGTTTTATAAGTTTTGTTGAAGCCAATCTGCACAGTAGTGGTTACGAGGGGCATCGACTGGATTATGCGACGTCGGCGGCGATCTCGAAACTATTGCGGGCGTCCGTAGTAATTACAGCGTTTCTGATCACTATGCAAACGCTGGGGTTCAGCGTAGCCGGTGTTTTGGCATTTGGCGGAATTGGCGGAATCGCGATTGGTTTCGCCGCCAGGGATATGCTTGCCAATTTTTTTGGCGCGCTCATGATTTTTTTGGATCGACCATTTTCCATTGGCGACTGGATAAGATCACCAGACAAGGACATAGAGGGAACTGTTGAGGACATTGGCTGGCGGTTGACGCGCATCCGTACCTTTGATCAGCGACCCTTATACGTACCCAATGCCTTGTTTGCAGAGATTGTCGTGGTAAACCCTTCCAAAATGTTTAACCGCAGAATTTTCGAAACTATTGGAGTCCGGTATTCTGATATCGCGGTATTGCCGCTTATTCTTGAAGATGTTCGCGAACTGTTGAAAAACCATGAAGCAATTGATAAGCGTAAAACGCTGATGGTCAATTTTAACGTTTTTGGGTCCAGCTCACTGGATTTTTTCATTTATACTTTTACAAAAACTACTGCATGGGCGGAGTTTCACAACATCAAGGAAGAGATTCTACTCAAAATATCCGGAATTATTGACAAGCACGGTGCCGAGATTGCATTTCCAACGCGAACACTTCAGGTGGAACAGATTGAAGAACAGCTATTAGCCGGGCAAATGCAATCCCGACAAGCTGAGTCTCAGAGTGAGTGAGCGAACGGCAGAACCTGATGCGCTCTCCGTTTTGGCTTCGGCCGAACTTGTTTTTAACAAGCAGCAAATTGATTTTGCAATCGACCAGCTGGCTGCAAAGCTGAGCGTTGAATATGCGGATACCAATCCTGTAATAGTGTGTGTAATGAGTGGTGGCCTTGTCTTCACCGCTGACCTGATTACGCGTTTGCGCTTTCCACTCACGCTGGATTATTTGCATGCAAGCCGGTACCACGAAAACCTCTCCGGCGAGGGCCTGCAATGGCATGTATTGCCACAATCCGATATGGCTGGGCGAACTGTAATCATCGTGGATGATGTGCTCGATTATGGAATTACGCTTGCAGAAGTGATTAAACAACCGGTTTTTGAGAACGCAGCGCAGGTCAAAATAGTGGTCATGCTGGATAAACTACTTGGGCGAAGCAAACCCGTGTATGCTGATTATGCAGCCTTGCAAAGTGATGAGCGCTACGCTTTTGGGCGCGGTATGGATTGCAGGGGATATTGGCGCAATCTACCGGAAATTTATGCACTGCCGGCTGAGGATTAGAGCGCGCTATCTATTTCTGAAGCCTCCTCCGGGGAGTGAGCCTTTATCCAGAGATCCTCGAGCAAGGCAGAAACTTCTATCGGCTCTATTTTAACAAGAACACCAAATTTCGGGTGATCCAGGTAGTGCAGTTCGGTGCTGCGCATGCGTCTGCTCTCGCTAAGTTGCATCCATTGTACGGGTCCAGTCGAACTGTATGCTTCCATTTCAGACAGATTGTGCAGCCATAATTCGACATTTGCGTGCAGGTATCTACCCAGGGTTATTGCAATACTGCCCTCTAATTCGAACAAACCATTCTTTCGCTCACCAGCCTGAATAAGGATCGGAACCGGATTGCTGCGATCCGGAATGGCTTGATTCCAGGTGGCGCTATACAGCACACGATAATCATCCCGTCGTCGCAAACGCTTTAATTCCTCGAGCAACAAATGGGCTTCTTCACCGAGCGGAATCAGGCTGCTGCCTTGCATTTGCATCTCATATTCGGCAATAGCTGTTCGGGCCAGTTCCAGTAAGTCAGGATCTTCTGGCGGAATCATTGCATCCCCTTCATTCCCCTGGGGCGCAATCGGATCTATATCTGCTGGCAGTGCCTGCTCATATTCCACGTCAATTTTGTGGGAAGCATCATCAACAATGAGCGCGTCTCTTGGTTGTACCGCCATGTTTACCAGAACGTCAACAGAATCCATGCCCACCGGGTTTTCGGGATCATACGGCGCATCTGGTGGATGCTGATTGAGAACGGGATCAAGCATCGCGATAGTCGGCCAGGTAAGGGCGAGACTGGTTCTGAGTGACAATGGATTAAAGTAATCACTTTGTTCGGCATCAAAGGGAAATGCCTGAACCTTTTTCGGATACATTCGTTTAGCATCCATGAACAGCATTTCTGCGGTATTTTCGTTACTGATCCCGGGCCTTGAAAATATTATTACGGAAGTTTTATACCAGTCGCTGGACAGGGGCAGGTCGGGAATCTGTGCTGCGCTTGCTCTCTGTAAAAAAAACAGGCTTGTCAATATCAGCAGACTTAATCCTGGTGTTTTCACGCGCTGGCCTTCAGTGGCTGAATGGATTGGGTATCCGGTGTTAGTTTTTGTAACAAACTCTCGATGAATTCAAATCTGCTGTCCGCCTGTTCCAGAGGCTGCGTGATGCGCAACACGTTCGCACCGTCAAGCCGGAAGGTATCAGGTTTAGCCTGCATCAGGCGTACCAGCACAATCGGGTCTACCCGGGTGTTTTGCCGAAACTCGATACGTCCTCCATTGCGCGTGAAATCAGCACGCGAGATGCCAAGCGAAATTAGCCGTAGCTTAAGTTTTGTTATTCTGAACATATTGCGAAGTGCAACCGGGCATTCCCCAAAACGGTCTATCATTTCTGCTCTCAATTCATCAAGCTCTTCATCGTCTATTGCGTTTGCAATGCGCTTGTACATTATCAGGCGGGTGTGAACATCGGCCAGATAATCCTCCGGAATAAGCGCGGGTAGATGCAGATTCAGTTCGTAGCCTGGTTCAAGGGATTGGTCCAGATTTGGTGTAACCCCGGACTTTATTGCACTCACCGCACGATCGAGCATTTTCATGTACAAGCTGAAACCAATGGATTCTATCTGACCGGATTGTTCCCCTCCAAGCAGTTCACCCGCGCCACGAATTTCCATGTCCTGTGTAGCCAGCGCAAAACCAATGCCCAGCTCACCGGCTGCCTCAATAGCCTCCAGTCGTTTTTTAGCATCACTGGTCATTGCTTTTGGGTGTGGCGTTAACAGATACGCGTAGGCCTGCCGGTGCGACCTGCCAACCCTGCCGCGCAACTGGTGCAACTGCGCCAGACCGAACTTGTCAGCACGTTCCACTATTATTGTATTGGCGTTGGGAATATCTATCCCGTTTTCAATAATGGTAGTACACAACAGCAGATTTGTTCGGCGATGGTGAAAATCGGACATCACACGTTCCAGTTGTTTGGTCGGCATCTGACCGTGGCCGATGCCTACGCGAATGTCCGGTAGAAGTTCAGCAATTTCGCTGGCACATCGCTCAATACTGCGCACTTCGTTGTGCAGGTAAAAAACCTGCCCGCCACGCATCAGCTCTCGCGCCAACGCTTCACGGACTATTTGTTTGTTCCACCGTAGTACAAAAGTCTTGATGGATAATCGTTTGGCCGGTGGAGTAGCAATTATGGATAAATCCCTGATACCGCCCATAGCCATATTAAGTGTTCTCGGGATAGGAGTGGCGGTAAGTGTCAGTAAATCCACCTCGGCACGAAGGTCTTTCAGGCGCTCTTTCTGGCGCACACCAAAACGGTGTTCTTCGTCGATTACAACAAGCCCGATTTCCTTAAAGTTGAATGCCTTGTTCAACAGACGGTGCGTACCAATGATTATATCCACTTTACCAGCACGCAATTTCTTACGCGTATCCTCAATTTCGGATTCCGTTCGTAGTCGTGATACCAGCTCGATGTTTATTGGCCACTCTGCAAAGCGGTCAGAAAACGTATCGAGGTGTTGTTGCGCAAGCAGGGTGGTAGGCACCAATATAGCTACCTGCTTACCAGCTTGCACGGCAATAAAAGCAGCGCGCATCGCGACTTCGGTTTTACCAAATCCCACATCCCCACACACGAGTCGGTCCATGGAATGGATGCTGGCCATATCCGCGACAACCTTGTTAATCGCGTCTTCCTGATCCGGAGTTAGTTCAAAAGCGAAACTCTCTGCGAATTGCCTATAATCTGCTTCACTGGCACGCATGCTTATTCCGGGACGGGATTCTCTTCGTGCATAGATATTAAGCAACTCCGCGGCAACATCGTGAATCTTCTCGGCTGCTTTTCTTTTCGCTTTTTCCCACTGGTCTGATCCCAGTTTGTGCAGGGGTGCAGAACTCACGTCCGCTCCGGAATAACGCGAAATCAGTTGAAGGGAAGTAACGGGTACATACAGTTTTGCCTCATTGGCATACTGCAATGTTAGAAATTCTGCTGTGAGGCCATCAATCTCGAGGGTTTGCAAGCCCAGATACCGCCCCACCCCGTGTTCGATGTGAACTACCGCAGCGCCTGCGTGCAGTTCGGTAAGGTTGCGTATTATCTGGTCTGCGTCAATCGCACGGTCTTTCTTGCGACGTACCGACTCAGGCGAAATTCCCAGCAATTGAGATTCCGTAATTACCGCCAGGTTGTCCAATACCAGCGGGTATTCAATATCTGAGAGGGTAATTCCAAGGTCCCAGCCTTCTTCTTCAAAGGACTGGAAAGAATCACATCGAGTGGGATTCAGTCCGGCTCGTGCCACAAATTCTTCGACCAGGTCCCGTCGTCCTGCCGACTCCGCGGTAAAGAGAATTCTGCGCTCGGAAGACATGACAAATTTCTGCAAACTATCGGCCGGTTTTTTTAAACGAACGTTTGCCGCTACATCGGGTAGTTCATAAGAATCGAAATGAACAGAATGTTGACTACCATCCAGCACAATCTGATGGCGGGGTTTAATTTGCGCAAACAGCTCCTCAACACGCAAAAATAACTCAGCCGGACCAAGAATGGGGCGTTCAACATCATAGCGAAGATTCTCGTAACGACTTTCCAGTTCCACCCAGAAGTTTTGTGCAACAGAGCGGGTGTCTTCCGGAGAAATGATAACGACACTCTCCGGTAAATAATCGAAAAGTGAGGTAAGGCCCTCAAAGAATAACGGCAGGTAGTACTCGATACCGGCTGGCGCGAAACCGCTACTTACATCCTGATATACGGGACACTTTCGATGATCAACCTCAAAACAGCTATGCCAGCGATTGCGAAAAGTCGCTATAGCTTCTTTGTTGAATGGAAATTCGTGGGCCGGCAGGAGTCGAACCTCCTGCACCACATCAATCGTTCGTTGGGTCTCAGGATCAAAAGTTCTCAGGCTGTCAATTTCTGTATCGAACAAATCAATTCTGTAAGCATGGTTAGCCCCCATAGGGAATACATCCATGAGTGATCCTCTGGATGCGTATTCACCACGTTCGGTAACGGTTTCCACATGCCGGTATCCGGCACTTTCAAATCTCGTCCGCCAGGACTGGATGTCAAAACTTTGACTCTTGTCCAGTATCAGACTGTGTGCGCCAAGAAAACTCTGTGGAGGCAAGCGTTGCATTAGCGTCAGGACCGGCACCAGCAGCACACCACGTGTCAATACGGGCAGGCTGGAGAGGGTGTTAAGTCGTTCTGAAATAATGTCCGGGTGTGGTGAAAATGGGTCATATACCAGGGTTTCCCAATCAGGAAAAATCAATACCTCAAGTGCTGAATCCTTGCGGTAAAATCTGATTTCGCTCTCAAGCTTGTAGCTTTCTGCCGAATCCCGGGTTACTACCAGCACCAGACCCTGGAAATCCTCAGCGAAACGGGCAATGGCCAGACCGGACGCGGAGCCCTTTAGACCCTTCCAGGCTGTGCGGTAGCCTGCGCTTGAGGATGCAAGTCCGTTGATTTGAGGAGGATTTTGGGGATTGTGCGAATTCATTGGTTTTGTATGCGGGTAGTGGGTATCAGAGCTGAATGCGAGTAAGTGCGTGCTATTCTACCCTTAAAGGGCTGGATACAGAACTCAAAGCAGGCTAAAGTTCGCGCCGACTGTAGCGTGTTGGCAATATTTGAGAGATTATTGTGTAATCGGTTTGCTAGTTCATTTGGTATTAATAGATTGTTGCTCTAAGACTGACACAAATGAAACCCACCAACATTCTGGACCCAAACTACTTTCACAAGGTAGTTGATTGCCAGTGGGCTTGCCCTGCTCATACACCTGTTCCTGAATATATTCGCCTGATCGCGCAACGGCGCTATACCGAAGCCTACATGCTCAACTGGGATTCCAACGTTTTCCCGGGAATTTTGGGACGCACCTGCGATAGACCTTGCGAGCCCGCCTGTCGAAGAGTGAGAACGGAAGAAAAGCCGGTGGCTATCTGTCGTTTAAAGCGCGTAGCTGCAGATCACAAGGGCGACATCCAACACTATTTGCCCCAGGTACCGGAAAAGAAAAATGGTAAGCGGGTGGCCTTGTTGGGTGCAGGTCCTGCGTCATTGGCGGTTGCCCGCGACCTGTTACCTATGGGCTATGAAGTACACATTTTTGATCGTGAAAAAGCCGGTGGTGGCATGATGCGCTCCCAGATTCCAGCTTTCAGGTTGCCCCAAACCGTACTGAACGAAGAGGTGGACCTGGTTCTGGACATGGGTGTGGATGTACATTTCGAGTACGAAATAGACAGTATGCGGGATATGCTGGATAAAGAATTTGACGCCTACTTTGTCGGCACTGGTGCGCCCAGGGGCAGAAATCTGGAAATTCCGGGACGTGAGGAATCCGGTAAACACATCTCGATAGGCATCGATTGGCTGTCCAGCGTTGCCTTTGAGCATATTGATAAAATAGCAGGTAAGGTAATCGTTCTGGGAGGTGGAAACACAGCTATGGATTGTTGTCGGACATCCAGGAGACTGGGTGCTGAATCGGTTCATGTGGTTGTGCGATCCGGATTTGATGTAATGAAAGCCTCTGATTGGGAAAAAGAAGATGCCATGGCTGAAGGCATTCCCATTATTAATAATCGGCCACCTCTCGAATTCGTTCATGACAATGGCAAACTCAAGGGAATTTTATTTCAGTGTGTTGAGCAGGTTGAAGATGAGAATGGTCGGTTAAAATCCGTGCCCACTGGTGAGCCCGACGTATTTATGGAAGCCGATCACGTGTTAATGGCCATTGGCCAGGAGAATTATTGCCCCTGGATAGAACGTGATCTTGGCATTGAGTTTGATCGATGGGATTGCCCGATTTTGAATACCGAAACGCTGCAATCTACACGGGACAATGTTTTCTTCGGTGGTGATTCCGCATTTGGTCCCGAAAATATCATTCAGGCTTCTGCACATGCGCATCAGGCAGCAATCTCAATCGACCTGTTTTGCTCTGGTAAGGACCTGCTAAAAGATCGTCCCGCATACGGATTGCGCTTACGCAGTTCAAAAATGGGTATGCACGAGTGGGCCTACGACAGCGAGTATGATGGTTCTGTGCGGCATCTGGTGCCCCACGTAGACCCCAGTATCACTCTGAAGGATATAAAAGTAGAAGTTGAACTGGGTTTTGATGAAAAACTGGGCTTGAAAGAAGCGCAGCGTTGCCTGAATTGTGACGTGCAAACTGTTTTCACGGAACAACTCTGCATTGAGTGCGATGCCTGTGTAGACATTTGCCCGATGGATTGCATTACCTTCACCCCTAATGCAGAGGAAGAGGTATTACGCACAACACTCATGGCGTCTGCGGATAATGTCGAGCAGGATCTCTATGTTTCCGCTCCGCTTGCCACAGAACGCGTTATGGTGAAAGATGAAGATGTGTGTCTGCACTGTGGATTGTGTGCTGAGCGTTGCCCAACCAATGCCTGGGACATGCAAACCTCGATAATTAATATCCCCAGTCTTGCCGAGCCCAGTTTGCCCAGGGCCAGGGGTGTTCAGATTATGCCGGGCAAGAATGATAGTACCCCGCGAACTGCCAAATTATGAACAGGGAGGCTCAGACCAGGTACAACGATTTTGTCGTCCGCTTTGCCAATGTGAACGGTTCAGGCTCTGCCAGTGCAAATAATATGTTCGCCAAAGCCTTGTTTCGTATGGGCATTCCATTGGCCATTCGTAATCTGTTTCCGTCCAATATTCAGGGTCTGCCAACCTGGTTTGAAGTGCGAATCAATGAGCAAGGCTACGTTGGGCGCCGTGAGGGGGTAGACCTGATGGTTGCCATGAATGCCGAGACCTATGCTGAGGATGTAGAGTCGGTATTGCCCGGTGGATATTTGTTGTATGACAATTCCAAGCCATTACCAGAAAAATTTGTGCGCGCTGATATAAACAATATTGGTGTTCCTATCGCCACTATCCTGCTGGATGAGTTTCAGGATGCCAAGCAACGTGCCTTGTTCAAAAACGTAGTGTACCTGGGCGTGTTGTCAGCCTTGCTGAATATGGATTTCGAGATTCTGTGCAATATGGTGCAGGTTTCTTTTCGGGGTAAGGATCGCCTGATAAAACCCAATATTAAGGCACTGGAAATTGGCAGAAATTATGCGAAAAAAAATCTGCATTGCCCGCTGGATATTCAGGTGCGGCCTTGCGATGCCGTTGGGGACAAAATACTGGTGGATGGGAATACCGGTTCTGGACTCGGCTTTGTTTACGGTGGCGCAACGGTCTGTGCCTGGTATCCCATAACACCTTCTACTTCAGCAGTTGAGGCATTTGAAAAATATGCTAATCGTACGCGTATTGACCCAAAAACCGGACAGCGTAACTTTGCTATTATCCAGGCGGAAGACGAACTCGCATCCATAGGAATGGTGATCGGTGCGGGCTGGAATGGTGCACGATCGTTTACCGCAACAAGTGGACCCGGTCTGTCACTCATGAGCGAATTTCTGGGTTTGGCATATTTTGCGGAAATTCCTGCGGTGTTGCTGGATGTGCAGCGCACCGGTCCTTCCACCGGTATGCCGACACGCACGCAACAAAGTGATTTGTTATCTGCAGCATATGCTTCCCACGGTGATACCAAACATGTATTGCTTATTCCCTCAACGCCCAGGGAGTGCTTCGAATTTTCCGCCTTGTCCCTGGATTTGGCAGATCGTTTACAAACGCCGGTCATTATTCTCAGTGACCTGGAACTGGGTATGAATGAAACACTGTCCGAACCCTTCGTCTGGGACGATGCGCGTAAATATGACCGGGGCAAAGTACTGGATGCCCAGGGTCTGGAAGACAGTGAACGATTTGGGCGCTATCTGGATCCCGATGGAGACGGTATCGGCACGCGCACCCTTCCTGGCACGCATCCTACGAAAGGTGCATTTTTCACCCGGGGTACCTCACGGGATAGTTATGCAGCATATACCGAGTCCCCTGAAGATTATGTCGCAAATATGCAACGTTTGGAGATTAAGTGGGAAACTGCGGCAAAGATGGTCCCTGGACCTGAAGTAGACCAGAGCCAAAACAGTGACTACGGCCTGATATATTTTGGCACCACTGCACTTCCCATGCCGGAAGCGGTAGCGCAGCTTTCAGCTGAAGGCATAAACATGGACCTAATGCGCGTACGTAGTTTTCCATTCAATGCAGACGTCTATGATTTTATCAGTTCGCACAAACAGTTATTTATTGTCGAGCAGAATCGGGATGCACAACTTAAATCCATGCTCGTTACGGAAGGCAGTCTGAATCCGGAAAAACTCTGTTCTGTTCTTTACTATGGTGGATTATCAATCACCGCAGAGTTTATCAGTTCAGAAGTAATTGGATATTTTGAGAACAATAACTGGCCGCGTCTTTCGGGAGTAAATTTGTGACTTTTGTAAGCAAGCCAGCAGTACATCATCCCAAACTCAAACTAAATGAACTGGGACTTAACAGACGGGATTACGAAGGTTCATTGTCAACCTTGTGTGCCGGATGTGGTCATGACTCGGTAAGTGCTGCCATTACCCTTGCGTGTTCAGAATTGTCCTTGCCACCACACAGGTTTGCAAAAATATCCGGTATTGGATGCTCTTCCAAAACGCCAAGCTATTTTCTGGGTAAGTCACACGGTTTTAATTCGGTACACGGTCGCATGCCCTCGGTTGCGACTGGTACCAACCTGGCCAATAGCAGTTTGCATCTTATCGGCGTATCGGGAGATGGGGACAGCGCATCGATAGGTCTTGGGCAGTTTGCGCATATAGTACGTCGCAGAATTAACATGCTGTACATCGTTGATAACAACGGCACATATGGCTTAACAAAAGGGCAATTCTCTGCTACCAATGATCAGGGATCTACCAGTAAGAAGGGCGTTCCAAATCTTTATGCACCGATAGACCTGGTTAGCATGGCCCTGCAACTGGGAGCAACTTTTGTGGCGCGTAGCTTTTCCGGTGACAAGGCACAACTGGTACCCCTGATCAAAGCAGCCCTGATGCATCCCGGCTTTGCATTTATTGACGTTATTTCACCCTGTGTTGCCTTTAACAATCATGAAGGTTCCACTAAAAGCTATGGCTATGTGCGTGATCATGATAGCCAGGTGGTCGCTGCAGATCTGGTGATGCATCGTGATGAGATTACTGCAGATTATGCACCCGGTGAGCGTGAAGACATTACAATGCCCGATGGGTCCTGCCTGAGGCTCAGAAAACTGTCTGCCGACTACGACCCCAGAGATCGATTACTTGCGTCCAATTACATCATGCAAAAAGCGGCGATTGGTGAAATTGTGACGGGGTTGCTTTACATTGATCCCGCTGCATCGGATTGTCACACAATTATGAATACCACCACGCAGCCCCTGAGTGAATTGGATGAATCAGTTCTCTGTCCGGGTGCGACTGTGCTTTCGGAAATTAACTCAAGCTTCCGATAAGGTAACTGCAATGCTATTTATGAGGACTATTCATGGCACTGGAAAAACTGGACGACTACCTACCTGACTGGCGCGAGAGGGAAGCCCTCGCCGAGTCAATGATCCCGATTATTGGCCGTCTTTATAGAAAAAATGTGGTTACCTATTGTTATGGTCGGGCCCTGCATAACCAGGGTGTGATCCAGATTATGAAAACCCATCGTTATGTACGCCAGGTTGCGCATAATGAGTTGTCGGAATTTGAAAGCTATCCCATATTGAAAGCCCTGGATGGCCTTGATTTGGGACCCTGTCATATTGATATTGGCAAGCTTGCAAATGGATATTTCCTGGAACCGAATAAATGCGAGACCATGGATCCCGAAGCATATCTACTTCGTGAGTGTGCCGAGGTCATTGGCCGGCACGTACCTCCATTGGAAAAACCGCAGGATATTGTGCTGTACGGTTTTGGTCGTATTGGCCGCCTGCTGGCGCGCCTTCTGATTGAAAAGATGGGCAGTGGGAAACAATTGCGCCTGCGCGCAATAGTAGTGCGTAAAGGCAGCGATGATGACCTGATAAAACGGGCCAGCCTGTTACGTCGAGATTCGGTTCATGGTGGCTTTGAAGGGACCATTAGGGTAGATGAGGAAAATGCCTGCATTATTGCCAACGGAAACGTCATACACCTTATTCACGCCGGTTCGCCTGAAGAAGTGGATTATGCGCAATATGGCATCAAGGATGCGATAGTCATCGACAACACCGGGGTTTGGCGCACAGAAGAAGCACTGGGAGAACATCTCAAGTCAAAGGGTGCAGCTAAAGTAATACTCACTGCACCGGGCAAGGGTAATGTGAAAAATATTGTCTCGGGAATCAATTCTCTTGAGCTGGATTTTGAGGATACCATAGCTGCTGCTGCATCTTGCACAACGAACGCTATCGCCCCTCCGTTGAGAGCTATTCATGATGAATTCGGAATATTGAACGGCCATATCGAAACGGTGCACGCCTATACCAATGATCAAAACCTTCAGGACAATTTCCACAAGAAAAACCGTCGTGGACGCAGTGCGCCGCTAAATATGGTGATTACTGAAACCGGGGCTACCAATGCCATTGTAAAGCTCATACCAGAGCTTGCAGGTAAGCTGACGGGTAACGCCATTCGCGTACCTACCCCAAATGTTTCCCTGGCTATATTGAACCTGACTCTGGGTCGTGACGTGTCGGTAGAAGAAGTAAATGACTTTTTGCGACACACATCCCTGCACTCAAGCTTACAACGGCAAATGGAATTCACTATGTCGCCAGAAGTGGTATCCACTGATTTTGTGGGCAATCGCCATGCCTGTATAATTGATGGTGGTGCGACATTGGGTTCTGAGAACCGTGTTGTATTGTATGTTTGGTACGACAATGAATTTGGTTACGCCTGTCAGGTGATTCGGGTTGTTCAGAAATGGTCCGGCATAAAGTACCCCCTGATTCCTGCCAACGTAGCCGAGATTGGATTCGCCTAGCGAAATGTTGCCGTCCCTGTGAGACTATAGGCAGCAACTTTTCGCGAATACCGGGCATTCCCGGTTGAGCCGGGCTATCTCTATCCCTATAATGCCCGCGGCTTGAAACTGTTGGCAATTCATGAGAAAAATTTATCAGGGGCTAAATCTCCCGATTACGGGAAATCCCAAGCAACAGATATCCGGAGCAAGGATCAAATCTGTGGCGCTGCTCGGTAGCGACTATGTGGGTATGAAACCCACCATGCTGGTTGCTGCCGGGGATCGGGTTAAGCTCGGGCAGCCGCTGTTTTCTGATAAGCGAAATCCGGGTGTGACCTTCACAGCGCCTGCGAGCGGCACCATAAAAAGTATTAATCGCGGCGCAAAACGCGTACTGGAATCCGTTGTGATTGACGTGCAGGGTGACGATGCAGTCGCTTTTTCGAGCTACAACGTTGAACAGCTGGGTACGCTTGAACGGGAGCAGGTTGTTTCACAGCTTCTTGCGTCCGGATTGTGGACCAGTTTTCGTACCCGTCCCTTTAGTAAGGTTCCTGCACCTGCCTCGGTTCCACATTCCCTGTTTGTTACTGCCATTGATACCAATCCCCTGTCTGCGGATCCATCGGTGGTAATAGCGGATGCGGGAGAACATTTTGCCCAGGGTCTGAAAATAGTGGCCAAACTCACCCAGGGTAAGGTCTATGTCTGCACCGATGAACAGCTTTCTGTAGATGCCGCAGGTGAGGCCCCCGAGAATCTTCAATTCGAGCAATTTAGCGGGCCACATCCAGCCGGACTTGCGGGAACCCATATTCATTTTCTGGATCCGGTTGGCGCAGGCAAAACGGTGTGGAGTATCAACTATCAGGATGTGATTGCGATTTCCCGCCTGTTCCAGCATGGCAAGCTTGATAGTGAACGCGTTCTGGCGCTTGGTGGTCCGGGGGTGCGTGATCCGCGCTTGCTGCGCGCATGCCTGGGTGCCAGCACAATGGATCTTGTTGCGAGTGAACTTAAGGATGGTGGCGATTACCGGGTGATATCCGGTTCGGTGCTGTCCGGTTTTCGCGCTGAAGGATCACACGCCTATATAGGCCGCTATCACCAACAGCTAAGTGTTTTGCCGGAGGGTGGTGAAAGAAAGCTTTTTGGATACCTTGCGCCCGGGATGCGTCAGCATTCTGTTTTGCCGGTATTCGTTTCGAGCTGGCTGAACAAAGGCAGCATGGACTTCACTTCCAGTACCAATGGAAGCGCGCGAGCCATGGTGCCCGTTGGCAGCTATGAAGCAGTAATGCCACTGGATATTCTTGCCACTCAACTGCTGCGCAGCCTGCTTACGGCAGATCTCGATTTGGCGATTGATCTGGGTTGTCTCGAACTGGATGAGGAAGATCTTGCGCTGTGCACTTATGCCTGTCCTGGAAAATATGAATATGGTGCAGTACTCAGAGAAGTACTTGACACTATCGAGAAGGAAGGATGATGAAACTAAGACGGTTTCTGGATGACATTGCGCCACACTTTGAAAAAGGTCGCCGCCTGGAGGCGTTCTTCCCTGTCTATGAGGCGATTGACACAGCACTCTACACCCCTGCGACTGTAACCGCGCATGCGTCTCACGTCAGGGATGGGCTAAACCTTAAACGCATCATGATGACGGTGTGGCTTTGTGCGTTTATTCCAGCATTCGCAGGAGCCTACTTTGCCGGTTTACACGCAAATGAGGCCATGCAGGCCCTGGGACAAACCAGTGTGGATAACTGGCGTTATCTGATTCTGGACCCGCTAACCAACTACAATCCTGCCAGCATATGGGATTGTGTAGTGCATGGTTTTGCCTACTATTTTCCACTTTATATTGTGATATTTGCATCTGGCATACTTTTTGAAGCCTGGTTTGCATCAGTACGCGGCCATGAAATAAACGAAGGTTTTTTTGTTACAAGTATATTGTTCACCCTCACATTACCGGCAGGTACACCTTTGTGGATGGCTGCTCTGGGCATCATTTTTGGAGTGGTCATCGGCAAGGAAGTTTTTGGTGGTACTGGTAAAAACTTTCTCAATCCGGCCCTAACAGGAAGGGCGTTTTTGTATTTTGCCTATCCGGCACAAATGTCCGGTGACTCGGTATGGATTGCTGTAGATGGTTTTACCCGGGTAACCCCCCTCGGTAACGCAGCGCTTGGACAGGATTATGGTGTTACCTGGATGCAGGCATTTATTGGCAACATTCCTGGATCATTTGGAGAAACTTCAACACTCGCCATATTGATCGCCGCAGTGATATTGATCGCCACGCGTATTGCATCATGGCGCATCATGCTGGGATGTGTGGTTGGTCTGGGCTCAATTGTCCTGTTGTTTAATGCTGTTGATTCAACAAACCCCATGTTCAGCATGCCACTGGAATGGCACCTGGTTTTGGGCGGCTTTGCCTTTGGTACCGTATTTATGGCAACGGACCCCGTGTCTGCTGCGATGACAAATAATGGGCGTCTGGTTTACGGAATGTTGATAGGTGTAATGTGCGGCCTGATTCGTGTAGTAAACCCGGCTTTTCCCGAAGGCATGATGCTGGCTATTTTGTTCGGAAATCTGTTTGCCCCACTGATAGATCATTTTGTCGTGCAGTCCAATATCAAGAGGAGAAAGGCGCGTGCCTAATACCGCAGGCTCTAATTCTGACAAGAAGGGCTACAACAAGGACAGTATCGGTAACATCCTGCTAGTGGCAATCACTGTGTGCCTGCTGTGTTCCATTATTGTTGCTGGAACTGCGGTAGCGCTAAAACCGGCCCAGCTGGAAAACAGGGAGTTGGATATCCGGCAAAACATATTGCGAGCTGCAGGATTAATGGGCGCTGCTGCACAGCCAGCGGAACAGGTTAATGCGCTGTTCGAACAGTTCTCGGTAAAACTGATTGAGCTTGAAACAGGTGAATATTCCGGGGCAATTGATCCCGGGAAATTTGACCAGTTGAAATCCACCAAAGACCCCGCAATGTCAACGGTATTGTCTGACGACGGCGACCCGGCGACGTTGCGTCGTCTGGAAAAATATGCGCTGGTCTATCTCCTTGAAGGCGAGCAGGGCATCGAAAAAGTGGTACTTCCCATTCGCGGTTACGGTTTGTGGGGTACCTTGTATGGATATGTAGCGGTAGCAAATGATTTTGACACAATAGATGGGCTAACTTTTTATTCGCATAAAGAAACGCCTGGACTCGGGGGCGAGGTAGACAACCCCGAATGGAAAGCTTTGTGGCCTGGAGTAAAAATCTATTCCGACGGACAGCCGGCCATTGCCCTGGTAAAAACGCGTTCGAGCACACCGGAACAAGCGGCATTTGAAGTAGATGCGCTTTCAGGAGCCAGCCTTACCTCTCGTGGTGTACAAAATCTGATGCGCTTCTGGTTGGGTGACAGAGGTTTTGGCCCGTATCTGAAAAAACTGTCGGGGGAGTCCGGAGTATGAGTACCGCTAGAGAAGTTCTTCTGGACCCAATACTGGATAATAACCCGATCACGCTTCAGGTGCTTGGTATCTGCTCGGCACTTGCAGTAACCATAAAATTGTCAACCACACTGGTGATGTGTATTTCAGTGATGGCGGTAACCATAGCATCCAATGTGCTCATATCCTTACTGAGAAATGTAATTCCAGCAAACATTCGTATTATTGTTCAAATGACCATTATCGCATCACTTGTGATCGTTGTAGACCAGATACTACAAGCGGTCGCATACGACTTAAGCAAAAGCATGTCGGTTTTTGTTGGACTTATCATTACCAACTGTATCGTGCTGGGCCGGGCAGAGGCTTTTGCCATGCAAAATGGACCCTGGAGATCAGCCCTGGACGGCCTGGGAAATGCCCTCGGGTACGGCCTGCTTCTGATCGCGGTGGCAGTTATACGAGAACCCCTTGGTGCAGGAACCCTGCTTGGCTATACCGTACTACCCTCGGTTTCCAGCGGAGGCTGGTATTACACCAATGGCTTGTTGCTGTTGTCTCCCAGCGCATTTTTTATCATTGGTTTGATCATCTGGGCCCTGCGTTCGTGGAAACCGGAACAGGTGGAAGAACCTGAATATCAAATTACCCATAGCGCCCAGTTTATGGAGACGGTGTAGATGGAGCATTTTCTGGGTATTTTTGTTAAGGCAATATTTGTTGAAAATATGGCATTGACGTTTTTTCTGGGCATGTGCACTTTTATAGCTATTTCCAAAAAAATTGAAACGGCCTTTGGTCTTGGAATTGCAGTCGTGGTCGTGCTTGGCCTTACCGTGCCAATTAATAACCTGATACTGACAAATTTTCTTCGCGAAGGTGCGCTTACATGGGCAGGCTTTCCTGCAGTGGACCTCAGTTTTCTTGGTTATCTAACTTACATCGGTGTGATTGCAGCCGTTGTGCAAATACTGGAAATGATTCTCGATCGATACTTTCCATTTCTTTACAACGCGCTTGGCATTTTTCTACCTCTGATAACCGTTAACTGCGCCATCCTTGGGGCGGTACTTTTCATGGCGGAACGAGACCAGACCTTTGGTGAGAGTATGGTTTTTGGGCTGGGTGCGGGCGTTGGTTGGGCGCTGGCAATTACAGCATTAGCCGGTGTCAGGGAGAAACTGAAGTATAGCGATGTTCCGGAAGGCCTGCGGGGCCTCGGTATTACGTTTATCACTGTTGGATTGCTGTCTCTGTGCTTCATGTCTTTTGGCGGCATAGATTTATGAACACCACTATTTTGTTAGGTGTAGTAATGTTCACCGGAACCGTGCTGTTTCTGGTGATGATTATCCTGTTTGCACGCTCGCGACTGGTTGCTTCGGGTGACGTTGTAATTGGTATTAATGGAGACCCTGAAAAAACGCTGAAAACCCACGCCGGTGGAAAGTTGCTGGGCCTACTCGCTGGCGAAGGTATTTTTCTTTCCAGTGCCTGCGGCGGCGGGGGAACCTGTGGGCAGTGTCGTTGCCAGATCACCGAGGGTGGTGGTTCAATTCTTTCGACAGAAGAAGGACATTTCACCAGAGGGGAAATAAGGGACAACTGGCGTTTGTCCTGTCAGGTGGCAGTAAAGCAGGACATCCAGATTGTTATTCCTGAAGATGCCTTTGGCGTGAAGCGCTGGGAGTGCGAAGTGGTTTCCAACCATAATGTCGCGACCTTTATTAAGGAGCTCTACCTGAAGTTACCGGAAGGGGAGGAAGTGGATTTTAAGGCAGGTGGTTTCGTACAGCTGGAAATTCCTCCCTACAACATGAAGTACAGCGAGATTGATGTTGAAGATGAGTACCATGGGGATTGGGATCGCTTTAATGTGTTTGGTAACTACAGCAAGGTAGATGAGCCAACTATTCGTGCCTATTCCATGGCAAATTATCCGGGAGAAAAGGGCATACTCAAGTTTAATATAAGAGTGGCGTCTCCACCCCCGGGAACAGATTTTCCAGCGGGTAAAATGTCTTCCTACATATTTAATCTAAAACCCGGTGACAAACTTACCGTGTTTGGCCCTTATGGCGAGTTTTTTGTTAAACCTACACCAGCCGAGAAAATCTGGATCGGCGGTGGTGCAGGCATGGCGCCGCTACGCTCGCAATTGTTTGATGAGCTAAAGCGCAACAATAGCAGCGCAAAACTCAGCTTTTGGTACGGAGCGCGCTCCCTGCGTGAAATGTTCTATACAGAAGATTTTGACGCATTGGCCAGGGAGTTTGATAATTTTGAATGGCACGTAGCGCTAAGCGATCCAATGCCGGAAGACAATTTTGAAGGACTCCAGGGATTTATTCATCAGGTGGTGTACGACAACTACCTCAAGGACCATCCCAATCCCGAGGATTGCGAGTACTACCTGTGCGGCCCTCCGCCTATGGTTGCTGCAGTTTTGAGCATGCTCGAAGACCTGGGTGTTGAGCCGGATAATATTCTGCTGGACGACTTTGGCGACTAACCAGAGTTTCCCTGAATCATCCTCGGGGCATAAGCTCTTCGCAGTGGGCGTAACCGGCGTTATCAGGAATGCACAGGTAATTACCCCCTTCGCGTTTCTCAACCCACGGCGTGACCGGAACAATAGTTTCGGCGCGGGTATTTTTTAGGGCTTCTTCCACAGTGCGAAAACGTGCGAGTTTTTCCAGGTTTCTAAGCGTTGGAAAAATTACCGTTCGTTTGCCATCGGCTGCTTCCTGTAAAGCGCTGGCCGGATTAATCCACACCGAATCTACCGACTCATACCCATCGTGCAGCAGGGCATGGTCCTCAGGGGTTGCAGCAAGAAAAAAGTGTGTATCAAATCGCTTGGGCATCATGGGTGGGGTTATCCAGTGGGCGAAAGGCACCAAATGGTCACTGGCAAGCGTAAGGCCGTGGTCTTTAAAGAGGCTAATGAACTGGATTTCTTTTGCATTTAGTCGATCGCGATCTTTATCCAGGCTGGTAAGCAGCTCCGCGCTCACCAGCCTGGAATCCGCACCTCTGGCAAGTAGAACACCACATTCTTCAAAGGATTCCCGTATGGCGGCAATGCTAATCACATCCATAGTAGTATCGTCTGTTGAGGGCAGGTAAGCCTGCCATTCCTCGTTGGTATCCTGAGCATCCACTTTGCCGCCCGGAAATACCAGGGCGCCAGAGGCAAAATCGATCTGATGGTGGCGCACCACCATAAACACTTCAAGGCTCGTCCTTCCATCCCGGATCAATAAAATAGTTGCCGCTGGAACAGGTGTGGCGACCGGTTTTTTTGCATCAGACATTCGCGATTACCTGTTCCCTGAAACTGTCAGTTGTATCAATGGTATTTTGAACACCACCCAGATTGAAATCCGGGATAATAAGCTCATCTACACCGGCATTGGCATAATCCGCCACAATCTCTGTTACCTGTGCCGGATTGCCGATGATACCTGGCATGGGAAGTTCGAGACTGCGATATTTTTTTAACTGGTTTTCATCTTCCGACATAAACAATAATGCCTGTGCGCTTCGCCGAATATCTGCCGGGTCACGACCAATGCGTTCACAGTGGGCATCCAGTACCTGCATTTTCTGGCGAAGGCGGTGAGGATCACCCCAGACATTCCACTCGTTGGCAAATTGGGCTGCTATTTTCAGGGTTACTTTCTCTCCTCCACCACCAATGAGCAGGGGCAGGGGCGTCTGCACGGGTTTGGGGGCCAGACTAGCACCTTTGAGTTGGTAAAATTCCCCGTCGAAATCACTCGTTTGCTGCGTGAACAGGCTGGTAATAACGGCACATGCTTCATTTAGACGTGCCAGACGGCCCGGTATATCGTGAAATGGTATGCCGTATTGACGGTGCTCATTTTCCTGCCAGGCAGAACCTATTCCCAAAACCATACGGCCATTGGACAACTGATCAATGGTCGCTGCCATCTTGGCCACCACTGCAGGGTGCCGGTAGGTATTACCGGCAACGAGGGAACCAATACGCAGACGCGAGGTGCGCATCGCCAGTGCCCCCAGCACGGTAAAGGCTTCGTGTGTCGGGCCACTGCTGTCCTCCTGGTTAGGCATAAAGTGATCTGCGTACCAGATTCCGGACCAGCCGGTATTTTCTACGTGTTCGGCAAGTGTGAACAGATCTTCCAGATTTTGATTTGAATTGGGCCAGAAACTGAATTGCATGTTTAACCTAAGCGGGATAGTGGAATGGACCACAAATGTTCGCTTATGTGAACGATTATGGCAAACTCAATACAGAAACCGTTGGCCAGTAATTATGAGTTCCCTTCTATTAGTAGTCGTAGTTTTTTTTGTTGCCTGGTATTGGGTAAAGAATACTCGTGTGCAACGGGAACGCTGGCTGATCAGGCTGGCCCTGCCCGGTACCTGGGTGTGCCGTCTTCAGGATAATGTAACAACGCGTTTGGAGTTTACTGGCAACAGTCATCAAGGCCGTTACGTAGAGTATGAAGGAGATGATGTTATTGACGGCGGGTGGCACCTTGATGGTCATACCTTAACGCTTGAGCGCGTAGCCGGTGGCTTCCCTCTTGAGCTAAGCCTGATTGAGGACGGTAAAATTGGTTTGTATCGACCAGATGGGACACAACGCATTTATATAAAAAAACAGGCCAATGACAACGTGGTTGAAATGCGATTTAAAAAATGAAGACCAGACGTGGTTTATGGACAGGCTTGTTGCTCATCTGTGTGCTTGTTGTGGGTGTCCGTCTGGCAATGGTGACACCGGTGTCTCCTGTGGCCTACTATTCCGGGACGCTGCCCTACGTGATAGCACATCAGGGCGGCGATGGTCTGCGCCCGGGTAATACGATGAGTGCCTTTACCAACGCCATGCAACTGGGTGTTGATGTTCTTGAAATGGACGTGCATGCCAGCCTGGACGGACAGTTGGTGCTGATACACGATACCACCGTGGACCGCACCACCAATGGAAGCGGTAGCGTCAGCAGACTCACTCTGATGGAACTTAAATCCCTTGATGCAGCCTATCACTGGCCTTACAAACGCTCGGATGAACGCCCTTTCCGGAACTCCGGAGTACAGATTCCCCTGTTGTCCGAAGTACTGCAAAGTTTTCCCGATACCCGATATGTCATAGAAATAAAGCAGTTTCAGCCTTCCATTGTGCTGGATTTGTGCACCATGCTCACAGACCACGATGTACTGGACCAAACACTCGTCGCATCAACCGATGGGGAAACAATTCTGGATTTCAGGCAACGCTGCCCTACAGTTGCTACCAGTTCCTATGCAGATGAAATTACCTGGTTTCTCGCATTCCACTACACCGGGCTTCTTCGTTTGTATCAGGCGGTGAGTAATGCATTTCAGGTTCCCACGCATTTTGAAGGATACGAGCTCATTGATAAAAAATTTGTCGAAGGAGCGAGGTCGCGTGGAATGCATGTAGAAGCGTGGACCATAAATGAGGTGGGCACCATGCAAGGCTTACTTGATGCTGGAGTGAGCGGGATAATTACAGACTATCCGGACAGGCTTCTGGCTTTAATGGACAAGCTGCGGGCAGGTGAATGAAAAAGAAAAATACTGCGCTGCGCCAGCTTATTGATGCAGCACTTGGATTGCTGTTGAGAATCGAACACCAGGCACCCGCCAACAAAATTGACTGGGCGCAGGACAGGGCAGCGGTATGGCGTTCTGATGTTCTGGGTGGCAACTTTAAACCCTACAGGGATGTGGACCCAATTACGCTTGATGACCTGTTGTGGATTGACAAGCAAAAACACGCCCTGGATCAGAATACCCTGCAGTTTGTTTCCGGCTATCCCGCCAACAATGTCTTGTTGTCCGGCGCCAGGGGTACCGGAAAATCTTCGGTCATTCATGCCCTACTAAATAAGTATGCACCTCAAAATCTGCGCCTGGTTGAGGTAGACAAAAGTGCCCTGGCAGGGCTTGCCGATATAGTGGATCAGGTGCGGGATCTTGATTATCGTTTTATCCTGTTTTGTGATGATATGTCCTTTGAGTCGGATGATGCCTCCTACAAGGAGCTTAAAAGTGTGCTCGAAGGCTCGATATTTACTTCTTCTGAAAACACACTGATTTATGCTACCTCCAACAGGCGGCATCTGTTGCCTGAGTACATGTCGGATAATCTGGAAGCGAGCGTTAAGGACGGTGAATTGCATCCGGGTGAGGCCATAGAAGAAAAGATTTCTCTTTCTGATCGCTTCGGCGTCTGGATGTCGTTTTATCCTTTTAAGCAGGATGCATATCTTGATGTCGTGCAACACTGGCTGGGACACTACAGCAATAATTTTGACATTATTGTTGAATGGAATGAAGAAACCAGAAAAGCTGCGTTACAATGGGCGCTGGCGCGTGGTGTGCGCAATGGAAGAACGGCAAATTATTTTGCCCGACACCATGTAGGACAATCTTTGTTGTCGCGACAGCAAGAAATTTAAAATCGAAAGTAGCTTTTGGTAGCTATGAGCAGCTTTAGGAACGGAAGGACAACCATGAAGTACGGAATATATATTGGCCTGGCATTGTTGCTGTGCCAGGCACCCCTGTGTGCGGACACCTTGTACATGAAGAACGGCGACCGCATCAGTGGAACGCTGAACAGCGTTTCGGGAGGAACTCTGGTTTTTGACACTGAATATGCAGGTAGCCTGCGAGTCTCCATGAAAGCAGTATCAGGTATGGATACCGAAAAAGCCTATGATGTTCGTCTGAACTCTAAAAGTTTGATGAAGGGTAACTTGTCTTTTGACGATGAAGTATTAAGCGTGGTGTCTGCTACCGGTGCTACTGCGATTGAGGCCGGCGCTATAGTACAGCTTAATGAAAACCTGTTAAGTAATACTGCATCCGAGCGTGATTGGTCGAGCAGGCTTGATATCAATGCTAATCTTTCTTCTGGAAACACCGATTCTTTTGTTTTTGGCATAGCTGCGAGCAGCACGCTGAAAAAAGAGTTTTCAGAACATGCCGTATCGCTGAAATGGGATCGTGAAGAGAGCGAAAACGTTACCACAAAAGATCAGGCCGACATCGATTACGCATACAAGCGTTTTATGAGTGAGCACTGGTATTTATCCGGCAATGGTGAGTACTTTGCAGACCCTATAAAAGAAGTGGACGGACGAATTACAGCAGGCGGTGGCGCGGGTTACCAGTTTTGGGATAACTCCCTGGGCGCGCTATCGGCTGATCTTGGCGTGAGCGCAGTTTACGAAGATCTTGGCGCTGAGACTGAAACCAATCCGGCTGTGCGTTGGTCGCTTGCCTACAAACGCTTTCTGCTTGGCAAGCGTGTGCAAGCATTTCACAATCATCAAATTCTGAAAATACTTGGCTCCGGCAAAGGAGAGGTTATATCAGCTGATACCGGAGTGCGTTATGCGGTGAATTCTCATCTGGACGCCTTGTTTCAAGTGGATCTGGTGTATGAAACAGAGCCAGCTCCCGGCCAGAAAAAGAGTGATCTGACCTATAAAGTAGGGGTGGGTTACAAGTTTTAGGGAATAGTACCCATGCTGGCTTGACTGTGTGCAATTAGCTCCCTAGAATGCTGCGCTTCTCATTGTCCCCTTCGTCTAGAGGCCTAGGACACCGGGTTTTCATCCCGGCAACAGGGGTTCGACTCCCCTAGGGGACGCCATCTTTTCGGTGTCAGATTTTTCAAGCTCGTATGTTTCATATTGGCTCCTTTTTTACTTAAGCAACTTCCATTGATATATTCTGTGTCCGCTTGCTTTTTGCGGTGCAGGTTGCACCCGTCTAATCGAGAGAAAATAGACTATGAAACCAGTGTGTTTAGTTATCGGCGCAGGTGCCGGAATCGGCGGAACTGTGGGTAAACGTTTTGCAAGAGAAGGCTATCATGCGGCACTGTGCCGCCGCAGTGACCAGGATGGCTTAAACAAACTGGTCGCCGACATCAAGGCAGAGGGAGGTGACGCGTCGGGACGCCTGCTCAACGCAGTGGAAGCCGATAGTATCGAAAATTACGTTCGTGCTATCGAATCTGATGTGGGACCGATCGAGGTAGTGGTATACAACCTTGGCGCCCAAATTGGCAATCGTTCTTTGCAGGATACCAGCTATAAGGCTTTTGAAATGGGTTGGCGCATAGGAACATTTGGCTTGTTCCGTGTTGCCTCAGCAGTATGCCCGTTGATGGAAGAACGAGGCAAAGGTACTGTTCTGGTAACTTCTTCGACCGCTGCCGTGCGTGGTAATGCGGGCCAGCACTCACACGCCGCAGCGATGGGCGGACGGCGGATGTTATGTCAGTCACTGAATGCGCAATTTGCCTCCAAAGGCATACATGTAGCACACATACTGGTTGATGGTGCGGTTGATGCGCCTGATACTCTGGGGAAGATGCTTGGCGCTGAAAAATTTAGGGAACTAAGAGAAACAAGGGGTATGGAAAATGACGGCTTGATGTTGCCTGGAAAAATGGCTGATACTTACTATCATATAGCCCAACAACATCGATCCGTATGGACACATGAGCTCGATATGCGCTCGTTCACAGATCTTGCCTGGTGGAATCACTAATTACCAGTTTTGTAACCAGGGTGGCTCTGTAAGCAGCTCTATTCGCTCGTTAACCTTGTACACCTGCGGATAGCTCCCTTTACCCGTGGCCGTGCCCGCTTTGATAGCAATCAGTGTTTGCTGTAAATCCTCGACATCTTGCGTGCTGAGTACGGGAATACCGGGTGCCGAGTCCCGATGCGCTCCGAAGAGCGAGCTGTCAGTTGAGGTCTCACGCAATATGGTTCCCGACCCTTCGAGATAGTCTTGCAGGCTGCTATTGGGCAGGTACGCAAACAGTGGCCCGGGATAAATAAAGTCACCTACAAAAAGAGCACCATTCGATGTGTCGAGAAGGGATATCGAATCATTGGTATGGCCAGGGGTATACAGCACGCGCAGCTCCCGATCTCCCAGATTCATTGTACCGCTGACGGGCAGCCATTCATCTATTGTTAGTGTTGGGGCTTCAATACCCTCAATTGCGCCCAGATGTTCGTACCAACTTAGAGTTAGCGCATTGTTCTCCACTCTTTTGCGTATGTGCGGAAGATCAACCACGGCGACGTGCTTGAAAGTTACGGTGTTACCGACATGGTCAAAGTGGAAGTGCGAAGGTACAAAAGTGATTGGTAAGTTTGTCAGTGACTCTGCAACAGCCCGTATATCGCGATAGCCTGGACCTGCATCAAATAGGACAGCTCTTGCAGTTCCTTCGATCAGGTAACTGAAGTTTTGTTGATGGTAAAGGGGTTCTCCAATCGCAAAAGTGCGGTCATCAATTTTTTCAACGATAAAATAGTCGTCATACCAGCTGCTGTTTGGGCTTTCTACAGATCTCTGCATGAGTTCAGGAGCTTCGCCGCTCATTAATACATTGAATATCAGGTAATGACGCTGCCACACCGCGAGACTTATCACCGCGATCAAAACAATGCTTGCGAAAACTATTTTCTTGCTAATAATCGTATCTAACCTGGAAGTCTTTATATGCACTATAAACCTTTCTGCAATTTCCAGGTGGTTTTTACACAGGAGCTAAACGCTTGAACTACCAGCAACACGCAATCGCTACAGCCCGATTCGTTGATTCAACAAAAACCCAATCCTCCGGCGGCGCCACATGGACCAGAATACCCGGCGGTAAACCTACACATAACCTCTACCATGGCAGTGCTGGTATTATTCTGTTTTATCTTGAGCTGTTTCGTTCTACGGAAGATGAAGGGTATCTGGAGACTGCCATTGAAGCTGGCTCTGAACTGCTTGCCTATGTGCAGGAGAAAGCTTCTCGAAAGGCCTTTATAACTATCGGTATTTATAGTGGATGGCCAGGTTATGTATTTGTTTTAAACGAGTTGGCTAAGGCCAGTGCTGACAAACGATATAGAGAAGGTGCGATTGCAGCACTTGAAAGGATAACTACGCAGTCAAGCGCTTTGGGTTCAGGTATTGGCTGGATAGAGCCTATTCCATTTTCAGACATCACTGGTATTACGGGTGAGCGCGAAGTTATCGACCTTTCTGTAGGTGCTGCCGGTGCGGGTATTATCTATCTGTATGCATACAGGGAAGGGTTACTGGAGTCTCCTGAATTGGCATGCAAAACAGCCGATCGACTGTTGGAGGTAGCCCAGAAGACTGACGATGGATTGCGTTGGCTAATGATGGCTGATATGCCGTTTCCGTTTACTGCGCCAAACTTCGCCCATGGTGGTGCAGGGGTTGCCTATTTTCTGGCGGATTTGTACAAGGAGTGTGCAAGGTCTGAATATCTGGACGCGGCAGTTTCCGGCGCTAACTATGTTATGTCGCGCTCCACTCCCCAGTCACAGGGGCACCTGGTTTGCCACAACGAAGAACAACAACCCCCCAGTCTTTTTTATCTGGGTGTGTGTCACGGTCCCGCAGGTACCGGACGTTTGATGCAGTTGCTGTACAGTCTCACTTCTGATGAAAAGTATCCAACATGGCTCAAGTCAAATTTTCTCGGTCTGCAGTCAACTGGTGCACCACTAGTACGTAGTAAAGGTTTATGGCAAAACATGGGTCAGTGTTGTGGTGATGCGGGTATCGGCGATTACGCGCTGAGCTTGTACGCCACTTTTGGTGATGAAGGTTATCTTCAATTCGCCCGCACAGTTGCCGATTACATTATTTCGCAGGGAGAGTCCCAGAAAGAGGAGGAGGAGGCGCCAGGCGACGGTGTGAGTTGGTCAGGTGCGGAACATCGCTCCCGACCGGATTTTCTCGAAAAACAAACGGGCTACATGCAAGGGGCAGCGGGGATTGGAAGCTTTTTGTTAAATCTGCATGCGGTGGAGCAAGGTAAAAGTTGTAAGATTATTATGCCGGACACACCAGGTAACTGATTGCGATTAGCTTGATTTGCTGAACCGTGCGCGTGTTGCATCAAAAATGGGCGCCAATTCGGGCCGGTGCGTCTGAATCTCTTCCTGTGTCAGGCCGCTGAGCTCGTATGGAAGTACCAGCCACTGATTTGTTTCATGTATAAAGTAGTCAGCCGGTCTTCCGGTTTTCAGGTGTTCCGGCTTGTGCCACGTGGCAGCTACGCGAATTTCATCCGGCATATTTCTGCGTGCCTTGCGCGACAACTCATCGATCACTGCCTTCACATTTAACCCGGTGCTATACACGTCATCCACCAGCAGTAGTTTTTTGTCGGCGGTCAGCGTATCCACCGGGTACTGTAATCCATGCACACGAATTTCGGATGCATTTCTGATCATGGATTTGTAACTGGTCATACCGGTATAGGAGGTGCGAACCGCTATGTGGTCTGTCTTCACGCCCAGATGTTGCAGGCACTCCTGCACGGCAATACCTACCGCACTGCCACCTCGCCAAAGCCCGATTATAAAGTCCGGTCGAAAACCACTGTTGTACACCTGGACGCCCAATCGGTAGGAATCCTGAATTAGCTCTTCTGCATCTACGAAGTGTTTGTCCATCTGTGTATTATATGGATGTGTTGGCAAAAACGAAGAACAATGACAAATAAAACATATCTTTCTTCACACGAGCTGGTGGAAGAGTCTTTCAAGTTGGGTGCAAAAATTGTTGAAAGTGGCTTCCGCCCGGATTTTCTGGTCGCCATTTGGCGGGGTGGTGTGCCTATTGGCATCGCTGTTCAGGAATGTCTGCATTATTTTGGCGTTGAAACCGATCATATTGCCATTCGAACAGCATCCTATGGGGACACCAATGAACGTGCCAACAATGTCCAGATATTTGGCCTGAGTTATATGATCGAGAATATCAACCATGATGATTCCCTGCTGATTGTGGACGATGTGTTTGATACAGGCTTAACGGTGGACGCCGTTATTCGCGAACTTGCACTCAGAACCCGTGCAAACATGCCGCACGACTTGCGGGTTGCCGTGCCATGGTATAAACCCCTGCGAAACAAGACCGACAGGGTGCCTGACTTTTACATTCACGAAACGGATGACTGGCTGGTTTATCCCCATTCGCTGGAAGGCTTGAGCGAGGAAGAAATTGCCGAACATCGTCCTGATTTATATAAAATTGTGAATGAGGCTAAAGATGCAGTTACCCAGGGCTAGAGAAACAACTTACCCGGCAGCGGGCAACTTGTCAGTGATCAAATTTATTCGACTTGTCGGCCTCAAAGTAGTTTTACCGGCTTACGTTCTTCTGGGTTTAGCTGCCTGCAGCCAACCCGAGAACTCTGTTGCAGAACCGACCTCCGAAAAGGCAGTGACGGTGACCGAACTGGCAAGCGGTGCCAAAATTGCCGGCGCGAACGGGATTCTTTTCGCGGAGAATGGTGATCTGTATATCGCCTCTGTTTTGGGCTCCAGCCTGACAATAGTCGACCCGGATACCGGAGAAATAAAGCAACAACTGTCCGCAGAATCGGGCGTATATGGGCCGGATGATCTGGCTTTTGCGCCCGATGGGGCGGTTTACTGGACCTCTATTCTTACCGGCGTGGTGGGCGGTATCACCGCTAGCGGTGAGCAAATAGTAGCCGCCACACTCGGCCCAGGGGTTAATCCCATTGCATTTTCTGATGATGGAAGGCTTTTTGTCGCCCAGTGCTTTTATGGAAGTAAGCTGTATGAGCTGGATCCAATGGGCGTAGAGGAAGCCCGATTGATTAGCGATCAGCTGGGTAGCAAATGTGGCCTTAATGGTATGGATTGGGGGCCGGATAATCGTCTCTATGGGCCGCGCTGGTTTAACGGTGAAGTAGTGAGCTTCAACGTAGATGACAATACCATGCGGCTTGAAGCCAGCGGTTTTAAAACACCTGCGGCTGTTAAATTTGATTCCGCGGGTGTTCTACATGTGCTGGATACCGAGGCGGGCAAAGTATTTAGCGTAGTAGATGGAGTGTTTGAAGTGGTCGCTGAGCTGGAGCCCGGCCTGGACAATTTTGCGTTCGATAAAAACGATCGCATTTTTGTTTCCAGTTTTACAGATGGCTTCATAAAAAGGCAGGAAGATGACGGCAGCATGCAGGCGATATTGCCGGGTGGATTGGCCCACCCTGGTGGAATAGACGTATTTAAGGGACAGTTAATTGTGGCAGACCTGCACGCTATCCGGCAGTACGATCCCCTTACCGGCAAGGCAGTAATGGTTCAGCGCAATATATTCGGCAGTGGAAAAATGGGTAGTACGCTGAATATAGCGGCGGACGGTGGCAACCTGATCTTAACTGCATGGACAGACGGCAGTGTGCGCATCTGGGATCCGGTGCAGCAACAGGTGGTGTGGCGGCTCGACAATCTGGAAAACCCGGTCGCAGCGCTACGCTATCACGGCCAAATTGTGGTTGCCGAGCATGGCAAGCAGGGTGTTTTTGCCTTTGATGAGGATGGTAGCGCCCACGAATTGATCGGTGGTATTGAATCCCCAACCGGTCTGGCAGTTTTTGCAGGCGGACTTTATCTCAGCGATTACCTGGCGGGCAATATTCTCAAAATAGCCCAGGATGGAATTAAACTGGAAAACCCGGAAATTATAGCGTCTGGCCTGACAACACCTGAAGGGTTTGTGGTGAGCGGGAATGGTCTTGTAGTAGTGGAATCTGGTCCGGGTCACATATTGTACATCGACCTGAATGGACAACGCCGGGTACTAGCTGAGATATCGCCTGGCAGTGCTGCGGCTTCCCCTGAACAACCCCCTTCAATGGTCTTTAATGGAATAACCCAGGGTGAGGATGGCGCCTATTACCTGCCCGTAGAGACCAGTCGCACACTCATTAAGGTGGAAATGTAGATTAGTCGCCGTGTACCTGTTTGCCAAAACAGTAGGTAGCTGAAATAGTGCGCTCGTCACCGAGCATAATCAGTGCGAAGAGCTTTGAGTGCAGGTCTTGTGCATCACGCGTTCTACGCTCGATCAGGCTTGTGGACCTGGTATCTAAAACAACGAAATCGGCATCTTTACCCGGCAATAAATTGCCAACTTTGTCATCAAGGTCCAGAGCCCTGGCACCACCCAAAGTTGCCAGATACAGTGCACGATAAGCCGGCAAGGGTTGATGTAAAAGCTGTAATACCTTGTACGCTTCGGCCATGGTTTTTAACATGCTAAAACTGGTACCGGCGCCCACATCACTTCCCAGGCCAACTTGCACGCCACTCTGGCTGGCTGCGTCCAGGTCAAACATCCCGCTGCCAAGAAACAAATTGGAAGTGGGGCAAAAGGCGACAGCACTCCCCGTGTCATGCAGCAGTTTACGGTCATCATCGTCGATATAAATACAATGGCCAAAAATGGAGCGCTTGCGCGTGAGGCCAAAATGCCGATATACATCCAGATAACTTCTATGCCCTGGAAACAGCTCGGCTACCCACTCAATTTCTTTCCGGTTTTCTGCCAGATGTGTCTGGATGTAGACGTCGGGAAATTCGCTGGCGAGTTGTCCCGTTAGTTCCAGTTGACGAGCGCTCGAGGTGGGTGCAAAGCGGGGAGTAAGTGCATAATTTAATCGTCCCCTGTTGTGCCACTTTTTTATGAGTGCATGACTGTCCTCAAAGCCGGAATCAGCCGTATCCTGAAGATTTTCAGGGCAATTTCTGTCCATGAGCACCTTACCCGCAATGAGTCGCATTCCCGCGTCTTCCGCTTCGGAAAAAATCGCGTCCACTGAACCCGGATGCGTGGTAGCAAAGGCCGCGGCTGTGGTAGTACCATTTTTTTGCATCTCGGCCACAAAAAACCGGGCAACTTCCCGTGCGTAATCGGGGTTTTCGAAGCGGGTTTCAGTAGGGTAGGTATATCGTTCCAGCCAGTCGAGTAACTGTTCTCCATAGGACGCAATCATGTCCGTTTGCGGATAGTGTACGTGGGTATCAATAAATCCGGGAACGATTATTTGCTCGCGGTAGTTCTTTATGGGGACCGAGGGCTCGAGTGTCGGTTGGATAACTTCTGCTGGACCCACGGACTCAATAAGACCGTCGTTAATTACCAGCAAACCATCTTCTATAACCTGCATGTTGGGCGAACCCGGGTCAATTCCCGGGTCATCCAGGCAATGGATAATAGTGGCGCGGCAGGCAATTTTTGAAACCGGAACATCCATCAATCAGGTACTCTCAAAATCATGAGCGGCAGATGAGTGCCGGGGGATCCAGGCTATGTTCTACGCAATTGTCGCCCGGACCTTCACGGTCCACGACAATAAATTCAAGGCCTGTTGTGGGGGCTATCAGAGGCATATGCCAGATCCCCTTGCCGATGTTTATGCCCTGTTTTCCGTTGGACTCAAATGCCAGAATCTCCCGATTTTGCATTGCCTCATCATTTTTTGCCACTGCTATAATGAAAGGCACATCCGACCAGGGAATAATAGCCTGACTACCCAGGGGGTGCTTCTCCATCAGGTGAATCGAATAAGGCAGGCTGCTGGCACTAAGGCATTTGAAAATGCTGATCACGCCCTGCACATTCTCAGCACGTTCCAGGTCTACCAGTCCAAGCGCATGGTATCGCTCAAAAGTATCGTTGTTTATCGGGTAGCAAGTTGCAGCTTCACTTTGGATAATCTCCCCATAGGGTGCAAAGGAAGTAGTGTTGAGGGCTTGTAGTAGAATTTCCTGCATATTTTTCCCGGTGTATTAGTCCTGTTTTTCTGCGTAACCGAATAATTTAAGGCGCGAAATACCTCCGTCAGGAAAAACGTTCATGCGTACATGGCTGATCGCAGGATGTTTGGCGATAGTATCCGTAAATACATGTACGGAGTCGGCAGTCAGTTTACTTTCGGGTAACAGGGTACGCCACAGCGCTTCTGCTGGATCGATTGCATTGTCCACATAAGTGCCTTCAATAGACACCCTGTCAGGATAGTTACCTTTAAAGAACGCAGTATTTACCGATATCTCATCAATTTTGCCAGGATGGCCGAGTTTTAATATTACCCAGTCATTGCCGGGTTCTCGTCGACGCCTGGTCTCCCAGCCATCACCCATATTAATGCCCGGTATGGGTATATTCAGATTATGCATGGAGCCAAAGTGCTCGTCATTACAGGATAAGGCACGGCCACCGTATTTTAGTGCGAGTAAATCAATTCGTTTCCCAAAATCGTGATCTGACCAGTCGCACGCTACTTCTCCAAATACGCGTAACCTTGCAACACCACCATCCGGATATATGTGCAGTCGAACATGTGTGGTTAAATTTGTGCACTCGATGGCATGGTAGTGATGCGAATCGGCCATCAGGTCAGACTTGGGAAGAATTTCACGCCATTGCGTTGCGTCATCCGGGCCATCCGGAGCAAAACAGGATTCAAGGGATGCTGATGGCGGGTAATTGCCGATGAAGTGGCTGGTATCGATGTTGACACCTCGGATATAGCCAGCCACGCCCAGTTGTACAACACAATAATCGTGTCCGGGTGTTCGCTTTCGGCGGGACTCCCAACCATCCATCCATTTTCCATGATCATCATATTTATCAGGAATGAATACGGGTTCCCCAGGCTCAATTAATCGCTCTTTAGGAGCAAAAAAATCATCGCTTGCGGTTATCACCTTTGCACCGAGTCTTGGTTGCGCCAGGTCTATCCACTGTCTGAAAGGATTGTCATCTATCACTGGTATTAATATCCACTATGTAATGATTGCCTGTCAAAGCAGGTCTGCCAGGCGAAAACGCGCTATTTTGTGAATTTCCTCAAGTGCACGATTGAATTCCTGTTCGCGGTTGTTATGCAGCCGTTGTTCAAATGCGCCAAGAATTGCATGACGGTTACTATCACGCACCGCCATAATAAATGGGAAGCCAAATTTATGCTTGTACCTGTCATTCAGACTGGTAAATTTTTCGAACTCTTCGTTTGTACACTGATCGATTCCCGCAGAAGATTGTTCCGTGGTAGATTCCTCAGTCAGTTTCCCGGCAATGGCCGCTTTTCCCGCCAGGTCCGGATGATTGCGAATGAGTTTCATCAAGCGGTTTTTATCCTGCGCATTAACCACCTCCATCAGCGCCCTAGCCAATCCGTCAGGGAGATCTGCATCTGTTCCCAGTCCCGCATCCCACGCCTTTTCAGCTACCCAGGGCGACAGTTCATACACACCTGAAAAACGTTCGAGAAATTCCGAGCGCTGCATTGAGCTGGGTAATTTATTTTTTTTGTTCATGACCTAGGTGCTGGGGTTGTGACTTTTTTTTGCAGGATGGCTTTTACGCCAGTGGTCTGCGATATCGATGCGCCGCGTTACCCACACCGCAGTAAAACTCTGTATATAGTCCAAAAAACGCATCAGGGATGCAGCCCGCCCGGGCCTGCCCATAAGTCGACAGTGCAGGCCAACAGACATCATTCGCGGAGTATGTTCCCCTTCGGTATATAACACATCGAAGCTGTCTTTCAGATAATTGTAAAAATCATCACCCGTACTAAAACCCTGATTGGCAAATCGCATATCATTGGCATCAAGGGTATAAGGCACCATTAATTGCGGCTCATCAAAGCTGTAGTCCCAGTAGGGTAACTCATCTGCATAGGTGTCTGCATTGTAGGAAAATTTACCTTGCTGTGCGGCGATACGGTGGCTGTTTTCGCTACACCTGCCAAGGTACCAGCCCTGTGGTGGGCTACCCGTCGCTTGCTCGTGTATTTTGATCGCAGTATGCAAGTGTCTGGTTTCTATCTGTTCAGAAACATGCTGATAGTCTATCCAGCGGTATCCGTGACTGGCTATTTCCCAATCGGACTTTAACATTGCCTCAACAACTGCCGGATTGCGCTGCAAGGCCATCGCAATGGCAAATACGGTTACCGGCAGTTCACGTTCCGTAAAGATTCGATGCAAGCGCCAGAAACCCACGCGAGAACCGAACTCGTAAATCGATTCCATATTCAGGTGGCGTTTGCCGACAATGGGCTGGGCACCCGGAATTTCGGATAGAAAGGCTTCCGATGCTTCATCCCCATGCAGAATGGAATTTTCTCCGCCTTCCTCATAGTTGATTACAAACTGTACCGCTACCCTGGCTTTACCCGGCCAGTTTGCGGCAGGAGGGGAGTCTGCGTAACCCACCATGTCTCTGGGATAATCGCTCACTGGCTGCGTTCCGTTTTCAGCTTATTGCCGGATTGTATCCAGCTGGCAATTTTCTGTCGCTCGCCGTCTGTCATACCCGTCAGATTTCCAATGGGCATTACCTTGCTTACTACAGATTGCTGATATATTTGCTGTGCCTGTTTTTTAATCTCCTCGCGGGTATCAAAAACCACACCCAGCGGTGGCGCGGTAAAACCCGGTTGGCTTGGTTGTGCTGAGTGGCAAGCTACACAATGCTGCTGAAGAATAGCTTCTATCTCATCCATACTCACTGAATCAGATAACGGGGAAGTGCGTAAAGCGGGTATTCCGGCATAGATAAGGCCAGCCAGAACACCGGCAGCCAATAGCAAGGGCACAACAGAGGCTGCACCGGTGCCTAACTGCTTGTTATTTGCCTTGTGTCGCGATACAAAGTACACACGAATCAAGGCGCCCAGTAATACTATAGCCAACAGATTTACCCAGTTGTATTCTCCTGCGTAGGTGAAAGCGTAGTGATTGCTTATCATCACAAACAGAACGGGCAGGGTGAGATAAGTATTATGTACCGAGCGTTGCTTTGCTTTCAGGCCGGGGTTCGGGTCGGGTGATTCACCCCGCATAGCCGAGTCGACCATCAGCTTTTGGCCGGGAATAATAACAAAAAATACGTTTGCTACCATGATAGTTCCGATCATAGCGCCAAAATGAATGAAGGCTCCGCGACCACTAAACACCTGACAAAATCCGTAAGCTGCGATTGCTATTAACAAGGTAACTGCCGTTGCGAGCAGGCGGTCATTCCGGGCCAGTGGGGAACGGCACATCAAATCGTACATAATCCAGCCCGCTAACAATCCACCTGCGCCGATGAGTATGGCTTCGGCTTTGCTAAGGTCTGCCCGGCTCAAATCAAGCAGATAGATTTCTGCACCGTACCAATAGACAAGTGCGAGCAAAAAAGTGCCGCTTATCCATGTGCTATATGCTTCCCACTTAAACCAGTGTAATGGAGAGGGCATAACCTGCGGAGCTACCCGGTACTTTTGCGCCTGATAAAAACCCCCACCATGTACAGACCAGACTTCACCCTGCAATTCTTCGTTAGGCTTGTTAGGCGGTAACAGGTGATTATCCAGCCATACAAAGTAGAAAGAAGATCCAATCCAGGCAATGCCGGTTATCAGATGAAGCCATCTGACCAGAAGGTTGAGCCAGTCGAGTAAATACGTTTCCATAACCCTTATCAGCCCTTATAAACCCTTAGCGCCGCAGTAGCACTTGTGAGTTTGTCATTTTGATGCATCTGCAGTAATTGACTTGCCATGGAAAGGGCAATTTCGCCCGGATGTTTACCCTTAATTGCCGGGTCGCCCATAGGACAAACCAGTTGGCTGAGTTGCTCTGTTGTTAATCCACGTGCAGTCAGGCGTTTTTTAAAGCGTAAGGCTTTGGATTTTGATCCTATCAATCCGCAACAGCTAACATCATTGCGCTTTAATAATGCGGAAACTATTTTTTCGTCCAATTGATGGCTATGCGTCGTCACAACACAATAGCTGTGTGGCGCCAGCGTTTGCACCTCAAATTCGGGATCCTCTACACAACGTATTTCTACGTTTGCGGATAATTGGTCTGGAAATATCTCTTCTCTACTATCAATCCAGATTACTGAACACGGCAGGGCAGCCAGCACGCTGACCAGTGCCTGGCCGACATGGCCGGCTCCGAAAATGGCAACCTGAAAGTTTGATGGATAGATGTTGTTCTGAAGCTCACCAGGCATCATTTCGAGACGTGAGAGGGGCAATATCTCCATAAGCAGATTCACTACGCCTCCACAACATTGACCCAGACTCGGTCCCAAAGGCACCCTGATTTGTTCAGAAGTTTCTATGCAGGGATATTGTGCCAACGCATTCCTGGCAATCTGCATTATTTTGAACTCCAGTTTTCCACCACCGATGGAGCCATACAATTTATCCGCGGTGATGAGCATTTGGCAGCCGCGTTCCCGAGGAGATGAACCGCTGGTATCCGTTATGCTGATACAAGCGGCATGGGTCAATCCCGCCTGTCGCATGTCTGCAAAGATGGTTGCCAGTTCTGTTGTGCTGGTTTGCATTCCCGTCATATCAGCAAGCCTTGTTGAGTGCTGCAAGTATCGCTTCCGGCGTGGCTGGCGCCTGTAGATTACGCCCGCCATTTGCCGCTACTGCATTCCTGATGGCAAAGAATACGGACAAGGCCAGCATTAACGGCGGTTCACCAACGGCTTTTGAGCGGTAAATAGTTTGTTCCCTGTTAGGGCTGTGTTTAAGAATATTTACCCGAAAATCGGGGGGAATGTCTGAACACAGTGGAACCTTGTAGGTAGAGGGCGCATGAGTTTGCAAGGCACCCGCAGCATCGTAATACAATTCCTCAGTGGTTAACCAACCCGCACCCTGAATAAAACCCCCTTCTATCTGACCCATATCCATCGCAGGGTTAAGGGAGCTTCCACAGTCGTGCAGTATGTCTACACGCAGGGTTCGTTGCTCGCCTGTCAGCACATCAATAACAACTTCTGATACCGCAGCACCATAGGCATAGTAGTAAAATGGCCGTCCGGTGAAAGTTTTTTTGTCGAAATGGATTTTCGGAGTTTTGTAAAAACCGGTACTGGAAAGGGATATGCGGGACAAATAGGCCAGATGGACCAGTGCGCTAAATTCAAGGGTATTCGTTCCGACGTGTACCTGGTTATTGCTAAATTTTATCTGATTTGCACTAACTCGAAAGTGTTCCGTAGCAAAGGTTACAAGGCGCGACTTTATGGTTCGGGCAGCCTGTTGAGCAGCCTTACCATTCAGGTCTGAACCACTGGATGCCGCTGTAGCAGAAGTATTTGGCACTTTGGCGGTGTTGGTTGCCATAATTTTTATGTGTTTTGGATCAATCTGGAATTCTTCAGCTACCACCTGCGCAACCTTGGTGAACAATCCCTGTCCCATTTCCGTGCCACCGTGATTCAGATGAACGCTACCATCCTGATAAACATGAATTAACGCACCTGCCTGATTAAGATGCTGGGTAGTAAACGAGATACCAAATTTAACAGGGGTAAGTGCAATACCGCGCTTGAGTGAAGTTGAGCCTCGATTAAATTTTGCAATGTCTTTTTTGCGTTGTTTGTAATCTGCAGTAACTTCCAGTTCGTTGACCAACTGTTTGATGACATTGTCTTCGACTTTCTGTTTATACGGGGTGACGTTGCGGCTTGTTTTGCCATAGAAATTTCTGCGTCTTACCAACAATGGGTCGAGTTTAAGGTGGGCAGCTATTTCTTCAACTACATATTCGATCGCAAACATGCCCTGTGGTCCGCCAAAACCGCGAAATGCAGTATTGGAAACCGTATTGGTTTTGCCTCGATGGGATGTGATGTTTACGTTAGGCAGGTAGTAGGCATTGTCGCAATGAAACATGGCACGATCATTAATGGCACCGGACAGGTCGGCAGACATTCCACAACGGGACGCAAGGTCAAAATCAACCCCCTCAATACGACCTCGATCATCGAAGCCCACATGGTAGCGAACATCAAAGTCATGCCGTTTTCCGGTAACACACATATCGGTATCCCTATCGAGACGTAATTTCACCGGACGGCCTGATTTTTTGGCGAGTATAGCGGCGAGACTGGCAAACTGTGCTGGCTGGCTTTCCTTGCCGCCAAATCCGCCTCCCATACGCCTGCAGATAATTGTGACATCCTTTGAAGCCAGATTAAGTGCGTGTGCAACAATATGCTGTACTTCTGTGGGGTGCTGGGTTGAACACAGGACTTGCATGGCACCGCCTTCTTCCGGAATTGCCATTGAGATTTGGCCCTCCATGTAAAACTGGTCCTGTCCACCCAGATAGACCGCCCCTTTCAGTTGATGAGCGGCATTGGCGATTGCGCTTGCACTATCCCCGGAGCTAATTGTTTCGCTCGGCAGCACTTTTGAGTTCGCTGCTACCGCTGCGCGTGCATCCAGAATCACAGGTAGCGGCTGGTAAGTGATACGTGCTTTCAGCACTGCTTCACGGGCGGCATTTACCGATGTAGCAGCCACCGCAAAAACAGCCTGGCCCAGGTGCTGTACCTTGTCGTAAGCCAAAAGGGGATCATCAGCCACAACTGCGCCAAAATTATTTTCCCCTGGAATATCCTCTGCTGTAATCACAGCAACAACCCCCGGGGCTGATCGTACACTGCCTAAATCCAGTTCCATTATCTGTGCGTGTGCGTGTTCCGACATACCAATTGCTGCATACAGAAGGTCGCGCGGCTCGCTAACATCGTCGGTAAACTGTGCACTACCGCTTACATGCAGGGTAGCACTATCATGAACTATGGCCTGCCCAATACTATGCTTGGGTGTATCAAGTGCCATGTTGATAATCCCTCACGGAAATAAGCCGGGTATCTGTTTCCCCCTGCCAAATCCTTTGCAAAAACCGGCTTAACAGATTTTCACTTACCTGGGACCTGTATCCTGCACTGGCTCTCATATCCGAAAGGGGCGTAAATTCGGTGGCCAGTATCTCTAGTGCCTTAGCGATATTCAGGGGGTTGATGGGATTCCGGTTGATAAATTCTTCGGTTGCATAGGCACGCTTCGGAATAGCCGCTACACCACCATACGCGATGCGTATTTTGCGCTCACCAGTGTCATGGTTTTGCAAGTAAAATGATGCACATACGGCAGAGATGTCCTGATCGAAGCGTTTGGATATTTTGTAGCTACCAAGTTTCGAACCTTTTGCCCTGCGTGGGATACTGATCGATTCCAGAAATTCGCCGCTCTGCAAGGCTGTTTTTTGGTAGTCCAGGTAAAACTCATTCAGGGCCATTGTGCGTGTTGTATTGCCCTTTCTTAATTTAAGCTCGGTTCCAAGACTGAGCAGCACCGGCATGGAATCTCCAATGGGTGAGGCGTTACAAATATTGCCGCCCAGTGTTGCAAGATTACGAATGGGAAGGGATGCAAAACGATTGAGAAAGTCATCCAGTTCGGGAAACTCCTGGAGTAGGGTCGGGATAAGCTGTGTGAGCGTTACCGCACTGCCAATTTCGATACTTTTACTGGTGATGCTAATTTGTTTGAGTACAGCAACCCTGCCCGTGTGAATGAGCATGGGGAATTTTCTAAAAGTCTTGGTTATCCAGATTCCTATATCCGTTCCACCGGCGAGCAAGGTTGCATCCGGGTGTTTTTGGTATTGACCCGCCAGTTCAGAAAGATCAACAGGGGCAAGGTAGTTAATCCCATCCGTTGGAGATTTGCGAAGTGCCAGGGATGTGCCCGTGTCAAGCGAGGACAATAGTTGCAGCGTATGTTGATCCTGTGGTGTGTCATTGCCGGGTACATTCAGCCAGTCTTCTCGTTCGGATTCGTAAGCATGCATGGCTAGCCCTGCATCCAGAATTGGGCGATAGCCGGTACACCTGCATATATTTCCGGAGAGCACCCGAAGCAACTCGTTGTAATTGGTCCGGGTTTGGCTTTTGTAGAGCCAAAAAAGCGACATCACAAATCCGGGAGTACAAAATCCGCACTGGGATGCGTGCTTGTCCACCATGGATTGTTGTACAGGATGTAAAGAATCAGGATATTCTCCCAGACTCTCCACGGTAAACAATTGTTTACCATCCAGGGTTGGAAGACATTGTAAGCAGGCATTGGCAGTAAACAGGGAGACCTTGTTAGCGTTGGGTTCCAGTTCGCCCACTACTACTGTGCACGCGCCACAATCTCCTTCTGCACATCCTTCCTTGGTACCTGTACGGCGTAAATCTTCCCTGAGATATTCCAGAAGGGTGGTGGTTGGTTCTACATTGCTTGCCTCGTGCACTGCACCGTCCAGCACGAACCGAATGGAGTTATGTGATGTTTGATCCCCTTGCATTTTCGATCAACTGCCGCGATAGGTACTGTACCCAAAAGGGGAAACCAGCAAGGGTACGTGAAAGTGGGAAATATCGGTGAGAGTAAACCTGATTACCACATCCTCCAGAAAGGCCGGCTTTATGTTTACAGCTCCGTTACGCCGGTAGTAATCACCAACTTTGAATATGAGCTCCCATATGCCTGGTTTGAATGTTTCCCCCTCAAGGAGTGGGGTAGGGGTTCTGCCATCGTCGTTGGTGCGGGTGCTTGCAATTAAACTTCGTGATTCATTTATGCAATATAGTTCTATTTCCACGTCATTAGCGGGTTCGCCTCTGGAAGTGTCCAGAATATGTGTTGTTAATTTGCCCATATAGTCTTTTTTTATTCGCGTATAAATTATGAAGCCAAGATTAGCAGAAAAACGCCCAATGTGACTGAATCTCTAACTCCCGATTGGGTGCCATGTCGTCTTAACTTCCTGGGTATCCTTAATAAGATAAGGGTTCTGCATTGTTTCCCCGTGCCATTGGGCCACGGGCCGTTGGACTACGCGCTTAAGGTTTTCTGATGCCAGCTGCTGAATGCGCGTGGAATTAGCATTGTTTGCCTCGCTGTGGACGATGCAATTCACATCCTTGTGTGAGGCAAAGAAATCCACAAGTTCGGACTTACTGCCCGTTAGTATATTTACCACGCCACCGGGCACGTCCGAGGCTTGCAGCACTTCAGCCAGGCTGATGGCCGTGAGCGGATGTGTTTCTTCCGCCAATAACACACAGGTATTTCCGCCAACAATTACCGGTGCGATATTGGATACCAAAGCTAACAATCCAAATTGCATGGGGTCACATTCAGGTGATAGTACGGCAACTACACCGCTGGGTTCCAGTACGGAAAAATTGAAATGTGATGAGCTAACCGGATTTACCGTGCTAAAAATTTGCTGGTATTTGTCTGACCAGCCAGCGAAGTAAACCAGCCTGTCTATGCTGGCGTCTACTTCACTATTGGCCTGTCTGGTTGATGCACCCTGGAGTTTAAGCTCGCTCGCGAACTGTTCGCGCCGCCCTTCGAGTATCTCGGCGATTCTGTACAAAATCTGGCCGCGCAGGTATGCACTGGCGGTGGCCCAACCATTTTGTGCTGCGCGTGCCGCGACTACGGCATTGCGAAAATCCTTTCGACTTGAGCGACAGATATTGGCAGTGTAAGGCGCTGATTCGGAATTATTTGAAAACAGGTAATAACGACCGGATTCAGTACGGGGAAATTTGCCTCCGATAAATATCTTGCAGGTTTTGTTTATGGGAGCGCGTGCCTGCCCGTGCGCTGGTTTAGCGGCCATGATTCACCTCCATAGCAAGGTATGCGGATAATCCATGTGCACCGCCTTCGCGACCGATGCCACTCTCCTTGTAGCCGCCAAAGGGTGAGGTTGGATCAAATTTATTGAAAGTGTTAGCCCAGACAACCCCTGCCTTGAGAGCAGAGGTAACCTTGAAAATTTTTGATCCTTTGTCTGTCCACACACCGCCAGACAGACCATAGGGCGTATTGTTTGCTTTGGTAACGGCTTCTGCTGCTGTGCGAAAGGTCTGAATGGCTAACACCGGCCCGAATATTTCTTCCTGTACCAGTCGGTTGGATTGGGCCATGTCGGTAAATATTGTGGGTGGGCACCAGTAGCCTTTACTCGGCAAGGTACAGGGTGCCTGAAACATATTTCCGCCTTCATTCTTGCCAATTTTGAGGTATGAGTTGATTTTGTCGAGCTGGGCCCTGGAATTTATCGCACCAATATCGGTATTTTTATCCAGTGGATTACCGAGTATCAGTGTGTGCATGCGTTCCTTAAGCTTGTGGATGAGTTCATCGGCAACAGACTCCTGAACCAGCAATCGTGAGCCAGCACAACAGACATGGCCCTGATTGAAAAATATGGCGTTTACAACGCCCTCAACTGCCTGATCAACAGGTGCATCGGCAAAGATTATATTTGCCGCCTTTCCCCCCAGTTCTAGTGTGTATTTTTTTTCTGTACCGGCAATCGAATGCATTATCGACCTGCCCACAGCGGTTGAACCGGTGAACGCAATCTTGTTAACGTCTGGATGATCAACAAGTGCAGCGCCCGTGGCACCGGCACCTGTCACAATGTTTACCACGCCGGGTGGCAAGCCGATATCCTGGATCAGCTCAGCCAATTTTAGCGCGGTGAGGGAAGTTGTTTCAGCCGGTTTCAAAACCACTGTGTTTCCACAGGCAAGCGCGGGTGCTATTTTCCAGGCAGCCATAAGAAGTGGGAAGTTCCAGGGCACGATTTGACCTGCAACACCCAGGGATTTTACCCCCGCACCCGGGAAGGCATATTCCAGTTTGTCCGCCCACCCTGCGTAGTAGAAAAAATGTGCTGCAGCCAGGGGGATATCGACATCGCGTGATTCACGTATGGGTTTGCCGCCATCCATGGTTTCAATTACTGAAAACTCCCGAGCGCGTTCCTGCAAACCTCGTGCGATTCTGAAAATATATTTTGCGCGTTCCCTGGCAGGCATTTTTGACCAGACATTTTCGTAGGCCTTGCGTGCCGCCTTAACCGCACGGTTAACATCTGATTTACCAGCGATGGCTATACGAGAGAGACGTTCCTGTGTGGCAGGATTGCTGGTAGTAAAATATTTACCCTGCGAGGGTGCGGTAAACTTTCCGTTGATAAAAAGGCCATACTTTTTATCAATGCGCACATGGTCCGTGCTCTCGGGTGCAGGTGCATATTGCCAGCCAGTATCAAATTTTAGTGTGTTATGCGCATCGCTCACGTTGGCGTTCCCGTTAATCTTTTGAAAAGTAGTCAGGTGATTGATACAAACCATCAGCCTGTCGTTGTAGTTGCATGAGTACGTCATTGGCCAGACTGCTTGCCCCAAAGCGAAACAGGTCTGGTGTCATCCACTCATCTCCCAGGGTTTCTCGCAGCATCACCAGATAATGTATCGCCAGTTTTGAGGTTGATATGCCTCCGGCCGGTTTCATACCCACTTTTTCCCCGGTGGCGTAGTAGTGTTCGCGTATGGTTTGCAACATTATCAGGGTTACCTGCATAGTTGCTGCAGGCTGTATTTTGCCGGTTGAAGTCTTGATGAAATCAGCCCCGGCCTGAATCGCGAGAACACTGGCCTTTTTAACTCGATCCAGGGTCACCAGTTCTCCGGTTTCAAGTATTACTTTCAGGTGTGCCTTGCCACAGGCTTCCTTCACAGCAGCGATTTCATCAAAAACATAAGCATACTCACCGGCAAGAAATGCACCACGGGATATCACCATATCTATTTCGTCAGCGCCGTCTGCGACCGCATTTCTGGTTTCTTCCAGCTTGATATCTCGCGAGGACATGCCGCTTGGAAATGCGGTTGCAACCGAGGCTACGTTAATCCCATACCCCATTAGGGCTTGCTTGGCGATACCTACCATATTCGGGTAGACACATACCGCAGCGACAGTGGGTAAACCAGGCAAATTGTCGTGTAGATGAATTGCCTTCTGGCAGAGTTGTTTTACCTTGCCAGGCGTATCCTGTCCCTCGAGTGTCGTGAGATCAATCATGCTTAGCACCAGTTTGAGTGCAGTATGCTTTGAGTCATTTTTTATACTGCGCGTACAAAAGCGCGCCACCCTTTCATTGACGCCTGTTTCATCTACCGGATTAACACGGTCCAGATTGGGAAGTCTTTTACGTTTCTGAGCCATATCGGTTTAAAGCACCTCGTCTCTTCTCTTCTCTTCTTTTCTTTTCCTAGATTAGCTTACAGTATCGAGCGCTATCTGGATCATTTGTCCAAAGCTGGTTTGGCGTTCCTGGGAACTTAAGGCATCCCCGCTTCTGATATCATCACTCACAGTACAAATAGTGAGTGCTTTTACACCTGCTTCTGCAGCGATTGCGTACAGTCCGGCGGCTTCCATTTCAACTCCCAGAATATTGTACTTTTCCATCGTGTTAAACATTTCAGGATCCGGAGTGTAAAAAAGATCCGCCGAGAATATGTTGCCCACATGGTATCTTGCGGAATGTTTTTCTGAAGCACTTACCGCACGTGTTAGCAGTTCATAATCTGCAATTGCTGCGTAATCGTAACCACCAAAACGCATCCGGTTGACGCCTGAGTCAGTTGATGCACCCATAGCGATAATTATGTCACGCAAATTTACCGAGGGATGTACCGTGCCACAGCTTCCAACGCGTACCAGGCGCTTCACTTTATATTCGCTAATCAGTTCGCTGGCATAAATTGAGATGGATGGAATACCCATACCATGCGCCATAATGGATACAGGTTTGCCCTTGTAAGTACCGGTATAGCCCCAGATATTGCGAACATCACACACCCGTTCTGCATGCTCAAGAAAGGTTTCAGCAATATATTCGGCACGTAGCGGGTCTCCGGGCATTAGTACAGTTTCAGCAAAAGCACCCGCAGAGGCGTTGATGTGTTTGGTTGTCATGAATATTCACACCTGTTTTATCGGGCGACCACTTTGCCATTAGACGGCGGCTTAATCTAGTTCTGAAAGAATTTCTGCAAGAGGGGAAGCATGGCCCGGCCCGCGACGGCGGCGTTGGCAAATACCTCTTCGATACTGTCGACTTTCTGATCGGGACCACCAACGGCCATGTTGGTAATGGCAGAAATCCCCAACACCTTGAGTCCACAATGATTGGCAGCTATCACCTCCGGGACAGTCGACATACCAATCGCGTCCGCTCCGGAAAGGCTGAAAAAACGTCTTTCCGCTGAGGTTTCCAGAGCGGGTCCCGTAACCGCTGCATAAATTCCACTTTGTAATGATTGCCCAAACGCGTCCGCTGCAGCACGAATGCGTATGAGGAGGTCGGGTGCATAGGCTTGTGACATATCTGGAAAAGTAGGACCCAGATCCTCATTTTGTCCAATAAGAGGACTGTGGCCGGTAAAATTCAGGTGATCCTCGATCAACATCAAATCACCCGGCTGGTAATTCGGGTTCAGCGCACCGGCTGCGTTGGTCACCACCAATTCGTTTGCCCCTAATGCCTTCAGCACGTAAATACCGAGTGCGATCTGGGTGGGATGCCAGCCTTCATATAAGTGAAATCGTCCCTGAAACACCAGTATGCTGGTTCCCTGGAACTCCGTGATATGCAGGTTTCCTGAATGACCGGGCGCGGTTGAGTTGGGAAAGCGGGGAATATCCGTATACGCAATAGAGTGTTTTACGGTGAGAAAGGAGGGTATGTCTCCAAGCCCACTGCCCAGAATAAGCCCTGCGTGCACGGTATCCGGACAAAATTTTCGCAGGTATGCGGCGGCGATATTTACCTGTTCTGCCATACTGGGTTGCCCGTATTCTGCAGCACGGGTTAGATCATTTCCTGGCGCGGTTCCTGGCATAGCTATGGTCTATTGCTTGGGTAAAATCATTATTGCTGATTTTCGATTGCGGGGGTAATTTTCATTGTGAATAGTTATCATCCTGATCACAGGAATTTGGGCGGGTGCTGCATTGCTTCCCAAAAAGCCTGGTTAAATGAATCGTTACTGGAGTAGGCAGGTGGATGTAGGTGGCAAGCATTATCACTCGATTTGGGTAGGTCCTGGGGAAACCCCGCACGTTAATATCATTGACCAGACGCTGTTGCCTCATAAGTTTGTGGTGGCTGAATTACATACGCTTGAAGACGCAATACGCGCAATTTTTGATATGCAGGTACGCGGCGCTCCCCTAATCGGTGCAACCGGTGCTTTTGGTTTGTATCTGGCGCTTAAGGTTGCGCCTTCCGATGAGGGCTTAACAAGCGCATATAATCAATTGTTGGCCAGTAGACCCACCGCGGTAAATCTGCGTTGGGCATTGGACAAGATAAAAGCGCCACTTATGGCTCTCCCGGAAGATAAACGCGTGTCCATGGCTTTGCAGATGGCTTCTGAAATTTGCGCAACTGACGTGGAAATGTGTGCCGCGATGGGAGAGCACGGGCTTCGCATTATAGCAGCACTACATGCGAGCAAATGCCAGCGTGGAGACGAAAATCCGGTAGTGAACATACTTACCCACTGTAATGCGGGCTGGATTGCTACAGTTGATTGGGGTACCGCCCTTGCACCTGTATATAAGGCGCATGCAGCGGGCATACCGGTACATGTATGGGTGGATGAAACCCGTCCGCGTAACCAGGGCGCCTATCTTACGACGTGGGAGCTGGATCAACAGGGTGTTCCCCATACCCTGATTGTAGACAACGCCGGGGGACATCTCATGCAAAAAGGCCTGGTGGATGTATGCATAGTAGGCACAGATCGAACCACCGGGTCCGGGGATGTATGCAATAAAATTGGAACCTACCTGAAAGCACTGGCTGCTTTTGATAATGGGGTACCATTTTATGTGGCCGCACCTTCACCCTCTATCGATTGGACAATAAGTGACGGTTTGGCAGATATACCCATTGAACAGCGCTCACGGGACGAAGTTAGCCAGTTGAACGGGATTACATCGTCGGGTATCCAGGAAACCGTGCAAATTGTTCCCGATCATATCCAGATTAGAAATGATGCCTTTGACACTACACCGGCAAAATTTATTACCGGTCTGATTACAGAACGCGGTGTTTGCGGTGCAAGTAAGGCGGAGCTTGCCAGTCTTTTTCCGGAGCTGGCGAGTGCGGGAGCTTCCCTGCAATGAAAACTAAAGACAAAATTACCGAGGACTGGTTACCAAGATATACCGGTACACCGCTAAAAGGCTTCGGTGAATACATACTGCTGTGTAACTTTTCGGATTACGTAAACCTGTTTGCAAAAATGTACGATGTAAAAGTGCTCGGGCAGGACACCCCCATGCAAACGGCAACAGCAGAAAACATAACCATCATAAATTTTGGTATGGGTAGTGCCATGGCGGCCACCGTAATGGACCTGCTCTCTGCCGTAAAACCAAAGGCTGTATTGTTTCTGGGCAAATGTGGCGGATTAAAGCGTAAAATTAAACTGGGCGATTTTATTCTGCCTATTGCTGCAATTCGCGGTGAAGGCGCCAGCGATGATTATTTGCCGCCGGAAGTGCCCGCGCTACCGTCCTTTCGCCTGCAACAGGCTGTGTCAGCCATGATCAAAAAGAATAAATTTGATTACTGGACGGGCACTATCTATACAACCAACAGAAGAGTGTGGGAGCACGATTTGGAGTTTAAGAAATACCTGACAAAAATCCGTGTGGCGGGTATTGATATGGAAACCGCCACCATTTTTCTGGTGGGGTTTATCAACAAGATTCCCCATGGGGCCTTATTGATGGTATCAGACAATCCGATGACTCCGGAGGGTGTAAAGTCCACAAAAAGTGATAAAAAGGTGAGTCAGAAGTATGTGAGAAGCCAGCTAAAAATTGGCGTGGAATCCCTGCAGGAGTTGATTAACTCGGGTGAATCAGTAAAACATTTAAGGTACTAATACCCCAAACTAGATAAAACTCTCACCATAATCCATAGCTTCCAGCTCAAAGTGCACCGCCAGGCTTTGCCCGATATCTGCAAAACTGTTACGCAGGCCGAGGGAGCCCGGCTGTATACCCGCTCCAAATGCCAGCACCGGAATGTGTTCACGTGTGTGGTCGGTACCCGGCCATGTGGGGTCGCAGCCATGATCTGCACAGATGATCAATATGTCTTCCGGCAGTAGCTGGTCGATGATCTCGGGTAATCGTGCGTCCAGGTATTCCAGTGCGCTTGCATACCCCTCCGGGTCGCGACGATGCCCGTATAACATGTCGAAATCTACGAAGTTGGTAAATACGATGGACTGGTCTCCGGCTGCGCCTATCGCCTCAAGTGTTGCATCAAACAGCGCAGCGTTGCCGTTGGCCTTGATCTTTTTGGTAATTCCACAATGTGCGTATATGTCCGAGATTTTGCCGACGCTAATTACATCCCCTCCCTTGTTTACCAGCTTATCCAGCAGGGTGGGGGCGGGAGGCGGCACGGTCAGGTCACGGCGGTTGCCTGTGCGCACAAATGAAGTAGCGTCCGCTCCTTCAAAGGGCCGGGCAATTACGCGCCCTACGTTGTATTTGTCCACCAGCTTGCGTGCTATGTCGCACAGTGTGTACAGATTTTCCAGTCCATAGCTGCCCTCGTGGCAGGCAATTTGCATCACGCTGTCTGCCGATGTATATACAATCGGTTTGCCTGATTGCATATGCTCCTCTCCCAGCGCCTCGATTATCGCGGTACCTGATGCATGGCAGTTGCCGAGCACACCCGGGAGTTTGGCCTGCTGGATGAGTTCATTTAGCAGTTCTTCAGGAAAGCTGTTTTGTTTGTCGGTAAAATAACCCCAGTCGAATGTTACTGGCACACCGGCAATTTCCCAGTGCCCGCTGGGTGTGTCTTTTCCTGTACTTAACTCGGCTGCATGCCCGTATGCACCCACGATTTCTGTTGCCTTTGCCAGTTCCGCACAACCCGCGGGATACGCGCCGCAGCTCTCTTTTGCAGCGTGCATTAGTCCCAGTCTGGCCAGATTGGGCAGTTGCAGGCTCTGTACACCGGTATCTTCGCGATGCCGGGCAATACTTCCCAGGGTATTTGCGCCTACGTCACCAAAATCAACTGCATCCGCGGTTGCCCCTATTCCAAAGGAATCGAGTACGAGAATAATTGCGCGTTTCATTACCAGGTTATGCTCCAGCCGTCTTTGTTATCGCATCTATGCTTATCATAGTGTGCAGCTCTATCATATCAGTGAAAGTCCCGGGACCGCACGGCCAGATCATCCAGCAGATAACTAAGGTCAAGTGCTTCACCCATAACAACATGAATGACTTCATTTTTGCATTCCATTACACCTTTCACGAGCAACAGCTTACTTGCCAGCAAGGATTGTCGAAAACGGACCTGTACCGACTTCCAGACAACAATATTGGTGTTTCCGGTCTCGTCTTCCAGGGTTAAAAATAATACTCCGGATGCGCTGCCGGGCCTTTGTCGGCCAGTTACCAAACCGGCAATAGTTACAAACCTGCCGTTGTTCAGATGCTGAAGGTCGGTATGGCGTTTGCAGCGTTTCAATTCTTTACGAGCGTTTTCACAACTGCGCAAAAACTCCATGGGATGTTTTTTTATCGTGAGCCCGGTGCTTTGGTAATCTGCCAGCATGTCCTGTTGTGGCAGAGGAGGAGGGAGATACACGCCATCAGCAAGAGAGTGTTGGCTACTGCTTTCTGTATCACTGAGCAAGGGCCTTGTTTCTTCTATACCCAATACCTGCCAGTGTGCCTGGTAACGGTGTGCACTAAAAGAAGTGAATGCGCTGGCGTTAGCCAGGCTTTCCATCTCACCTTTGTTAAGTTGGGCACGGCGGGAAAGATCCAGAAGATTGTTGAATGCTTGTGCTTCACGTTCTTTCATAATGCGCAAAGCCGAGGCTTTGCCGAAACCTTTAACGAGCCGAAAACCCAGACGTACACTGGGCTGAACCCCCGCCTTGATAGCGGCCTGCACTGCTTCGAGTTTATGATCCCAGTCGCTGATATTTATATCTACAGGCTCAACGGTAATGGCATGTCGCCTGGCGTCCTGCACCAGCTGGGAAGGAGAATAGAATCCCATGGGCTGGCTATTAAGTATGGCGCATAAAAATGCTGCCGGGTGGTGGCATTTCATCCAGGCGGATATATAGGCTAACAGTGCAAAGCTTGCCGAATGGGATTCCGGAAACCCGTAACCGCCAAAACCCTTTATCTGCTCAAAAAGCCGGTGTGCAAAATCCTCCTTGTAACCGCGTTTAAGCATGCCCTGCACAAGTTTGTTTTCGAACTGAAGCAGATTGCCATTTTTACCCCAGCTGGCCATAGCCCTGCGTAACTTGTCGGCTTCACCACCGGAAAAACCGGCTGCGACCATAGCCAGTTTTATAACCTGCTCCTGAAAAATGGGCACACCCATTGTGCGCTCCAACACCGACTTTATTTCGTCGTTAGGGTAGCTTATAGGCTCTATCCCTGAGCGCCGCTTTAAAAAAGGATGCACCATGTTGCCCTGAATGGGCCCTGGTCGAACGATGGCTATTTCGATAACAAGATCGTAAAAACAAACTGGTCGCAGGCGTGGCAGCATAGACATCTGCGCTCTGGATTCAATTTGAAAGACACCAACGCTGTCTGCCCGGCAAAGCATTTCCCAAGTTGCATGATCCTCTTCGGGAATGGACTGAATGTCAGGTACCGCATTGCTGTACAGACCGATTTCTGTAAGGCATTTGCGAATAGTGGTGAGCATACCCAGAGCAAGTACGTCCACTTTTAGTAGCCCCAGAGCTTCTATATCTTCTTTATCCCATTGAATAACGGTTCGATCAGGCATACTGGCATTTTCTACAGGGACTAACTGGTTAACCGGACCTTCGCTTATAATAAAGCCACCAACATGCTGGGAAAGGTGCCGGGGAAAACCCAGAATTTCCTGCACCAGTTGGGCAAACAGTTGTTCCCGATCCTGTACCTTATGTTCTTCAAAACGTTTTTTCAGGTCGCTATTTCTATCCCACCAGGCCAGTGATTTAGCTAACTGGTCTACAAACAGCGGGTCCAGGTCCAGGGCCTTGCCAACATCCCGAACGGCGCTACGTGCCCTGTAAGTGATTACGGTAGCTGCAATAGCTGCTCTTTCGCGGGTATATTTTTTGTAGATATACTGAATAACCTCTTCCCGGCGTTCGTGTTCAAAATCCACATCGATATCGGGTGGTTCTTCACGTTCTTTGGATATAAAACGCTCAAACAGCAAGGAGATGCGGGTTGGGGATATTTCAGTAATAAACAGGCAATAACACACTACGGAATTTGCTGCAGAACCACGTCCCTGACACAAAATTTTCTTATCACGGGCAAATTGCACCAGATCATAAACTGTAAGAAAATAATACTCATACTGCATTTCTTCTATCAGCAACAATTCCTTTTCTATCAATGCAAGCACTGGCCCGGGGATTTTTTCGGGCCAGCGCAGATGTGCCCCGTGTTCAACCAGCTGCCTTAAATAACGTTGTGGAGTATGGCCTTCGGGTACCAGTTCTTTTGGATAACAGTAACGCAACTCATCCAGAGAGAAGTTGCAGCGTTCGCTAATGCGCACACTCTCATCCAGCAAGGCCTGGGGATAAATATTCTTAAGTTTACTAATTGGACGCAAATATTGTTCGCTATTGCTTTGCAATAAACAGCCCAGCTTGTTGACGCTGGTATTCAGGCGAATGGCGCTCAGGGTGTCCTGCAGTATTTTGCGTTTGGGTGTATGCATGTGAACATCACCGCAGGCGACCATAGGCAGGTTGAGTTTTTTCGCCAGTTTGTAAAGATTTAAATAACGTTGTTGATCCGAACCTTTACGTATTAATTCAACACCTAGCCAAAGTCCCTGTGGAAGCAGTTCACAAAGCCTTGCACCTGATTTCTCAGGGTTGTCAATTTCCGGTAACCAGATACCCAGGCAGCGTTTTATACCAAACCTGAGGTCGTCAAGGCGTAGTTTGTATTCCCCTTTGTTGCTGCGTCTGCGTCCCAGGCTAATAAATGTTGAAAGCTCTCCGTATGCCGCTTTGTCGGGAGCGATGAGTACCAGTTTGCTACCTTCTTCAAAAGTAAACTCACTACCAATAATCAGTTTTACAGCATGATGCTTGCAGGCAACATAGGCTTTTACAACACCTGCCAGAGAACATTCATCGGTTAGGGCCATAGCGCTGTAGCCCAATTCTGCTGCACGCTGTACCAACTCGTCTGGTCGGGATGCACCACGCAAAAAGGTGAAATTGCTAAGTGTATGTAACTCTGCATACATCGGCTTATCCAAACAGGCCTTGTATAAACCAGTGGCGGGTGAGCCGGTCCTGGAATATCCAGCAGCAGGTTCCATCTTCACGCCGGGCAACAAAGTAATCCCGTTGCACCGGTTTATGCCACCAGTTACCTTCAAGGCGTTCTGTATCTTCTATAAGTTCCAGTTTTCCATGCCAGTAAAGCTGGTGGCGCCGGCATTGCAGGGGTAGGGGTTTGTTGAGTAACCAGATGGGCCGTTGACCGGTTTTTATCTGATACGGAACAGGTCTCTTGTGTTGGCTTGCAGGGTGGAGAACAGGTTGCGTTTGCCAGGCATATTCGGGGATATGACTGTCCTGCATACAAAGGCCGTACATGGCATTTGTGCCAAGACGGGCACTGAGTTTGTCGAACAACAAACGCAGGGTGCTGTCATCTGCAGCAAGGCCAAAACCCGGAAAAAGTGTTGCACTGGCTTGTTCTGCCCTGCACAGCTTGTTGGCCTGTAAAGTGATACTTTCAACGGGAGCCGTTATTGTAAAATTTTCAAGTTTGATCCCTAACAGCACCATAAAATGTTTGAGGTTGTTTTGGGGCCGGGAAAAATCGAGCTTTAAAGTTTGAATTTGAGTTTTATCCTGTCCGGACTGGTGTTCAAACAGGCAGGTGAAAGTAGTGCAATGCAGTTGTCGAACGCGCAGGTATATACATAACAGGGAGAGCAAACGTTGCATGGGAAACAGCAAGGCTTCTGTTTCAGTAATGCCTTGCATGAAGTGCAGGGATTCTGTGAAACTTTCGGGTAAGCAGATAGTACTTTGTGGGTCAGAAACTTCACCCAGTATCTGTTGCAAGTATAAAACAAAGGCTTTGCCGTAACGTTTACCTGCAGCTGCATAGGGCAGGTGCAGGACATCACTTAAAGATTCAAAACCGGTTCGACAGAGTTTGGCTATTATTTGCTCACTGGTATTAAGTGTGCTGACAGGTAAGGCATTGAGCAGGGCAGTAAATTTTTCAGGCACGAGGCCTAGTCCGCTACTGTTGATGTAGTTGCTGGCCTGGACTTTACTGTAGCTCATTAAGCTTGCAGCCTTTGGCGTGGGAGCCAAACCGGTGGCCAGACTATAACCCTGGGCATGGACACCCTGCTGTATGCACAACAGCAAAGCATGCAAGCCACCAAACATGGCCAGGCTACCCTGCAACTCCAGAAGCAGTTTATCGGGTGCTTCTACACTAACGGCTGAAGTGAACTGGTAACACCAGAGGGCCAGGCTTTGCAGGGCTTTTTGTTCCTGGGCAGGTACGCGTTCTATAGCCCGGGCATCCGGACACAATGTGCAAGCAGTGGCCCAGGAACTGCGTATTTTAACCCCCATGTCTTCTGCGTGCGCATTACAGCAGTGCACCCGGTGTTGCTCGATGATCACGATGGGCTGGGTACATTCGGGCTGGCTGTGGGTGAAAACTTCCAGTGGGAGACGGGCAAACCTTAAACAGAGCCATAACATAGTATTTAGTGCAATCTGCTGTGTTGTGCGCTGGCAGGCTCAAGGCTGTTTACTGGCTCAGGGCTGTTTATTGGCTCAAGGCTGTTTACCAACGTGATTGTTGGGTGCGGGCCGGCTTTGCCCGGGGGTTTGGGTGTATGCACGGGTAAAGCGTGCGGAGGGATATACGCACGCGTGAGAAAATCAGGCTTGGGCAGGTGCAGTTGCTGGCCGCTCCAACCCCCGGGTTGTTTTAGAATGTGTATAAAACAGCTTTTACTCCGGGCTTTTAGAAGCAAGCGTAAGCTTGCCGGGGAAGGCTGGTTTGCCAGAGCAGGTGCGCGGAATAAAAAGGCCTGGCTGTTGCCGTTTTGGGCCGCGAGTTGAAGTTTGCGTAATTGCTGGTGGCTGGCTTTTTTATTACACAACCAGGCGAGTGATACCCCACAGGCTTCACAGCGCAAAATCTGCTCTATTACCCAGAATTGTTCCGCCGGGTTTTGAGTATGGATAACTATGACCCGCTCCAGCCGTATACCTTGCTGACTGAGTGCTGCGGCATGCGGTATATAGGGCGGATCAACAAAAAAAAGCCAACGGCCCTGCTTGCCTAGAGAGTTGAGCAAGGGACTTAGCAGGTACATTTCCCCTATACCGGCTTGCGTGCAAAACAATTCACTTAATGCACCTGGAGGCCAGCCACCCGAATGTAGTTGTGCATCCAGCAGGTGGTGGCCTGTCGAAATGCCATTCAGGCTTTGGTCTACAGTGGTTGCCCGCCAGATATCGCGGCGTTTAAGCAAGTTATCAAGTGGTTTGTTTGATTCCATATTGGCCGCTTTTTACAGTACGTTTGCCAATGCCTGTAACGATGTTGGTAAAGTAAGGTTTGTAAAGTAAGTTGTTTCGGTGAAAGCTCGTGTAACTCTAAACTACTGTTAATATATACAGTAGTTTGATGCTTGTCACCCAATACTTACCCAATACTTAAAGGAAACGCTGAATAATTATCAGGAGGCAGGCAATGCAGAAACCCAGGCCATTCCATATAGCCGTACCGGTCCGTGATATAGAGGAAGCAAGAAAGTTCTATACCGGTGTAATGGGTTGCGAGGAGGGGCGTAGTGACAGCCACTGGATAGATTTCAATATGTATGGCCACCAGTATGTTGTGCACTATAAACCAACAGGGCAGCCAGCCAGTTTGCATCACAATCCTGTGGACGGGTACGAAGTTCCGGTACCGCACTGCGGAGTGGTTCTGCAATGGAAGGAATGGGAAGATCTTGCAGAAAAACTCAGGCGGGCGGATATAAAATTTGTAATTGAGCCTTATGTACGATTTAAAGGTCTGCCCGGGGAGCAGGCAACTTTGTTCTTCCTTGACCCCTCAGGAAACGCGTTAGAATTCAAGGCGTTTAGAAATCCGGAAAATTTATTTGCAAAAACCCAGGCCCTGTAAAACATAGTATGAATAAAATTCATGTGGTGAAAGGTATTTAAAATCAATAGCTTGCCAATAACTTTCAGCAATCCTGTCAACCGAGTCAGACTTATCCACAGCATACCCAAAGTGCATCGGTACTTGCTAACAACTTATCCACAAGGGCATGCAAACGTTTCACTATTCAAAGTAAATTCCTGTGTTAAGGTAGTTTCACGGTTGAGCAAAGCCACTTTTAAAGAGGCAAAGACGCAAAGAAAGCGGAACTGGAAACAGGGAAGGGATCAGAAACGTAATTGCTAATAAGAAAGAGGAAAAGCGAAAACTTGAGGCCCCTGCCAGGGTCTGGGTCATACGGCAAAGATGGCTCAAGGGTAATCAGATCTCGTGTACATGAGGTTGAGGTGGACCTCCCTTAGGGGAAAAAACCAATAAATGATTAGCCCGAACTTCAGGTCGAACTGATCATGACGGCCGGGAGCGACGAAGCAAGACGTCGAAAAATAACACTAGCTTGATCTGGGTTGTGGAACGATTGAAGACGTTCATTTTGAGAAGCAGCCAAAGGATGAAGTCAGGGCAGGAAGGCGAAAGCCGGAGTGCCAGGATGGAAGAGCCTAACAGAAGGAAACCTCGCCTCGGCGGGGTTTTTCCTTTTTTAACATAGGTTTATGTTCAAAAAAGATAATTTACGTTAACTTGCTTGTCAGACAAGTCTCCAATTACACCGCAACTTTTGTATATTTTCCCCGCATACCAATTACATTATTCACACACGCAGAACAGGTCATCGGCGTACTATTTAACACATGGAAGTTGTAGAGAAGTTTCCAAATGCGTATTGCTCCTGAACTGGTGGGTCAGGTTGTTGAGCTGGAAGGTAGCCAACACTTTGTAGTAAGAACTGAAGAGCAGGAAGGTCGCTATTTTGCAGTGACCTGTCCTGCGGATACGCATACTCCATTTTGCCGGAGGGAACTTGTAAGCATTATTGAGACCCTGTCTCATCCCCTATACCGAAAAAAAAGCCGCGAGAAAAAAGACGCCAGTTAACCTTCTTCCAGCATAGCCCGGTTTTCAAGTTCTTCGAGTAACATATCAGCACATTCTTCGAGCAAACGCTGGCTTCCCATATACATCAACAAATAGCGAACGAATGTTTTTACGCTCCGTTCACCTTCTGCGTGAACGGTGGCTGCCATTTCCTTGTAGTCGAGTTGGGTAAGTCTGCGCATGCCTGATTCCCCTGAAAATGAAAGTGGCCAGATACTGAGAGCGAATAGATACTGTATGATGCCGCAATTGACTTGTCCAAAACCGATACGATCTAAGCAAAGCCATGTTTAAAACTGAAAATCCACTCGGCAAACATATTGCCAGTCCCCTGAGCTATTCTCCATCTGTGCTGCACGCGATTGAGCGTTCTGACTACAGGGACAGTGTTGGCTTGGGCACAAAGCTTCCTTTTCAGGGCGAGGATGTGTGGACCTGCTACGAGTTGAGCTGGCTCAGGGAATCTGGCATGCCAGCAGTGGCAGCACTTTCCATTCGCGTACCGTGCACATCGACCCGACTCGTAGAGAGTAAATCCCTTAAAATGTATCTGAACTCATTTGCGCAGGAGGTAATGGGGAGTGAGGCCAGCATAGGAGATGTTATCCGTGCTGATCTGGATCGCCTGTTGGATACGAAGGTGCAGGTAAAGCTTTGGGGTCTTCAGGACATCCCACCCGCGAATACGATTTTTCCGGGCATATGCCTGGATGATTCCAGTGCGCATATTTCATATTACACGCGTACTCCTGAACTACTGACCGCTCGGCAAAGCAGTACACAAGTGGTACAGGAAACATTACATACCCACCTGTTCAGAAGTTTATGCCCAATAACGGCACAGCCGGATTTCGCAAGCCTGATGCTTACGTATAACGGAAGGCAAATTTCTCACCCAGCACTGCTTGGGTATTTGATCTCGTATCGCAATCACGCGGCGTTCCACGAAAGTACAGTGGAGCAGATCTACCTGGATATTATGCAATATTGCAAACCCGAGGCCTTAAGTGTGTTCGCACGTTTTACCCGCCGGGGCGGAATAGATATCAACCCTTTTCGTTCCAGTGGTAAAACGGGGGCACCGCAGGGGAGGTTAAGTCGTCAGTAGTACGAAAAGAACGCGCTTAATCGCTGTTACGGGGTTTAATGATAGAACGAAGCCAGCCAAAAACCGTATTGCGGGCTAGAAGGGCACGACTTAGTTCCCGCAAATCTGCATCCAGCTTCTCGTGTTCTGCCAGTAGTTGCTCCCGCACTCTTACGGTGATATCGGGGTCGAGTTGCTTTACAACATGCGCCGGATTACCCGCGACAACTACATTAGCAGGAACATCTTTGGTAACGACTGCACCCGCACCAATAATGCTATTTTTACCGATGCTGACACCCTTGCATATAGTCGCCTGATCGCCGACCCAAACATTTTCAGACAAGTGTATTTTACCGGTATTGCCAATCGGACGGGTTCTGTCATAGATGTCATGCCAATCGGCATCGGTGAGATAAGCCCCGCTGGCAATCATACTGTTGGCGCCAATCTTGATACTGTCTGCTGAATCGATACGCACCCCGGGACATATCAGGCAGTAGTTCCCTATTTCAATGTTCCCAGCCTGTTCTCCCAGCGTCCATACAGAAAGGCGCACGTTTCTGTCCGAGGTGGCTACTATGTGCACCTGGTTCCCCAGGATTATGTTTTCACCAAAAATCCGTATATACCATGGCTTCATGAACTTTGGATGTATACCCAGCTTGTCAAACTGGGGACGCAGGAAATGTTCTGTGTACCAGTGTTCCAGATGGTGGAACAGTCTCATGATCCTGTAGGGGCGATGATCGCGACGCACGGGGTGTTATGGCCTTGTAAATTTAGATGTTCACCCTATGTCATGTCGGGAGCAAATCCAAACTTTCAAGGGCATTTACTTTACCAGCTCAGGGCTGTCTATTGGCTCAGGGCTGTTTGTTGGCTCAAGGCTGCTTATTGGCTCAGGGCTGTTCCACCTGGAATTTGATTTTTGTCAATAAACCGGCAGCGGGTTGGGCATATTCTTTAATCCAGCGAGAGTAGACTTGTTGTATCGGTGCAACGTTCAGGTAGTTCCAGCGCTCACGCCCGCGCTTTTGGGTGATTATCAGTTCAGCCTTCTCCAGAGTGCCAAGGTGAAGCATCACGGTGCAGCGATTGATGTGACCTAACTGTTCGCTGATATTTCCGGTGGTGCGAGCTTGTTCTTTTATCAAATCCAGAATCTTCCTGCGGTCTGCATTGGCCAGTGCCTTAAAAACCAGGTCATCCTTGTCAGTTTCTCTTGCCATCGAACAAGCCCATTGCAATTGGAGAATATTATATGTTATAAAAATATAACATAATGTAGTGTGATATGAAAATACGAATACAGGAGACAGGCATATGTCTGAAACAAAGACCAATTACCGGATACAAACCAAAATAAATCGTCCCGTTGCAGAGGTGTTTTCTGCGGTGGTGGATGACCAGCAGTTGTGCAAATATTTCACGGGTGAAAGTAGCGGACCCCTGGAAGAGGGTAAAAGGATAATCTGGCATTGGGATGGTTATTCGGAGGAAGGCCCGGTAATCGTTAAGCGCGTTCGGCAAAATGAAGAGATCCTTCTGGAAATTGAATCGCGAGAGTGGATGAAAACCCAGGATGAGCATTATTCAGTTCTGGTTCGTTTTAACTTTGAGGCCCTGGAAGATGGAAATACCCTGTTGAGTATCAGCGAGAGCGGCTGGAAAGTGGATGCGCCTGGATTAAAAGCGTCCCATGAGAACTGTGGTGGCTGGCAGCATATGGCCCTGTGCCTGAAGATGTACCTCGAACATGGTATTGATGCGCGTTTGTAAACCTCCGCGGCTCCCGGTTTACAGAATGTACAGTATTGCTTGGGTATGGTGCATTGATTATTATTGTGCACATCTGGTGACGTGCCGGACAACCAGTCGGGCTATGTAGTGTCTGGCGAAATATTAGAGAGAGGACCACATGCCCAAGGTTACATTCATCGAACACGATGGTACTGAACATGAGATAGATGCAGAAAGTGATCGCTCTGTGATGCAGGCTGCTACTGACAATCTGGTACCTGGAATTGATGGTGACTGTGGTGGTGAGTGCTCCTGTGCGACCTGCCACGTTATTGTGAGTGAAGAGTGGACCGCAAAGGTTGGTGGACCAGGTGATACTGAAATATCCCTGCTCGACCTGGCGCCGGAGCGTGAAGAAAAATCGAGATTGTCCTGCCAGATAATTATGTCTGATGAATTTGATGGCCTTGTCGTGCACCTGCCCGAATTTCAAATGTAGTAGCCTTTATTTGGTATCAGGCTGCTTGGCCGCAGCCTGTTTACAGCCGGTCACAAGCGATTCAATATTGTGTGCTGGTGTAGTGTAATAGCCTTCAATATCCGTTCTGTTCAGGACGTCATGTAAACCTTTTCGCCAATAGCAGCATCCAAGCTTTATGTTAGGGAGTTTAATGGCAATCGACGATACCCCCGCAACTGGTTCAGAGCTTGAGCTGGGTCTTGCCATCCAGCAGGCCAGGGCGGGTGATGAGCGGGCGTTTGAGGTGATTTACCGTGCAACGGTAAGCGGGGTGTACGGTCTTTGTATGCGCATGACAGCACAGGTGAGCATTGCTGAGGAATGTACGCAGAAGACCTTTATCCAGGCCTGGCTAAAACTGGACAGTTTTCGAGGTGAGGCGAAATTGCAAACCTGGTTGTATCGCATAGCAGTAAATGAAGTGCTTGGCTTGCAACGAAAAGGACGGCAATTATTCAATCCCCTGGGCTCTTCAGAGGAAGCCAGTGTGGAAGATGCCGGTGCCTCTCTGGATCTGGAAGCAGCAATTGGCCTGCTTCCGGAAAAACAAAGACAGGTATTTGTTTTACACGGCATATACGGACATGGGCATGAAGAAGTAGCCGGTATGTTGGAAATTGCGGAAGGTACAAGTAAAGCGCATTACCACCGTGCACGTAAATTACTTATGCGAGCGCTTGCAGATTCGACGATCTGAATAACAAGGTGAGGAAATGAACGACATCACAGAAAAACATCTGGATCAACAGCTGCGGGTTTTACCGCAGGGGCTTCTGCCCGAGCGGGATTTGTGGCCCGATATCCAGGCCTCCATACGTCCGGTGGTGACCGAATCACGGGGATCTCGGTTTGATCGATTTTACCCTCTGGCGGCTGCAGCGGTTTTATTGGTTTTTGTCAGTTCAGGGCTAAACTTTCTGAACGAAGAGGGCGGCGCCCCTGTGTTATCTCAACAGTCGAGTGAATTGGGCAATGGCGGCTTGCTTAATACATCTTTTAACAGCTCCGCATCGGGACAACGTATTAGTGCGGGTTATGAACAGGTGAGAGACGAACTGGAACGGGATCTGGTTAGCAGGTTGGAGTCTCTCTCACCCAAAGAAAAAGTGGTAATAGAACAGAACATTAAAAAAATTGATGCGGCTCTGGCCGAGATCAATGCCGCGTTGAAAGCTGACCCGAGCAACATGTTGTTGCAAAGGCTTCTGATATCGGCGTACTCAGACGATCTTGCCCTGTTTGGCGAGATTAATTCAATGACACGTAATTTAGACGAGAGGGTTCAATTGTGAAATCAAAATATATGGCTATGTTTGCGGTCAGCTGGCTGACATTCTCACTCAGTGCCGCACAGACTGTGGACGAGCGGTCTGCCGCCGATGCTAACGGGGTGGTTGAGGTTTCAGTCGTTGAGGGAACGGTCACCGTGCACGGTTGGAAGAAGAACGAAATAGAAATTACCGGAACTTTGTCTAACAATGTGGAAAAGCTGGTGTTTGAGCGCGATGGTGCGCGTGCCCTCATCAAGCTGGTCTATTACAAAAATGCCAAGCGTGGCGATGACAAGACGCGCTTGCAGATACGTATTCCTCAACAAAGCAAGTTAAACGTTAATGTTGTGAGCGCTGACCTGGAAGTGGAGAAGGTGTACGGAGAACAACATATTATTGGAGTTTCTTCTGATATAACTACCCAGGTACAAGAAAATGAATTGAATGTTCAGGTGGTAAGCGGGGATACCAAGGTTAACGGGGCAGGCAAAAATACCCGAATGCACCTTACTTCAGTGAGTGGCGATATCAACGCACATAATATCGGGGGCGAACTGGAGTTTGCTTCGGTCAGTGGTGACCTGGTGGTGAAGGCGCCGGAAATGGTTCGAGTTCGGGCAAAAACGACCAACGGAGACATTTTTGTTCATGCAGATCTCGCGAAAAAAGGCCGGTTGGACCTGAATACCATTAACGGTGATGTGATTGTGGATATCGAGAAGGCCGATGGACTGGCTGTCGATATAGAAACCATGAATGGCGATATAAGCGAATGTTTTGGAGAGACCGCACTTCGCAAGCATAAGTATGGTCCCGGTCGTTCACTACGATTTACCAATGGAGATGGCAGTCGCAAAGTAAGTATCGACACGCTTAACGGGGATGTGGATATATGTAACTAGCGCATAAAAACAACTGCCTGTGCTTACACAAACCCTCGTAGCGGGCCATGCGAGGTCAATTCGATCAAGCCCTTGGGACTATCAATTTTTGCTTTCAATACAAGCTCTGAAGATGCCTGTACAGGTACGCCAAGCTCCAGCGCTTCAAATTCCCTGGTTATGCCGGGAGAATTTGGTGACAACACTTCGAATGACTTCAGCACACAGCCCCTGGGAGCGGTTCCGGAAGGATGTGGTGTGTGCTGCCAGTCAATAAAAAATGGCAGGCCACGCTCATTACCCTCGATAAACAGAAGTTGCCAAGCTAGTAAATCTCCATTGGGTGCATGACGTGTAGTGCGCATCGGCCCCTGGGGTTTAAGATTTAGTTTCAGTGCCTGCCTGGCAGTATTGAGGATATCCGGGCTAACGGCTGCCCACGTGACCAGTTGGGGGTCAGGCAGATTTGCAAGGTGGGATGCCAGTGAACCGCTGGCGATACTTTGTTGCGGATCAGGCGCGATAATTTCCAGATATTGGTAGTTGCAGGATGGGCCCATAAGGGACAGTAGTGCATTGTGGGTGCCGAGTCCGGGATGCGCGCCACCCGGTTCGGGAAACACTCCAGTAAGGTGGTAGAGTTGCTCTATGCCCTTTTCCAAATCAGGACAGCCCAACATAAGATGATCAAGCATATCTGAAGCTCACGTTTGTTACTTCTTCTGCCACCCTCCGGATTGAGCCTTGAGCATGTGCCCGGCCTTGGTTAACTCGAACGTTTTTTTTGCAGCAAGTATTTCTACATCGCTCAAGCTGATATTGTTTTTGCTGGCAATCTGGGAATAACGGGCACGGCGCTTGGCATTGACCTCGCTTATCAGCGCGAGAATATCGGCACCAGCACTGGAACTTACAGCCCCAATATAGCCGTCCCACTGCTCGCCTACCTGCAATGCGTTTTTGGCATCATCCAGTGCATCTGCATGCACAGACATTGGAACGTACATAGCCAACATGCTGGCGAGCATAATGCAGAGCATAATTTTTGGTTGTTTATTTTCTACTGTAATCATAAATTGGCTCCGGCTGCCGTTTAAAATAAGTCGCTGTCTTTATCGAACAGGCCATCCAGTTCTCTGTCTACCTTTACCACAATTTCATGCTTGATATTTACATTGAGATTGATAGTAATCGGCTCGTCCGTTGCTACCTTAACCGTAGGCGTGCAGGCAGCCAGGAGTAGTGCACTAATAATAATTAGGAAATAAGGCATGTTTACAGAAACTCTCCAGACCAAAGGCATTTGTAGCATATAGCTAATTGGACAGTTTTTCACCCAGGCGTTCCGAAAGTTTGTTGCTTAATTGCAGTGAATGTAACAGGGCAAACAGGTTTTGGTCGATGTTCAAATTGTACTGAATTTGCCGTCCTTTCTTAATCTGTGGATTACTGCCCAACAGGCTTACACCCAGCTTAAGTTCGCCGGCCTTGTCCAGAGCTATGCTACTCACAAGTTTTTCATATCTGAAATTTTCCAGGGCGCTGAGCGCGAAATCAAAATCGGATTGTTTTGCCAGGCTCAGGCTTTGGGCACCTATTTTGTACTGGATGAGCCCACCTGGAACGCGGGCGTTCAGGGAGCCCTGGTCAATGATGAAATCAGTTGATCCATCCTCGTTAAAAAGAGCGCTGAGCCGAACAGAACCGTCAATGATACCGCTAGCGCTTATCTCGTCGTCAGCCAACGCTACAAGGCGGGAAAGTTCGATATTGGAAAAGTTTAAACGCGCTTCGGTTTTTGGAGTATCCAGAGTGTAGATGAAAGCTTCGCTGGTGGCTTCACCGCCCAGAAACCCGGATTTAAAAGGCTCAAACCGCAACTGCGAATTCTTGTATTGCACACTACCTTGTATGTTTGTTAGCTCAAGACCCACATTTGCCTCACGTATGTTTATCTGCACTATATCGGTTTCAAAACGGGTGTCGATATAGTGAAAGGGCGCAGAAAGATTTAGTCCTGACGCTGCAAAGTTTCCGCTCAACAGGCTTGAGTTTTGCAGTGTCAGTTGGCCAGACAGCTTTGAGATTGTTGCTGTGTCAGCATCCAACGCAGCAGTGATATCAATGTTGAGGGACCCAAAGGCATCTACATCATGCGCCCAGCCCTTTATCAGTTCCTTAAAAAGAGATGACCTGGATTTAAGCTGGATCCGGGACGTGCTGGTTATTTGGCCTGCATCAAAAACAAAGCCAGCATCCACGTTCAGTGCCTTACTTGCATTGGCCAAATTAATTGAGAATTTCAGTGCTTCATCCGGTTTGTAGATTATTTTGGGTGTCTGAATATGCAGCGTCTGGATTTTGTATGCTTGTTCCAAATAGATTAATCGGGGTATATCCAGATAAGAAAGCACAGCGCCGAGTTCCACGGACTGATCTACATGATTTATGCTGAGGTCTAGATTGGCGCTGGTCCTTAATTCAAGTTTTGGTAGCTGGATATCTGATGCCTGATCGTCTATCAGCCTGAAAATGTCCATTCTGGCACCGGGTAGCAGAGAAACCTGAGTACCCACCAAGGTGGTAAAGTCTTCCAGCTCAGCCTCTATTTTGGCGAGGCCGAATTGTGCATTGATAGCTGGTCCCGAAATATGTATTTGCGGCCCAGGCGAGATGGAAAGCTTATCGTGCGAAAGCGCTATTGTCCCCGGCGCTTCCCAGCGCAATGCCACTGTTTCAATTTCAGCCATAAAAGGGGTCAGGTACAATTTCGAACCGAACTGCCCTGAAATTTGCATTTCGCCAAGCGCTATGGTGCTCTGTGTCTGCCAGGTCGCGGTTAAATCGAAATCCAGAACAAGTTCATCAACAATCCCTAAAGTGCCTGTGTCAGGCGCAAACAAATCCAGAGCCTCCTGCATTGCATCGCTGCTTAGTTGTAGCGTGCCTTTAATGCTGGCGCTTGATTGAGCCGAGGTGTGGATAGCGCTGGTTTGGGTGCTAAGGTGCAATAATCTGGATGTCGCATTGTCCTGAAACAAGGTGAACTCCATAGCGCCGTCTTCAGCCAGCTCAGCTTCAAACTTCCTGCTGCTATCAAATTGTGTGCTGCGTAGCTCGCCCAGAGCTACCAGGCGTTTATCAAGGTAATGTACGCGCGCCTGTAGGCGATTCTCGGGATCTGTATACAATAGTTCGGATACTTCGATAGAGCGGGGTAAGCTCTCCGGCAAAAGACCGGGCCAGGTAAACAGTACAGCAGGAACTTCCATTGACTCTAACGATGTATCATTAAGGGATGTGCTGGCTTGCGCATCCTCGCTGGAGATTACGCTGGCCCGCTCGATTATTATTGACTGAAGCTGTCCACTCAACAGTTCGGTCAGCGTATAGGTGATTTGCATGTTTGTGAGATTAAGCTGAAATTCCGGCCACACGGATTCAAGCTTGTGGATGGTAATGCCTTGCAATGTAGGCCGACCGGACTGAATGTGCAGGTTTGAGGCACCCAGTTCTTCAAGCTTGTAGATTGCCAGCCATTCTACAATCCGGTCACTCTTGAAGTAGGACAAACTCGCGACCAATATCAGTACCAGCATTACAGCGAGTACAATCCTTAATATGCGCAGATGTATGCTCAATGCCGACATGAATGGAAGAACGCTTTAATCCGCGCGTATCAATTTAAAGTGATCGCGTTTTAGCTGAAATTCGGGCGCATATTGCATGCAGTCAAAACCACCCACACTCTGCAGGTATGCATCCACCGCGGAGCGGTCTTTGGCACCCAACGCGCGGTAATAATTCAAGGGCCGCTGAAACATCCAGTAGTTAAATGGGAATATGCCCCGATTAGTTTCAGCATCACCTATGCTTACGTTAAATGTTCCCACAGAGCGTGGAATCTCAGTAGTTTCGGGATGTTCTTCAAACCAGCTTTGCAGTGCGTCGCCCGTTGCAACCATAACCGGTATACATTCCTGAAATATACGCTGCATAATCGGAGCAAGCGTATTTGGGAGTGCCTCTTCAAAATGGCCACTATTGGGGGAAGGGGTGTTCATCATATCCACCCAACGCACCAGGTTTGGCGCCAGTTTGCGCATCAGTTCCCCAGATCGCGGATCACGGTAGTTATGGGCATATAAAGGGCCCATTAACCCGTAGTCTGCAATAGAGGGTCTGGAGCCAAATAAATACTCGCGGTCTTTCAGATGGTGATTGAGATGCGCCAGCAGTTCTTCGTACCAGGCCTCTATGGCGGGACTACTGGATTCGTTTACGCCCAGCAAGGGTAGAGATCCGGAAAATGGTGCGGAAAGTCGCGTTCCAGCTTCCAGTTGCTCTGTAACGGAGCCCTCGGGTACGACAGTTTTACCAAACTCCACCAGAATATAATCCCGATTGTAATTCCAGCGGTAATGCATCGCCGGGATGACCAGCCATTCATCTCCGTACACTTCCAGTAAGAGGGATAATAGCCTTTGCACCGGATGTTCCGGATATATGGAAGAGCCAGTAAATCGCCGTTCGAGGTGGTCAATAATTTCGGTACTATCCTGGACCAGTTCTCCTTCGGGGGTTTCAAGTACCGGAATCATAAAATAGCCAATCTGCCTGATAATATCCGCCGTAACAGGTTTTTCCACAAAAGGAATGTTCTTGTAACGCAGGTATGCCCGAACCTTGCCGGTATACAGGGATATTGACGCACCATACAAAGTGAATACTTCTGACATAAGTTTCTCTGGATTCCGGTAGCCTGCAGTTACTATACTGGGATAGCATCAGGAAACCATCCCAAGGCAGCATTTCATGCCCTTAACAGTCCTAAAAAATACGTTTGGCTATGATACATTTCGTGGCCAACAGTTTGAGATTATAGAAGCACTTCTGGCTAACAAGGATGCTCTGGTGCTAATGCCAACGGGTGGTGGAAAATCCTTATGCTACCAGATACCAGCCTTGCTGGGTGATGGCCTGGGCGTGGTAATTTCTCCCCTTATCGCCCTTATGCAAGATCAGGTGAGTGCTCTTCGGCAGCTGGGCGTGCCGGCCGAATTTCTTAATTCCAGTTTATCGCACGAGCGACAGCGCGAAATTGAATTAGCCATTGGCCGAAATGAAGTTAAACTTTTATATATGGCACCGGAGCGCCTAGCTCGTGAGGAGACACTGGAGATGCTCACCACGCTGGTTAGGAAAAACCGGATTTCACTATTTGCAATTGATGAGGCGCATTGCGTTTCCCAGTGGGGACACGATTTCAGATCTGAGTATCTAAACCTGAATATGCTGCACCAACAATTTCCCGAAGTGCCGAGAATAGCCTTAACGGCCACCGCTGATGCACGTACTCGAAGAGAAATTGTGGAGCGTTTGCAACTTGAAAATGCACAACACTTTGTCAGTGGTTTTGATCGACCCAACATCCAGTATCGGGTAGGCATTAAAGATCAGCCTCGCCAACAACTGCTGGAATTTATCCAGGCGGAACAAATGGGTAACAGCGGTATTATATATTGTCTCTCCCGCAAGGCGGTGGATGCTACGGCTGAGTGGTTGAGTTTGAGAGGATTCACGGCGCTGGCTTATCACGCAGGATTACCTGCCAGTGTGCGAAAGCAGCATCAGGACCGATTTTTGCGGGAAGATAATATTATGATGGTGGCAACCATCGCCTTCGGCATGGGCATTGATAAGCCGGATGTACGTTTCGTTGCACATCTTGATCTACCAAAAAGCATAGAGGCGTATTACCAGGAAACCGGACGGGCAGGGCGGGATGGCAATCCTGCTACCGCCTGGATGGTGTATGGATTGCAAGACGCAATCAAGCTCAAGCAGATGATGGAGCAGGGGGATGGCAATGCAATATTTAAACTGGCCGAGGCTCAGAAACTGGATGCCCTGTTAGGCTTTTGTGAAGTAACCACTTGCCGTAGAAATACACTCCTCAATTATTTTGGAGAAAACCATAATAATCCCTGCGGCAATTGTGATACCTGTTTGTTACCGCCAAAAACATGGGATGCAAGCACAGCTGCTCAAAAAGCCCTGTCCACCATACATCGCTCTGGACAACGTTTTGGGGTAGCACACCTGATTTCTATTCTTACCGGCGCCAATACGCAAAAAATACAGCAGTTTCACCACGATAAACTTTCAACCTATGGAATAGGAAAAGAACTGGATGCTACTCAGTGGCGTAGTGTATTTCGTCAGCTTGTTGCAATGAATTTTATTACCGTCGATATTTCCGGTTATGGGGCTTTAACGCTCAGGGAAAGTTGTCGGGCAATTTTAAAAGGTGAACAGGCGCTTACCCTGCGGATGGATCCAAAAGTAACTCGGCTTAAAAGTAAATCTGCAAGTAAAAGCGCCCAGCGCATCGAGGAAGAAGATCTTCCTCTGTGGGTGGCACTGCGAAAGTGTCGCAAGGACCTGGCTGAATCGCTTGGGGTTCCACCCTACGTCATATTCCATGATGCGACTTTGCTGGACATGATTTCCAAGCGACCATCCAGTAAACAAGCCTTGTTATCCGTTAGCGGGGTCGGCAAAAGCAAGATGGAAAAATTTGGTCAGCAGTTTATGGATGTGATCGAAAATACCCTGTAGTGCCATGCTCATAGATGCGTGCCCAGGCTTGCAGCAATTTCTTCCGGCGTAACGGTGGGGGCAAAACGTTCAACTACTTCGCCTTTACCATTGACCAGAAACTTCGTGAAATTCCATGCGATATCTGCTTTGCCCTCGGCATCCGCCTTTTTACTTTTAAGCATTTTGTACAGCGCACAGGCCTTATCACCGTTTACTTCTATTTTGGCAAACATGGGGAAGTTAACGTCAAATTTTGATTTCACAAAATTCAAAATTTCATCGTTATCCGCTGGCTCCTGTGCCCCAAACTGGTTACAGGGAAAACCCAGAACAAGCAGATTTTCGTTGTCGTTGTGTAAGGTACGCAGACCTGCGTACTGAGGGGTGAGTCCTCAGGCGCTGGCTACATTAACAATCAGGCATAAACGGTTTTTGTAATCGGAAAAATGTATGGATTCGCCGGTAATCGCGTCCATCTCCAGGTCGTGAAATTTCGTCATTAATATGTCCTCCCTGATTATCAGGATTGCATAGTGATGGGGTCAGAGTAAAGTGCCAGAGTAGAATCATTCCTTATCTGTTTGTATTGCGTCGATCGACATCTGCTGAATAAGCTTACTCTGGCACTTTACTCTGACCCCAGCATAAAAAAAGGGGTGCATAAGCACCCCTTTTCCAACTTTCTGTGTGATCGAGCCTAGAACTCTGCTCGAACACGTGCGTACCAGAAGCCACCGTCTTGTCCAAATGGAGATCCACTTGTGTAGATCTGACCAGATGAATTGCCGAGTCCGGAATCAAAATCCTTTCCAGGTGTATTATCAAAGACGTTCTGCGCACCAACAATGATTGTGTAGTATTCATTGAAAGTGTAGGCCGCTTCAACGTCTACCACCCACTCAGAGCCGAAACACTCATCAGTACCTGATGGGTTGTTTGAGGTTTCCGAGAAGGGCACGCAGATCGGGCTGGGCCCACCGGCAGTAGTATCTGCAACAACGAATGAATCGTAGAAGCTTGCACGCGCCAGCAGGCGTAGGTCGCCCATGGTGTGTGACGCACTAAGATTAATGCGGTGTCTTGGATTGTAAGCTTCAAGATCAACAATACGATCACGACGTACAACCCGTGGATCAAAAGACTCTACTTCAGTCTTGGTCCAGTTCCATGCTGCAGCGAGATCGGTTGTGCCAGCATCAGACTCGATAGTGTAGGTTGCTACAAGATCGATTCCACGCGTGCTGGTCTCAAATCCATTCGTGTAGAACGAAATAGATGAGAAATCTGTAGCACCCGGTATACCGGCAGCTTCGAGTTGTGCTGCAAGATCAGCCGTAACCGCTATCTGGCTTGTCGTAGCAATACGATCGTCCAGTTCAATGTAGAAGTAATCCAGAGTCAAAGTAAGGTTATCCATAGGCTCAGCCGTGAAACCAACACTTACGTTTAGTGCGTCTTCAGGCTTAAGATTTTTGGCACCTAAAAATTGTGCAATCGGGTTACTAGGAGGAATCTGACCAGATTGAATCAGGTTACCTGTTCCAAGGTCAGTTCTTGTAGAAACCTTGGTTACATTTGACTGTCCAGGTGTTGGCGCACGGAAACCGGTGCTGGCAGAAGCACGTAAGGTTAATCTGTCGTTAACCGTAAATGCAGAGGCCACCTTCCAGTTGGTGGTTGAACCAAAGTCATCAAAGTCTTCATATCGCAGTGCAACGTTTAACAACAATTGCTCTGTTACGTCGGCTTCCAGATCAATGTAGGCAGCTCCGTTACCCCGGTCAAAAATACCAGCCTGGGTAGGAGAGAATCCTGCAAAACCGTGAGAACCAATGTTTCCGCCCTGATCGGCAAATCGACCGGGAAACCAGGAAGCTTCTTCACCAACTGTAGTTTCAAAGGTTTCTTTACGATATTCCAGTCCAGCAGCCACGTTCAGTGGTGAGTAGAATCCCTGTACTTCCAGGGGGTAGGACACATCCAGGTTTACATTCAGTTCGGTTTGTGTGTAATCACCGGTTCTGAATTCACTCTGCAGATTGTCTGGACCCAACGAGTTGTTATTGGTCTGGTTCAGGTAGAACTGGGAATCGCTTTGGCCATAACTTCCGCTAAAGTCATAAGACATGCCGTTGTCCAGCTCGCCACGAATACCAATTACCTCACTCCAGTCGTATACCTGGGCGCCAAAACGCGGGGTATAACCACCGGGGTCAACCTGGTTTCTGATCCAGCAATTTGGATCAGCAGCAACAGCAGCTATAGCAGCTGCGTCTGCAGCAACCGAAGCCGGGTTACTCAGGTCAGGTGGAATGAGTGCTGGTGACGGTGTAGCACTACCCTTACTACCCGGGCAGTTACCAATACCGTTACCCTGGCGGGTAATGGGGTCAAAGGCGGTAGCGGTCAGGTCAAATACCAGTCGCTCACCAGCACCGTTGGTAAAAATACCACCGCGGTTGTTTGGATTACGGAAGAAGAATCCACCGTCTACTTTGCGCTCGGCGTAATTACCAAAGGCATAAAGCTCCATGCTATCGCTGAGTTGAATGGCAGAGTTAACGAAGAATTTCCAGTCGTCATCCACATCGGGAGCACCCCAGATTTGAGGAATAGCGGGTACGTCCAGATTGCCCGCTGCGCGTAATGCATCAGAGTCTGAGCGGAATTGGCTTCGAGAAGTTGCATCCTGACTTTTGTACTCTACTGATACGTTAACAAACCCGTTTTCAGTCAGTGGCATACCTATGTTGGCGGCTACCTGATTAAGTTTACCGTCACCTTCATAATACTCACCGGTTTTAAACTCTATAGAAGCACCTTCTGATGCATCCTTCAGGGTAAAGTTGAGTACACCCGCGATAGCATCAGAACCGTACTGTGCAGATGCACCATCCCGTAGTACTTCAACCTGCTTTAAGGCAATACTTGGGATCACAGATACGTCTGGTCCCTGGGAGCCTGCAGTAAGAGATCCACCTAATTCGGCGATAACCGCACCACGGTGCATACGCTTACCATTAATGAGAATAAGGGTATCATCCGGTGGAAGTCCACGCAGGTTGGCAGGACGCATAATAGTCGCTGCATCACTGATTGACTGGCGGCCGACGTTGTATGACGGTACCAGCGTTCGAAGCAGGTCATCCATATCACTGGTGCCCTGATTTTCCAGTTCACTACCACTGAATACATCAATGGGAACTGGTGAGTCCGTAGAAGTACGTCCGTCCCGGCGTGTACCCAGAACTACTACTTCTTCTATTGTTGCGCCAGACTCTTCAGCCAGTGCCGCAGGTAACAGGAAAGGTGCACATAGTAGTGCAACAATCCATCGCGTTAGCGATTTGTGTTGTGTGAACATCTTGTTAACCCCCAAAAGGTTTAATTTTCATCATTTACGATTACTGAGTGCTCTAGAAAGAAGCGGAAAACCAGTTAAAAACATCTCCACTGTTCCTCCATTTTCCCTCAGGAAGCCCGCAGGGTAACTTATTTGCCACATAAATGAAACAACTTGTTACAAACAAAAAAAGGGCGCCAGAGTCTGTTCACGCTTGACTATTGCTATCGGAAATTGGAACGAAGCGTGCTATTTTGCCTTACCAGCTTCTGCGGATATAGCGAGAGTAGGCTAAATGAATAGAATTCAAGTTAAAAGGTTGCGCCCGGTACTAATTCTAATATTTTTTTGTTTTGGGCCGATAACGGTTGTGGCTGAGGAAAAATCACAGATGAGTATCGGAAATGGAGAGAAAAACTGGATTCTAACCGAGGGTGTTGCACGCAACGACTCTGTGCTTACCTTTAAGGAGGTGCAGATTGATGGCAATGGCTGGCTGGTTATGCACCCCTTTGAGAACGGGGCGCCCAATGGTGATAAGTATGTTGCATACACGTACCTTGAGAGCGGTAAAAACCTGGATGTCTCAATAGAGGTATTAAAAGGCGTTAACAGTGCCGAGATGTTTATCGTCATGCTGCATCGCGATGGCAATGAAAATAAAGTATTCGATTTCATCTTTGTGGATGATCAGAATGTCATGGACCGTGCGGTTTTTGAAAACACCACCATGATTGGTCATGTAATAGCTGCACCCTAAGCCGACCCGAGCTTCCGTTACCCACGCCATTTGTTTATAAATATTGAATCCGGAACCAACAAGCTATGAATAGAGACAATCGAATTGGCTGCATCGCAAAATTACTGGGAGCTAGCCTAATTCTCTTAACGCTGAGTGCATGCAGTCCGTCCGAGTCAGCTACCGAAGAAACCAATCCGGGACCCGAACCTGCAGATCTTGTTTTACGTGGTGGTGTAGTGGTTACAGTGGATGAGACACTGGGCGAACAGCAGGCTATTGCTGTGCGAGGTTTTAACATTGAAGCCGTGGGCAGCGATGAGACAATCTCATCCTATATAGGACCCAAAACGGAAATTATAGAACTGAACGGCCGCATGGTTATGCCGGGTTTTATTGAGGGTCACGGTCACTACCTGAGCCTTGGTCGCGCGCGCCAGATACTGGATTTGACCACGGTAGCAAACTGGGATGAAATTGTGAGCATGGTAAGCCAGGCTGTCGATTCTGCAGAGCCGGGTGAATGGGTGTTTGGCCGCGGCTGGCACCAGGAAAAGTGGGATAGCCTCCCCGAAGCGAGCGTAGATGGCGTGCCAATAAACGAAAGTCTGAGCGCGATTTCTCCCAATAATCCGGTATCCCTGGGGCATGCCAGTGGCCACGCCTCTTATGTTAACGACGCAGCCCTGGCTCTGGCCGGGATAGATAATGAAAGTTTAGATCCCGCCGGAGGCACAATTGTTCGCACTACAGCGGGTAAAGCTACTGGTCTGCTGCGAGAAAATGCCCAGGATCTTGTAGAGATAGCCATTCAGAAACATGAATCTGCCTTAACTGCAGAAGCACGCGATCGGGTAACCCGCGAACGGGTTCTTTTAGCGGGTTCCGAAGCGCTGCATTTTGGTATTACGTCGTTTCACGATGCAGGTGCATCTTTTGAAACCATAGATTTCTTTAAGACCCTGGAAGCGGAAGGTACTTTACCGATTCGTTTGTATGTCATGGTAAGGAGCGAAACCAACGAAGTGCTTGAGAAAAAACTCGCAGATTATCTGATGCCTGCCCAAGGCAACGACTATTTGACTGTTCGATCCATAAAACGCCAGATTGATGGTGCACTTGGTTCCCACGGTGCCTGGTTGCTGGAACCCTACGCCGATATGCCAAATACGCCCGGCCTCGTTCTGGAGGAAGTGGCAGACATCGAACGCACTGCTGAACTGGCCAGCCAATTTGGCTTCCAGGTTAATACGCATGCTATCGGTACCCGTGCAAACCGCGAAACACTGGATATATATGAGCGCGCGTGGAAAACAGCCGGTGTAAACGGCAAGGGTTTGCGCTGGAGAATAGAGCATGCGCAGCACATTCATCCTGATGATGTTCCGCGTTTTGCAAATTTGGGTGTGATAGCAGCCATGCAAGCTGTGCACTGCACTTCAGATGGGCCGTGGCTGGCATCAAGACTTGGCGAAGCTCGAACAGTATCCACATCCTATGTGTGGAGAGATTTAATCAGGAGCGGTGCCGTTATAGCCAACGGAACCGACGTACCAGTAGAACCCATTAGCGCCATAGCCTCCTATTATTCGAGTGTGTCACGCATGACTTCAGAGGGAGTCCGCTTTACGCCGGATCAGGCTATGACCCGGATGGAGGCGCTAAAAAGTTACACCATAAACAACGCCTATGCCGCTTTTGAAGAGGATATAAAGGGATCCCTCACGCCAGGTAAACTGGCCGACATAGTAGTGCTTTCGCAGAATATTCTGGAAGTAGATGAAGCACTTATCCCGGACACCCGGGTGGATTACACCATTGTCGGGGGTGAGGTCAGGTTCAAACGCTAATTTTCGATTATCACGATGGAAACGAACATGATTAAAAATGGCTTGTTATTTATCATGGGGGTTTTGACAATTTATGCCACCAGCTCCACCGCGGATAAGACCAACCCCAACAGTTCCACTATGGAGATATCGCCCGCGGCTGTCGTGTGGCAGAGCTGGGTAGATGATTATGATGCAAGCCGACGCTCTGTAGATGGTTGGCTCTCTCTGGTTGGTCTTTACTGGCTTGTTGAAGGTGAGAACACACTAGGCTCTGCAATTCAAAATCGACATCGTTTTCCTGAGGGTACACCTGACAGGTTTGGAATAATCAGTGTCACCGACGGGCAGGTTAATTTTGTCCGCTTATCTGAAGAAGTGCGCATAGATGATAAAGACATAGAGCGTGCAATACTTCTGCCAAATGAAACGGTAGTTTCTCTGGGATCTTACTCTTTCTACATCATTGAACGTGAACGTGGTTTTGCGGTTCGCATGAAAGATACCGAAAGCCCCAATATCGCGTCGTTTGATGGCACACATTTCTACCCCTATTCAGAATCATGGGTGGTCCCGGCCAAACTTGTGAGACATACCACGCCGCAAAAGATAAACATTGCAACGGTTTACGCAACGGTGAGAGAAAGTGATTCGGCAGGTTGGCTGGAATTCGTGCATAGGGGTAAAAAGTTGCGTCTTCAGGCAGTATCTTACGGACCAGACTCACCAATGATGCTTATGTTTGCCGATAAGACCGGCCGCAGTACAACGTATGGCGCAGGCAGGTTTCTTGATGTGAAATGGCCTGAAGATGGCGATGAAACTTTTCTTGATTTCAACCGCGCATATAACCCTCCATGTGCTATTACGGCCTTTGCAACCTGTCCTTTGCCTCCGCCCCAGAACCGCCTGGGTATTGCTGTTGAAGCCGGGGAGTTGTTTCAGGGGCATTGAACATCGGCCTGCCTTGCAGGAACCGGGCCGCGTGTCCATATCGTGGAAACCCGATACTGTATTACTGATCGAATCATTGCATGATTGGCTATTGACCGGTTTGCTGGTTTTACCGATGAGAGATAATGATAGATAAGGCCGCAGTAAGCATTGCATCAATTTTCGGGATTGAGATTCGCCTGCACATAAGCGTAAGCCTGATTTTTGTGCTTATTGTCTTTGGGGTTGGCAATGGCGTGTTGCTGGAATGGCACCCTGACTGGAGTAGTGCCCAGAGGTGGGGTACAGCCATTGTAACCGGGTTGTTATTTTTTGCTTCACTGCTCGCTCACGAATTATCGCATGCCATAGTTGCCAAGATGAACGGTATTGATGTACCACGCATAACCCTGTTTTTGTTCGGTGGGGTTGCTGAAATGGAGAATGAAGCGCCCACTCCGGGGATAGAGTTTCGAGTGGCGGCCGCAGGGCCAATAATGAGTTTTGTTTTGTCGTTTGTATTTTTTGTGATTTTTCATTCCATGGCTTCGGCAGATTTTAACAGCCTGGCGCTAGAGGATCAGATAGCTGCTATGGGCTCCTTATCTACAATTGCGACTGCTTCCTATTGGCTGGCATCGGTTAATTTTGTTTTGGCTGTGTTTAATCTTGTTCCGGGATTCCCGCTTGATGGTGGTCGTTTATTTCGGGCATTTTTATGGTGGCGGTCTGGAGATCTGCTAAAGGCGACGCGTCGCGCAGCAGATTCCGGGAAAATGTTTGGCTGGGTTTTGATTGGGTTGGGACTATACCTGTTTGCTCGTGGTGACGCTGTTGGTGGCATGTGGCTTGCCTTTATTGGGTGGTTCATTTCCAGACTGGCGGGCGCGAGTGTTTCACAGCTGCTGATGGATCGTGCCTTGAAGGGCTTAAGCATACGGGAACTGATGCGTACGCGATTTGAAACTGTGGATAGCGAATTGCCTGTCGACAATTTCGTAAATGACTATTTGCTTAGAGGGTCGCAGACTATTTGGCCCGTTAGGCGTGGTAGCGATGATGTGGGTTTGCTCGGTCTGGCAGATATAGCTGTATTGGAAGAGCCAATACGACACTCAAAAAAGGTTGGAGAGGTCATGCGACCCCTGGAAAGTGCCTTACAACTGAATTCGCAACTTTCCGGTCGGGATGCACTTAAAAAACTTTCTGAACATCCAGAGATTCCTTTGCCCGTGGTTCAAGGCAATCAGGTTGTTGGCCTAGTACACCAGGGAGATATTCTCAGGTGGATGTCTTTACATATTGAAAAATAGCGCGCTATTACTGGAGGTTAGTAATGTATAGATTTACCGCAATGACAGGTCTGTTATTTCTATTGAATGCTTGTGCCGGGTATAACCCCGAAGAGGATTATGACCTTGTCATACCCGCTCGCCTGAACGCTGTGCAGGTGGTAGATAGTCATTACCCGGAGGAACAGGTTGAGCGCGGAAGATATCTTGCTGACCTGCTTGCCTGCGGTACGTGCCATACAGTTGGTGCTTTGGCGGGAGAACCAGACCAGACACGATATTATGGCGGGTCTGATATTGGCATTGCCTATACCTCTCCTTTTGAAGGCAATCGCCCCGGCATTCTTTACCCGGCAAACATAACGTCAGATCCCGAGACCGGAATTGGCAGGTGGACCGATGAAGAAATAATGCGCTTGATCCGCACCGGGGTGGATAGACATGGTAGTCACAATGTATCGGTAATGCCGTGGCAGGGCTATACTCAAATTGTCGACGAAGACGCTATGGCGATAGTGGCGTTTTTACGCAGTTTAAAACCCGTCATTCACAAGGTGCCAGCAAATGTACTGCCGGGGCAGAAGCACAGTGCGCCTTTTGTGCATTTTGGCGTTTATCGGAGTAAAAACTAGCGCTCTTCACTGGAGGGCGTCTTTCAGGAGTTCAGGTGAAACAATCCATCCCCGCAGAGACAGAGCAAGACAAAAATCTGGATCTGCAAGCAACATCATTTGATATATGGGATGCAAAATACCGTCTGAAAAAATCCGATGGTCGGATAATTGATGAGAATACTCAGGATACTTTAAAACGAGTAGCGAAGGCGCTTAGTGAGGTAGAAGCGCCGGATATTCGCAATCACTGGTTTGACGAATTCATGTGGGCTTTAAACCACGGCGCGGTCCCCGCCGGAAGAATTCTTTCCAATGCGGGAGCGCAACAGTTCAAACCTGCCACCTCAACTATTAATTGTACCGTTTCCGGACTTATTGAAGATTCCATGGAAAGCATCCTGGGGAAACTTCATGAAGCCGGGATAACCCTTAAGGGGGGTAGTGGCATTGGATATGAATTCTCCACCCTAAGGCCAAAGGGTGCCTATGTGACGGGAGCAGATGCCCAGACATCGGGTCCGCTATCGTTCATGGATATTTATGACAGCATGTGCAAAACGATTTCTTCGGCGGGTGGTCGCCGCGGAGCCCAGATGGGTACTTTTGATGTAGGGCACCCGGATGTTATGGAATTCATTCAGGCCAAAAAGGAAGATGGGCGCCTTAGGCAATTTAATCTCTCTTTGTTGATTACACAGGCATTTATTGATGCGGTTAAACAGGATGCATCCTGGCCTCTCGCATTCCCCCTGAGAGAAGACGAAATCTCACTGGAGAATATTGACCTGGATGATAGTTCACGGGTTATATGGCGCGATTGGCCGATCACGGATGGGTATCGCCAGAATGCTGAAGGACAGGTAGCGTGTCGAATATATAGTACCATTCCAGCCCGCCGCTTGTGGGATGCCATTATGGCGTCTACTTATGATTATGCTGAGCCGGGGTTCATCCTGATAGACCACGTTAATGAGATGAACAATAACTGGTTTTGTGAAAACATTCGGGTGACCAATCCCTGTGGAGAACAGCCATTGCCTCCCTATGGAGCCTGTTTACTGGGATCTGTAAACCTTACCCGGTTTGTGGTTGACCCGTTCACCAGCAATGCATGTTTTAACTGGGAACAGTTTCGTAAGGTGGTTCGTATATTCACCAGAATGCTGGACAACGTGGTTGAGATTCATGGCCTTGCGCTTGAAAAGCAGGCGAAGGAAATTGAACGCAAAAGACGTCATGGAATGGGCATTTTGGGGCTTGGGTCAGCCCTGGCCATGTTAACGCTGCGTTACGGTGAAAAAGCATCTTTGGCCTTCACCAGCAGAGTAACGCAGGAACTGGCAGTTGCCGGATGGGAAGAAGCCTTAAAGCTCGCCAGGGAGAAGGGCTGTGCTCCGATCATGCGAGAACAATTTGAGGTAACGCCGAAGATGTTGTACCAGCGGCCTGAAATGGAAAACGACGGCTTCAAGACCGGTGATAAGGTGGAGGGTCGTGTACTGCATGCGAAGTACAGCAGATATATGCGGCAATTGGCGAAGCTGAAACCCGACCTCGTAGCAGGCTTGGTAGAAACTGGCGCACGCTTTACGCATCACAGCTCTATCGCACCCACGGGCACGATTGCTCTTTCACTGGGTAATAATGCCAGTAATGGCATAGAGCCAAGTTTTGCACACCACTATGCTCGCAATGTAATAAGGCAGGGACGTAAGGCCAAAGAAAAGGTCGATGTCTATTCCTACGAATTACTGATCTATCGCGCCCTGATTAACGCAGAAGCTGATCCGCTTGCGCAAACCGTAACGAATCAATTGCCTGACTATTTTGTGACAGCAGAACAAATCACCCCCAAACAACATGTGGATATTCAGGCGGCGGCGCAACAATGGATTGATTCGTCCATCTCGAAAACAGCCAACGTCCCCACAGAGTTTCCGTTTGAAGCATTCAAGGATATATATCTTTATGCATGTGATAAAAAACTGAAAGGCTGCACTACCTTCAGGTTTAACCCCGAACAGTTCCAGGGCGTATTGGTGCGGGAGGGCGATCTACTGGCAACCTTGTATCGCTTCACGCTTGAAGACGGGCAGGTGATTGAAGCCAGAGGTAATGAGGAAGTGGAGTACGAAGGAGAAATACACACTGCTGCAAATCTCTACGACGCGCTCAAGGAAGGATATTATGGAAAGCTGTAATCTTCCGGAGCTTCTGCAATGACTAAAAAAATTGACGCAAAAATAGTGGCTTACCAGATTTCTACTTTATCAGATCAATCTGCACCCGATCAGGGGGAACACAAGGTTGTGCAGATGCACGAAAAACTTGAGCGCCCACCCACACTTCAGGGGGCAACATACAAGATTAAGACCCCTCTGTCTGAGCATGCGTTGTATGTAACCATTAATGACATTATTCTGAATCCGGATACAGAACATGAACTGCGCAGACCCTTTGAAATATTCATTAATTCTAAAAGTATGGAGCATTTTCAGTGGATCGTTGCGCTAACACGCATTATCTCCGCAGTATTTCGAAAGGGTGGTGATGTAACTTTTCTGCTGGAAGAACTACATAGTGTGTTCGATCCACGGGGGGGATATTTAAAAAAGGGTGGCAGGTTTATGCCATCTCTTGTTGCCGAGATTGGTGATGTTCTTGAAAAACACCTGAAGTTTATTGGCATTTTGAAAGAAGAAACTCCTGATGTACATACAGCAAAATACCTGGAAGAAAAACGCGCAGCTGTGCAGCTTGAAAACGAGACAGGGGATGATGTTTTTCCCCAGTCCGCTCAAATTTGTAAAAAATGTTTGACGAAGGCTGCTGTGTACCTTGATGGCTGCCTTACCTGTTTGTCCTGTGGTGATTCCAAATGTGGATAATCCGAAATGTTGACTGGGAACTTGTATGAACGCACCAAATATAGACGACATTCTGGAGCGTCTGCACGATCTGCAGAACGAGCTGGAAACGGAAATAGAAAACGTATTAAGCGAAAAACGCGAGCTTTTTCAATATACGCTGGAAAGGGGCAGGGTACGTTTTGAGCAAGGCGTCATCGCTTTTCAACGCAAACACAAACAGCGCTCGTGGAACTATATTCTCAATGCGCGACTTTCACATTTGTTGTCGGCACCCATTATTTACAGTTTGATCATACCTTTCGTTTTGCTGGATGCTTTCATAAGTTTTTATCAGCATGTGTGCTTTCGCATTTATGGCATTGAACGGGTACGTCGCTCCGACTACTTTGTTATTGATCGACAGAAACTTGCATACCTGAACTTTATTGAAAAGTTTCATTGCGTGTACTGTGATTATGGCAACGGGCTCATCGAATACGCACGGGAAATTACTGCCAGAACAGAGCAATACTGGTGCCCGATCAAGCATGCCCGACGTACGCCCGACCCCCATCGTCTGGTCGAAAAATATGTAGATTATGGTGATGTAGAAGCATACAAGAATCAACTACAAAATATTCGCGACGATGTCGCCACACTTAAAAATAGTTAGGCAGTTGGACCAGCTAGGTTACTGAGGAACAATGGATTACAAGGATTATTACGAAACTCTGGGCATTGAGAAAGGTGCGACGCAAAAAGAAATAAAGCGCGCCTACCAACGGCTGGCCCGAAAGTATCATCCGGATGTTAGTAAGGAGCCGGATGCGGAAGCGCGATTTAAGGAAGTAGGGGAGGCTTATGAGGTGCTCAAGGATCCTGAAAAGCGAGTCGCTTACGATCAGTTGGGTGCAAACTGGCAGGCCGGACAACAATTCGAGCCACCGCCAAACTGGGATGCAGGCTTTGAATTTAGTGGTGGACAAGGGGCAGGGGATGCAGCCGCGTTTAGTGATTTTTTTGAATCTTTATTCGGCAGGCAATACTCCAATCGGGGTCGCGAACAAGGTGGCTATCACGCGCATGGCGAGGATCATCATGCCAAGGTGGTGATAGATATTGAGGAAGCGTATCAAAATACCACACGAACAATCACGCTGCAGGCACCGGAGCTGGATGCCTCTGGCAATTTGATTAGCAAGCAGAGATCCTTACGGGTCAATTTTCCCAAAGGCGTTAAGCAGGGACAAAGAATACGGCTTGCAGGGCAGGGATCTCCGGGTATGGGCCAGGGATCTGCTGGAGATTTATACCTCAAGGTGGAATTTGCACCGCACGCATTTTATAGGGTAGATGGTAGTGATCTGTATCTGGATCTGCCTGTTACTCCCTGGGAAGTGGCATTGGGTCGAAAAGTTAAAACGCCAACACCGGCTGGTGTCGTGGACCTGAAGATTCCCCCAAACTCAAAATCCGGACAAAAATTACGATTAAAGGGAAAAGGCATCCCTTCCAATCCGGCTGGAGATGTTTATGTCGTATTGCAGATTGTGACTCCCGAAGCCAGAACGGATGCGCAAAAAAGCCTGTATGAGAAAATGGAAAAAGAATTACCCCTCAACCCGCGCAGCGCAATGGGAGTGTAAGTAATGGTGAGACAGGAAATAGTTAACGGCGTGCTGCTTGATGAACACATGTTTCTTTCTTTGAATGAGTTTTGTCGTGTGTGTACCCATCAAAGCGAATGGATAATCGAGATGGTTGAATACGGTATTCTGGAACCTCAGGGAAGCACCCCCGATGACTGGCGCTTTCCGGCTGCAAGCCTTGATAGAGCACGCAGGGCCATGCGCTTGCATCAGGATTTGCAGATTAATATGGCAGGGATAGCACTTGCTTTGCAGCTGATGGACGAATTAAACAATTTGCGCACGCAGGTAAATATATCGGTATATGACGTTTAAACCAAAAACGAATCCAGAGTGAGTTCTGTGTCGATAGCTTCGCGCAAGTCATTGAGTGCTTTTGCGCGTACCCGTAATTTTGTTGCATGGTGCGCCTTCATATCCAGCTTGACCAACCCGAGTGCTGTTTCACGTGTAGTACTTGTCAATTCTCCGACGGGAACAGCGCGGTCCAGAAAACCGGCTTGCAGGGCTTCATCCGGAGCATACAAGCGACCCGTCGTCGCTGCCAGGTTAAAATGTGCCGGGCTGAGGCGATGTTGCGCTATTGCAATGGCGAAGTAGGGCAGCGTCATACCTATGGCTACCTCGTTCATGCCGATCTTGTAAGGGCCAGCTGCACCAAGACGTATGTCGCACGGCATCAGCAGGAATGCGCCCATTGCTATTGCGTGGCCGGTACAGGCCCCAACAACGGGCAACGGGAACGACATGATGCGTTCTGCCAACTCTGCTCCCGACCTCAGCATCTCAAGCACGGCCTCGCGACCTTGAGTAAAAACGTTCATATCGAAGCCTGCTGAGAACACCTTTTCCCGGCCTGTCAGAACTACTACCGCCCCATCTTTTTCGGCCTGGTCGAGCGCTTTGCGAATAGCCATCGTCATTGGGACTGACATCGCATTGACCTTGCCATCGTCCATGGTGATGGTGGCAATATTGTCGGAAAGCTTGTAAGTAATGGGTTCAGACATGGGAGATACCCTTCTTTGAAATTTGGCGGTCGTTTCGGTCAAAAATTAAACGCTTTCCAGACTGAATCAAGCTGCATTACGCGCAGCGAGGGCACGATCGAGATCGTATGTGGCTTGCAAATTCATCCATAGCTTGGGGGAAGTTTCCAGTGCATCCGCCAGATCTAGCGCAGAGGCAGCGGTTATTCCTCGCTTGCCACGAATTAGCTCATTTAATCGAGCTTTGGTCCAGTTGAGTTGGCGAGCAAACTCAGCTTGGCTCATACCCATGGGTATAAGAAACTCTTCAAGAAGCATCTCGCCAGGGTGAAAGGGATTCTTGGGTTGTTTGGTCATATTAGCCTCCTAACTATGGTAATCGATGATCTGAACTTCTTTTGGTGAGCCACTATTCCATGCAAACACCACTCGCCACTGGTCATTAATTCGAACTGAGTGCAGTCCACGCCAATCACCTTTCAAAGCCTTCAGGCGATTGCCGGGCGGTACTCTTAAATCTTTGAGTACTGCAGCGTCATGGAGATATAGCAATTTTCTCCGGGCAATCCTTCTCAGTTCATTTGGAAATCTTCTAGTACTTTGGCTGACTTTGTCGTTAAAGAGATCTTCCGCAAGGCGATTTCCGAATGATTCAATCATGTGATCATGTTATCGGAACTTGATAACGAATTCAAGATAGGAAACCAGCAGACTGTTTGGAGGCGAGGACGTCGTCTAACCTGGTCGAGCTGCCAATTTGTGCTCTAGTGCCATCCCTGGCCGCGGGGTTTTACCCGGCGGCAGGCCCGCCGTTATCGCTTGAACTTGGTGTGGCTCGTAAAGATTGAGGGTATATTTTACCGGGAATACGGTTCAGATATTCATCCAGCACGGGTAGGCCGTCTCGAAGTTTTGCGAAATCTTCTCGCTGAATGACAATTATCTCGCAGTCATCGACAGCCTTGAGCCAGCCTTTGGTTTTATTGCCGCCCGCTATGCTTCTCTCACCCCAGTGGTCGCCAGCCCCCAGGATGCGAACAAAATCCTCGGCTGCGCCCACGGCAGGCACCCGGGATTCCAAAGTGCCTGATACAATTGCGTAAAATCCGTCAATTACCTGACCCGGTTCGAACAGTACATCACCATTGGCAATATGAATCACCCGGGTAGAAGGATTTCCCTGCGTCTCGATTTGCACGATATTGCGCGGTAAAAAGTAGTCGAACAACCAATTCAGGGCGATACGCAATCGTGTTGAGAATCCGGGTACTAACGCGATGTAAAATCCTCGCCAAAGAATCCATGCGAACAAACCTGATATTCGAACCCCGAAGACTTCTGCAACCGCACGATAGTGGCCGATTGAAGCCATTGTGCCTTTTGGTTTGTAGTCAAATTCGCGTAGCGGTGCATTCGAATATGCTGCGGAAATATTGCGTGCGAGCGTCTTGGCTTCCCGAAGTGCAAATTGAGCGGTGGGTGGCGCAAAAGTCTGGGTCTCCCCTGTACCCAGGGGTACCAGAGCTGCATCTCCCAGTGCCCAGACTTCCTCAAAACCCTTCACCTGAAGGTAGGAGTTGGTTTGAATTTTGCCGCGCTCAAGGGGTAAATCCAAAGCTTCAATAAGTCGCAAGGGGCCGTTTCCAATCGTGGTAATTAGAGATTGGGTGTCGATACGACGCCCATCGTTAGTGAAAACTGCGGTCGCCGTCGCACGAGCGAGACTGGTATTGAGTTGAATATCAATACCCCGCGCCATCAGCTTTTTGGCAGCATACTTACCAAGTTTTTCAGGCAATTCGGGGAGAATTTGATTGCCGCGCTGGATGAGAATAATTTTGATTTCATCCTTTTGCACATTCGGATACAGCTTGAGCGTGCGGTCCAGCATTTCCTGTAGTTCACCGGCGATCTCCACACCAGAAAAGCCACCGCCAGCCACAACAAAAGTCAGTAGTCGCTGTTTGAGAGCAATATTGCGGGTAACATCGGCATGTTCCAGGCATTTAAGCATGTGATTTCGCAGCGCGTGCGCATCGGCAAGATCACGCATGCATAAACTGTGTTGCTCAAAGCCGGGGAATCGATCCAGCACGGTTCGTTGGCCAAGCGCCAACACAAGGTGGTCGTAGGTCACCAATTGGGGAACACGTTTACTACCCTGCACGACCTCGACCGTTTTTGCCGCGAAGTCAACATCACGCACCTCACCCATACGGACCTTTATTCCCTTCAACATAAGCCTCAACGGGGTCACGGCGTCCACGGTGTTGATTGTGCCAGCAGCAACCTCTGGTAGCAGGGGTTGGAAAACAAAGTAGTTACGCTCACTGATCAATTCAATATCGGTGGTCTTTGGCAATGAACTGCGAAGAAACCTGGCAGTGAAGGCACCGGCGAAGCCGCCACCAAGAACAACGATGCGTGGCGCGTTTTGGTCTTGTGGTACTTGCTGCATATTTTTGACGCTCCTTACTGACGAAATCAGCTCGAGGCCGCCCTGTCAGGGTGGCTTCGCGTTAATTAATGAGGTAGGACAAACCAGCAGACACCAAGTTCCATTATGTGGAAAGTGGTTGATCAGGGTGGAGGAATTTAGAGACAGCCGCCAATTTGCTGTAACCTGAGACGCACCTAACCCAAAACAGTGTTTCTATGGCTAACCCGGATCTCGATCACATCGATACACAACTACGTGACGACGTTCGCGCGCTGGGCAACTTACTTGGGTCTGTCATTGCTGAAGATCAGGGCCCGGATGCACTGGCCAATATTGAGACGGTGCGGGCTCTGGCGAAGGATGCCAGGTCTGCTGAACTTACCGACTGGTCGGAGTTAAGCTGCTGGCTGGCGACGCAAAACGATCAAACGCTAGTTACCATCGCCCGTGCCTTTAATCAGTTTCTCAACCTCGCCAACATCGCCGAGCAGGCGCATGTTGCACGCCAACCTGAAGTGGGGCTGGCGCTGCCTGCGAATGAGTCAGTGGCATCTGCCGTATCAGAACTCGCCATTGAGCTGGTGCTCACCGCACATCCCACCGAAGTACTTCGCCGCACCATGATTCAGAAGTACGATGCAATTGAAACAGCCCTTGGCAAGGGAGCAGAACAGAACAACACAGAACTGCAGCGGCTGATTACGGAGGTCTGGCACAGCGACGAAATTCGTAAAACCCGCCCCAGCCCGCAGGACGAAGCCAAATGGGGCTTTGCCGTTATCGAAAGTTCGCTGTGGCACGCACTGCCCAAGGCACTACGTGACCTGGACGCCGCGCTGGCCAGCTGCGACCTGCCGCCGATACCACTGGACGGCGCACCATTGCGCATTGCTACCTGGATGGGCGGAGACCGCGATGGCAATCCCAATGTAACGGCCCTGATTACCGAAGAAGTGCTGATGCTTGGGCGCTGGATGGCGGCAGACCTGTTTCTGCGCGACCTTGAGAACCTGCAAGGTTCACTGTCAATGACTCGCTGCAACGAGAAGCTACGCAGCCGGCTACGTGATCGGGGTGATGTGAGTGAGCCCTATCGAGCCATCGTGAAAACCTTACGCGACAAAATGTTGCTGACTCGCGATTGGGCTGAAGCACGCGCAGCCAAACCCGATGGCGGCGTGCGGGCAAGTAATCGCGTCAGCCAGTCCAGCGTATTCTGGCGCACAGACGAATTGCTGTTGCCGCTGCGGGAGTTGCATGACTCGCTGGTTGAATGTGGCATGGCAACCATTGCCGCCGGTCCATTGCAGGACAGCATCCGGCGGGCTGCCGCCTTCGGCCCGACACTCACTCGCCTCGACATTCGCCAGAGTGCAGATCGCCACACTGATGCGTTCGACGAGCTCACCCGATATTTGAACCTTGCTGAAGACAACAGTGGTTACAACGACTGGAGTGAAGCACAGCGCTGCGAGTTTCTGCTGCGCGAACTCGACAGCAAGCGCCCGCTGTTTCCTGCCGCATGGCTAGCCAGTTCTGAAGTGCGTGAAGTGCTCGACACGTGCGCGTTGATCGCTCGCCTTGAAGCAGCCGGGATTGCGCAATACGTGATCTCTATGGCCGGGCACCCAAGCGATGTGCTGGCGGTAATTCTGCTGTTACGAGACGCCGGACTTGAACCAAACCTGCCTATCGTGCCGCTGTTCGAAACACTCGATGACCTGAAACGAGCGCCAGACACACTGAACGCTCTGCTCAGTAACGCCTGGTACGCCGACTACTGCAATCGGGAACAGCAGGTGATGATCGGGTACTCCGACTCAGCAAAGGACGCCGGCCAGTTCGCTGCCGCCTGGGCACAGTACGAGGCTCAGGAGCAGCTTGTCGCAGTTGCCAACGAACACAAAGTGAAATTCACGCTCTTCCACGGTCGCGGCGGTGCCATAGGTCGTGGGGGCGGTCCGGCTCAGACTGCCATCCGCTCCCAACCGCCCAATTCTGTGAATGGCAGACTACGCGTTACAGAGCAGGGCGAAATGATTCGCTGGAAGCTTGGCACGCCCGAACTTGCCCGCGACAGTCTTACGGGCTACATCAGCGCAACACTGGAATCGTCGCTGAACCCCCCAGACCTGCCGAGTGCAGAGTGGCGCGAGGCGATGCAACGCATGGCGGCCAGATCACTGTCGGCCTATCGCGCAACGGTGCGTGACGACCCGGGTTTTGTCGGTTTGTTCCGCGCACTCACACCGGAACGCGAACTCGGAATTCTTGCTCTCGGTAGTCGTCCGGCTCGCCGGGCTGCTAACGACGACGTGGCCAGCTTACGAGCTATTCCCTGGGTATTCGCCTGGACTCAGATTCGCCTGATGCTGCCCGCCTGGCTAGGCACTGAGCGCGCTCTGGGCACGAGCCAGGAAGAACTGAAGGAACTGCGCGCCATGCTCGACTGGCCGTTCTTCCGGATGCAGATTGATATGCTGGAGATGGTACTCGCAAAGTGCGAACCCAGCCTCACCAGGCTCTACGCTACAAAGTTACTGGGCGATCTGCCTGAAGACTCAATTGATGCACTGTGCGATCGACTTGCGACACTGCAGTCGACGGTGCTAAAACTGCGTGGCGAAGATGCGTTGCTCACAAACGAACCGGCATTGGCCCAATCCTTGACCGTTCGCAATACCTATCTCGACCCCTTGCATGTGCTGCAGGCGGAGCTACTTGCACGCTATCGGGCGGATAAACAACCAGACTCTGCTATCGCTCAGGCGCTGCGCGTAACAATGGCTGGAATCTCCAGTGGGCTACGCAACACTGGTTGATCGCACTTTTTCTAAACACTCTATCTAGGAGAACACACATGGACGAAGCTCTGGTATTGCGGGAGAACAAAAACGGCACCGCATTTCTCACTCTCAATCGACCCGAAAAATTAAATGCGTTAACGGTTGGCATGTTCGAAGAGTTGCGCGCCCATATTGAGCAGATAAGTAAAGATAGCGATGTTCAATGCGTGGTCATTTCGGGTGCTGGCAAGTGCTTTTCTGCGGGACACGATCTGGCTGACATCGCGTCAGGCGAACGTGTGCCATCCCGGGGATGGCATTCAGAAACCCTGCGGATGATGGAGCGCTTACCGAAGCCCGTCATTGCTGCGGTACATGGGCATTGTTACACCGGTGCTCTGGAAGTTGCGTTGGCAGCGGATTTTATTCTTGCTGCCGAGAGCGCCAGGTTCGCAGACACGCATGCCAAATGGGCCCTCACTCCAGTCTGGGGCTTGAGCCAACGATTGCCGAGACGGGTGGGAGTTGCCACCGCAAAACGCATGATGTTTACTGCCGCGACCTACTCGGCTGCAGAAGCGCGCGAGATGGGCTTAGCGGAACTGGTTTTTTCTAACGATAATTTTATGCCTGAGGTAGAAGCATTTTGCGAACAGATCTGCGCTAACTCGTCCTTCTCTCATGCGGCGAACAAGCGCTTGCTCGAAGCCACAGACGGAAACTCAATGGATAGTGGACTACAGTGGGAAGTCTTTATGAGCGAAGGTCGCGGGCCCGATATGGAAGAACGCATTGCTGCCTTCACAAAGAAATAGTGCGAAGCAAAACTGATCATGAGTGATTCAGAATTTGATGTTGTTGTGGTCGGCGCGGGCAATGCAGCGTTTTGTGCTGCCTTAAGCGCAGAGGAGGGCGGTGCCCACGTTTTAATGCTGGAGTGCGCGCCAGAACACCTCAATGGTGGTAATTCCAGGTTTACCGCTGGCGTTATTCGCTTTGCCTATAACGGTGTTGAAGATTTGCTGGAGCTTATGCCAGACCTCTCTGATAAAGAAATCGCGATGACTGATTTTGGTACCTATACCGAGGAGCAATTTTTTGACGACATGTTCCGGGTAACACAGTATCGAACAGACCCGGACTTATGCGAAATACTGGTCAAAAAAAGTTTCGCAACCATTAAATGGATACGCGAAAAAGGGTTACGGTTCGTACCCATCTACGGCCGGCAAGCATTCAAAATTGACGGCAGGTTTCAATTCTGGGGTGGTTTGACAGTAGAAGCTGTTGGCGGCGGTCCGGGACTGGTGGACACCTTCACCGAAATTGCGCAAAAAAAAGCGATAGATATCTGGTACCAATCGCGGGCTTTGAAGCTTGTTGTCAACGATAACAAAATCACCGGCATTATGGTTAACAGAGACGGGGAATTGCTGAATATAAAAACCAAGACAGTTGTCATCGCGTCCGGCGGCTTTCAATCCAGTGCAGAAAAAAGAACACGCTACCTCGGCCCATCCTGGGATTTGGCCAAGGTCAGAGGAACCGCTTTTAACACCGGCGGCGGGATTGATATGGCGCTGGAAATTGGCGCCAGTTCAGCGGGTAACTGGTCGGGGTGTCACGCTGTAGGTTGGGATCGCAATGCGCCAGAATATGGTGATCTCACCGTCGGCGATGGTTTTCAAAAGCACTCTTACCCCTTCGGCATTATGGTGAATGCTGATGGCGAGCGATTTGTCGATGAAGGCGCTGACTTCAGAAATTATACCTATGCCAAATACGGCCGCATTATTCTTAATCAGCCCGGTAATTTTGCCTGGCAGGTGTTTGATGCAAAAGTAACGCATCTACTGCGTGATGAATATCGCATCCAGCAGGTAACAAAGGTGAAGGCAGACAGTCTTGAAGAACTTGCCAGCAAGCTGGAAGGGGTCGATGCAGAAGGTTTTTTGGCGAATGTGGCAACTTACAATGCGGCAGTTCAGTCCAATATTGCTTTTAATCCCAACGTGAAAGATGGTCGTAATACGCTTGGTCTGAAAGTGCCAAAGTCCAACTGGGCTAATACTATTGATGAGGGGCCCTTTGAAGCATATGCCGTTACCTGTGGCATTACTTTTACCTTTGGCGGCCTTCGTATTGACACACGAGCGGCTGTTCAAAGTACCGATTTGACTGTGATTCCAGGATTGTTTGCTGCCGGAGAAGCTGTGGGTGGCATTTTTTATCATAATTATCCCGGCGGTACCGGACTAATGAGCGGCGCGGTTTTCGGTAAGATCGCCGGAGCCTCGGCGGCACAATGGGCCGCCGCGCAATAGCGGGCATTGCCAGGTTTACTCTGGCACTTTACTCCGACCCCATTACTTGCCCCTTTTTCTTGCCATTGGGGCCGTACAGATTAACCTGTAAACTCGAGATTGCGTGAACCAGCGGATTTGGGGCGATGGTTTGTTTGCCTGTCCAGTGGATATTAGGGAAGCGATCAAAAATTCGCTCAAAAGCAAGCCGCAGCTGCATCTTTGCGATTCGAGACCCTAGACATTTATGCACGCCATGACCAAAGGCAAGGTGCTTTTCGACATTGTCCCGGTGCATATTGAAGGTATCTGGATTGGGAAAGACATCAGGGTCACGATTGGCGGCCCCGTACCACAGAACCAGTTTTTCATCCCTCGCGATTTTTTGGCCATTCAATTCTGTCTCTTCGAGTGCTGTGCGCCGCATATGCATAACGGGAGACACCATTCGCAGTGCTTCTTCCGACATTTTCGGAATGAGCGAAGGGTCTTCCAATACCATGGCGCGCTGGTCCGGGAATTGGGTCATCAATCGAATGGTACCGGATAGTGAATTTCGTGACGTGTCGTTGCCTGCAAAGATTATTAGCAGCCAGGAGCCATCGAGAAACTCCTGTGGCAGTAGCTCTCCTCCCAGTTTGGATTGGGCGATGACGGTTAGCAGATCCTCGCGAGGGTTAGCTCGCCGGTCTGCCATGATACGTTCACCATAGGCAAACATGTCATTCACCACAGGATTAAAGCGAACCGGGAACAGTGGCTCGGAGAGAAACGTTTGCCAGGGATTGGAAATAAATTGCGCCGCTAACTCCAGGTGGTGCATCCAGACTTTGACTTTGGGTCGATCTTCTTCATCGATGCCGAGCATTTCTGACAGTGTGAATAGGGGGAGTTCTTCTGAAAACATTTTAACAAAATCAACAACCGGTCCCTTTCTCTCCATTTCGTCGAGGAGCTCATCGATTTTTAAGCCCACTCTGTCGCGAATCGTCGCAACATACGCGGGGAAAAAGAAATTGTTCTGTTGCATGCGCATTTCCCGATGCGCCGGTTCGTCCAGATTGATCAAAGAGTTGAGGGCTGCGGGCATAAGCTTTTTCGGACGCCACTGTTTTCGTTCAGGCACCGCCATGTTGATGCTGCCACGCTGAGACGAAAAAACACTGTGGGCAAGCTCGACTTTTTTGATGTCATCGTATCGGGTGACGGACCAGATGCCCGAGACGCCTTTCTCCCCGGGTGACCACATCACCGGCGCTTCCTCACGCATTTTCCTGAACAGGTCGAAGGGTTGGCCTTTTGTCCACGCGGCAGGGTCCCCAAACTTAAACCCTTCAAATGTCGGATAGGTTGCCTCATGGATTGGGAGCTCTTGTCCCGTGTCAATCAGGATATCGTCGCTGATGAGTTTCAATGTTGGTCTCCGGTGCTTCGTTTTCGTATTCGTTTACAGCATAAGTGTTTGGCAAATGCTAAACCAGATATTAGGCGGGTTACAAAGGTAATCGCCAATGTGCAATATTGTGACGACCGCTACCGGCCGCTCGTATAAGCGGGTGTCCTGAATTTGTATGGTTGCCGGTGCAGGAGGTAGAATCCGAAAGATGAGAGATAGGCTCCTTAAGATGCACGACGAACTGAAGCGCCTCAGCGCCATGGGCGACGAGGCGGCGGCAGTGGTCGAACTCGACCAGTCTAAAGTCGGCCGCCTATCACGCATGGACGCTATGCAGGCACAGGCAGTGGCTCAGGATACAGCTAGCCGCCGTGATTTGATGATTCGCGGCATTCAGGCTGCACTCGAACGCATTGACGCCGGTGAGTACGGCCGCTGTCAGAGCTGCGATGAGGATATCCTTCCAAAACGGCTGGAGATTGAGCCGACCGCCTTGTTCTGCATTCGATGCGCCAGCGAACGAGAGATAGGTTCATCTTGATATGCTGCAAGCAAGCGAGCTCCGGTCCAGAAGAGTTAGCTTTAACTCCAATAAGATAGGAAACTGCGGCATGGATCGCGACGTCTGAAAAAACAGCACTTTTATTTTCCCTATCCTAGAAGACAAAATGATGTAAGCGAAAGAGTACACATGAAAAAAATATTCACATCAAAGTGGTTCCTAATGCCTATAGGTTTAATGGCGCTCGCTGCCAGCTATACAATGTACAATCTCTCACTTAAAGGCACTGTTGAACTTATAACATTTCAGAGTAATGGCATTGAAATTGAAAGTGCCATTCTTACTCCTGACGGTGCTGGGCCTCACCCGGGAATAGTGCTGTTGGCCGGGTCCGGTGGTTCTCACCAGGAGTACGGCAAGGTAGCCATGCGCATTCATGCGAACTACTTTCTGTCGCGTGGTTTTGCCGTGTTTGTATACACCAAGCGTGGCTCCGGAAAAAACGCTGTTAATTATAGTCATGTTACATTTCAGGATCTAATTGCTGACGCACTCGCAGCGATTGCGACATTCAGAAATCATCCTAAAGTGGACACCAATAATATTGGACTAAGAGCAGTGAGTGAATCAGGCTGGCTGGCTCCTGAAATAGCTTTTATTGACGGTAATATTAAGTTCATTATCAATAGAGTCAGCCCGCCCATACCCTGGATGGATACTGTTGCACACGAAGTAAAAGTTGAATTGGGTAACTCGGGATTTACCAGAGACGAAATCGAAAATAAGTTGATTCCGTTAACTCGCCGCATTTGGCAATTTTTTATTGATGCCAATAAAGATAACGACTCTATGCAATCTGAACGTATCGCAATCGGAAAAGTTATCGCAGAAATGTCGTCTGGCAATCAGCGATTCAAAGACTATTTTGATGGATACAAATTAGCTGCCTACAACCCCGAAATTTATAAGGCGAAGGCGTCCAGATATAGTTATGACCCACAACCCCATTTAAATAGAATCAATATACCCCTGCTTTATCTTTACGGAGGACTGGATCAAAACGTACCAACCAAAGAGTGCGTTACTTTTCTAAACACGTTTAGGCAAACCTACAAAAATGAGATCACTATCAAGATATTCCCCGAAGCTGATCATTACATGTATCAGAGCACCTCATTTCCGGTTGAGGGGTTTTACCAGGAAGGTTACCTGAAAACCCAAGGTGATTGGGCTGTCGAACAAATTAGATGATTTTGGAGGAATGAGAAAAGTAAGTATTAAAGTACTTTTTGAGAAATTGCCCCGTACTAAGGTGGATTGAATTCTTGCTTAAGATGGTAGAAAAATACCCTGAATTGTTTCGCGAAATCCGGAAGACGCGCAAATCTGCGAATTGGTATTTCACAATTAGCACTTACCGATTTATTTCGAACTAAAAAACCAAATCGCTAACCGCCTGAAAAAAGAGCCCTATGGGCCATTTGGTTTTGGCGGTGGTTACAGGCAGGAGATAAACTTTCTCCAGACGAATCAAGCTGCGCTACGCGCTGCCAAGGCACGATCAAGATCGTATGTGGCTTGCAAATTCATCCATAGCTTGGGGGAAGTTCCTAATGCATCCGCCAGATCTAGAGCTGAAGCAGCGGTTATTCCTCGCTTGTTTGGTCATATTAGCCTCCTAACTATGATAATCGATGATCTGGACTTCTTTTGGTGAGCCACTATTCCAGGCAAACACCACTCGCCACTGGTCATTAATTCGAATTGAGTGCAGTCCATGCAGATCACCTTTCAAAGCTTCCAGGCGATTGCCGGGTGGTACTCTTGGATCTTTGAGTACTGCAGCATCATGGAGATATAGTAATTTCCTCCGCGCAACTCTCCTCAGTTCATTTGGAAACCTTCGAGTATTACGACTGACTTTGTCGTTAAAGAGATCTTCCGCCAGACGGTTTCCGAATGAATCGATCATGTACCTTTATTATCGTAATGCGATAACAAAATCAAATTTGGTATTGGAACTTTTAATTTTGATTTGCATTCAAAATTGAACTGGGCTTCTTCAGTTAAGCCGAATATAGTTTGGCCAGGTGTGAATACGTTTATGGCAAAAGTGTAAAGGATGTGACCGGTATGTACCTTTGTTTTTTGGCGGAGAGGGAGTCTTCAAATTATTCATATAATATATTGATATGTAGGGCTATTTGGCTTGCGCAAGAATTTCTACATACAAATAAGTATACAAATGTGTTTGTTTAGATTGCCTGGTTAGGAGGCATAGTCACTTGCCAATACCCAGCGACAACTGGAATAATTTTTCTTACCACCAGCTGGATGTCAGAGATGCTGCTGCGGCACTGCTGGAGAAGATGGGCCCACAGGATGAACCTTTGTACGACCGCTCATGACATCCTGAAACAACGCGATTAGCCAGACGTCGTGCGGGATCATGTCCAGCGACGACTCCCAAGATTTCCAAGTTCCTCGACGGAATTCGAATGATTTTCCGGTCTCGTGCTCTCTAATGCGGGATATGGGGCAGTAAACAATAGAGGTCAACTTTCAGTGTTTCTTCATTTCGAACATAAGTGCAAAACTGGAAGATTAACCCCCTTGCGATTGACTAAACCCGAAATCATTAAGCTTGAAAGTGTCGACGCAGCGCTAACTTCCGGTTTGAGGTCACTCTGTATTGGTCACGATATGTTAAGCAGTGAGTCCTACGTCTCGCCCTTTCTAAAGGTTGTAATTGGTCCTCTTTATCATTTGGTACGCTTCGTTTTAAGAAAATTTGGAATCGGTCTTGCCGACGCCACAAGCATGCACCGGCATTATGACGACGCTCACTTCAATGCTCTGGTATTGGCTGCAAGAAAGGCAGCAGAAATTAAATTGAATAGCCAGTTGTCGCTCGTCACAGCTCTAACTCATAAAGCGAAGTATGGGGAATACAGTAGCTGGCATAACGGCTACTACAGCCCCTACATATATGAAGATAATGTGGATGTGTTTTCGGTATGGATTCCACTGCAATCTACTTCAGATGAAACAGGGGGCGGGTTTAGATTCTGGTATGGCGAGCGCATTGAAAACCAGGCCAAACAGCTGTGTCGTGCGCGCTGGAAACAGCTGGACAATAAGGCACGTGCGACACCCGCAGACATTATGAGCGCTGGAAGTGAGCTGGGTGCTCTATATAAACTTGCGAACGATTCGGATAGCGGGGACGCAGATGATAGATGTACCTGTTACGCCCAGCTGGGCGAAGCCATTCTCTTCAATGAATATTGGCCTCACAAAACTACCAAATGGGTCGGCGAAGGCGTGCGCCTGAGTATTGTGCTGCGATTCGTAAGGAAAGGCACAAGGGTTAACAAAGTGAGGCTACAGAGAAGAAAACAACAGCTAAAACTTGATGGAGCAGATTGGGAACAATATTGCACTTACATATCTGAAATTGAAACGTAAGGTCGTTGACTATGCAGTATTCTGGTTTCATCGGACTACGCTACAACTGTTTTTGAGTTGCGATGCTTCCCCGAGGGTACAGCTGAAGATGTCTTCGCTCGCGTTGTAAACAGGGCTTCTCATATCGAAAGCGCCCATCATGCTGTGAAAGACATTCAGCTGCGAGTGTTTTGTTTGACCTAACAGTTGTTCGTTGGTGACGCCCTTTTCGCACTTGAATTTTTCTGACATCCACACGATGAATGGCACAAGTTTTTGCACATCCGGAGCAAGTGAGTAAGGCGTGCCGTGCAGGAAAAGACCAAATTCGCCAAGAGATTCACCGTGGTCGGAGATGTACATCATTAGTGTGGAAGTGTCCTCCAGAGTTTCTAGAAGATTTACGACGCGGTTCAGTACGAAATCGGTATAGAGAATTGTGTTGTCGTATGCGTTGGTGAGCGTGCTGGGCTTGCAATTATTTGCTTCGACCGAGTTGCAAACGGGGCTAAATCGTTCAAATCGATCAGGGTACTCGGTGTGGTAGGTCGGTCCATGGCTGCCACGCTGATGGAGAACCACTAGAACTTTGTTTTTCTCGGAAGTGCGAATCCTTTCTACGAGTCGGGTTAGCAGCACAGGGTCGTAACTACAGTCTGGCCCGGTACAAGTTGCGCGCAGATCCCGCGCCCGCTGGTATTCTGCCACTTTCATGGGAGGCTCGCCCCAATTATTGGTTCTCCAGATCACATCCACTCCATGCCTGTAAAGATATGTAGGCAGAGTTTCATACGGCTTGGCGAACTCGAAACTCATGTCGAGATGAGAGAGTATGCAACGTAGCGACGCTGTGGTGTAAGTTGAGCAGGCGGTGGTGTTTTTCAGAGCAATCGCGCCTGTGTGACTAAGTAGAGGGTTAGTGTTTCGTTCGTATCCGTAGAGAGAGAAATTGTTTGCCCGAGCGGATTCTCCGATCACCAGAACTACGATGGTTTTTTGGTCGGCGAGAAAATGGGCATCAGGCAGCTGGATCTGCTCCCGGGAGTGGTCGATTCGGCCGGCTTCGTAGCGAACCGTGTTCACGATATATGAAAATGGCAGAACCATACCCCCGAGCTTCTTGGCATGCTTGTCAACCCACAGCCAGGTGCTGGAGCTCAGGTAAAGCAATCCGATTGCGAATACGATAAGGCCAAGCGACAATACCGAGATACGACTTCTGGAACTCTTTCGAATCTGCGTGCGTGCAAGTAGAAAGCAAAGGGGTAGGCACAAAAACAGCACATAAGGAAGCGTACCGGCGCTCAGAAAGGCACTGGCTTCTTCAATGTTGGTGTTCAGGACATTGCCCATCATGGTTCTGTCCAGCACGACTTGATAGGTAGTGATGAAGTAAAGAGCAACCGTGTTTCCGACCGAAAACAGTATTGAGCTGGCGATAGTCAAACGCCGCGAGATCATAAAGAGCAGGAGCAGCATCACCGCGGTGCTAATGAAAACAACGAGAAACAGGGTAAGGAGGATCAGGTTGCCGTTAAAGGAGAGTGGATAGAGTTTTTCCAGAGCGAATGTATAGAGCGGCATGTGGAAGAGAAGAGCGTTGCCTAACGAGGCGATTAGAGTGAAATGGACAATACTCAGCTGTGGGTGCCATTGGCCGAGCCAGCAATAACATCTGTACAGTCGGTCAATCATATTAACAAATGGCTGTTTTTAGCGGTTTTCTCAACGCACGAATTGCCGAACAATGCTAGCCGTATGCTTCCGATTACCCCACAATAACAAGAGCATCGTGGCGATACTGGTAGCGGCGGCCAGGCTAAGCACTGGTGTTTCTCGAAATGTTTCTACTGATCGAGGCGCAAGCACAAGCCCCAGAACCAAAAGCGTGATGGCCAGAATCACCTGGCCATACGGATGTTGGCCTGATCTCCACCATGCCTGGTAGCGAAGGGTTACGGCCACGCCGCTGAGTCCAGCTATCCAACCGAGAGCGGCGCCGAAGGTAATATCTAACGGCCAGTGGGCGCCTACAGCGACGCGTGAGAGACAGATGGTTGCGGTTAATGCCATACAGAAGGATATTATCGCCCATTCTCGCCCACGACAAGGAATTGGAACCAGTGTTGCCAACACCGCTACCATACAAGCCACCACTGTGATTGAGTGACCCGAGGGCAGGCTGTTATGTGCTTTGAGAATGCCGCCTATGGAGACAAAACTGTCGTGGTCGAGTACGGCCCCCGGTCTTGGCATCGCGAACAGATATTTTCCGACAAGTGAGAACGTGGCTGCGAGAGGGATAGCACCTAACATGGCTGCCCATGCACGGGGTCGCCAGAGGAGGAGAGGTGACATCAAAGCAAACAGCACGGTGGCGTCTCCCAGATGTGTCAGGTTTAACCAGACCGACGGAGGGGGGTACTGCAAAAAGTGGTTTAGTATCCAGAACCATTCTTCTTGAATCCTCCAGTAACTGAAATGAGAGACCTGCCACCCGTTTAGCCACAAGAGTTGAATTCCTGTAAGCGTTATGAGCAACGTGGGCACTGTGCTCCAGCCTGCCACATTAATTCGGCTGGTAGTACTTGGTGGCTCAGCGAGGCGAGGTTTTACACTAGTTGGACTGTCCGCTGCTCTAAGTTCACTGGATATGGTATGCATGACTGGCAACATCTCTGTCTGTAACGGCTTGGAACCGGGACCCTTAGTAAGTGGTCACACACACGCGAATCGTAGCCTTCAATCATTAGAGAGGTCAGAAGCGCGAAATCAATCGAAAAACATTGGACTGATTGCTTATTACGAAATTGGAGAAGAGTGAATTTAGGCCGCTAAAACTGTATCAGGCGTGAATTGGAGGAAAAAGTTTTAGGTATCGGAGTGGTGTAATAGGCTTCGTTGCCGAGATTTATGCACCTAATCATATAGCCGCGCAACAGATCTTGAATCCAAAGTAAATTGTTCTTTTCAAAGTCAATTACAAAATGACAAAAAAATCTCCCCTACCAGTGTTAGTAGGGCGAAACAGCGCCAAATCATTCGAATCATCAGAATAAAATAATAATCGATTTAGAACGCGTCAATTTTCTGAAAATGCGAATGATTTTTGTAAGTAACACACTCTAACACTCCCAATAGTTATCAGTAACTCAGACACAAATTGATACATTAGGGAGTTGGATTTCTTTGATTGACGTAGTTTATACCTGGGTGGACGGTGCTGACCCAATGTGGTTTCAGAAAAAAAGCGCGCGAGTAAAATTGGCAGCTTCAAATCTTAATGTGTGCTCAAAAAGCGGATTGAGCAACTCACGGTTCCATAATCGTGATGAATTAAAATATTCACTCAGATCTCTGGATATGTTCACTCAATTTGTGCGGAAAATATTTATCGTCACGGACGATCAAGTTCCCGTTTGGTTGGATACTAATCACCCCAAAATCCAAATTGTAGATCACAGGGATATATTTCCGATAAAAAGTCACCTCCCAACGTTCAACTCACACGCGATCGAAGCCAATTTACACCGAATAGAGGGGCTTTCTGAAAAATTTATTTACTTGAATGATGACGTGGCACTTAGCTCCGATTTAATCGAATCTGACTTTTTCGATGATCAGGATAGAATGTTGGTCTACTTTGATCACCGTAAAGTACAGCGTTTCGCATGGTGGTTTGGTTACAACGCTCCAGTTAATGCAGCAGCACGAAATAATAGCCGTCTTCTGAACTCCCTATCATACGACAGGATCGACTTTCGCCTGGACCACGCCCCATACGTATTACGAAAATCGATTTACGAGGAACTGTGGGAGCTATTTCCAAACGAACTAGAACGTACCTCCGGTAACCCTTTCAGACACCCCGCGGATCTGTCTACAGCATCCTCACTGGTCCAACATTATGCACTGGCTACCAACCGAGCCGTTAAAGGACCACCGAACTCCAGTACCTATATCAAGATAAAGAGATTCCCTTTTTCTGCGCCGCTGACTGCTCTGAGGTTATCCGGATACAAGGCGTTATCGAACAAAGATAAAAAGTTCTTTTCAATCAATGACGCAGGACAATTGGATAATTCCAGGATAACGCAAAATGCAATCGCCAATTTCCTGGAGCACAAGTTTCCTTTCCCAAGCCCTTTTGAACTCAGAAAGCATGATGCAATAAACACTACTTTGCCCATTAAAGGCAGAAACCCTACGCCCGTAAGTATCACCGCATGATGATTTATTATTGGCAACAAACTAATTCCGCCTCCAGGCAGGATTTCTCCAACTTCGCCTATTTCAAGCCTATACAATAGTTATCAAAAATGTTCTGAAAACCAAACATCAGAGTGTGTGATTTTGTCGTATGGATTTAACGATATAGCACAGACATGTTGATTTGCACTGGCTGCATCACGCCATTCCTATCGATGATGCAGCGCACTTTCTTTTGGTATTTCGACCAATTGATCTGATACAGATACCAATCTGGAAACTGCGGGTTTTACTGTTGCTTCTTGGCTGGTGATAAACAATTTTCTTGCAAACGAATGATTTATCCGCCCCAAGCACTCAAACACAGCATATGGAGCAGCAACCAATAATTGTGCCTGAATTGGGTGGGACCAGTGTGATTGCATCTGGTCCCGACTGCTATTTTGGTGGACCGGAATTCTCGCGAGGCGCGCTAAGGGATGTGCTCCTCACCCACGTAGAAAATACACCGCCTGGTGGGTCTATAGATTGGGCGACCTACTATTTTCGTGACAGAGAGCTTGCTCGGGCGCTCGTAGGCGCCAAGCGCCGGGGGGTAAATGTTACGCTTGTATTGGAGCGCAGACCGCGAATAAGACGAGCGAATGAAGAAGTCATAAAGATCCTAAAAGCGGCAGGTGGTTTGGGAGATGATCTACAACTCGTCAACTTGCCCGGTTTGCCAGCGCCTAATGGAAAAGTCTGGAAACCTCAATTCCATGAAAAAATATACTGTTTTTCACATCCACGGCGCGTAGCACTGGTTGGGTCGTTTAACCCGTCTGGTGATCAGCAAGAAAAGCATCCAGATGTAATTGCTGATATTGGCGACCATGATATCGCAGATAATTTACTTGTTGGTTTGACTGGGGACCGTATTGTTACAGCGATGCAGCAACATATCAGAGATTTTCGGCGCAACCCGCCTGGGTTGAGTTATCGGTTTTCGCATAACAAGATGCCAATTTTGGATAAAGGGGTGAGAGCGTATTTCTGGCCCAGACTGGGCTCGCACCCGGTTATCAGTCATCTGAGCCAGGTCTCTTCCGACGCTCGAATCAAGATCGCTGCGTCGCACATACGGGATACCAGTAGCATTCGAGTTCTGCATGATCTTGCGAAAAGAGGTGTGCGCATTCAGATTGTGGTCGAAGCCACGAAGAGGCGTGTCACTCCAAAAGCTGAAGCCAGCTTGAGGGATGCCGGCATTGTGGTTAGGCGAATCGCAACATCGGGGACACCGGTTCCGATGCATTTGAAACTGGTATTAATTGAAGATGAGAAATCGACTCTTAGCATTTTTGGTAGTTTCAATTGGACTAAGCCATCGATTTACCTCAATCATGAAATCGCGGTTTTTTCGGATAGCCACAAACTATTTAGCGAGCTCTCATCACGATGGGATCAAATTGCTGAACGAACCAGCATTCAGCAAACTTCAAAACGTATGAGCGATAAATAGTGACAGAAAATTGAACGAAAAAGCACGGTTACTCATTATTCCTGTCGAAAACCAGGTCAGGGAACTGGATGCAAAACTGCTTCTTGCTGCAATGGCTGCTGAGCGGGGTTTTTCTGTAATCCTTGGTTCGAGGGCTTATGTACATTTTATTGCCGGAACTATCCCAAGCGGGATTTACATTGCAAAAAGCATGCGAGCCATAAGCACTTCAATGTTCCGTATTCTTCGAAGTTTGGGGCACGCCATAGTTGCATGGGAGGAGGAAGCACTCGTCCATCCTCCGGATGAAATTTTTTATGGATTGCGCATGTCTCCTGAAACGGTTTCGAAAGTATCACACCTATTTTGTTGGGGGGATGAATACCGAGACCTGGTGTCTCGGTATCCACACTTAACGGAACAAACCAAGCTTCATGTAAGCGGAAACCCGCGTGGGGATATGTTACGTCCGGAATTACGCAAATTCTTTGATGAAGCGGTATTGAGTCTTCGTAAAACCTACGGTGACTATATCTTGCTAAATACCAACTTTAGCGATGTAAATCCTTACATTCCATCGATAGGTCTGTTCAGTAGTGGCTCTACTGACGGCAAGCTTGGCCAAGCGGGAAAGGGCATGACAGTGTGTTTCGCCACGGGTTTGTACTCACATAAAAAGCGTTTGCTACTCGAATTCGAAGATCTGGTTGGAAAACTTGCCAATGCTTTTCCGTATCAAAATATTATCGTGAGGCCACATCCTAGTGAAAGCATGGACTTCTATGAGCACCTAAGCGACGCGTATAGGAATGTGCATGTGATAAATACAGGTAATGTGATTCCCTGGTTGCTGGCGTCCAAAGCGCTTGTTCACAACGGTTGTACTACCGCCGTTGAAGCTTCAGTTATGAATATCCCAACGTTTTCGTACATGCCGGTGAAAAGCCAGCTCTATGATTACGAATTTCAAGGATTACCTAACTGGCTAAGTTGCGAATGCGGTTCTTCGCAAGAACTGATAAAGCAGATTAGGGAAGTGCTAAGAGGTAGAGATTGTTGGTCTCTTGGCACAGAACAAAAAATACTGCTCGACTATTATCTCGCCGCAACGGATGGCCCATTGGCGTCTGAGCGAATACTGGATGTTCTGCAGAGCACGCGACTGGATTCGTGTACCGACAACACCACAAGAATCTTGGCGGTGATACGTTCCCAAGTCAAAGCCTTGTTAACGAAGGCATATATGAATTTTCCGGGTCCCAATCGTCTTGACTATCACGATCACCGGTTTCCCGAGATTTCATCGAACGAGATCCAGTTGAAAATCGATGTGCTGGGTAAGACTCTGAATCGCTTTGGTTCAGTGAAGGTCAAGCCGCACTCACCTCATATTTTTCACATTACAAACGATTCTATGGACAAGGAGTAAGGTAGTGAATAAAACAAAAGTAATCGCAGAAATCGGGTGCAATCATCGTGGCAATCTAGATGTTGCGAAAGAAATGATTGGGATTGCAGCAACTTTTGCCAAGTGTGATTTCGTCAAATTCCAGAAACGCAACAATCGGGAATTGCTAACAGAAGCCGAGTATTCGACACCTCACCCGAACCCGGTCAATAGCTTTGGCGAGACGTATGGAGCACATCGAGAATACCTGGAATTCGATCTGGACCAACATAGAGAATTGAAAACATGCTGTCTGGATTTCGGAATAGGTTATTCTACCTCTGTGTGGGATGTTACGTCTGCGAGAGAGATCGCTAGCATCGCTCCGGAAATGATAAAGGTGCCTTCCGCTTGCAATCTTAATTATCCGATGCTCGAGGTACTCTCCAGTGAATTTGATGGGGACATACATTTGTCACTTGGCATGACGAGCGAATCGGAGATTGAGGATATTGTTTGCTTTCTAGAGCAAAGGGGTGCTGCAGGTCGAACTGTACTGTATGCATGCACTTCTGGATATCCTGTTGATTTCGAAGACTGTTGTCTCTTTGAGGTAAAAAAGCTTATTGATTTGTTTTCAGGTAGAGTGAAGGAGGTTGGCTATTCTGGGCATCATTTAGGCATAGCGGTGGATGTTGCTGCTATAACCCTTGGCGCAAGTTGGATAGAAAGGCACTACACGCTCGATCGAACCTGGAAGGGAACCGACCATGCAGCGTCGTTAGAACCTGATGGATTGCGACGATTAGTAAGAGATTTGAAAGCTGTGAATCTCGCACTAGCTTATAAGGAGGTAGATATTTTGCCAGTGGAAGCGGTGCAGCGAAACAAGCTGAAACAGGCGTCTATCCGGAGTTGATTTATGCGGTGGATTGCTCTTATACCACTGCGCGGTGGTTCGAAATCTATTCCAAAGAAAAATATCAAATCGATTGCTGGCCACCCTTTGTTTACCTGGGTGGTTGATGCCGCAATCTCGTCCGAAGTATTCGAGTCAATATACGTTGCTACCGATTCATTGGAGATATCTACGCTGGTAGAAAACCTGTATCAGGATGAAGTCAAAATTTTCCATCGTTCGGAATCCAGCAGTACGGACGATGCACAGACAGAACAGGTAATGTTGGAGTTTCAGGAAGCAGTTAACTTTGATGTATTGTGTCTTATCCAAGCTACATCACCACTCACGGAAGCAACGCATTTCCAGGCTGCGTGCCAGCAGTTCGAAGCACAGAAACTGGATTCAATGCTAACAGCTGTTCGAACTAAGGAATTTTTGTGGGATGATGATGCGCAACCCCTGAACTATGACCCGTCAAGTCGTCCCCGACGACAGGATGCCACTGGTCATCTAGTCGAAAATGGTGCGTTCTATATAACCAAATCAACCATTCTACAAAACGATCAATGCCGGCTTGGAGGACGCATAGGGATATTCGAAATGCCCGTGGCCTGCAAAATAGAACTGGATGATCCCGCCGACTGGTATCCGGTTGAACAACTATTAATTCGACGAAGGATAATGAGATACAATGGCCAAAAGATTGGAGCACTGGTACTTGATGTTGATGGTACGTTAACGGATGGAGGTATGTACTACTCAGAACGTGGCGAAGAACTGAAAAAGTTTAATACACGCGACGCGCAGGGATTGCAGCTGCTTCGAAGTGCGGGAATAAAAATTGCTGTTATAACTGCGGAGAATAGTGCGTCAGTTCACGCCCGAATGACCAAGCTAGGAATTACCGAGTACTATTCTGGTATCTCAAACAAGATGGTTGTTCTGGAACAATTGTCTGAAAAATGGGGACTCAATTTTAAGGAGATTGCATATATGGGTGATGATATAGGTGATGCGTCTTGCCTCCTGTCTGCGGGGCTCGCATTTTGTCCGGCGGATGCGATCGAACAGGTACAGTTATTTGCGGATATTATTACATCGAAGAATGCTGGTTCCGGCGCGGTAAGAGAAGCGTGCGAGTTTTTGTTGCGTATGAAAGATACACAACAGACTTGAATCGCTACATTTGTTGATTCATAGCAACTGGTGCCTGGACTGAGCTCCAACAAAATATTGTCCGTCCGGATTTTCCGCAACGTCGGCTTTCTTTTTAGTAGCAAGGTTTTTGCTGCTCTGGCGGGACTAATGTATCTCGCAATTGTAGCGAGAACACTCGGTGCAGAGCAACTTGGAATTCTTGTTCTCATTCACGCTTACGCTTTGTTTTTTAGAGATGTCGCGTCGTTTAAGTCATGGCAAGCGTTGATAAGATATGGTGCAGACTATCTAAATCGTAGCGATGCAAAACAATTTTCACGCCTTGTTAAACTCACGTTCCTTCTGGATATTGGAGGTGCGATTCTTGGAACGTTGCTGGCATTGTTATTGTTGGAAATCGCTGCGCCACAGGCTGGAATCCCTTCTGCGATGGTCGCCTGGGCTGGATTTTATTGTGTTAGCACTCTTTTTTCCATCAAATCTACACCGATAGGTATCCTTCGCTTGTTCGACAAGTTTTCTGTGCTGGCAAAAGCAGCGCTGGTAGTGCCTGTCCTCCGAACCCTTGGTGTCATTGTTGCAACATTGTACGACCAACCTTTAACAACGTACATTATGGTTTGGTTTGTATCAGATATGCTTGGCAGTCTTGTGCTTGTTTGGCTAGGGTTTACAGAGTTATCTCGACATAGAGAAGCGCTGCCCGTTGACTGGCGAATAAGTCTGGCAACCCATACTCATGAGCGAATTTGGCCGTTCATCTGGAATGCCAATTTCCACTCAACGGTAAACCTCGTTAACTCTCATTTTCTAATTTTATTCAGCGGTTTCCTTCTATCACCTGCTGCGGTGGCTTTCGTGAAAGTTGCACAGGAACTAGCGGGAATTTTGCAAAAGGCTGCGTCAATACTATCAGATGTGTTATATCCAGAGCTGTCAAAGCTGCTAGCGCTTAAAGACACAGGCACTGCGAAAAAATTGATAACGAGCACTATGCGACCCACGTTCATTATAACGATGGTTGTTGCCGTTATCTTATTCTTGGTATCCGAGCCTCTCCTTGAGGCGGTAGGAGGGGCGGAATATCGAGTAGCAGGTAGCCTGTTTCGTTGGTTTGTTGTTTGTGGGATTGTACAGCTTTCACTGTTCTGGGTAGAACCAGGGCTTTATGCAATGGGGCGACCAGAAATTGTGCTCTATACTCGGATTTTTGCGTCCGCTGTCCAGGTTGGTGTAATGTTTTTTTTAACACGGACCCTTGGCTTGGCAGGTGTTGGTATTGCTGCTCTCGCAGCCGGGGTAATTATCGGGCTCACTAACCTGGCGGTGTTTCTCAGACTACTTAACCGCACCAAAATATCCGCCAGTGATACTTAGCGGCGTTATGTAATTATTCGAGATCCATATTTCCAGAAACTCTCATTCATATTCTAAAGCGGATGTTTTGAACTCAGTTTCAGATAGGTCTGTGGAGACAAGCCATAACGTATTGGGAATGATTTTTCAATCTTGAGGCCAGTAGCGGCCGCATCTGCTAGCATAACCGAAGGCCAAATTGGTACTCTGTCGTTTGGCTTCTTGTTCCGAAGGTAGTTTTTTAGGTGAAAACGAGCTGAAGACAAAGCTACATTTGAGAAGTATGAAACAATAATTCTCTCTTTTGTCACTCGTACAAGCTCACGCAATGCCTTCTGTCTTATTTCGCTAGTAGGGTAATGATGAAATAACCGATTACAAATGCATGCGTCAAAATGTAAGTCTGGCATTTTGGTTTCCATAATATCCATCTGAATAAATTCGACACGATTGAGCTCACATGCGCTAAGAGAATATTCCCCACTCGTGTAGTATTTTTTTGCCTGCTTGAGCATATGTTCTGAGTAGTCTGCGGCGATCACGCGAAACCCACGCTTTAGGAGCATCGGTAGTAGTCGCCCTGTTCCCGTTGGCAGATCCAGTACTAAACTGTTCTCGCTTAGTCCATTGAGAGCCGCCTCTATACATTGCATTTCGCGCCGATTTTTTGAGTTGTTCTGCTGATTTTTGCGCTTCACATATTCAGCAGCAACCTGAGGCTGATCAAACCATTTTCGCACTGCAATATCTCTTTCTAGTTCTATCACAAAACCTCCGTGAAAGTGTTAGTACTATAAGTAACCAAAATTTTGATCTTTTCACATAGAATAGATTGATTGTCTCAATCGTTTCTGTTGATTTTGGCTGAGCTCGCATGCATTTAAGTATGCGCTCAGGAACTGCTCTATACCGACCCTGAAAAACATTTGCCTGTGTTCTGGAATACGGAATAAATGACGAAAATTTCTTACTCGCCGATAAAAGGATAATGAATACCTGCGAAATTGAATATCGGCGATGTCTATCAGAGCAAATCTACTATCCGAGGTTAAGAGGATATTCCCCAGATGCAACGACCTGAAATAGATCCCACGACCATGCAACAATGCAATATGCACCGCCAGGCGGTCAAGAATCTTTGCGGTAAGCGTTACGTTTTCTAGTGATTTTCCCTTGAGTAGTGGGTAAATTACTCCGTGTACCGCGCGTGAGGGGCAAAAAAAGTATCCGTTGGATCTACGGTCTCTATACCTTTGCACTTCAATTTGTGGGCATTATGAACAAACTTGAGACTACGTGGTAATATGAGATTACGACTCAGTTTAGCCTTTATTCGAAAAAATTTGATTACATGGCCGTTAGGTAGAAGTATCACTTTTTGATACGGCCCATCTTGTCTCAGTGTTTGGTAGTGTAGTGTCAGCTTTTGGAATTCTGACTCTGATATTAGCCATTTCAAAACGTAGGTGTGGTCCTCAATATAGTTAGTGGTTGGAGACTACTTCTAACGTAAATCAATCGCTGAAAATTCGTGTGTGCGCGTGCGATCGATTGGATGCCAATTACCATTACCAGCGCTGCTACCCCACTCATACCAGGTTTATGCCTGACGGGCGTTAAACGTCACTTGTGATTTCAAACAAAAACCGATCTACGGGTCGTACCTTGATCCGGGCAAACCTATCCAACTGTAGACCGAAATCGGCAATGCGTTGCTCAATGGTCTGCTGTGAGAGTTCTGGAAAACGTCTGAGCTGGTACTTTATGTTCGTGCGATGTTCAGGAATCTTCATTCGCAATTGCTGGGCGACACTTCTAAGCTGGCTAGCCAACCTACCATAGACTTGGGTCATCAGCGGCGGACGCGGAGCTGGCTCAAGGTAACCATCTTTCCACAAGATTTCCATGATCCGCTCCACTGCAAGATTGCCGGTGAGAGATTCTATGTGTTTCGCCAGAATCCGATACTGACGCTCGTCAGGTCCTGTTCTATTCCAGGTCGAGCCCAGCAGGGTGTCGAGGTGAGCAAACACAGTCTCCGGTGTGTCTGCACGTAAGCTTAGGGAATTTGGCAGGTGGTAGTCGTGTGCATCTGATGTAACGGGTTGATACGAAATCACCGGTCTGCCCAGGATACTTGATTCCACCGCGGTGGTGCATCCATTATGCAGCACCGCATCGGCTGCCATTAACCACGGTATAATATTTCCCTCGTGCTCAACGACCATATTAGGTTCCTCAGCAGCGATATTTTGCCACATGGGCAGGCACTCAGATGGGTGAGGTCTTAGTACGATACAATAATTCCGATAGCGCTCACACAGGAGCGGTAGGAGGGCTTTGAAATGCTCCATGATTTTATGCTGGTGATTCGACATGCCCTCTGCAAAGTTGAGAGACATGCCCTCCGCCTCACGGCTTAATCCAACCATCTCACCTGCAGCGTTCCTCTGTATCAGGTTTAGTCCGGATTGCACGTGATTGACAAAGGAAAAATTGGTGTTGATTAGAATGAATTGGCCGAGTCTTTCCCGAAGTCGCCTTGCGTCTTTCCGGAAGGTGTCCCGAATCTCGGGTCTGAGCAAATCGATGCGAGGATTTCCGGAAATATTGATGGGAGTCCCCCGATAACCCGAGAAGCTCTCGAACATCGCTTTGTCATCTCCCCCCCAACATAGCAGAGCCTCTGCCAGCTCAAAAATGCGAGAGGAGTATCTCCAATCATAGTAGTCAGGAGCATCGAATCGTACTAATGCTTCTTCATCCCAAGCGATGATTCGGTGTCCGACCGCGCTTGCAATTTTAAGAGTAGCATCGTTGACTGAACGCATACTTTTGGCGATTAACAATCCTTTGGGCAGCCTGTGCAGTTGTAGGAACATGAAATATTGAGCACCGATGATTACGCGTGCTCCTTCCTCCGCAGCCACTGCAGCCAGAAGCAGCTTAGCGTCCATTTCGCGAACCTGGTTCTCAACTGGTAACAATAGGTATCGCTGTTTCATTACCTGTTCAACAGTTCCAGCAGACTCTTGGTAGCTCGATCACTTGCACCGGTTCGTGTAGAAAACGTCCGTTCAAATGCTGTGTTTTGAGCTCCGTTAAAGTCAGCTCGCCAGTCATCGAGGTCATCAAGCCTACATGAGAGTTCTTCGATAGAGGCCACTACCGGTCCCAGATGCCAATGGGCATAATTTGGATCTTTATCCCAGTCGGCTTCATGACTGTTTAGAAACAAACAAGGGCGCGGATTAACAAGGAACTCATATACCTGGCTCGAGGCATCGCCCAGATAGATATCGGCCCTCAGTGTATAAGACATATCTATGCTCAAGGTTGAGCCAGGGTCGATTATTATCGTCTCGTCTCTATAGTATTTCGCAGGTACAGGAGATGGACGGCGAACCATCTTACGCGATAGAGAAACGTGGAACTCTTTTCTGAACAACATGATATGTGGTGCGAAGATTAGATTGAAATCAGTGCGCTGGTGGAAGAGTTCCAAGGTATCCAAACCCAGTGTATACCAGGATGACAGATATGGGTCGAAGTGTGGATTGTAGAGCACGATGGGTAGGTTATTATTGAAAATAATTTGTACTCAGCGTTGAATCGCATCGAACTTGGGGTATCCCACAATGCGGCAACGCGAATTATCGATAACACCCGTAGACACCATGCGGTCTCGTACTTTGCAGCCAGACACCAGCACCATATCGAACCATCGGATCTCTTTTCCGAAGCCAATAGCTCTATCTCCCGCACCGTGAGGAATCCAAACGAGCAAGGGACGATCCATCCTGTAGAACGATCGCAACACCGTACTGGTAGTTTCGGGGACTACCAGAACGTCGTGGCAAGACAACTCACGTCGAATTAGGTGGAGCACACAGAGTCTTGAAACAGGGACTAAGTTGTCCAGCAGTTTAAGAGCACCCCTCAGCCACCAGGGAATTGTTACACGGTGAATATTGATATCCAGCTGGGCTGGATCGTCGAGAATTCGATTGATGGTATTCATTTGTTCATCTGAGGAGACGAATACCGAAACGGCAATGCTTTCTTGCCGCGCAACCGCTTCCATCACCGTGACAGTATGCAGAACCTGGTGACTAGCATCATGATTGAAGAGAAAAGCCACTTTGTGGATGGCATTGGTCGGTTCGCGTGCGTCACTCATATACCGTTCACTTAATCTTGGATATGTCTCTTTAGACTCAGAAGAAGATAGAAATCAATCGCCTTAATGTTTGTACCGATAACGAATGGCTGCGATTGATATGGACGCGCATTCGAGTCTAAACTGTAACGGGGACGCTACGCTGTAGGGTTGCAGGTCTTAGTCACCCTTTTTTCGTTGTGCGTATCGGTGCAACAACGCTCTCTCTTTAGGTGTTATGCGAATACTTCAAGCCTTTTTGAAAGCTTACCCATTGCGTAGTGCAGCGTTATTGTGCGCTCTTTTCGTGGCTGGACTGGCTGAGGGGCTGAGCTTAAGCGTTATCCAGCCATTGTTGTCGCTCGCGGCGGGCGATGAGGTGGATTCTACGATTGGGCGCACCATCGTGAGTGGGTTGCATGTCGCCGGGGTGGACCCGTCAATCGGGGTGATGCTGTTCGTGATGGTGAGCGGAATAGTCGTCAAGAGCATGCTGATACTTCTTGCGAACAGACAGGTGGGATATAGCGTTGCGCGAGTGGCTACGCAATTGCGGATCAACTTGATAGACGCGCTATTGTCGAGCCGCTGGGACTACTACCTGCAGCAGCCCGCCGGCAGGCTTGCCAATTCGCTTGCCACCGAGGCGTATCGCGCTGCTACGGGTTTTCAGTTTGGCGCGCGATCTCTCGCATTGGGCATGCAGGCCTTCGTCTACGCGATAGTAGCGTTATCGATCTCTTGGCAGGCGACTCTGGTTGCGCTGTTGCTTGGTGTCTGTCTCGTATTTGTGCTCTCGACCCTGGTGCAACGCTCGAGTGCCGCAGGTGCGGAGCAGACGCGTTTGTTGAGCGCGTTGCTGGGATTTTTGACCGATATTCTTGGGTCGGTCAAGTCATTAAAGGCAATGGCTCGCGACTCTATGCCGGATGCTGTCTTGCGGGATCGCACAGATCAACTCGAAGTGGCCATGCGACGAGAGGTAATAAACAAGGAAGCCTTGCGGGCCCTGCAGGAACCCATGGTGACACTGCTTGCTGCCCTTGGCATGTATTGTGCGCTGGTGCTGCTGAAGTTTCCATTATCAGAAGTTCTTGTGCTTGCCTTTCTGCTGGGTCGTACTCTTGACCTGATCAACAAGACGCAGCGAGAATTCCAGAGTATGCGGGCTCAGGAAAGCGCCTATTGGGCTTTATTGCGGGTGACAGAAACGGCCGAGGCAGCGGTTGAATCGCCTTTTGGTTCTCGATTGCCGTCTTTAAATGAAACCTTGCAAGTGAACGAGGTCGCGTTCAGTCGTGTCGATACGACCATTCTGCGCCACCTGAACATGGACTTCCCGGCAGGTTCTTTTACGGTGATCACTGGTGCCTCAGGTGGCGGAAAAAGCACCTTGATCGACATTCTTTGTGGTCTGTTGGAGCCGGATGGTGGCGCCATAAAGATCGATGGTATAGACCTTCAGGAACTGGATCTGCGGGCGTGGCGTCGAATGATCGGATACGTTTCGCAGGCTCCCATCCTTCTGCATGATTCCATTCTGAACAATGTCATTGTTGGTGAGCCTGAGCTCTCCGAATCAGATGCGGTGGAAGCACTCGAGCAGGCAGGGGTCTGGAGCCATGTCTCTGCATTGCCGGAAGGTATCCATACGGTGATTGGAGAGCGCGGCGAATTCCTGTCTGGTGGTCAGCGCCAACGGATAGCGCTCGCGCGAGCGTTGGCGCACAAACCCAGGCTTCTGTTGCTTGACGAGCCAACCAGCGCGCTTGACCCGGCCAGCGAGCGCCGCATCTGTTCGACGTTGTCGAGTCTTAAGGGAGAGTTGACTTTGATTGCAGTTTCACACCAGGAGGAGCTGGTAGCGGCTGCTGATCGCGTCTACAACCTGTCCGATGGAGTCGCAACTTTGGTGCTGGCTAAGTAGGTGGCAGCCGCATTTTGCTCAGCAATTCGTTGGTATGCCCATGCCAGTTTGGATCGGTCGCCAGGTCAGACCGGGTTCCAAGAGCCATCGCTTCGCGCCAGCCCATTGGGCTTGGCAAGAGGCAGAGCGTCAGCACGCAGCGCTCGCCGTATGTGGGGTTGACTCCCTTGTGCATAACTCTGGACGGCTCAAACAGAATGCCATCTCCGGCGTTCATGTGTGGTTGAACCGGCAGGAGTTTGAGTCCGGTGCGTTTTTCAATGTACGCGAGGTCTGATACCCGCGCTTTGGTCCAGCCGAAAACGTAGCCTTTGTCTTTTAGGCGATCCGTTTGGTCACGATCCAGAAATGCTGTTGTCCCATCGTGTTCTGCGTTGGAGTTCAGATAGACCATCAGTTTCAGATGCGCTGTTGGCCCCTTGTCGCAATGCCAATTGAAAGAGACAGTTGCCTCGGGAGCCGCGCTGCTTGCAACGGTAAAGGTAGCCCAGTGCACGAGATAGCTGCAGCCAAAGTAGTCGGTGATTCGGCGGTCGATATTGCCCTGCAAAACGTTGCCAAGAATGTCATCGATGAGTTCCGGGTGAGTGATATCCCAACCAACAAGGTCGCTGGAGTCCTTTTTTATGTTCGTTCGAGCATAGCGTTTTTCCAGAAGCCCAATAATCTCTGCCGCTCGGGCAGGCTTCAACACCGGTAGAATCTCGACACCATTTTGAGTTATCGAACTGGGTGGTCCGGCGACTGTAGCCAGGTTTGGCGAATCGAACAGGCTGCGACAGCGCTCGTGGTAAGCCGCGAAACCTCGGTTGATATCGTATTCTTCGGCCACTTCTTTTGCGCGAGTCGGGGCGAGTTCCCTGCCTGCGCTTCGTGACAACCATCGAGCTAAAAGGGAGTTGATCAACAGGCTTCCGCGTTACAGTGTGGGGTAGCAATATACTACTGCAAATTGAACAATAACAGGAATGTATCCTGACACCGAATAAATCCACTATTCGCGCTAGTGGCCCTTGAGATTAGTCCTGGCACGATTGATTTGGCCTAACTATCGGGTCTAAGAAGAGGTCTGGACGAATGAATTGGATGGTGAAGAAACATGACGTGTGACGATAGTGCCAGGAGTGATTTATTGACCAGGTATGCCTTTATTATTGCGACTGCTGCGATCACTCGCCCGGAGTTGCACAGGGTCGTATTACCGGAAATTCTCAGGTTTATCGGTCGTGTTCCGGTCAAATGGCTGATCAACATTGATCCGGTGCCTGGTCGGCAGGACGTTGAAGGGACCCGGCAGGCATATGAGGCGCAATTGAGCGGGATCGCCAATATCGACATCGAATTTGTGGGGGCTGGTGATGAGGGGTGTTTTTTGGTGGCGACTAAAACGCTTGCTGAACGTACGACAGAGTTGCTCGACGAATGTGAATTGGGCGTACTTTGGCTGGAAGACGATTGGCATATCCGTGAACTATCGGCCGCCGAGAGGGTATTGGCCCGAGTGCGATCTGCATTGTCCGGCTTAGGCAAAGATGTTGGGCATGCACCTTTGCACGGTGACCTGGCCAGCAAGACCCGGCAATTGCGCCAACAGTTTTCGGGCAGGTCGGCTGATTGGTACGTAGCGCTAGTACCTCGTACCGCGGTGTCATTTAACCCCGGAATCTGGTCGAAACAGCTGTTTTTGACCCACGTTGTCGAACCACTTGCGGCGCTGGCAGCGGATGCCACGGACGATCCGGAGACCCTGTGTGCAGATCCTGTTAACCAACTGCAAAAGGCGAGCCAGCCGCGCCTCCTTGTCGATCCATTGTTTCAGGACGCTGGGCGCTTTTGGGGGGCAGAAGAAGGTTTGGTCAAGTGGGATAAGCGTCGGGAGCAACTTTCTGCGCGGGGCAAAGTGTCGTATGCCGACGTACGGATGCCACGTGGTGCGGACGAGGTCGTGGTGGAAAAGCCTGTTGGTGTGGTTGAGTTTACCAACCTGTTTGGGCGCAATTATCTTAGCTTTTTGGCACGTATTCGGGAGGTGGGCGGACGCAGCCAGCTAACGTTTATCGGCTCACCCTACCCTGTTTTTGATCTTGCGTACACTGGAAGCTCAAGTGCTGAATTGTACATATTGAAGGCGCTTCCCTGGGCACGAACCTTTCCCTTTGAGAACACGCGAGTTGCTGTTCAGTGGCGGCGCTGTGAATTGTCGAACAAAATGTTGTTGGGCGTCGACAGTCGAGTTGGAACCTTCGAGACCGAAATGCAAGAAAAAATGCCGCTGAAAGCGCTATGGCTGGTTCCGTTGCAGTCAGTGATTGGTAGCGTGATGTATTTGCGTGAAGTTTACGGGACGCTATTGAGTTTTGATCGAGGTTAAAAGCGATTCGAAGAACTCTGTTAGCTTCGCAGTTGATCTACTTGCTGCATCGCCGAACTCCAAAAAATATGAATGGTGTTGTTTGCAGAATGTCGGGCCTTTTGAATCGAGCGTGTTTTTTTCCCACTTATAATTGATCAAATATTTTGTATCGAATGAATTGATTTGTTTAAGTCCAGTGCTCTAACTAACAATGATTGCACAGATTAAGTTTGTTAGCAGGGTTGGAATAGCAGTATTTTATGCGATTCTAACGTTTTCGGTATTTCCGGCCGATGATACTGCAACGAGGCATCTTGGCATCACTATTGAAGGTGCGATTAATTACGGTCCGCTTGATGGTTACACGCAGGTACCTGCTGGGGGTAGGCCGGGATCATCATCTTTGCGACGCCCCTCATTTGACGAGATTGGGGTAAAAAATAGGGCTTTTTCGGATTTATCACTACAGTTCGATTGGCCTCATCTGCAAGTATATTTTGATAGCCGGATTCTTCGCCCCGGCGCCTCAAACGAATTGCTTCAAGACCTGGTTACGCGAAATATCCGCATACCTTCAGGGTCTCTGATACGGGGCCGTACTCGATTCGATACAATGTCGCTAGGCATATCACGTTCGTTTCAAATTCCGCGTACTAGAACAACTTTGTTTCCGTTGGTTGAGTTCAGCCTTTTGAAATTTCTCTACGAGCCAACCGTAGAAGGTATCGACTTAAGTGGAGCAAAAAGGCGTTTTAACAGTGGTGGCTTGAGATTTGGTTTGGCGGCGGAACGCCAAATCACGGATCGTATTGCTCTAGAAGGAACATTGGTAAGTACAATTCCAGGGCTGTCTAATCTGCAAATGACAGATACACATTTGCGAGCAAAATTTCGATTCAACAATATAGACAGTGGAAGTAGCACAATATTTCTTGGTATCGGTTATCAAAGGATTAAGTTCAAAGACTCTCAGGAATTACCAAATGACCTTGAGTTGAAAATATTTCCTGTCACAACTATTGGTTATTCATATTCGTTTTGACGAATAACCATTAGTTGAGTTGCCAAACCAAACCTATTGAAGGTATGAATGGGAGCATTGATTCTTCATTACCCGTGACCGTGTAGCCGCCGCCGGAGCTGGCATCGATTTCGTATTCCAAAGCGCCAACATTGCGATGATCCGTTGCGTTTGTTATTTCCAGGTACAATTTTAGCGACTGTTTCGGCCAGACCCATTCTCGCTCGACTCGTACGTCCAGGCTAAAATATTCTGGCAAGTCGGAATGATTTCGTTCCAGGGTTATAGGGGTCTCTAGATCGGTTACGAACCTCGGCAATTCTGTGTTTTGCCATCCTGAGTTCCAGGTTACCAGAGCACTCATGGTCCACGCATTCTTCCTAAATACTACCCCTCCGGAAAGGGTGTGCCTTTGGTCCCAGTTTCTCGGGCTCCATTGGCCACCAATTTTATCTTCTGCGTGGGAAATTGAATAGTTCAGCCAGGAGTTCAGCCTTTCGTGTGGGCGGTAGCTTATAGTTGCCTCAAAGCCTCGAGCCCTGGCTTTGCTCGCATTAACTTCCACTCGATCGGGAGATAATTCAGGTATAAGCACTAATGGGTTAAACAGATTTTCATAGCGGGTTTTCGGGTTCTTAATGTTCTTGCTATACGCTTCTAATCTCACGCCTATCCCGTTTTGTGATAAGTGGTCAAACCCTAGTATTAGATGATCAGCATACTGATCTTTCTGGAATCTCTGTATTCCATCCTCGACCTGAAGCTCGTGGATACTTTGGGCTTGGTAAAATCGACCCAGGTTTAATCTTATGCTTGTGTTGGTAGCCAGAGTATATCGAAGATTTAGACGGGGGCTCAGCTGTTGTTCAAGTCCTCCGATGAAGTAGTCCTGGGTGTCCCAGCGTAGTCCAGATTCTATTACGAATTGTTTTGTAAGTGCATACCTGTGCGTGATGAATAGATTTCCAACCAGTCCTTGCGGCTCGAGGTTGACGTCATAGTTAATCTGGCGATCTAGCCCGAGAAGCGTGGCCAGTTCACCGCGTATTGCCTGGGAACTGTATGCATAATCGCCATGCAGAATTTCGATGCCTCCGCCAAATTCCAGGTAGCTTCTTCTGCTAACATCCATCTCGAAACGTTGTGTCAGCCGAAGAACAGAAAACTCTTGAGAATCTGCAACGCTACCGACACTTTCATCAGGATCTATTTCGTTAGTGAAGCCATTTCGTTTGTTATGAATCTTGCCAAATGAAAGTATTGAATTACTTGAAATCTGTTCATTCAGATTATGCTTCAGTTGTAGCCAAACATAGCTGTTTTTGTACTTGGCAGACGCGACGGACCCGATTCCTTCGTCCAGATCATTGAGTTCGATATCATCCAAAAAATGTAGCGTGCCAATTTCTAACTCGGTATCAGGTGACAGAGCATAATTAATTTGTCCCATGTAGTCGCTGTAGGAAGGTTCGCCCACATCCGGGTTAAGCCATTGCGTAATCAAGTCCAGATTTCCTCTTCGTGCAGACGCGCTCCACCGACCGCGGTTTTCAGAAAATGCACCGTAAGTTAGCGCGGAGGTAGCAAACAAGCTCAAACCCAGTTCCGCGCCGAACGAGCTTCGATCATTGATGGTTGTAATATCCATAACCCCACTCATTTTGTTCCCGTAACGAGCAGGAAAACCGCCGGTAAACACTTCGATCGAGTCGATAAGCGACGGATTGAGCCCCGAAAACAAGCTCTGGAAATCCTTTAGATGAAATGGTTCAAATAATTCCACTCCGTTGAACAAAATCAACAACTCGTCTTTGCTCCCTCCGCGAATATGCGGTCTGGCGGAAAACCCAAGAGATGCTGCCCCCGGAAGGTGGTTTACGATTCTCAAGGGGTCTTCTCCAAGCGTAGGCAATACATCTAACTCACTTTTGTCGAAGGTGTGTTGTGAGTGCATGAAACGCTTGCGCAACGAATATCTGCTTGCTGAGACAACCACTTCTTCAATTTGTAATTCGTTTTCCAACAAGTAGGTCTTTGCGGTTGTTCGGCTGCTTAGTTCGATGCGGTTTCGTATTGACTGATAGTTTGGATGATCAATCTTGAGCAAGTGGCTACCAATGGGTACAAGGCCAAAATTAAAATAGCCGTCTTCGTTCGAAGATACGGCTTTTTTAGCAGTATCCAGATATAGCGCAGCACCTTTCACTGGTGTCATGCCAATCGAGGTTTTGACGTATCCTTCGAATGATCTGGACTTTGAACCTGGCCTGATGATTAACCAGGTGTTGGCGAGTTTCGTATAATTCATAGAAAGGCCAAAGGAAGTGAGCACTGTATTTAAACGCTCCAGAGCAGGACCAACTGGAGGGTCAGTCTGCACTAATTGAGTTGGCCGAACGAGATTGCTGCTGTAGATGAAATCTAGGTGCTGTGAGCGGTATAACTCCACAACTTCAGGTAGTGTCATGGTGGACAGATTCACAGTGTCCAAGTCTGTAGATGCTGCCAAGTTCAATGAACAAAGGCAAACAAGCGAGATTAATGTATTCTTGAATAAATGCACATGGGAATTTTAGTGCATTTTATCTCCTAAATCCCACCTCTATAGCGCCATTAGATAAATCTGCGTCGAGATGTGTTGCTCGCAATACTACAGGTAACATTTGCTCTATCGAGCGGGCCTCAATCGGTGGGCCACTAAGCGTTGTGGTCTTCGCATAGTGTTGGGCTGCATCAGACTGAAATTTCAAAGTAAGACCTACTTCGCTGGCCGTCCACTCCAGGAAGTTGAGCACGCTAGCTGCTTCTAGTTTAAAGGGCGGAGCAATTTCCCTTACCCAGTTCCATCTGGCATCTGTACTTTCGATGCTTCTACGACTCACCAATCCCTGAGCATCAACTATGATCAAATCGCCGCGTCCATGCTCAGAACCGGCCTCTATCACATTATTAGTGAGTTGTACGATCACACGGCCTTCACGCAGTGCGACCCAAAGGCTATCGCCCTCCAAGCCAACCTCGAACTGCGTGCCAATATCAGTTATTTTGCCGAACGAAGTCATGACGGCTACGTTAGATTCAAGGTCCGGCGAACCAATGAATATATGGCCTCTATGTAACCAGATTTTGTTGTCTGCGTGGATAGTTATGTGGGTTTGGTGACCCAATCTAATCGTAGTGTTGTCGACCAGTATCAGAGCTAACATGCCATCGGATGATGTTGTGATTACGGAACCTTCGAATATTGCATGTTCGAGGTTTCTGTTTATGTTGCTAATTGAATATTCACCGATTGAGTGTGCAATGGTGGCCAATCTCAAGGGTTCTGTGTCTTTTTCGTTTGTCGTCAGGGATTGGTAGGTACCCAAGATGGACAGAATTACAGTTGCTGCAAGCGCTACAGGCATCCAGCGCTTGAGCTTTCGTTTGTAATTATGCTGCTTTACCGTCGACTGCCATGCATCTAGCGTGGCGATCCTGACATCCTCTTTGATATCAGCGGCTGGCTCTTCTCGCTTACCAGCAGCCTTCAGTAGTTTCTGAATGTCAGAATCTGATTCGGAATTGTGGTTTTGTGTGTCTTCGAATTTCATCGCTCTACCCAGTAGCTGGTTCACCGCTCTTCAGTTCTTGTTCCAGATCGTTAAAGACGGTTCGAAAGTTTTTTCTCGCTCTTTCTAGAAGAGACTGCGTTGATGTATCACCCTTGTTTAGTAACCCAGAAATCTCTTGTACACTCAATCCCTCGATATATTTCCATTCCAGTAATTTCGCGTAGTGTTCCGGGAGCGAATCAAGTACGGTTTGAACTAAGTCCCTAATTTCAACGCTTTCGGCTAACGAATCGGTCCCTTGGAGGCTAAACTGAACGCTTTCCAGCGCAGCTAATACATTGGGATTCTGATCAAAGCTTAGAAGTAACTCATTTTTGGCACCGGTTTTTTTGTACCATGTACTAATTTCATTGCGGCAAATCTGACATATCCATGTGTGCAGTGATGCTTCACCTCGGTAGGTGTCGAGATAGCGCATAGCGTTGATAAACGTCTGCTGCACAATATCCTTACACGCTTCGGAATCAGAAACCCTTTTATTGCAGAACCTGTATACCCTTCCAAAATAGCTATCGTAAAATTCCCCAAATGCGGCCTGATCGCCACTCAAAAGCTCTCGGGTCAGCGCTAGGTCATCATGGTGGTTCAAAACTTTCAAATTCCATCATCATTGTAAACTGTTATCCTTTAGAGTAGAGCTTATCGTAAAATCAATCGCGTTTTTTGCGTTTGTGTTCGGAAATAGTCTCTCGAATGGACGATCCTTCTCTATCCAGGACACGCTACAGTCTCATTTTGAGGCAAACTCAAATGCCCCGGTACTGACACCGCCTAAATGGGGACGGTCCGAGCGGGGTTACAGAACATTTCAATATCGTCGTATTTGGCAGAATGCACTCGACCTCTAAATTTGTTACGATATTTTTCCCATGGGTTCATTAACCCCGGGCATCGATGCCTCCTCTAACCAGGAGAAATCGATGAAGCTATTATCGAAAAAACAACTATTGGAGATGGTTCCATACAGCGACTCGCACATTCAGCGGCTTGAAAAACAAGGGCTTTTTCCAAAACGGATCAAAGACACCCGCTTTGCAGAAAAGGCACCCTCGTACGCTAAAGCCTTTTGGGTGGAACAGGAGGTACTTGACTGGATACAAGCTTTAATGGATGAACGATAGAGCACACGTGCTCCTATTATAAGGAGCTTGAATGGGCGGGAGAAATCTCGCCCATTTTTTTTGGGTAACCAATTAGAGCAATGGCAAGCCAAGCACGGTGATAGGTTGCTATGTTCAATCTAGCCTCTACTAACGGCTTCAGTAATACTCCTATTGTCATCTGTTCGTTTGTCTCTTATAGATGTGAACATCTATAAGAGAGTAATTTATGCACCCATTTACCGTATTTAGAGACGTAGACAAGGGAAACGAACAGATTAAGTCCCGAAGCTAATCTAACTTGAGTTAGGGTTATTAGAGAATTTTTTCATGAAATCTGTTTCTTCAAAATTATTGTCATCTCGCAATATCAACATACTGAAAGACATTTTACGATATCAAATAATCACTACCGAACAAATTCAATTGCTTCGTTTCAGCCACCTTCCGCATACTTCCCAGGCAGCAAGAATATTGCTTTACCGGTTTGCAAAAGCTGGCTTTTGGAATTCCCAGAGTTTGCTAGACACTTTCTAGCTTCGCAAAATAGTCATCTTCATACTGCATTGGCGACACACCTCCTGTATGGCTATGCCGCTTGATTGGATTGTAAAACATCTCAATAAAATTGAATATCTCAGTCTTCGCATCTTCCCGGGTCGCGTATATCTTTTTCTGAGTAACTCGCTTTTTGAATGTTGCAAAGAAACTCTCTGCCACAGCATTATCGTGACAGTTTCCCCGACGACTCATCGAAGGTTCAAGATTGTTCTCACGCATAAATGCTAAGTAGTCTGCGCTGCCATACTGGCTTCCCTGGTCGCTGTGGACTAACACTCGCTCTTTCGGCTGGCGTTTCCATACCGCCATCATCAAAGCTCTGATTACTAGATGACGATCTATGTTTCTATCCATTGACCAGCCCACAATCCGGCGAGAAAATAGATCCAATACCGTTGCCAGATACAAAAAACCCTCATGCGTTCGTACATAAGTAATGTCACTCACCCATGTCCGGTTAGGTTGATCAGGACTGAATTCACGATTCAGCACATTGTCGGCAACCTTCGCCAACTTGCCGCCTTTAATATAGCGACGCTTGTAGCCTATTTGCGCTCTCAGTTTGTTTGCCCGCATAATTTTAGCAACCCGGTGCACGCTGCATCTTTCTCCTGCGTCTCGCAAATCCCTGTGAATCCAGGGGCTACCATAGGTTCCACCACTGGCCTGGTAATACTGTTGGATTAAACCTAACAATCGCTGATCTTCGACCGCGCGATCTGATAACGGCTTATTCAGCCATGCGTAAAACCCACTGCGATGTATTTTCAACACGCGGCACATGGTCTTAACTGAAAATTCATCACGATAATTACGGATAAAAAAGTACTTTACTCGGACTGGCTTGCAAAGTACTTTGCGGCCTTTTTTAGAATATCTCGTTCCTCCGTAACCCGGCGAAGATCACTCTTCAGCTTGGCAAGCTCGATTTCTACATCCGGTTTATTAGCCTGTTGAGGGTTGGGTTCACCATAACGTTTAAGCCACGCATACAGGCTGTGAGTTGTTGTACCAAGTCTTTGCGCAACTTCCGCAACAGAATATCCGCGCTCTGTAACTTGTTTAACGGCTTCTCTTTTGAATTCTTCCGTGTAACGTTTGCCTTTCATAAACACCTCTCATAGAGTTAGATTTTAACGCTATTTGGTGTCTAGTAAATCCTGGGAATTCCATTCACAGGATTGGATAGGTGCTACATTCGGAATGTAAATTACTGGCTCACAAGACAAAACTTCGACCAAGAGTTCATAAGTGTTTGTCGTTTTACCAACATATCTGTTCGTAAATAGGCTGCTTCAACTTGGTTTGGGTTGCTATGTGCCAGCGCCCCTTCAATTACGTTGCGTGGGCTGTCAGTCTTCTCTGCTGCCCAATCCCGAAACGTGGAACGAAACCCATGAACCGTGATGTGAGACATGCTCATTCTTTTTAGTAGTGCCAACATTGCATTTTCGGACATCGACTTAGTCGGGAAGGGTGAAAATACGTATAGTGAGCTAGCCAGATTATCTTGTGCCAACGCGAGAGCCGGTTTTGTGAGTGGAACTCTATGTTCTTTGCCTGCTTTCATTCTGTCCGCTGGAATAATCCAAAGTTTAGATTTGAAATCGAATTCTTGAGGTATTGCAAACCGTACTTCACTTGTGCGAGCAGCAGTCAATATGAGAAAACGGAGTGCCTTTGCTGCCATCCCTTCTTCTTTGATTAGTCTTGCGTAGAAAGCAGGAAGATCTACATACGGTAGCGATGAGTGATGTATAACACGCTGCGTAGCTACTCGACTTGGAAGCGAGTGTTCTAAGTTGCCTCTCCAGCGAGCTGGGTTTTCGCCACTGCGATGACCTTCAACTGCAGCCCAATCCAAAATTTTCTCGATTCGCCCACGTACTCTCGAAACCGTCTCCGCTTTCTCTAACCAGATGGGCTCAAGAATACGGATGATGTGATCGCGATGAATCACTGCGAGGCTCATTGAACCGATGACGGGTTCCGCATAGTCTCGCATGGTATTTGTCCACTGATTTACATGCTTTACGCTCTTCCAAGTGGGTCGATGAATATCGATATATTTGGCCGCGCCTTCCTTGAATGAAGGTGAATTGGACCTAGGATTTTGCTTCTGTTTCTCTGTGAGCGGATCAATATTGTGGTGCAGTTGTTTTTTGGCATCGTTAGCAGCAAGTCGAGCTTCAGCAAGTGACACAACGTTAATTGAGCCCAATCCCATGTTGTGTGCTTTCCCATTACGCATATAGCGAAAGATCCAGCTCTTGAAGATGTTGCCACCGTTCTTTCTAACTTGAAGGTATAGGCCGTTCCCATCCGCATGAGCACCAGGCTTTTCCATTGTTCGAATTTTGGTTACCGACAAGCGATTTCGAGCACTCAAACCCTACCTACAAAGCTACATACAAACTGAACGTAAAAGCAATGAAAACTGATGGTGAGCTAAGTGTCAAGGAAAACCATATAACTTATTGAATATAATAGAGTAGTTAGGAGGTATGTGGTGCAGTGGGTAGGTGTGAAAAGGGTGTAGTGGCGGAGAGGGAGGGATTCGAACCCTCGAAGGGTTACCCCTTACACGCTTTCCAAGCGTGCTCCTTCGGCCACTCGGACACCTCTCCTGATTAAACTGGTGGTGAAAATATACCGCGCTCACCCGCGCGTAGCGTATCCTATATCAGCGATGATCGGCTTCATAGTTTGGGTCGGGATCGATCTCGGCACATCCTGTACCTCGACCCTGCGGGCGATGGCAGAGCCATCGTCCAAATCGGCTGTCCTGCCGATTAGTCGAACCCTCGAAGGGTTACCCCTTACACGCTTTCCAAGCGTGCTCTTTCTAAACTGGCGGTAACCCTGACCAGCCACACCCCGGCACATAAATCCGTTATTACCGTTGCTCCCTTCCGGGCCTGGCGGAGTTCATAACTTATTATTGCGAGGGGACTGGAAAGGGTCACCATTGAAACGCGCGTATGCTAACGCAAGGCGCTGCATTTGTAACCAGTACATAGCAATAAATTTACTCATCGGCAGTTTCCGCATCCTGTGCTTTTAACAGGTCATATTTTTTCAGGTAACCACGTAGCTGATGGTAGGTTAAGCCTAGCAGTTCTGCAGCTTTTCTTTGATTGTATTTACTTTGGTTCAGGGCCTGGTTTATCAGGTCAATCTCAAAATCCTGGGACACTTGTTTAAGGTCCACCGGCAGTGTAGTCGCTCCATTCAGTACGGGAGCGTCTGCCTGTGTTACTTCAGATGAAGCCTGTTCGTTCGAGTTTTGGGCCTTGGCACTGGAATTCGCACTTCTAACTCTGGACGGTGCCGGTCGGTATATTGAGTCAAAAGGGTCAAGAATAATTTCCTGAATTTCCGCGTCAGGGTCTACGCTACGATACACACTACGTTCAATGACGTTTTTTAGCTCGCGCACATTACCCGGCCAGTAGTAGTTCTGAAGCAAGTCGCTGGCACTTCTGCTAAATCCGGGAAAATAATCCCGACCCAGTTCGGTTGCCATATTTATGGCAAAACTCTCTGCTAGCAACATTATGTCTTCGTGACGGGCACGAAGCGGGGGCAGGGTGATCACGTCAAATGCAAGTCGATCAATCAGGTCCTGACGAAATTTGCCCGCTTCGGCCAGACCTGGCAGGTTTTCGTTGGTAGCTGCGACCAGGCGAGTGTCAACCTGAACGATTTTGTTACCGCCTACGCGCTCAAATTCGCCATATTCAATTATACGAAGCAGTTTTTCCTGAACCAGCATGGACGTGGTGGCAATCTCGTCCAGAAACAAAGTACCTTTGTCCGCGCGTTCAAATCGGCCCTTGTGCATTTTGGCGGCACCGGTAAATGCACCTTGCTCATGCCCGAATAACTCTGATTCAAGCAGGGTTTCGGTTACCGCAGCACAATTCATTTTTACGTAGTCCCGCTCCCAACGGTTGGAGAGGTAATGAATACGGGCCGCGATGAGCTCTTTTCCTGTGCCACGTTCTCCAACCACCAATACTGGTTTGTCGAGCGGTGCAATTTGAGATACTTCTTCCAGTATTTCCAGAAAAGCGCTAGCTTCACCAATTAGTCTGTCATGTTCTTCTCGCATGTGTGGATTCTGCCAACAATTGGTGAGACTCGCTACCTGCTATTTGCGGATAAATACCTAAGTTGATTAAAGTGTTTAAAATCAATGACTTGAGATTAGTTAAAAAACTGGCACGATTCCTGTAAGACCTTGTAGGAAGTTGGTTGAAGTTCGGATGTGCGCGTAGTGAATACGGGCATCTAAAAGGAAAACGTGGAGACAGACAATGAGTATATTTTCTCGCATGAGCGATATCGTTAACTCAAACATCAACAGCCTGCTGGATAAGGCTGAAGATCCTGAGAAGATGGTAAAGCTGATTATACAGGAGATGGAAGAAACCCTGGTTGAAGTACGTACTACTTCTGCCCGAGCCATCGCAGACAAAAAGGAGCTGCAACGTCGAAGCGACTGGTTGCAAGGCGAATCCGAAGAGTGGGGCCGCAAAGTAGAGGTGTCTATTCGCAAGGGTCGCGACGATCTCGCCAAAGCGGCGTTACAGGAACAGAATCGTACCAACGGGACTGTGGAATCGGTAAATAACGAGATTGAGTTGCTTGGTACGACGATGTCCAAACTGGGCGAAGATATCTCAGCCTTACAGCTGAAGATTAAAGATGCCAAAATCCGACAAAACGCTATCGTTATGCGCGGTAAAGCTACGCAGTCCCGTTTGGGAGTGAAAAAGCAATTGCACGACAGCAATCTGGACGATGCTATGCTCAGGTTTGAAGAATACGAGCAAAAGATGGATCGCCTGGAAGGACAGATTGAGTCTTATGATGTGGGTCAACAGTCATTGGCTGATGAAATTCGGGATCTTGAAGGTAACGAAGAGCTTGAAAAGCAGTTAGCATCTATCAAAGCCGGTATTTCAGGGAGCAAGGCCGACAAGGCTGCCAAAGCTTCCAATGGCAATCAGGAAACTGAATAGGACATAAAAATGGAAGGTATGGTTCTGGCATTCTTTGTTCCGGCTCTGGTCTTTATTGGTCTGGTTCTCCCGATTTGGGTGGTCATGCACTATAAAAGCAAACAGAGCGCACAAAGTGCATTGAGTGATGATGAGCGGCAGGATTTGTCAACCCTGATTCTCCAGGCAGAGCAAATGGTTAGCCGTATCAATACTCTGGAGGCAATCCTGGACAGCGAGACACCAGGATGGCGAGACCGAATGCAGGCAGAAAACTACATCAAAACACGCACGGATTAATGCAGGTATTCATGTGAGTGATTCGTCAAAAAAAGGTAAAGGCAAAAAAGCCGGGACTACATCCGGTAAGAAAACCGGTGTAGATGATGGTGGGAGGCTGGAAAAAGCTGTCCAGGATCTACTGGTTATTGCCAAGGATGAGTTTTCTGAACGGGCGTCCAGCCTGGTAGAAGACACGACTGCGAAGTTGAAGCGCGAATTACAGGCGAGGCGCGAGCGAGACGAACAGTCAGCGAGAGATTCTGAAAACAAGGATCACCACGCTGATGACCCGGATGCGCATATTGAGGATGAGCATTACAGCAGCTCTCCCGGAACTTCACGAAGATTCGCACGCAGGGCAAAACGTCGTAGAAAGAAATGCGCACGTAGAAACAGGTTTGGTGATTTAACCCGCAGTCGCTACGACAACAAAATTGCAGGCGTCTGTTCAGGTATTGCCAGACACCGAGGAATGGATACCTGGGTAGTTCGATGCATCGCCGTGACGGGCATGGTATTTATTCCTCAGGTTACATTTCCCGCGTACATAATTGCGTGGATAGTATTAAGCAAGGAGCCGCGTTTTGAAAACGCAGGAAGCCAGGCTGCAAGACCTGTAACCAGTGCTTTCAGCAGGCGACAAAGACCACCTGCAACTGAAAGAAAACCGGATCGCGCTGCACAGCCAGCTCGGAAAAACGTTGTTGAAAAACCCCCGCGTTTCCGGCTCAGAAACGTAAAGGCTGAGCTAAACCAGGTGGAATTGCGGCTGCGCAGAATGGAATCACATGTGACCTCCGGACACTACGAACTGCAAAAAGAATTGAATCGAATAGACAATTAGTTGGCGTCGGCAATAACGGGCTGGTATTGGAGAATTGCAGTGAAGGTAAAGAAAACAGTTTTTGATTTTGCAGCCATTAGCTTACTAGCTGCAGTGGTCCTGGTAACATTGAAGGCAGGTGCCGCCGATAAAAACATAGCAGTTGATGAACAGCCCTTCACCGCTGTGCATTTTAATGGTGCAGCCACATTGCGTATTAGTCAGGGTAAAAAGGCGGACCTGCAAGCATCCGGATCCGAAGAAGTTCTGAAGGACTTGTCGGTGAAGGTTCGTAATGGAATTCTGTACATAGATACGAAAAGGGATTATGGCTTTTTGTTTGGAAGTGATAATGCGGATGTTTCCATTGATCTTGTTGTAGTTGATCTGAACGAACTCCAGTTTAAGGGAAGTGCAGATGTCGATGTGCAGGGCCTTGATGTTCCCGAGCTATTGATACAGGTGAGTGGCGCGAGCGATATATTCCTTCATGAGTTGTTTGCAGACACGCTCACCGTTAGCGCCAGAGGTGCGAATGAATTTAGTATCCAGGGGGAGGTGAAAGCACAAAACATTTCTCTCAAGGGTGCATCTGAATATAACGCAATCGGCCTTTTGAGCGATGTAACCACAATAATGCTCGCCGGATCCGGAGATGCCGAAATACAGGTAGATAAGGAGCTCGATGTTAAAGTGTACGGAGTAGGCGAAGTGGCCTACCTGGGTTCGCCAAAAGTAAATCAGTCTGTACGCGGTATGGGTTCGGTGAAGCGAATTAAAATTTGAACACCTGTCATAAATTGGATTAAGGAAACGGAAATGGACCTTTGGACATTTATTATTATCGTTGTTGCACTGGGCATCTGTGGCGAAATATGCAAAAAATATCTTGATAAGCGTGAAGTTCGAAGTGCAACAGAAGAGGACGAGGTATATGCAGAGCTGGAAGCATTAACCGAGCGCGTGCAGATACTGGAAGAAATCGTCACTGACGACCGACACAGATTAAAGCAGGATATTTCAGCGCTGGAGCGCGGATGATACAAGCGCTATTACCCCGCTTGGCCTGAATCAAAAAATGGTGTGAGTGCTTCTTCCACGTGTGCATTTTCGTTTAGAAGTTTTTCAACATAATCCACGAAATCAATCCTGAAGAAATTTCGGTAATCTGCGAACCATTTTCTCGCCGCAGGCGTGCCCAGAATTAGAAGGATCTTTCTAAAAAAACATCGATAGGATTCATCGTCCATCATTTTTAGTTTGTGCAATATAAAATACACCTGGTACTGTTCAACCATTCCAAACATCATATGTGTCATACGTACGACCTCAGTCGTTGTCAGAGTTTCTCCCTGGTTAAATTTGGCAAAAAGAGCGCTCGCTCCGTTATCTTGTGAATGCCAGGAATAAATGGTCTGGGTGGATGCAAATGTTTGCTGGGTTGCTATACCCTGATTGACCTGGGTATTTTTTCTTATCTGAATGCTCAAATAAATCAGGGATACCAGTACGGCGATGCCACCAAGTACGTCAGCGTAATTTGCCAGATCCTCTATGTTCATGTTGTCAGCCCTCGGTTATTAATTATGCGATCGGGAAAATCCGTCATCACACCGTCAACTCCCCAATCTTTGAGTCGACCCGCTTCCAGCGGTTTGTTTACCGTCCAGATATATGATTTGAAACCTGCGCCATGAATATCTTCCACAAGTTGCTGTGAGATAATCTTGCGTGAGATATTCAGGGACCAGGCCTGCAAATTTCGGGCGATATCCAGCATATCTTTGGTGTTTTTGTGGAACAGGGGAGCAACTCTGGTTACTTTGTCGTATTGCCGAAAGCATTCCAGTGATTCATGTTGAAAGGATGAAACCAGCACGTTTGTTCCAGGAAAATTGGCTATGACCCCGGCTGTTGCGACAATCGTTCTTTTTATCTCTTGGGTGGCCTTTACTTCAACGTTGATGGCCACAGAATCAGGCAAACTTTCGAAGACCTCCTCCAGATATGGAATTTTTTCACCCTTACCGGCATCAAGATTACGAATTTGTTCAAGCTTAAGGGCCGCCAGTGGTCCCGATCCATTGGTACATCTATCCACAGTGTCGTCATGGCATACCAATAGCCGTCCGTCTTTCAACCGTACGTCCAGTTCTATGCCATGAACACCCAGGTCCGCGGCTCGTATAAAAGAGCGCAGCGTATTTTCCGGCTCCAGACCGGCGGCGCCACGGTGGCCAAAGACCAGAAATTCGGCATCAAATGTCAATTAAGCGCTCCTTACAGTTCTATCTGAAGGCTATCGACTCTACAATAGTATCTTTTGAGAATGAATCTTCGAAATGGCTTATCAGGTATTTGCCCGTAAACTACGACCGGGCACCTTTGATGCTCTGGTAGGGCAGGATCATGCGGTAAAGGCATTGGTTCACGCCCTGGATAATGACCGGTTACACCATGCGTACCTGTTTACAGGTACCCGTGGCGTAGGAAAGACTACTATTGCCCGAATTCTCGCAAAATGTCTAAATTGTGAAGAGGGTGTTTCAGCTACACCTTGTGGCGTGTGTACTAACTGCACAGAAATTACCGAAGGTCGTTTTATCGACCTGATGGAGGTAGATGCAGCATCGCGCACCGGAGTTGATGATACGCGGGATTTGCTGGATAACGTGCAGTACCGACCTGCGCGCGGTCGATTTAAAATTTATTTGATCGACGAGGTACACATGCTCAGCAAGCCCAGTTTTAATGCGCTGCTGAAGACACTGGAAGAACCGCCGGATCACGTAAAATTTCTTTTGGCTACCACTGATCCGAAAAAGATTCCGATGACTGTTTTATCCCGTTGTCTTCAGTTTCAGTTAAAAAACCTGCTACCTGAAGTGATTACCACATATCTGGAACAGGTGCTGACCGACGAGTGTATTCCTTTTGAAACGGAGGCACTGAAACTGATAGCGCAAAACGCCCGGGGGAGTATGCGCGATGCTTTGAGTATTACCGATCAGGCCGTGTCCTTTAGTGAGGCTAACCTCACCCAGAAGCAGGTCTCGGAGATGTTGGGTACTGTTGGTTCTGGTCAGTTGGCGCCACTTCTGTTTGCGCTGGTAAATCGTGAAGGCCCACAATTGATGAGCTTGTGCGAAGAGCTGGCGTCCAGTGCCGTGGATTATCCGGATGTGCTGGCTACCTTGTTGAGAATCTTCCATAAATTGGCAGTATTTCAGGCCGTGGGTACGGTGGCGACGGATGATGCGCAGTTAATCAGGGATCTGGCAGGGCAACTGAGCCCCGAGGTGGTGCAACTGTATTATCAGATATCCTTGATGGGTTCGCGGGATTTACACCTTGCGCCAGATCCGCGTGTGGGTTTTGAAATGACTATGATGCGACTTCTGGCATTTCAACCAGGTGACCCCGACAAAAATCACGCAATAACAATTGATACGAATACTCAAATACAGCATCAAGCGGACGCTGACACAACAAAAAGTCAGGATGCAAGCCCCGGCAATCCGGCAAAAACTGCACCGGTGAATTCTTTCGCCGACATGCATTGGCATGACCTTGTGGGAAAACTGAAACTTGAAGGGGTAACCCGCATGTTGGCAGAGCATTCCTGGCTGGAGTCTGCTGATGCTGCCGTCTGGCAACTGCGTATCGATGAGTCCCACGAGACCCTGGTGAACGATACCCAAATTGACAAACTGCAAAAAGCTGCGAGCGCCTTGTTGGGTGGTGAAATATCAATTCAGGTGGAGGTTGGCACGCTGCATTCGGAAACGCCCGCCGGTCGCAGAAAACGACTAACAGGGCTTCGACAGGAGAAAGCGGTGCAGGCAATGCAGTCAGATACAAACATTCAGGCTTTGGTGAGCGAGTTTGATGCAGAACTTAACCTCAACTCAGTTAAACCAATCAACTCTGGAGGGTAGTGTGAAAGGCATCGGTGATTTGATGAAGCAGGCACAGCAAGTGAGCCAACAAATGCAACAGGCCCAGGAAGAGCTTGCTAAAGTTGAGATAACAGGTGAGTCCGGAGCCGGCCTGGTGAAAATTGTGATTAATGGTAAGCACGAAGCACGCAGGGTAGAAATTGATCCGGACCTATTTTCCGGAAACAGCGTGGAAGAAAGACAGGTACTGGAAGATCTTATAGCTGCGGCTTTTAATAATGCGGTTCATCGTCTTGAGGCGGAGCACAAAGATAAAATGGGCGGACTGGCCGCCGGGTTCGGTATTCCTTCCGATTTTAAATTGCCTTTTTAGATGCGCATAAGTCCACTTATTGATCAGTTGATAGATGCATTGCAGATACTACCTGGGGTAGGAGCCAAAAGTGCTCAGCGCATGGCATTTAATCTTTTACAACACAATCGGGCCGGTGCCAAAAATTTGGGCCGCTTGTTAGAAGAATCCATGCAAAAAGTGGGTCGATGCAACGCGTGCAGAACCTTCTGTGAGGAAAGTCGTTGTGGTCTTTGCAGTGACGAACGACGGGATGCGTCAGTTCTTTGTATAGTCGAAAGCCCCGCAGACGTCATTGCCATTGAAAATACTGCGGGTTATCGAGGGCATTATTTTGTTTTGCATGGGCGCCTGTCTCCCATAGATGGCATTGGTCCGGAGGACCTGGGCATTCCCTTGTTACTCGAGCGTGCTCAAAATCTGAATGTGAAAGAATTGATACTAGCTACTAACCCCACAGTTGAGGGAGAAATTACAGCGCATTACATCTCGGAAGCTATGGCCGGGAGAGAAGTTCTGATAACCAGGATTGCGCATGGCGTTCCTATCGGGGGTGAGCTGGAATACATTGATGGTGGTACCATAGCGCATGCATTCAACGGGCGGATATCTGTTGGATAATCATTCGGGGTATTCGTTCTACAACAGCCCTGATGAGGCGGATGCGTTTTTGCAATCGATGTCCGATTGTTCTCCTGTTGCGCTTGACACCGAGTTTATTCGCACACGCACATTTTACCCGATTCCAGCGCTTTATCAGTTAAATGGTGCGGGAGACATTGCCCTGATTGATGCCACCCATAAAGGGGACTGGTCAGTATTTAAACGATTGTTAGCCTCCAGCAATCATGTGAAAATTATGCACGCCTGCAGCGAGGACCTGGAAGTTTTTCTAAGGCATTTTCGCCTGGTTCCAAGTAATCTCTTTGATACCCAGGTCGCGCATGCATTCATTAGTGAAGATTTTAGTATCAGTTATGCCCGCCTGGTGCACGCTCAATTTGGTGTCGAACTGGATAAACAGGAAACGCGTTCAAACTGGTTGTTACGTCCATTGAGCACCCGACAACAGGATTATGCTGCGGACGACGTACATTATCTTCTTGAGCTGCATAGCATAATACAGGAAAAACTGGTCTCGCTTGGGCGCATGGAATGGTTTGAGGAAGAAATGCAATCTGTGCTCAAACCCAATGGCGTAACACCGGCAAATTATTTTCGCTCGGTAAAACGCTCACGATCCCTGTCTTCCCTTGAGTTATCCAGGTTACAGGAAATGTGTTTGTGGCGAGAGAAACAGGCACGATCAGAAGATGTACCGCGCAGCCAGATCGTAAAGGATGAATACCTGGTTAGCATTGCAGCACTCTCAAAACCTGATCCTGCAGAGTTACGAAAAATACTGTCACACCGAAGTAATGAGAAATACGGTAAGCATATTGCCGATGCCTTCGAGGCCGGTCATGCCAGACCACAAAAGGATCATCCTGTGCCCAACGGAGCCCCGTTGACACAATCTCAGGGTAATGTGATTAAAAAGCTCAAAAAGCATGCGAATCAGGTAGCAACAGAACTAAAAATGGCACCGGAACTGTTGGGTAGAAAGCGGGATCTGGAATCCAGCCTGCGTTCATTTTTGGAAAACGGTGAGTTGGCTGATGTTCATACCGGCTGGCGCAAAAAGTTGGTCGGGGATGAATTTTTGAACATTATGGATAAATCTGCGTCCTGAATATGCACGTAAAAATTTACAAGGGAAATCAGCTTGCTGAAACCTACCTGTTTGTTGCAAAGAATGAGGAATTGGAGCGCGTGCCTGAAGCCCTGCTGGATAAAATGGGTGCACTTGTTACGGTGCTTGAGCTTGATTTGCATCCCGATAAACAACTTGTACGCAGCAGTGGTGAAGCTGTTTTGGCTGCCATAGCTGCACACGGGTATTATCTGCAATTACCTCCGCCACCAAATAGTAATTTGCCAGGAAAATTCATGCATGAGCGACTTACAAAGTGAGCGAAATGAGTGATCGCTTCTGGGAACATAAAACGCTTGCTGAAATGAATGATCAGGAGTGGGAATCTCTGTGTGACGGCTGTGCAAGATGTTGCATGCTCAAACTGGAAGACGAGGATTCGGGAGAAATTGCATATACAAGTGTCGTGTGTCGCTACCTCAATCACCAGAGTTGCAAGTGCACGCGGTATCCAGAGCGGCATGCGCTGGTGCCGGATTGCGTGGAGCTTGATGCTGAGACTGCGTCGCAGTTCACCTGGCTACCTGTAACTTGCGCATATCGACGCCTGGCAGAGGGCAATTCACTGGACTGGTGGCATCCTCTGGTTTCGGGTTCTCGTAGCACGGTACATGACGCAGGAATTTCTGTAAGGGGCAAGATTGTCTCTGAACACCATATTCATCCTGATGAAATTGAAGAACACGTGATTACCTGGATAGAAACATGAACTATGCCTACGTCTGGGTAATAGTTACGCTTGCGGGCCTTGGTACTGTTGCGGGCGTATTTGTATATTCCCGTTCAATAAAGTGGGAGTGGTTGAGAACACTGGTGCGCTGCCTGGCGACGGTACTGCTCTTATTACCCGCCGGGATTCAGGTTATTGAAGGCTATTATGCACCTGCCTTTATTGTTGTGCTTTTTGAAGGATTGTTTAAGCAGGACGGGAACCCGTGGCCGGCGGCACAAACCCTGGGAGCGGGATGCCTGCTGGTTATCGTCTTGCTTGCTTTGGTTCAATCCTGGAAGTTCTATCAAAACCGCGGATCCAGTTGAGACACACTGTTTCGGCTTGCTATGCACGTTTCAACTGATAAAGTACGATGTAATCTAATTCACCTGGTTTAATGAGAAGTTTTCATGATTTTTGAAAGTACTGACGCCTATATCTCCACAGACGAACTCAGCATGGCCGTGGATGCGGCTGTAAAACTGGAGCGCCCCCTTTTAATAAAAGGCGAACCTGGCACCGGAAAGACCATGCTGGCTGAAGAGGTAGCCCGGTCTTTGGGATCCAAGCTCATTCCCTGGCATATCAAGTCCACCACAAAAGCGCAACAAGGCTTGTATGAGTACGATGCTGTGACTCGGCTACGCGACTCCCAACTGGGTGACGAGCGGGTTAACGACATACGCAATTACATTAAAAAGGGCAAATTGTGGGAAGCGTTCGAGGCTGAAGAACGCGTGGTTTTGCTTATTGATGAGATTGATAAGGCGGACATTGAGTTCCCCAACGATCTACTTCAGGAACTGGACCGCATGGAGTTTTTTGTGTACGAAACAGGGGAAACGATTAAGGCCTCGATTCGACCGGTAATCATAATTACCAGTAACAATGAGAAAGAGTTGCCCGATGCTTTTTTGCGGCGGTGCTTTTTTCACTATATTAATTTTCCGGATCGCGAGACCATGCAGCAGATTGTAGATGTCCATCATCCAAATATAAAGGGTAACCTGGTTAAAGAAGCCATGGATATCTTCTTTGATGTACGCAAGGTACCTGGCTTGAAGAAAAAGCCTTCAACATCCGAGTTGATAGACTGGTTGAAACTTCTGATGGCAGACGATATTCCCGACGAGATACTTACCAATCGCGATACTACCAAAGCCATTCCCCCATTGTATGGTGCATTGATCAAAAATGAACAGGACGTGCATCTGTTAGAGCGGCTTGCCTTTATGAACAGAAGGGATAGTCGGGGATAGTCGTGCTCGTTAATTTTTTTCTCACTCTAAAAAAGTACCAACTACCGGTTACCATTCGTGAGCTGCTGGATTTACACCAGGCGCTAAACCGGCATCTGGTGTATGCCAACATAGACGACTTTTATCTGCTTAGCCGTGCCTGTCTGGTTAAGGATGAGAAAAACTACGATAAATTTGATCGCGCTTTTGGCGCCTATTTTAAAGGCCTGGAAGACCTGCACGGTCTGCTGGAATCGATGATTCCGGACGAATGGATGCGCCGTGAGTTTGAGAAATCCCTGACACCCGAAGAACTAAAGAAAATCAATGACTTGGGTGGCCTTGAAAAATTGTTTGAGACCTTCAAAAAGGAATTGGAGGATGCTGCGAAAAAGGCCGCTGAACAGGCCGCCAGGGATGCCAAGAACGGGCAGGGAGAAGAAGGCGACGATCCGAATCAGCAGGGCAAGAAAGGACCAGGTGGAAAAGGCAAGGGTAAGAAGCAAAAAGCAAAAAAATCCTGGAAGCAAAGACAATACAAAAACCTCGACGATTCTGTTGAGTTGGGTACACGGAATATAAAAATTGCATTAAGGCGCTTGCGAAAATTTGCCCGTACCGGGCATGAAGTCGAACTCGATATGCCTGAAACAATAAAACATACTGCAGACAGTGGTGGCCTGCTTGATATACGCATGCGTGCCGAACGTAAAAACACCGTGAAGGTGCTATTGTTTTTTGATATTGGCGGTTCGATGGACGCGCACGTACGGGTATGTGAGGAATTATTCTCAGCCACTCGCACAGAGTTCAAACATATGGAGAGTTTCTATTTTCACAACTTCATATATGAATCCGTTTGGAAAGATAACCGCCGTCGGATGAACGAGCGCATACCGACTGCAGATATACTGAACAAATATGCACATGACTATAAGGTGGTATTTGTGGGAGATGCAACGATGGCGCCCTATGAAATCACCCATGCAGGCGGAAGCGTTGAACATTGGAACGAGGAACCAGGTGTTAACTGGATGAACCGTTTCACAACAATTTATGACAAACTTATCTGGATTAATCCTACTCCCAGAGATACCTGGGAATACTCCTCCTCTGTATCCATTACCAAAGACCTGGTAGGTGGAGACATGTATCCTCTAACCATTGCCGGTTTGGAAGACGCAATGCAATCTCTAACGCGATAGAATGGTACTCGGTCTGTAGTCAGTCCGCCTGTTTTAACTATTTTTTGAGAGGCGCTAACCGTGTCTGTGTTCGACCCGCAATCCGTTATGATCCGGGATGTATTCCCGTTACAGCGATTGTTGTCAAAAAACGCAGGTGCCGTTGACAAAAAGCGCGGTCTTGAACGGTTGGCGGAGTCCCAACAGCGCTTGCACAATCGCGCCGCTTTGCTACCCCCAAAGATCAAATTCCCGGACGAGCTGCCAATTACGGGGCATCTGGAAAAAATATCCCGACTTCTACACAGTAACCAGGTGGTTATTGTTGCCGGTGAAACGGGTAGCGGAAAAACCACCCAGTTGCCAAAACTTTGCCTTAAAGCCGGTTATGGAGTGCGCGGTAAAATTGGCCACACACAACCGCGGCGAATTGCGGCTCGCGCGGTTAGTCAGCGTATAGCTGAGGAGCTGGACACAAAGTCCAGCGAGCTAGTTGGATATTCAGTGAGGTTTGCTGATACTTCTACGGCCAACAGTTTAATTAAGGTAGCAACAGATGGTCTATTGTTAACGGAGATTCGAAATGATCGATATTTAACACAGTACGAAGTGATCATCATTGATGAAGCCCATGAACGTAGCCTTAACATCGACTTTTTACTGGGCTATTTAAAACAACTTCTGCCCAAACGACCAGACCTGAAGATTATTGTTACCAGTGCCACCATTGATGTTGATGCGTTTTCCAGTTATTTCAATAAAGCCCCGGTAGTTTCAGTAAGCGGGCGTGGATATCCCGTTGAGGAAGTGTACCTGGGTGAGGCGCCTGACCAGGACCTGGGCATGCGCATATTGGAATGTCTTGCGGACATTGAGTCCAGAACCAGAAAGATGGGCAACACTGCGACTGACGTGCTTGTATTTTTAACCGGTGAGCGTGAAATATTTGAAGTCGCGAAAAGTCTGAGAGACAGCTTCAGGCGAGCGGATAAACGTTTGGCAGCGTATACGGTATTGCCCTTGTATGCTCGCCTGTCTGCCAGTGAACAACACAAGGTATTCAACAAGGGGCAACAGCGACGCGTAATTCTTGCGACGAATGTTGCTGAAACGTCAATTACCGTTCCTAACATTGGTTTTGTTATCGATCCGGGACAGGTACGAATCAGCCGGTACAGTTACCGAACAAAATTACAACGCCTGCCCATAGAAGCAGTTTCACAAGCCAGTGCCAATCAGCGTAAGGGGCGTTGTGGGAGAATTGCTGCTGGTGTTTGTTATCGCCTGTATTCCGAGGAAGACTTTGAACAGCGCCCGGAATTTACTGATCCCGAGATATTACGTACCAGTCTGGCATCTGTAGTTTTGCAAATGCGAGCGTTCCGACTGGGAGAGGAATACAGCTTTCCCTTTCTCGATATGCCGCAACAAAGTGTCATAAGAGATGCCGTAACGGCCCTGGCTGAATTGGGGGCCCTAAAGGACAACAAGCTCACCAAAACCGGGGGTTTGATGGCAAGACTTCCCATCGACCCGCGCCTGGCTAAAATATTGCTGGTTGCACACGCCAATAATTGTCTTGCCGAGGTACTGGTAATAGTGAGTGCGCTGGCACTACAGGATCCTCGGGAGCGACCCCTTGAAAAGCAGCAGGCCGCTGACCAGGCACATGCAATATTTAGGGACGAGAAGTCTGATTTTAATGCGTATCTGAACATCTGGCGCTGGTCTGAGACACAACGTACAGCACTTACTCGAAAAGCTTACTCCGCTCGTCTGAAAAAACAGTATTTGTCGGCGGTACGCATGCGCGAATGGCGAGATTTGCACCGCCAATTACTGCTGATTTGTAAAGCAAACAAAATGCCTGTGGCGCATGACGAAGCTCTTTCGGCCAGTTTTAAAAGTGTGCATCGTTCTCTGTTGCCCGGATTTTTAGGGCAGCTGGGCCTTAAGGACGAGAGAGGTATCTATATCGGAGCGCGCCAGCTCAAATTCTCGATTTTCCCCGGCTCTGTGCTGTTTAAACGCCAGCCAAAATGGCTTATGTGTGCGGAGATTGCAGAGACAGGTAGAGTTTATGGGCGTTGTGCTGCCCAAATTGACATCACCTGGGTGGAACAATGCGCAAAGCATTTGCTAAAACCCAGCTACTCAGAGCCACACTGGAGCATAAAAAGAGAGGAGGTGCAGGCCTATCAAAGCATGACGCTTTATGGATTACCGGTAATTGAGCGTCGCCTCATTAGTCTCGGAGCCGAGATGGCTAGGTTTGGGGGTGCTTCTACGCCAGCGAAGCTACCGGGTAATCTGGCGGTAACGGCAGCAGGTTTACGCCAACTGTTTATCTCTGAAGGCCTGGTGCGGGGTGGTGCAAGCACCCGAAATAGAAAATTTCTGGCGCATAATCTAGATCTGGTAAGGGAGGTGCTCGCAAAGGAAGATACTTATCGGCGAAGAGACCTGTTGTTGCATGATGACCATTTGATAGCTTTTTATGATGGCCGCATTCCTGCAAAAATTGTGGATATGCGGGGCCTGGACCGATGGAGACGCTCTGTTGAATTAGAGCAGGCAGAGGTTCTGTATATGTCTATGGATGACGTCCTTAGTTCGACAGATCTCCCGTCTGAGTCAATGTTTCCACCTGATCTCGAAATCGGAAATGGAATATTCGCTCTTAAATACAAATTTGCACCTGGTGAAATAGATGATGGCGTTTCCATGCAGGTGAAAGCGGAAGATCTTGAACAGCTCTCCCGGGCACGACTTGAATGGTTGGTACCAGGACTTGTGATGGCAAAATGCGAGCAAATGATACGTAATCTACCCAAACAGATTCGGCGAAAACTGGTGCCGGTACCCCAACTGGTACAGGAACTGGAAACCGTATTATTACGTGAACAATGCTATGGCAAAGGTAGCCTACCGGCCCGTCTCAGCGAGTTGATTGCTGGATTTCGCTCTGTAAACGTAGACTCTAATATGTGGAATAACAATAAGTTATCGGATAATTATATATTTAACATTCAAGTTAGGGGGCCAAAAAACAGGCTGGTTAGTCAGGGCCGCGACATCGACACCTTACTTGCCCGCATAACCCGGTCGTCACCCCCGGAAGGAGAAGTACAGGAACTGGCTCCGCGCACTGTTTTAGAGTTTCCGGATAAAGGTATTCAATCCAATGCACTGGTAAGTGCTAAAACAGGTCATCTGTTGGGATATCCAGCACTTCAGGACAATCTTGATAGTGTGGCCCTCGTAAAAGTGGCCTCACGTCATCGCCAGTCACAACTAAACCGAGCAGGATATGCACGCCTGGCCCTATTGTATGAGCGCAAGGCCAGTAGTTTTCTGCGGCGTAGTATGTCCGGCAGTTCAGAAATGGCGCTGCATTATGCAAGCCTGGGCAGTAAGGAAACCCTTCAGGAGCAGATCCTGCTTGCCAGTGCATGGTATTGTTTTTTTGAAGATCGCCCCCTTCCGACAGAGAAAGAAGCGTTTGAAAGCTGCCTGAGGGAGCACCGGGGTGAGTTAGGAAATACCTGTAACAAGGTGCTTGAATTAACAGGGCAGGTGCTCACAAAGCGATTTCAATTGGTTTCCAGCCTGTTAGATATGCAATCCCCGGCATTCCAGACTACGGTTTCTGATATACGAAAGCATTTGGAAGATCTGGTTGGTGCCACCTTTCTTGCTTCGACGTCTTCTACCATGTTGGCTGAAATTCCCCGTTATGTAGAAGCCGATACGTATAGATTGCAACATCTACAGGGAAGAGTAGAAAAAGATGAACAATCCACAATCGTCATCACAGCCCTGGATGAGCGTCTACAGAACATCCGGAAATTAAGGCCGGAAGATACCGAAATTCATCTATTGAGGCGCGCTCTGGAGGAATTGCGCGTGATGCTTTTTGCGCAGAGCCTTGGAGCGCGTGGTAAAGTCTCGGTGCCCAAAGTGGAGAAGATGCTTGCCAGGCTCGAAGCCAGTATTGACAGCTAACAAAGCCTTTTTAGGCATCTGGGCTGCAATTTGAACTTGTAGGGCCTGTTTGTGTCCTAAAACACATGGACATTATTTGATTAATGTTCTAAAACTAGTTCGGTAGCCATTTAGGGTACTTTTAACTAAAAACACAAAGTAAAAAACTGGACGGGCAAACCCGAGTAGGCATTGATAGTGATGTCTAGGCCGCAATCAAGCGCGTAGTTATTGGTTTAATTCGTCTGCAATGAAAAATGTGTCATGAGGAGAAATAACACAATGTTGAAGAGTAATCTCAAGCCAATCGCGGCGGCAGTTGGTATGACTTTTGTAGCCAGTCTGGCAACCGTAAGTACGGCTTATGCTGACTCTAACCCATTTGCAGCTAATGAACTGAACAGCGGTTATAACCAGTTGGCCGGTGGCGAAGGCAAGTGCGGCGAAGGCAAGTGCGGCGAAGGTAAGTGTGGCGAAGGCAAGTGCGGCGAAGATAAAGGCGGCGAAGGCAAGTGCGGCGAAGATAAAGGCGGCGAAGGCAAATGCGGCGAAGATAAAGGCGGCGAAGGCAAATGCGGCGAAGATAAAGGCGGCGAAGGCAAATGCGGCGAAGGCAAATGCGGCGAAGATAAAGGCGGCGAAGGCAAATGCGGCGAAGGCAAATGCGGCGAAGATAAAGGCGGCGAAGGCAAGTGCGGCGAAGATAAAGGCGGCGAAGGCAAATGCGGCGAAGATAAAGGCGGCGAAGGCAAATGCGGCGAAGGTAAATGTGGTGGTGCAGCGTAAGCCAGACCCGGCAATAGTTATCTATTGCTGATTGCACTATGCAATACCCCATTCATGGCGCTGGACTTGGCCTGCGGAGAGCATTGCTTTCCGACATGGCCAGGCTCGAATCTGACGCAATTAATTTTGTTGAAGTAGCGCCTGAAAACTGGATTGGAGTTGGCGGTCGTTTCGGCCGCCAGTTTCGATCACTTACTGAAAGATTCCCGCTTATTTGTCACGGATTATCCCTATCTATTGGCAGTCCGGCGGCCCTGGATATTGCTTTACTGACAGACATCAAGAATTTTATGCGCGAGCATAATGCTCTGTTGTATTCCGAACATTTAAGTTACTGCGGCGATTACGGCCAATTGTACGACCTGATGCCCATTCCGTTCACATCTGAAGCAGTAGATTATGTAGTTGACCGAATAAAACGTGCCCAGGACATCCTCGAGCGGCGAATAATTATGGAACATGTTTCCTATTACGCTGCACCCGGGCAGGAGATGACTGAGATAGAGTTTTTGAACGCGGTTCTGGAAGGTGCGGATTGTGAACTGCTTGTTGATGTGAATAACATTTATGTGAACAGTATAAATTTTGGTTACGATGCAAATGAATTTCTGCAGTCGCTTCCAGTGCATAGAGCGGCTTATGTGCACATTGCCGGTCATTATGTTGAAGCAGAAGATATCAGGATAGATACCCATGCTTCCGATGTAATAGAACCAGTGTGGAATCTGCTGGACAAAGCTTATGAGCGGTTTGGTGTGCTGCCCACCTTGTTGGAGCGAGACTTCAATTTTCCCGGAATGCCCGCACTGCTGAGCGAAACAAATAGAATTAAGGCTGCGCAGACCAGAGCTGCGACTCAACTACGTGCAAGCACTCGGTAGTAATCTTCCCGGTTTTCGCCAGATGCAGCTGGATTTTGCGGCGCATATCAGAAACCCGAAAACGTCTGATCGACCCCAGGGTGTTGAAGCCCGGCGGATGCAGATTTATATCGATCTGTTTTACAACAATATCGAAAATTTTCTATCGAATAACTTCCCCATTGCCAAACAGGTAATCGCAGGATCACAATGGGATCATCTGGCCAGGGAGTACGTGCACAAACATGTAGCGCACTCTCCCTATTTTCTGGAGATACCCGAAGAATTTATTGCCTTTCTGGATAACCGGGAAAACAAAGGCGATTTACCAGCATTTTTTCGCGAGTTATGTCATTACGAGTGGGTTGAGCTGGCACTGGATGTGTCGGAATTGGAAATTTCGGAAGACGGTATTGATCCTCAGGGAGACTTACTTGCCGCTATGCCCATCGTCTCACCGCTTGCGTGGTCACTCGGCTATAGATACCCTGTACATCAGATTGGCGAACATTTTCAGCCCACAGAGACAAACGAAGAAATAGCATTTTACTACGTGGTGTATCGCAATAGAAAAGACGAAGTAGGATTTGTCGAATCGAATGTAGTAACGGCCAGAATGTTACAGTTGTTGATGGAGAGCGAGTTAACTTCAGGTGCTGTTGTTTTGGACATAATAGCGGGGGAGTTAGCAGGCTTGAACCCCGAACAGGTTGTTCAGGGCGGACTTCAGACACTCGAAAAATTCAGAGCCCTTGATATTATTCTGGGCACGAAGTAGGGACATCGGTTTTGTTGCGTCATTGATGATCGGATCGCTGGAGAAGGACATTTTTGTGAAAACTATAATACTGCTGCTTTTCTCGGGGTTGATGTCCTGCGCTGGACCTTACCTTATGGCCGAAGAAGTTGGCGATCCCTGGGAAGGGATGAACAGAAAGATCTACGCTTTTAATACCAAGGCCGATGACCTGATTCTAAAACCGGTCGCTAAAGCGTATGTCAAAGTATTGCCTTCGCCGGTTCGCTCGGGCATTAGTAACTTTTTCAGCAACTTTGCTTATCCAATGGTTGCCTTAAATCAGTTTCTGCAAGGCAAAGGGAAAAAGGGATTTGCCGATACGGGCCGTTTTCTGGTGAATACCACGATTGGCATTGGTGGGTTGTTTGATCCTGCAACCGGCATGGGCCTGGTGGAACACGACGAAAGCTTTTCACAAACCTTTGGACGTTGGGGGATTTCCAGTGGACCATATCTGGTGGTGCCGTTGTGGGGTGCTTCCACTATTCGCGGTGGCGCAGGCGCTTTGGGCGATGTCTTCGCCCATCCCATGCGTTATGTAGTTACTTCTGATCCCTTGTTATACGGGCTCACCGGCACAAACCTGCTAAACAAACGTGCGGAATTGCTGGACCTGGAGCAATTTATTTTGGGAGACCGGTATATTTTTGTGCGAGATGCGTACCTGCAACGGGAAGAATTTCTCATTCAGGACGGCGAGGTAGATGACCCCTTTGCAGATGACGATTTTTAGTCTGAAGATTTACTTCAACAACTATCGCAAATTCTTACAAAACCGGACTTGTCATTCTCTTGATAGGAGAGTAAATTCCGCGCCCAATAGCGAAAGCGCCAGCTGTAAACAGTATTAAAATTATGACCGTTCTTTTGGTCCAGCCTGAAGATGATCCACCGGCAATTCAAGCCCTTGAATTTTTTGCCGGCACCAGTAATGTTTGCAGCGTAACGGGACTGGATGCGGCATTGGAATATTTTGAATCGGAAGACGCAGAACTGGCGCTGTTAAATTCTTCGCAATCTTCGATACTTGATAGCTGTGAATGGCTGTTGCAACAACGTCCGGGCCTGTCAGTGGCGGTAGCGCTGCCCCAACAATCCCTCAGCCAGAAAGTTCTTCAACGGGCTTTAAACATTGGCCTGGTTGGCATAGTTGAAACCGGCGATAACTCTGGCTCCACCCCTGCTGAAGCGATTAGCGAAATAGTAGAGCGAGTTCGAATTCGAAATGATTACGCGCTAAGTATGTCTGCTGATCCTGCGCTTGAACACGCCCGGGAACTGGAACACGATCAACGGGCGGGCAGTTATATACAATCGAGAATGCTGCCTGTCACACCCCAACCCTTCGAAGAATATTTGCTTAGTTATAAACTTATACCAACACTCTATATGAGTGGTGACTTTGTTGATTATTTTAAAATTTCCGATCATCATTTCCTTTTTTATATGGCAGATGTGTCTGGCCATGGTGCCGGCTCTGCTTTTGTAACCGTTTTGTTAAAGAATTTCTCCAATCATTTGTGTCATGACCACACACCAGAGATGTTGCTGAATCCGGGCATTATATTGACACAATTGAACGAAGAGTTGCTTCGGAACCACCTGGATAAACATGTGTCTATGTTTATAGGAGTAGTGGATATGCGGAATAACACATTAAGTTATTCTGGTGCAGGACATTTTCCAAATGCAATTTTAGCAGTTGGAAGTGAGAGCCGGTTCATAGAAATGCAAGGTAAGCCGGTAGGTCTTTTTGAAAATGTGAACTACGCTTCGGCCAGACTGGAGTTGGAAGAAGATATTCAACTCGTACTTGTTTCGGATGGAATATTGGATTTATTACCAGGTGATGATCTGGTAGCTAAGGAACAGACGCTCCTTGAAAATGTGGTGCAAGCGAAACTTGAGCACCGGGAGATCTGGGAACTATTTACGCTACCCGAAATATTCAATAGAAGCGATGACATTTCGTTTTTAAGCATTTCCCGATGCGGTAAAAGCGGTAGGTAGTACGTAAGTAGTAAGAGGAGAAGCATTAAAGTGGAAGGTCGTATTCTGGTAGCACACCATGATGGTGTCTATCTTATGAAGTTTACAGGGGATGTACGTGTCACCCTGTGTACAACAGTTGATGCATTTTTGGATTCCATGTTTAGGGATGCTGTATTTAAGTCCGTGATTGTGGATCTTAGTGAAGCGGAATGTATAGACAGTACTTCTCTTGGCATACTCGCAAAGCTATCAATTCAGGCCCAGAGTCGATTCAATTACCTTCCGGTACTTGTTTCCACAAATGCAGATATCACCCGGGTGATGAGAAATATGGGTTTTGAAGATGTGTTTCAGATAGTGGAAGAAAAAATAGAGACAGCTGACCAATTGGGCGAGTTACCAAAAATAGATGCCAGCGATGAAGATGTTAGATTACGCGTTATCGAAGCCCACCGGATTCTAATGGCCATGAACGAGAATAACCGGGCAGCGTTCCACGATCTGGTGGAAACTCTGGAAGCAGCTTCCTAGTTTTTAAGTTGATTCTGTGCTTTTTTGGCTCGCAACTTTGAACGGATAAAATCCCTGTGGGAGATATAGAGCAGGTCAGCAATGTTTCGTATCGTGTGTTCCTCATATTTGTGAATGTCTTCATCTGCCAAAGCCAGTTGCCACATAGCCGTTAACAGTTCAAATTTCTGTTCGATGTCGAAATGATCGTTAATTTCCCGCGTAAAACTGTACATTGATATACTTTCTTTTTGCGCCTCCCTCGCGCTCTGGGTAAGCTCGCTCACCTGCTCGGGTCCAAGTTTGAAAAGATTAGCCAGGGCTTGTTCTACCTGCCTAATTTCAGCTTCACTAATGTCGTGATCAGCCCAGGCCACCTCGAATAGAAGGATGGCTGCAGCAGAAGGGATGAGCAAGGTGTTGTTTTCCGTATCTCCGTCTTCCGAGGCAGCAAAGAGCAGTTTTAAGCGTTCTAACATAATGTTTCAGCCTGTGGTTTTTTTATGCTTGATACCATATTTACAGCCTCAAGCAAAACTTCCTCACCGGCATTCGGGAAGCGGGCATATTCGGACAAATGGCGCCGATATTTTTTTGCACCCGGCATACCGTTAAACAGGCTGAGCATGTGGCGGGTAATGGACTGCAGGCGGGTGCCGCTCGCCAATTCCTGTATTACGTATGGCAGGTATTCTTCCAGAACCTGCTGAGGACACATTTCCCGTCCGGTACCAAATACCGCTCTTTCAAGCTCAGGCAGAAGCAGCGGGTTCTGGTAGGCAGCTCTTCCCAGCATTACCCCATCTGTGTGCTCCAGGGCAGTGATGGCTTGCTGAGTTGTCTGGACCCCGCCGTTTAGTATTATTGTTAATTCGGGAAAATTTTGTTTTATTTTGTACACCCGCTCATAGTCCAGTGGTGGTGCATGGCGGTTTTGTGCTGGAGTAAGCCCGGTCAATATCGCCTTGCGCGCATGGATGATAAATACGCTTACCCCGCATTGGGCAACCGTAGAAACAAATTGTTCCAGAAACTCGTAAGAATCCTGGTCATCTATTCCGGTGCGGCACTTTACGGTTACGGGAATGTCCACCTGGCTGCGCATCGAACTGGCACACTGGGCCACCAGCTTCGGCTGTTTCATCAGGCAGGCCCCGATAGCTGCCTGCTGGACGCGGTTTGATGGACAACCCACATTGAGGTTAACTTCGTCAAAGCCGTAGGTCTGAGCCATTTCGCTGCACTGTGCAAGATGAGAAGGGTTTGAGCCCCCCAGTTGCAGGGCAAGCGGTTTCTCTGCGGCACTGTAGCGCAGCAGGCGATCCGGGTCAGAATGAAGCAGGGCGCCGGTGGTTAACATTTCGGTGTACAGGCGCGTCTTTGGCGCCACCAGTCTGTGCAGGCGGCGACAATGACGATCCGTCCACGCCATCATGGGGGCAACGCTAAGTTTCCACGTATCCTGGTTTTTTTTGAGCATGTTCCTACCGTGTTAGGAATTTTTTAGTGCAACAAATGGGAGTAGTTTATAATTGGAACGAATTGTACCGTTCACGGGGAACCAGGGATATGAAAGATAAACTGCTACTTGTTATTTTCCTTTTTGCTGCACAGATTTCGGTGCTAGCGGCAGAGAAAAGTCAGGAGAAATATCACGGGAAACCCGCAACAGCCCACACCATTGCCTTTAACAAGGCGCATGCCGCACGTCTAAATTTTGCAGACAGACGTGCATTCGCCTATAACCGAAAAGGCCTGATAGCCCGGCTGGATGCTGAAACCTCAGCAATATTGCATGATGGTTTTAAGTTTATCGGCGATCAAACGCCCGACACGGTAAATCCCTCCCTGTACCGGCAGGCCCGCTTAAATCAGGAAGCCAACGGCTTGTATGAGGTTACGGACGGTATTTATCAGGTTAGGGGTACAGACCTGTCAAATATGACGCTGATTCGAGGAGAAACCGGCTGGATACTATATGACGTATTGTTAACGAGAGAAGCCGCGGTCAAGTCACTAAAATTTGCGCTTGAAAATTTGCCCGAAGGTAGAGACCTGCCCGTTACTGCAATGATTTATTCGCACTCACATGCTGATCATTTTGGTGGTGCGCGCGGCATAGCGGACCAGTACCCTGATATTGTTGTTTATGGTCCTGAAGACCTGACACGGGAAATCGTTGATGAAAGTGTTTTGGCGGGGAACGCCATGTCCAGAAGAGCGGTGTATCAGTACGGTGCGACCCTGGAAACTGGCGATACTGGAATTGTCGACGCGGCCTTGGGAAAAGGCCTGTCAAAAGGAACAATTACCTACGTCAAACCCGACCATACCATTTTACGCGAAGGCGGATTGACAAGCATTGAGGTCGATGGACTGGAGATGGTGTTCCTCAACACGCCTGGAGCAGAAGCACCGGCAGAAATGGTTACCTATATTCCAAGCCTTGGTGCATTGTGGACGGCCGAGCTTACCTACCACGGTATGCACAATATCTACACCTTGCGGGGCGCCAAAGTCCGGGATAGCCTGGCATGGTCAAAGCACATCAATACGATGCTGGAAACCTGGGGTGATGAGGTTGAAGTGCTTTTTGCGTCGCATTCTTCTCCAGTTTGGGGTAATTCGGAAATACGTGAATTCTTGCGTTTGCAGCGGGATAACTATGGGGTGTTACATAACCAGACTATGCGGCTGGCCAACAATGGTGTGGTCTTGCAGGATATAGGAGACGCGATACAGGAGTTCATCCCCGGTAGCATTTACGATAGCTGGCATACCAATGGCTATCACGGAACGTATTCCCACAATGCCAGAGGTGTTTACAACCTCTATCTGGGTTACTTCGACATGAATCCGGCGAATCTTAATCCCTTGCCCAGCAGGGAAGAAGCAGCAAAGTTTGTTGCCTACATGGGGGGCGGGGACGCTGTGGTAAAACGCGCCGCAGAGGATTTTGAGCGGGGAGAATACCGTTTTGTAGCTACCGCGCTCAATAAGGTGGTGATGTCTGATCCGGCAAACGATGCCGCCCGGCAATTGTTGGCGGATACCTATGAACAACTGGGCTATCAATCAGAAGGAGCAGGGTGGCGCAATATTTACCTGACCGCTGCACAGGAGTTACGTATAGGCATTAGTACCAGTACCTTGAGATCGGGTTCAGAGGATCTGCTGAGAGAAATGAACATCGGTACCCTGTTTGATTTCCTGGCTATCCGGGTAGACAGCAAAATAGCAGAGAAGCTTGGTCGGGTAAGCCTGAACGTGACCAATACGACCAATGACAAGCACTATTACGTAGAGTTAAGCAACGGCAATCTGAATAACATTGAAGTTAACAAATTGCATAAGGCGGATGCCAGCCTGGCCATTTCCCGGGAAGATTTTGGTAGCCTGTTGCTGGGCACAGTTCAACTACCACAGTTACTGGAAAATGGGTCCGCTACCTTGAGTGGTGACAAAACAGCACTTGGGAAGATATTCTCGACCCTCGTGCAGTTCGATAGCCAATTCGAAATAGTACCCGTACCGCCAGAAAACCAGGTAGCAAATTGATATGGGACAGGTTTATTTTTTGTTGACTACATAATTCAGAATATCGACTACCTGTGCGGGAGTTTCGGCCCATGCCATCGCCAGAGCATCCACTTCCTTTAAGGGGTGGATAATTTGCTGATCGTGCAGCGTGATGTAGGGTTTGCCAAGTGCAGCGCAATAACCTGCGTCAAATGCTGCATTCCACTGCTTGTATTTATCTCCAAATCGTACAACAGCAATATTGCAGTTTTCCAGCAGATTACGGCTGCGGATAGCATTTACCTTGGCTGATTTGTGGTCGCGCCAGTAATTGGCGTGCTCTGTGCCAAGCAGATCTCCCGCAGCGTCGCTTGCCTCGTGGTCTGTTACCGCAGAGGTAAAAGTTATTGGCAAGTTATGTTCGGCACAGCCATCCTCCAACTGTTTTCTCCAGTCTGTATGTATTTCTCCGGAGAGGTACACTGTCCAGTTCATTTATTTCATCCTCTGTGTTAATGCATCTTAAGTAAAAAAGATCTTTGCGCAACTTGCGAACCATTGAGTAATACTGCGAATCCGTGTTTACCAGCATAGTGTTTGCGTGTGGAAATTGCCCTAAAGGCATGTCTGCGACTAATACTCTTTTTAGCCTCGGAATAATTGGATTCTGATACTTTAAAAATTTTGCGAGCAGTCTTTCCATTAGCTTTCATAAAATCCACCGCATATTCAATTCGCAGGTTTCCAATGGAAGGTGCCTCGGAACTAATATCGAAACTATAGGGCAGGTAGTCCCCGAACTTTACAGAATCTGGTAAAAGCAGTTTCGAAATTTTGAGATGATCAGTGGCTCCAAAAGAAAACAATTGCATCGCTGAAGGGTATGCGTTTTTTAACAAACCCCTGCATGCATGCTTTATTAGCCAGTCGGTGTCTTCGCTTTGACCCTTCCAGGGTTTGACAATATCGATAACGAGTTCCGGGTGATCTTTGGAAATGTCATTCAAGTTGTTGGCCACACTGCGTCTTACATACAGGGAGGTATCGCTTTTCAGGCGATTTAATATACGCAATATCGGTCGCGGGTCCTTCTTGTATATTGGCAAGGCCATTGCCCACGGCAGGCGAGGACGACACCCTTCACTGGCCAGGCGACGAACATGTTCATTCGTTTCACCAGCCCAGCCATACATTATCCGCATCATTTCATCAGGCTCGCGAAGAATGAAGGGTCGCACTGCAAATTCCGCGCTAGCCAGTTGAGTTAGTTGTTCCAGCGCCGCAACCGACAGTTCAAAATGTTCCTGGCCGTACTGCTCAACATAGTCTGGAAATAACATGAGTTCAAAACCTTGCGGCCAGGTTTTTCTCATGTTTAGAGAGGCAGTCACCAGAAGTTCAAGACTCTCCGGATAATCCGCTGGAAGACAAAAACGTAAACTCTCACTTATCCGGCGCATACGGGCTTTCAATTCAAGTTGGTTCCAGCCTGTAGCAAATACGCGTTGCGCGAACTGTCCCCGGTCGAAGGTGTTGTGTACTAACTCAAATTCTTCGGACAGGCGTGCGATAAATCTGCGGTTGTATACGTTTTTGAGCGCTTCAGCCATTTTCCGTTTAACTATTATCTGGTGGAGTTTCTGTGCCAACCTGACGATTGCAGGGTTTATAGTCCCTTAAACACCTGCACAATTCTATCCCGGGCTTACCAATTCGCTGCTTGTGTTCTTTTGAATATCTCATAACATCACCCATTAGATGATGGTCTGGTTACCGGGAGCGTGAAAGTGAACATACTGTTGCATCAATTCGAGTTTTCGCATTTTAACGATAAAGCGCGCTGGGCACTAAATTTCAAAAACGTAGAACATGAACGACGCAGCTATCTGCCGGGCCCACACATGCCCGCAATCAAAAAACTGGCGGGAAGTAGTCAGACGCCTGTACTGCAAATCGGTGATGAAATAGTAGCAGGGTCCGCTGGGATTATAGACAGATTGGAAACGGCTTATCCTGATCCTGCGTTGTACCCTGCTGATCCCGAACTTCGGGCCGAAGCGCTGGAACTACAGGCAGAATTTGATAAACACGTGGGCCCCGCGACACGTACCGTACTTTTCAATGAGCTGGTAAATGAAGGAAGTTATCTCTGCGCGATGTTTGCTCGAAAAGCCTCGCGGCCCAGGCAAATATTATACCGAGCCACTTTTCCGCTTGCGCGCGGCCTGATAGCCAAAGGCAATGGCACAACTGACCCGGAGAATGTGCAGCGCTGTACGGCTCTGGTGGACTCAACCCTTGATAGTGTGTACCAGCGCGTAGCTAATACCGGCTATATGGTTGGAGACTGTTTTAGTGTTGCAGACCTTACCGCGGCGGCACTGTTGGCCCCATTGGCCAATCCACAACATCCCGATATGGCGCGACCACAACCGGTTCCAGAGTCTGTGGCAAAGCTGTTGGCCAACTATCAGAACCATCCAACAATAGCCTGGGTTGGAGAAATGTATGAAAGGCACAGATCGTAGATATTATCGGAAAAGTACCAGGGGAGTGACCTGATCCGTGCGATGTGGTTTCACACGCCGTCTGGAATGGATGAATGGATTCTTTAATTTGGTACACTAGGTCCGCGACCACTGTAATTGAAATATTGGAAAACATAGTCATGTCAAAAACCAGTCTGTTTGACCGTCTGCTACGCAGATCGCCAATAAATAAATTACAGGAGCACATGCGGGTGGTTTGTAAGTGCACCAGCGAGATAGTACCACTTTTTAAGGCTTCATTTGCAGGTGACAGGGATGCGGTGCAGGCGCACCGGGATGCAATTAATCGGTGTGAATCGGAGGCGGATTTTATCAAAAACGAACTCCGCATGCACTTACCCAAAAGTTTGTTCCTGTCCGTGGGTCGCAATGACGTGTTACAGGTGGTACAGACGCAGGATTCTATAGCTGATGTCATTCAGGACATTGCGGGCCTAATGGTGGCTCGTGAGATGAGTTTACCTGAGTTTATGCAGGCACCTGTATTGGAGTTGATAGCGCATTGTGTAAAAGCATGTGATCAGTCAGCCCTGATAATTGAAGAGCTGGATGAACTTCAGGCGGTAGGATTTCAGGGTCATGAGGCCAGCGTCGTGGAGGACATGGTAAGTGAGTTAAGCCGTATAGAGTCCGAAACGGACGCCATGGGAAGCAGCCTGGCACATACCCTGTTTGCCCATGAAGAACAACTTGGTCCTGTTTCCGTCTTGTTATGGCATCAACTGCTACGGTCGATCGGAAATATCGCAGACTATGCTGAAAATGTTGGAGATCGCGTACTCTTGTTGGTAGCCCGGTAAGACGTCTCCGGACTCCAGATGCGATTCCTAATTTCAGATTACTAAAAATAATGATAACGACGTAAGAAGCGGGAACGTTTAATGGAAATAATAGCTCAATACCATACCGTGTTTTTTATAATGGCGGTTATTTTTGGTTTGTATATGACCTGGGGTATTGGCGCAAATGATGTAGCCAATGCCATGGGTACATCAGTCGGCTCTGGCGCAATCACCGTTAGGCAAGCCCTGATAATTGCCGCCATATTTGAGTTTGTCGGCGCCTTTCTGGCAGGGGGACATGTAACAGCTACCATCCGCAAGGGCATTATTGACCCGTCTTCTATTGTTAATAACCCTGAGATTCTTTTGTTTGGTATGTTGGCTTCCTTGCTCGCCGCAGGTACCTGGCTGATGGTCGCCTCTCTTCGCGGTTGGCCGGTTTCTACCACCCATTCGATTGTTGGGGCGATAGTGGGCTTTGCCATTGCTGCGATTGGATTGGATGCAATTCAGTGGGGGAAAATTGGCCAAATTGCTGCGAGTTGGATTGTATCCCCTGTTTTGGGCGGGCTGGCCGCCTTTCTGTTGATGATGAGTATCCGCCGATTCATTTTTGAAACAGATAAACCTTTTCGCAGTGCCAAACGCTGGTCGCCGGTGTATGTGTTCCTGGTTGGGTTTGTGATCTCATTGGTGACCATATTCAAGGGATTAAAACACCTGGATCTGGATTTATCCGTACCAGCCAGTTTTTTGGTGGCTATCGTGTTTGGCTTAATCGTAGCCGGCTTAGGATGGATGCTAATTTCAAGGGTTGAAATTGATGAGGATGCTGATCTGGATTTTCATTTCGCCAGTGTGGAAAAAATATTTGCTCCCATGATGTTATTCACTGCAGCGGCGATGGCATTTGCCCACGGTTCAAACGATGTAGCAAATGGCATTGGCCCCCTTGCCGCGGTGGTCAGTATCCTTAATTCGGGCGGCGAGGTATTACAATCCTCGCAATTGCCAAACTGGATATTGCTTTTGGGTGGCACGGGAATTGTTCTCGGACTTTCCACCATGGGTTATCGCGTGATGAAAACCATTGGCACGCACATCACTGCGCTGACGCCGAGCAGGGCATTTTGTGCAGAGCTGGCTGCAGCTTCCATCGTGGTTTTGGCGTCACGTACGGGTATGCCAGTATCCACCACGCACATTTTAGTTGGTGCGGTTGTCGGTGTAGGTCTTGCGCGTGGTGTTGGTGCCATTGATTTGCGGGTGATAGGAGGGATAGTGGTTTCGTGGTTGGTGACTTTACCTGTGGGTGGTGTTCTTGCGGCCCTTTTCTTTTTCACCCTAAAGGGCATGTTTAGCTAGCGTTTGGCACAATCGGGTATTTTATGGACAATTTCAGGGACAGGGTCGAGTTTGAAACCTCTGAAGTGGAATCTGTCTATCAGGTACAGGGCGTACCCTTTCCGGTAGGTGTCCGCTTTCTGGATATTCTGGTTACCGGGCCATTTGGCAGTGGCAAGACCACCATGGTTGAAACCATCGGCGGCTGGTCTGGAGAAGGGTATGTAGACCTGGGAAGGGTAAACTGGTGGCGCAATCGGCTGCTATTTTTTAAACCCCGGGAGATCCATTTTGGAATTCCATTCGTAGGCAACGCGGAACCTGTTGCGGGTGACTGGCCCAATAAACCTGTTGATGAAAGCCGTATCAGATTACCGGGCCCTAAAACCAGATTTTACCATACAGACTGGCGCGCTCGATTTGTATTCGATGTTCAGATTCCATCTGCAGAAACGATATATGCGCGTCGCCGTGAGCGTGCTGCCAGAGGTACGCATCCTGTAGATGCCAATTTTTCGTTCGACAGTATTGAAGCAGAAGTTTCTGCTTACACGGCAGTTGCACTGCATTTGCACAAAAACGGATTCAGGGTGTTTGTTCGGTCAACGATTATGGGTCAGCCCAACGTTTTTAAGCATCAGGTAATCTAGTCAGAGTTTGCCTGGCGGCTAACAGGGTTCTGGTTTGTCCATTTTAAAAGCGGTTCGGAAGTGAAGGATTGCGGTTCCATATCGCCGTTAATGAGCACAAAAACCCCTACCTGATCCGGTCTGGCACTGGTGACCAGGTGGTGGTTTTTAATGCCACCTATGTGGCACCAGGTTGTTTTCTCTTTCGAAAATGGGGAGTGACCGACAATAAAGGGCGTGTGAGGTTCCAAACCCAGTGACTTTCTGAATCGCTGGACTTCTTTTCGCGTATAACCGGCGGGGAAGGAAACGGACTGCTGACGGTTCCACAACAGCTGGTACGTCAGCTCCGGATTATGCTTTGCGTTTATTAGTTCCTTCTTGCTAACCTTGTTGTTAGGGGGACCTGCATGGCAGGCTACAAATCTGGAAGAAAAAGCGATCAAGGGTGATCTCAGATAAAATTCTTCCAGCGCCTTCTGGTAGCCATCACCGCGCTCTTTGGTTACGTATTTTTGCCATAATATCCCTTGCCTTACCCCGGATTTTACAACTTCCTCCGAGAAACTGTCATGATTGCCCAGAACAAAGAAGACTTGGTCAGGGAACTGAAGCATAAGTTTGAATATCAGATCCATCATAATCAGGGATGATTCCATGGATTCGAGGTCGTCGGGATCTTCGGAGTGAATGGCATCGCCCAAAAATATTAATGCCGCATCACCCCGGTCGAGACTGTCAATATAGGCATTTTCTGAGAGAATTTTGAGCAGGTTATCGATGTTAGCGTGGAGATCACCGATCAGTATAGGAATAAGGTTTTCCGGTAATTCCACAACGCTTCCGGGGCTTCCCCGATCATCGGTAGAACGATGTGGGCTGAGTGCCAACTGTTTGTTTATCGACTGAACCAACAACAGGCCTTCTGCGGGATCGAGTTTTTTAATGGCACCACCAAAAATAGTTTGTACTCGTCCAAGCGAGCGCTGTCTTCTTTTTAACAAACAAGCCGATCCGGATACTTCCGGAATTTTAATTACATAAGCATTCTGTTGGTATTTTGAGGCTTCAATTACTATGGATTCGTGGTGGTGGCTGATCTGAACGGTAGAATTGCTGAGCGAATATTCTTCAGAGACGCGCAAATTGCCGTCAATTGGTTCAATGTCCACGAAGAGGCTGGCATCTGGCTGAAGGCGCTGAAAGTGCTCTATGCCGGAACCCGTTTCCAGTTTCTGAACCAGGAGCATATCCGGTGATTTATCGGAAGTTGATTTGAGTGCTCCAGAATCCGGGTAAAGATGGAGCTTGTATTTATCGATCACAAGAGCGACAGCGCAACCATCTAGTGGAAATTGTACGCGATGTGAATCAAGCACAATTTTATCACCACTATGCAGATCAATATCTACGGGCGCTTTAGCAAAAGCCCTGCGGCAGTAAGTGATAAGCTTTAGTATTATGCTGGGCAAATTACTGTTGGACATAAACACATGGTCCGCTCTTTGGTGGACTATGCAACTTTGGTCTTGATAAAGATAGCTATCCGGTCAAAGGCCTCGCTCGCCTCTGGCAGCTCAGGCCCGAACATCTGGAAAACATGCACCATAGTGGGCCATACCTGCAATGTGACGTCACCACCGCTAGCCACAACTTTGTTGGCATAACGCTGGGAGTCCCCAAATAACATTTCATCACAGCTAACCTGAATCAGGGTTGGTGGAAGATTGGACAGATCCCCTAGCAGTGGTGATATATAAACATCATTTACCGGGGCTCCCGTGGTATAGCGAGACGCAAGGGAAAGAATCCCCCGGGGAATTTTTAGTATCTTGCCGAGCGCAGGTCCCAACACCGGATCACTTTTTGTATTGGATTTCCAGGTGGGGCTACTTAAGGTCGCATCGGTCAGCGGTGCCAGACAAATAACGCCACTAGCCTTAGGCAGGTGATTATCTCTCGCCCACGCCACTACTGATAAACTCAGGTTGCCACCCGCTGAGTCTCCGGCGACAAATACCTGGTCTGCCTTTGAACTCCCATCCGGACCATTCTCAAATATCCATTCATAGGCGAGACGCGTGTCCTCGTGGCAATGAACAGTTTTGAATTCCGGTTGCATGCGATAATTAATAGACAACACAGCCACACCGGCGGTGCGGGACAGCTCCGAAGTAATGTAACGGTGGCTTTTGGCACTGCCGATAATGAAAGCACCCCCGTGTACATATAGAAGGCGTTTTTGTGGATCAGCTCCAGGTGCCATTACCCATTCTGCTGATACGCCATTTGTTTCTACCGGGCTAATGTTTGCGTGGATATCCCGCTCGAGTAAATCCTCCAGTTTTTTTCGCATCACTTTAACATTGAGACTGGCCTCGCTATGAAATTGTGCCAGGCGGCTCACAACATCTGCATGTTGTGGACTTACCTGCGAAGGTGCTTTAATCAATGGTGCAACGGGTTGGTCGTACTGACCATGGTCTTTGGGACGATACCGCCAACTCAGGTAAACCAGAAAGGCCAATATGACAATAAAAAGCTTGAGAAGCAGCACCGTATAGTTTTCCGTTTTTTCACTAAGAGGTAAAACGATACACAAATCATTCTGGACCGGCAATCTGGTCCGTAGGGGAGAAACGTTTAATGTTGCAAGTACAGCGAGAAGTGCACCTGTCAGCCCATCCGGACGGCATGCCGAGCGAGGATAATTTTAGCATTGTTGAGACAGCTATAATTGAGCCCGGTGAGGGTGAAATATTAATCAAAAATCGCTATATGTCCGTTGATCCGGCCATGCGCCCACCCTTATCCAACGGGCAGCAAAAACTTAACCAGGTAATGCAGGCGGGCGCTATAGGAAATGTGGTGGCCTCAAGGCACCCGGATTTTGCCGAAGGCGATCTGGTACAACACCGTCTGGGGTGGCGGGAGTATGCCTTGTCCGATACAAAAGGCGTAACAAAAATTGATGCACAGGGAATGTCGGAAACACTGTACCTGCATGTGCTTGGTACTACCGGCTTCACCGCCTGGGGTGGACTGTTAATCACAGGTGAACTCAAGCAGGGAGAAAATGTATTCGTCTCCGCAGCAGCAGGAGCAGTGGGTAGTGTGGCCGCTCAGATTGCGAAAATTAAGCAGTGTTATACCATTGGCAGTGCAGGATCGGATGAAAAGTGTCGTTGGCTCACAGAAGATCTGGGTTTGGATGCGGCAATAAATTATCGTGAGGGTTCCTTACGCCATCAACTAAAAAATGCAGCACCAAACGGTCTGGATGTTTATTTCGAGAATGTTGGTGGTGAACACCTGGACGCAGCGCTACCGCGAATGAATGCGCTGGGGCGAATTCCCGTGTGCGGCATGATTTCCGCCTACAACGCTGCCGGTGCGCGCTCAACCGGGGTGACAACTTTATCGAATATGATTTATAACCGCATTACGATGAAAGGATTTGTCGTATATGAATTCGAGCCGATGCGTGAGCAATTTTTGTCTGATATGCGCGGTTGGATCAGTGCAGGCAGCATGTTATACCGGGAAACTGTTCTGCAAGGCATCGAAAATGCACCCAGGGCTCTCATTGGCCTCTTCAAAGGAGAGAACGTAGGTAAAATGCTGGTAAAACTTTCCTAGAAAAGCGGTACGGCCTAATCGCAAATATTGTGCCGCAACTGGCGTTGTCGCCAAATATTCAGGGCATGTGCGCTGAATATCATACAAACACCCGCAACGGTTGTATAAGTTGCGACCAACTCTCCATGTAACTCCAGAGCGCCAAGGGCCATGGTTAGGAGACCGGTAATCCCCAATATCAGTATTTTGTTATCGCCGTGGATAGTGACACCTTTCCATAATCCAACGGTAGTAAGCGGCAGGGCTATGAGCAGCAAGATCCAGTGAATATTCTGATTATGTGGGAGCACAAGCGGGGCAATGGTAGCCAGCAGGGGAATGGCAAGACAGTGTGCCAGGCACAAAATGGAGAAGCCGATTGCCGTGCGATCGATTAACCCCGTCGAGTTGGGCATCTCGTGTGGCAAGCCCCCGGTTGAGGATTCGGTTTTAGAAGGGTGTGTTTGCGTTGGCATAGCCTGTTGCCCGTACTCCCTGATTCGTGGGTTTACGTCTCAGAAAATCCAATTAGGTGTAGAAAAGTGGAATTATTTGCACATTTTGAATGGGTATCCAAGCATAAGCCAGTCTTTTGAACTAATATTAGTACCTGTAGTCATAGAAATTGGCCGATACACCTGAATAACCCTGTTTTTTCGCGGGGAATCTAGCAGAAGGAACTGTTTCACTTAAATTCACTAATTCTTCACTTTTTCTTCATTTTTTGAAGAAATCGGTGTATAGTCTTACCATCCCACGAAACTCTTGGACACGTTTATGCTTCGCCAAAGGACAATCAGAAGACCAGTGCATGCCATAGGTATCGGCGTGCATTCCGGCGAGAAGGTCCGCGTTACACTACGTCCTGCCGAGGTGAATTCCGGGGTACGGTTTTATCGTAGTGATTTGGGTGCTGCTGAACCAATTATGGCCCGAGCCAACCGTGTTACCGACACAACCCTGTCTACCACCATTGGAAATGGTCAACACGAAGTAGCAACCGTAGAGCACCTCATGTCTGCCCTCTGGGGCCTGGGTATCGACAACCTGCGAGTAGACCTGCAGGGCTCCGAGATTCCCATACTGGATGGAAGTGCGGCACCCTTCGTATACCTTATTCAATCTGCGGGGATAGAAGAACAAAACCAGGCCAGACAATTTATTCGAATTACCAAAACCATTGAAGTCAGGCAGGGTGATGCCTGGGCGCGTCTCAAACCGTTTAATGGTTTTAAAGCCAGCTATAACTTTGTAGCGGATCATCCTGTTTACAACAGGTATCCCAAGCGTGCGTCTATTAACTTTGCTAACCGAAGTTATGTCGAGGAAGTAAGTCGGGCCAGATCTTTCGGTCTTGTCAGTGAACTGGATACGGCGCAGGCGTTTAACAAGTGTCTGGGTTCCAGCCTGCACAATGCTGTTGGAATTGACGAATTTAGTATTCTCAATGAAGAAGGTTTGCGCTACGAGGATGAATTCGCCAAGCACAAGTTGCTCGACGCCATCGGTGATTTGTATTTGCTGGGCACGACGGTAATTGGTGAGTTCGAGGGCTACAAATCCGGACATGGTCTGAACAACCGTCTTGCGCTTGAACTACTCAAGCGTCAGGAAGCATGGGATTATGTGGGAACAGGTGCTGGTGATGAGTCTCTGTGGACCCAGGATGTCAGGCCGCTCGCCGGGGCATTAAGCGCCTGATACCAGTTCAAGGTGCGGCATATTCAGGCCCCCTTCCTAAATAGTTCCATTTACGATTGGTTCAAACGCAGTGAGGGTATCCAGCGCTGTCGAATTGATTCCACTGGCTGGAAATTGCGTCGTAAAAGCCCCCTGTTCGCCGTGCAGGGCCATGTAATTGAGCAAGACCGTGTCCACTAGCAAATTAACGTTGTTCGCCGCAGGCGAGGAAGAAGTTTCTACCGAGGCATCGGCACGCATGTAGCCAATTTGTTGGTGTCGCGCCTGATCTTCAGCGGTTCCGCCGACCAACACCGCTTGCCCGGCCGGGTTGTAAACCATAAAAAACGACGCGGCGGTGGACTGATTGTCACCCGTCCAGACGCCCTTCCCTCGACCATCTACAGAATCATCGGTGGTGCCATTGCTGGCAACAGAACCATCAGAAAATACGTACAACATCAAGGGAAAGCCCAGTCGCGCTGCGTATTCAATACATGCGCCCATGCAACGTCCCGCGCGAAGATCCCGGATTTCTCCGGTAGACCTGTCGCCCGTATGATAGTCAAAGCCACCCATAGTCACGGTACCTGCACCGGCAAAGCCATTTATTACCAGTTTCATAACCGAGGCTGTCTTGCGAAATTCGCCATCACTGTCAAATTCCTGAGTGCTGAATATCCCTCCAGGCCCTACAATCAATGGGTCCTGAGCCGGATCAATCTGACTTGGATCGCCAAATCGTTCTGCCAGGTCTGCGCTTTTTACATATCCACATCGCACCAGGTCCTTGATTACTGCATCTGTGCTTACCTGTGTTTGCACACCAGGATTATTCAGTTTCATATCGCTAATGCGTTGAATCGATTCCATTACTGCCACGGCATCTGCCTGCGTCAGCAGACCCACCAGTTCCCCTACATCTACCAGTCCAGTGACGTCAGATGGGCGATCCACCTTGGTAGGTCTGTTGGCCTGGTCAATCAACGCTGCTGGTGCCATGGAATTACCACCGGAGTCTGAATTTCGAGACCCGATAAGCCCGAGCAGGGAACCATCTGCGCCTGCGCCACCAGTGCCGGCCCTGGCAATGCCATACATGGGATTGTGGGGATTGTTTCCCGAGTCATTTTCCGAGCGTGCCGGTATTACTGCACCATTGGTGTTGGAGCGCGTCGTTAGTGACATGCGTTCTGTCATACCGCGCAAGAAGGCGCTGTCGGTATGAAACGCCAGTCCCATACTGGTATCAATAAAGTCGTTGGTCTGGGTTCCTGCATTTACGATGGGGGGAATCATATCGCCGGGTAGTCCAAGTTTGCTATATCCTGCGCTACTTAGAAAATCCATTTGCCCACCAGGGCCACCAACTAACACGTTAGATCCGGCAATGTTTGCACCACCTGCGAGGTCGAAACATATGAAGGGAATTTTACCGGCACCCTGAGTTGCTATACCGCAAGAATTCACTAGCGCTTGCAGGTCTGGTGAAAGCGCATAGGCAGCCCGCGAGCTGGAAAACAGACTTAAAAGCGAACCACCCGTGACAGTTGCGGCACCACCCATAAAACTTTGCGAAATGAATTCGCGACGTGTTACCGGTCGTCTATGGTCAGAGTGTTTAAGCGGCGCATCCGGGTGCAGCGCTTTATGTTTTACAGGCATCGTATATCCTCGCATTGCCACTGATAATGGATATTCATTGAACCAGCATGGCAGCACTTCCCAGTACCGCCGCACAGCTGGCCTTTACAACAGTTTTAGTATGGTTTGAGGGGCAGGAGTTACCGCATGCCGTTAACCGGTCTATCAGGCTGTTGAGTTCCGATGTAACGGCCAACGCGTCGGGCTGTGAACTAATATTGCCACCCAGCATGTTGTCCAGTATCGGCACAATGATGTTGTCTCTGCCCGTAGCCGAAAATGCCGAAGACGCAGGTGCATCAAAATTCGAAAATGCCGGAAAGTAGGCTGTTCGCAGCGCATTATCCTCTACAAGGCTGTTGCAATACTCTATTGCCAGTTGGGTAACACCCATTTGTTGTGAGGATAGAAAACCTTCAATACTTACTTTGGAAGGTAGCTGTTGCCGCACGGTGGTGTAGGTATCGAACACCTTTGTTTCGTTGCGAGTAACCCCCGTCATTGCAGACATGGACAGATTAATCTCATCAAATGTTCGCAGACCAATGCTTGAAGACCTGGGCATATCCGGCGGTATTGCGGGTGCGGGAATTGAGGGTTCGCTAACAACATTTTCCGAGCTACCCAACAGTTCAAAACTCAGGAAAAACTCATCTGTTTGTGCGCCCTTTTCGAGTGCGATCACGGTACCCAGACTGGATAGTTCCTGCTTTCCTTCAATGCTGTAGGATGCATCGGTAATTGTGGTGTCCAGATTTTTGTATGCCTGTCCCACTGACACTTCCCGACCGTTTATACCGATGCGTATGTTTTGCACGGGAATATCGCCTGGCAATGATGCGCTGTTTAAAATAGTAAAGAAGGGTGTGTTAAACAGGTAACTAAAGCTGTCGAACTGGCTTACTTCAAATACTACATAGGCGTCATCAATGTTCAGGTGACTGCTTACATTGAAAAGCAAAAAGAATTTCTCGCCAACGCCCACCTCAAAGTTTTGGGTTATTTGCTGTTGGGTGAGGGCGCGATTGTGAATAGCTAATAGACGCACCGTACCCGCCCAGGCATTTGAACCGTCCACCTCACCGCCGATAGCCAGTGCAAAAGTATCATCCCAATCAGAGAGGCTACTTCCGGGATTGCCATCCAGATCATCCGTGTATAACCCATTAACATACATTCGGCGCCCTTTGGCAGGGTCGTAGCTTAGTACTACATGCTGCAGGCTGGCCTGTAAATCTTCGTCCGCGTCTGCAGTAGATAATGCGGGGTCACCATTCAAATCAGAGTTCGCATCCCTGTTCAAAAAGTTGTAGTTATAGAGAGTTTGGCCGATGGTGAAATTTCGGGTATTCGTGCCTCCCGAGTAGGTAACGATTCGTGCCGGGCCTTCCTGTGTTACGTTTGCCGGTACCACCCAGGCTTCAACAGTGAACTCACCCGTAGCGGTTACCAGGTTATGGATTTTTTTGCTTGTGGTGGTAGATGCCTGGGCTTTACCAGAGCGTAGCTGAACGCCCCAACCACCTACCCATTCGTAGTCGCCGCTAATTGTCATGTTGGCCGCAGGTTCAACGCCACTGGTGTCGAATGCCTGATTGCCGGAGCCAGTTTTGAATTCATAAAGTGCAATCAGATTGCTTTCGTGTCTGCCGCCACTGCTTGCAACGATTCCGTCGGTTAAATTTAGCGCCTTGCTTGTTATAAGCGCTGGATCCACTTCTGTTGGCGTAATGTTATTGGCGAATTGGCTAATAGCCTGTTCCATGGTATCTGCGTTGTCTGAACAGTTAGACCAGCAATTGTGAAACTCATTACGCAGCCGAATTACCAGACGTGAATTCTGCGGCGTTTCCAGATCCATTTTTACCTGCGCTGCAGCGTAAGCCACGTTTAGATCTTCTGCTGCGAAGTAGGGCGATTGCGGTATAGTTGCTGAACTGGTGTGACAATTAACGCAATACAGATTTAGCACCGGGTGTACGGTACTTGCGAACAGTGAGGTATCCCCGGGAAAATTCTTGCTGTTTCCAGGCTCCTTAATCGGCGGAGCGGTTAGCTGTATCAAATTTCCAGCCCCCGCGGTGCCTCCTGCCCAGGCAGAAATGTATGCCTGTATTATATCGCCACAGGCGTTTGCATCGCTTAGCCAACAGTTGTGTCCGGTACGCACTTTTTGCACGAGTTGAGAATTACCTGGATCATTCAAATTAATCAGATTACCGGAATCAGAGTAAGCCAGGTTTATATCATCTGAGCGTACAAACCTGGGTGCTTGATCAAGGTCATGGCAGGAACCACAGCGATTGGCAGGGTGCAGGTTGTCCCAGATATTAAGTTTGAACTGTTGTATGTCTGCAGTCTGCGCCGCTGGACCGGTATAGTTCGACACGACCTGTGTGCCGGTTACGGGGTTCTCTGTAACAGCGGGACCACTGCCACTGCCGCAAGCTACCAGAAAAGTCGCCGCCAGCAGTACTCCAATGGCGCGAATACAATGGTGATTAAAGCCTGGTTTGCAATGAATATACATCTGAGCGTGCACCTCTAGTTACCCATGCAGTAAGCGGCGGACTCAGCGAAAACCTGCTTAAGATTGTAATTGTTTGACTGAAACGAGCTCACCATTGAGGTGACGCGGGCGCGATCGGCACTATCTGCCACATCACGTAAACAGACGTTACGAAAAACCTTTTCCACTTGACACTGTGCAAAGGCCTGGCTATTTGCCAGTTCCTGGCCCATTGATTTGGCGCCGTTCCCGGTACCCTGCAGTGCAGTATCCCATCCCAGTGAAGCGTTTTTACCCTGTCGCCAGTAGTTGTCCCACTGGTCATCAGGTGTTACAAAACCAAAGGGAAAATTGCTCTCGTTGTGGCGCACTTTTTTAACAACCCGGCTATTGGTAAAGGGGTCAGTATCTCCCGGCAGGTTGTATTGAAGCGTGCCCTGAATTCCAGTCGGATCACCATCAACGTCGTGTACAAAATCATAGAAAGCGAATGATTGAGCCAGCGGGTCCATACCGGAGTGACAGGCAATGCAATTGTTTAGAAATATCCGGCTATCACCGCCCGGGCTGCGCGATACATCCTGACGAATACGATCTGCTGCGCGAGTTGTGTCCTGAACCGCCTCCATGTCTCGGCATAACTGGTTTAACAGTGTAAAGCGGAACATGGCACGGTTTGTACCATCTATAAAAAATGCTTTAGCGGCTGCCCTGGTAGTGGTCAACCCTGCGGTAGCTGATGCGGGAAGACCTGTGATCGCACTTTGAGCGCGTTCCGTTAAGGTCAGTTTGAGATCAATGGAGCGATCTTCCAGCTGTTGGTAATGCGTATTATTGCTGTTGGAATATGCGGAAACACCGGCAGAAGCATCCGCGGTATATAATATGTCTGCAGACAATATCCCGCGAATATCCTTATTGTCGCGAACCATCCCGATAAAGGTTGCGATATAGTCATTAAGTGCAACGAAAATCGATTGGTCGCGATTGGTCCAGGGTGCTGCAAAGTTTTTCAGGGTTACGTTATAGAATCCGTTGTGTGGGGTGTTCTTGTCCATAGCAATGTACGCTGCTGCGACCGCATCCGGCACGGCGCGGTCAAGCTCAAACTGCATTTCGTTTAAAGTAACAGGGTCAGGCGGAACACCGGTTATTCTGTCATGAATACGTTTAGCCTGGTCTCTGGTATCGGCCAAGCTTATTGCGCACTGCAATGCCGTCACAGCAGCCAGAACAAACATCAGCAAAAGCTGCACCCTGAATTTGCGGAATTTCACCACACCCACCATCACACACGCTCCCATGATAAGTTGACTCATCTTCCGTGATGGTAAAGCTGTTATTTGTTACTCAATTGAAGTCGGGTGAGTTGCTCACCTGCCTTATTAGGATCGGATAAAAGGTCCAGATAAGCTGTGATCCGCTGCACACTTACAAAAAACATACATCTATGAGTCTGGCCTTGTTGGGCGAACCGCGCCGCATCTGGGGTTTTTCGGGCGTCCTTCACTCTTGCGGGCTGTTTCACATCTTCATAGCTACTGTATGTGAAAGAATTGTATGGAATCTGTAAGTTGTTGTCGTGATTCAAAGGACGGGGTTTTTGACGCAATCTTAAGTAAGTGACTAATCACATTTACAAGGGAGCTAGACGCATCAATCCTTTCCGGACCTTTCAAAAATCTGCCAGTAAGAAGATAGCGAGATATCATCTGCGTTATGTCTGTATTTTATTTCTGGTGCTTCAAAACGCCTGTGGTGGCGGTGGTAGCGGTTTGTTGGGAACCAGCCAGAAACCCGACCCCGCAGTGCAGGATTTTGCACTTGCTTACGTTAAACGTCCCTTGCTGGTAGATGATAATGATGAACTGGTATCATTTGATATCACACAGGTCACTGAATTTTCCCCCGGTGCTGAATTGTGGATACGAGATCGCGCCTCGGCGAGTGCTGCAGAACGCCTGGTTACGGGGGCGGTATTTCCTGACAATGCGGATGGTTCTTCGCCACTTTATGACGTTAAGGATTTGTCTGCATCAGCTGATGGAAGCCGATTACTGTTTGCCATGCGTGGGCCCGAAGATCCGGATCTGGATGAAGACGAGCAGGCCACCTGGAATATCTGGATATACGACGTCGCGCTGGATGTACTCACCAGGGTAATCGCCTCGGATCTAACTGCAGAAGCGGGGCAGGATGTATCTCCCCGGTTTTTGCCCGATGATCGAATCCTGTTCTCCTCAACCCGACAAAGGCAGTCGGGCGCTATATTGCTGGACGAAGGAAAACCTCAATTTGCTGCACTGGAAGAAGGTCGTGACGATCCGGCATTGACTTTGCACGTTATGAACAACGATGGCTCAGATGTACACCAGATTTCCTTCAATCAGAGCCATGATCTGGATCCATCAGTTTTGAGTGACGGTCGGGTTATCTACAGCCGATGGGACCAGATAGCGGGTCGTGACCGCATAAGCCTTTACACAATGAATCCCGATGGAAGTGACCAACAGGTTCTCTACGGCATTCACAGTCATAACTCTGGTCCCAACGGGGAGCGGGTTGAATTTACCAAAGCACAGGAGCTGCCCGATGGCCGCATACTTGTGATGTTACGGGCTTCCCGGGGCCAGAGCACTGTTGGGGCGGACCTCGTTGCTATCGATACCCTGAATTACATTGATAATGACATGCCCGGATTTAGCAATTCCGGATTATTGGCAAACGCCCAGGAATCCCTCGTATCCGGATTGATCAGGCTGGACGGTGCGCCTTCACCCCGCGGACGCTTCGCCAGCGTATACCCGCTGAACGACGGCACAGACAGATTTGTAGCAGCCTGGAGTCAGTGTCGCTTGCTGGATGACGTGACCGATCCCGCACTGCCCGTGATTGTACCCTGTACCGACACTTTGCTGCAGGACGGCGTACTGGCCGAGGCAGATCCGCTGTACGGCCTGTGGATGTTTGACCCGCTTGCCGATACCCAACAGCCAATAATTTTGCCCGAGGAGGGTATGGCATATACAGACGCCTTGGTGCTTGAGAACCGCAGTGCTCCCCCGGTGTTGTTGGATGCACAACCGGGAGTGGATGTAGATGCTGATCTGGTGGATGAGGATGTGGGTGTGCTACATATTCGGAGTGTGTACGATATTTCAGGCAGTACATCACTCGATCTGGACGTGCTCAGTGATCCGCTTCAAACACCGGCTTCTGCGCGACCTGCGCGCTTTTTGAGAATTGTTAAAGCAGTATCCATGCCGGATCGGGAACTATTAAACTTACCCGGTACCGCATTTGGAAGAAGTTCTGCCCAGTTAATGCGCGAAATCATTGGTTATGCGGATGTCGAACCCGACGGATCGGTTATGGTGAAAGTGCCCGCAAACGTTGCGTTTGCCGTTTCTGTGCTGGATGAGAATGGGCGGCGTATTTCAGCTCGACACCAAAACTGGTTGCAGCTTCGTCCGGGACAACAACTGGGTTGTAATGGCTGTCACGCGGGTTCCAATGTGGATCCCCATGGCAGGCCGGATGCAGAAGCGCCTTCTGCCAATGCGGGCGCGTCCGTGGACGGCCTTGTGTTTGCCAATACGCAACCTGGTCTTTTCGCTGATGCCGGTGAAACCATGGCACAGGTTTATACGCGGATTAACGGGGTTCCTGATCCCGACCCGGATCTTGTATATAACGATGTGTGGACTGATCCGTCTATACGCGCACCAGATACCGGGTTTGCCCGGCGCTATTCAGATCTGCGAAGTCCTGCTCCGATTGATCCCGGTTGCATAGCTAACTGGCAGAGCAATTGCCGAATCATTATCAACTACGAAGCTGTTATTCATCCCATATTTGGCGTGGATCGACGCGTGTTCGATCTCGATGATCCAGGACTTTTGGTCCGGGACGATACTTGCACATCGTGTCACAGCCCTGCAGATGCAATGGGCATAGTCCAGATTCCGGCCGCACAGTTGGATCTATCGGATGGAATTTCATCCGATGAAGCTGATCACTTTAGTAGTTACCGGGAGTTGTTGTTTAACGATTCTGAACAGGAAATAGTTAGCGGAGTGCTGGTAGACACCCTGGTTCAGGCCACTGACGGGGCTGGAAACTTAAGGTTTCAGTTGGACGGCAATGGTGATTTGCTTCTGGATTTGAACGGCCAGCCCATACCGATACTCGTAACGATAAGTGTTCAGCCTGGTCTGTCTACCGCTGGTGCCCTGGCGAGCCCACGATTTCTGTCATTGTTCGATGCGCAGGGCAGCCATAACGGACGATTGAGTGCCGCCGAATTAAAACTGATTTCGGAATGGCTGGATATCGGTGCGCAGTATTACAACAATCCGTTTGACGTGCCGCAATAACCTAACTGATCAACGAAGGGATATGACGATCATGATACACAAAAGCACTATCGGGAAGATATGTTTGTTTATCCTGTTAACGCTCAGCACGGGCCAATTGCTTGCGGCGAAGTATGAGCCTCTGGTGGTGGTAGCCGATTCCTATATTGATTTGCGAACCGGACCAGGGCGCGGGTTTCCAATATTCCACGTGGTGGAAAAAAATGAACAAATTCGATTAATTAAACGTAAAACCGATTGGATCAAGGTAAAAACACTGGATAAGTCTGGCGCGAAAGAAGGCTGGGTTCGTGTAAGGGATATGCACAAAACCCTGGATACTGATGGCAAGGCCATACAGTTGCCAAAACAGGGAATTGAACAATTCAACGCGAGAAACTGGAACCTGGGCTTTAGCGGCGGTGATCTGGATGGTGCTGCTATATTGACTGTTTTTGCAAATTATTACCTAAGCCCTCGCATCAGCGCGCAGTTGTCAGCGAGCCAAATTCTGGGCGACTTCACAGATGGGTATATGGGTAATGTAAACCTAACGCTGTCGCCGTTTCCAGAGTGGCGTGTGTCACCGTTTTTCACGCTTGGCACAGGCATAATTCATACCAAACCACAAACTACCGTGGTGCAGGCTGAAGATCGTACTGATGAAATTGTGCATGTAGGCCTTGGAACAGATGTATACCTAACACAGCGATTCGTGTTTCGTATGGAATACAAACGTCACACGATTCTTGGCAGTCAGGAAACCAACGAAGAGATAAACGAATGGAAAGCAGGCTTCAGTATATTTTTCTAGGGTGTGCATTTATCGCACTTGTTTTTGTCGCCGTATCAGCGCCAATGTTGCATGCAGCGACAGCTGCTGATCTTGAACAGGATCCTCTGGTTGTTCGAGAGACAGACCGCAGGGATGTACGGGTAGACAAACTGGACTCTGAAAATTTTGAGTTGGGTGCTTTCGCCGGAATGATGAATGTTGAAGACTTTGGAACCAATTTTGTTTACGGCATAAAAGCCACCTACCACGTATCTGAAGCACTTTTTGTTGAAGGCAACTATGCCCAATCACGCATGGGCCAAACCAGTTTTGAGTTACTTAGTGGTGGTGCCCAGCTCCTAACGGATGCTCAACGCGATCTCAAATATTACAATTTGTCCGTCGGCTACACGCTGTTTCCGGGGGAATCCTTTGTGGGTTCGAAATGGGCCTTTAAGAGTAACCTGTTTGTAGTGGTTGGTGCCGGTGCCACCGATTTTGGCGGCGATCAACGCTTTACAGTAAACGGCGGAGTAGGGTATGCACTATATCTTACTGACTGGCTGGCATTGAACATGTCGGCCCGGGATCATGTTTTTTCAAGCGACCTGTTAGGCGCTAGCAAGACGGTACACAACATCGAGTTTACGGTTGGCTTCAGCATCTTTTTTTAGGACCAGTTTATGAAAAGTATCAGGTCTTTTTGTTTTGCACTGACTATAGCTATGGCAAGTTTTACGCTGGGTGCTTGCGGTTCCATGGAGTTAAAGCCCTGGGTGAGCCCGTATGAGCGTAACAATCTTGCTGATCCCATTATGAGTTTTAACAGAGACCCGGTTTCATCTGCTTACCTGCATCATGTTTATCAGGCTCGTGAAGGGGCGCGGGGGGCGGAAGGTGGTTCAGGTGGTGGCTGTGGCTGTAACTAGATTTAAAGTAACCGCAGTGATACGACTTATCACGCTTGTGGCATTGGTGGTTTTTGCCATGCTGAATTCCCACGCGGCCATCCTGCCCGAGGATAGAGCAGATATCATGTACCACAGCTACGATGGGGGTGGTGTAAAGGTTGACGGGCCCTCTGTGCTGGTCAGAAAGGCCTACAAGGACAAGATATCGGTGTGGGCAAATTACTACGTAGATATGATTTCAAGTGCATCGATAGACGTTGTCTCTACTGCAAGCGCATATTCCGAAGAAAGGACAGAGACGTCGCTGGGTGTAGATTATCTACACGGAAAAACGTTTTTTGGGCTGAGTTTTACCAATAGTGACGAAGATGACTATGCTTCAGATACGGTTAATTTTGGCATCAGTCAGGATTTTTTTGGCGATTTAAGCACTATCGGTCTCTCATACGGTTATGGGAAGGATACAGTGCGCAGAAATGGCGATGATGTATTTGTGGAAAAAGTACACAAGCAAAATTTCGGAGTTTCTTTTTCCCAGGTAATTACGAAAAGCCTGTTGGTAAATCTGACCTACAATGGCATTACCGATGAAGGGTTTTTGAACAATCCGTATCGCTCTGTACGATACGCGGACCCCTTATCTGCCATCGGATATGCGTTCGAAGCTGAGCGCTACCCTGAAACCCGCACGAGTAGTGCTGCCGCTATACGCGGTGTGTACTACCTGCCTTACCGGGCTGCGCTGAAGTTGGAATACCGGCACTTTTCAGATACCTGGGGAATTGTCGCCAATAATGGAGAGCTAGCGTATACACATCCTTTGCCGGGGTCGTTAACTATGGATGTGCGGTATCGCTACTACACACAATCGGAAGCAGATTTTTATAGCGATCTGTTTCCCCGCACCCAGGCCCGGAATTTTCTTGCACGTGACAAAGAGCTCGCTGCCTTTACCTCCAACTCCTTTGGCGTGAGTCTAAGCTATGAGTTTGGGCTTGAACTTATGCCGTTTTTTACTTCAGGAGAAATTAACTTAAGTGCAGATTATGTAAGCTTTGATTACGCCAATTTCAGAGATATTACCGCTGCTGCGCCAGCTGGATCAGAACCTTTCTACGAATTCAACGCAACCGTGCTGCGCCTGTTTTTTTCACTTAGATACTAGACGAAATCCCCTCCTGTTAAATAACTAACGTGAATGCCTGCGCACGGTTATAATCTGCGCCCAGAATTCACTCGTTGTTGATCAGAGGTTGTAAATGACCATTCGAACCCGCGTAGCGCCGTCACCTACAGGCGACCCCCACGTTGGCACTGCCTATATAGCACTTTTTAACCGTGCTTTTGCGCGTAGCCAGGGTGGTCAGTTTATTTTGCGTATTGAGGATACTGACCTGAGCCGTGGCTCAAAAGAGTCTGAACAGATTATTTTTGATTCACTGCGTTGGTTAGGGCTTGATTGGGATGAAGGACCCGACGTAGGCGGGGCGTATGGTAGTTATCGCCAGAGTGAGAGAAAACCAATTTATGCAGAGCATGCCGCGCAATTGGTAAAGTCCGGAAATGCATTTACCTGCTTTTGCACTCGCGAGCGTTTGGATGAAGTGCGTAAAGCTCAGCGCGCTGCCGGTGAAACCACCCGCTATGACGGTGAGTGCCTGTCTTTGGGCGAGGAGGAGGTTGCTTCAAGGATTGCCCAGGGTGAAGCACATGTGGTTCGCATGAAAGTTCCCCGAGCAGGGACATGCAAATTTAAAGATATACTAAGGGGCGAAATCGAAATACCCTGGCAACAGGTTGATATGCAGGTATTGATGAAGACTGATGGCATGCCGACCTATCATCTTGCAGTGGTAGTAGATGATCACCTTATGGAGATAAGCCATGTGCTCCGGGGGGAGGAATGGATAAATTCGGTCCCCAAGCATCAATTGCTCTATGAGTATTTTGGTTGGGATATGCCGGTACATTGTCATTTACCGCTACTGCGCAATCCCGATAAAAGCAAACTATCCAAACGCAAAAACCCAACCAGTATTAACTATTATCGGGATGCAGGTTTTCTACCAGAAGCCCTGGTCAATTATCTTGGTTTAATGGGCTGGTCCATGCCGGATGATCAGGAAATATTTTCACCGCAGGAGATGATTGCAGCTTTTGACCTTGAACGTATTTCCCTGGGTGCTCCGGTATTTGATATGGAAAAACTGCGATGGTTAAGCGGCCAGTATATGCGCTCTCTATCCGTTGATCGTTTTATGGATACCATTCACAACTGGAAAATAAATCGTGAACATTTGGCGCGCATTGTGCCGCTCATTCAGGAGCGCACAGAAACCCTGGCTGAGCTTATCCCCCAGGTAGATTATTTGCTGGGCGATAGAATTAGCCTAAGCCCTGCCGACTTTGAACATAAGCAACTGGACCAGGAACAGTTGGTGCAGATACTGCAATTTTTGCTGTGGGATTTCGAGAACAAGGCAAATTTCGTTGCTGCAGAATTACTTGAAACGTGTAACGCCTGGGCCGATCGTCTGGAACTAAAAATCAGGGATCTGTTGTTTCCCCTGTTTCTGGCAATCTCGGGTAGAGCGGTATCCCTGCCGCTATTTGATTCTATGGTGATATTGGGAAGTGACTTAACACGCATGCGTATGCGTGATGCGATCAATGTGTTGGGTGGTGTGTCCAAGAAAAAGCTAAAACGCCTGGAAAAAGAGTACTCTGCTTTCCAGACTGACGACGATTAGTGCAGCGCTTTAGCCGGAGTCGCATAATCAAGTTGACAGATAACTCACTACCCGCATAATAGCCGGCCTGTGAGAATTGGGGCTATAGCTCAGCTGGGAGAGCGCTTGCATGGCATGCAAGAGGTCGACGGTTCGATCCCGTCTAGCTCCACCATTTCTCTTTGATAGATTTAAATTCTGAAGACTTAACCGTCGACCTACGGTCTCCCCCTTTGAGGGTCAGGTCAATCCCGTCTAGCTCCACCATTTCTCTTTGATAGATTTAAATTCTGAAGACTTAACCGTCGACCTACGGTCCCGTCTGACTAGTCAATCGGTTGCAGGCTATGCAAAAATTCAGGCGTGGCCCACGAGGCCTTGTTTGTATAAGTGCTAAAAAAGCCTGGATTGGCTCCGATTTTGACGCGCTCTTTTGACCACGCGGGCGTGAGTACGTTAACCATTAGGCCGTACCTGGCACCGGTAGCAAGTTTGATCGCTTTGTAACTGCGCGCTGGTACGGTAACTGCCGGAATCTCACCCTTTGAGCGATCCCGGCCCAGCCGGACATGTTTTACGCTGCCATCTTCAAGAAAAAGGTAATAGTCCAGTGGCCCGCCATCAACGAGAATATGAATGTCTTCTGAAGCCAGCCAGTGCAGATAGTTTATGGGTTTGTTTTCGGTTAACAGATAGTAGATCGAGTTGTGGATCGGCTGCACCGCACCATCCACATCGGCGGTGAACTCAGAACCTTCTCGTAGAACCAGATAACCGGATTCGCGTTCCAGATACGTCATACCATAGGCGTCAATTATGG
>JAJFJZ010000019.1 GCA_021773565.1 Gammaproteobacteria bacterium | reverse complement strand
CCAAACGATTCGTTCATGGCGCGTCGGGAAGCCTCGTTGTAGGGCGAGGTAAAGGTAACAAAGTGTGTGAGGCCCTCGGTGAAATATATGCCATTGGCAGCGTGATTTAAAATCGGATTCAAGCGCAGGCCGCGATGCGTTTTGAGCGTTAACCCTTTGTACGCGTACACGTAGGGCGGTTTCACAGACACGGTAACATCCTGGTGTGGTGCCTGGATTTTCGTGCGCCAGGTATAGGCGACCATTTTACCGTCATCAAATGCAGCAAAACACCGGTCTCCCCGTGCGAGAGCAGACTCCAGAAATTCTCCAGAGATATCCAGCTCCTTGCACAGTAAAGCCTGTTCCAGGTCTTGCCGATTTGCCTCTCGTATAACCAGGTGTTCGGGCACGGTAATACTGCCGTACCCCAAATTTAGCGGCTGTTGCAGAATCATGTAAAAGCGAAATCCGAACCAGCTTTCCAATCTGCGTAACACACGGGGCAAAAAAGGCTTCAATTAATTCCTCGAGCAGGTGATGTTTATCGGTAGCAAAAAACAGGCTGAAACTTTGAGGATAGTCGTTTTAGCGGGGATATCAAACGATAGTATTGTGGTATCGAAATAGCGACGATGATTAGGAAAATGACTCGTTTCAGCAGCTTCTTCCGCTATAATTTGGCGTTCTCAGGTCCCCGGTGGAATCCACTTACGATGATGAAAATTCCTTTGCAGCACAGCGCACGCCATTTTGCAGTATTGGTTTTATGCCTGCTCACTGCCTGCAGTACTGAAAAAAGCACTGATCCAAAGGTCGAATTAGAAACTTTAACAGCCTCTCGGATAACCGTGGATTCTCTGGATCGGGCTACAGCAGATGACCGAAAATTAAGAGTCTCAGCGCTCACTTATGATATCAATATCGACATAGCGCAAGCACAGGCAAAGGACTCCAAACAGTTCAGTGGCGAAGTCACCATCCGCTTCACGCTGTCGGATAGTGGCGCGAAATCCGACCTGACACTCGATTTCGGTGGCGGTGATGTACAGCAGGTGATAATCAACGACACGCAGGAAAACGTTTCATACAACGGATTCTTTATCACGCTGCCAGCCAACAGGCTACGCGTTGGCCTCAATTCCACCACTGTCCATTTCACGCACCCCTACAGCCGCGATGGCACGGGATTGCACCGATTCGTCGATCCTGCGGATGGCCTGGTTTATCTCTATTCCTACCTTTGGCCCTACTATGCAAACCGGATGTTCCCGGTCTTCGACCAGCCCAACCTCAAAGCACGTTTTAACCTGAAGGTTCAAGCGCCGGCTGACTGGATGGTGGTATCAATGGCCAAGGGTGTAAAACAGGCAGATGCACGCTTACCTGTTGGTGATGGAGCTAAACTTTGGCAATTCGAATCCACCCCCCTGATGTCGAGCTACGCTTTTTCACTGCACGCAGGCCCATACACTGTGTGGCAGGCTGATGCGGATGGTATTCCCATGCGACTGATGGCCCGGCAATCGCTGGCGGAATATGTGGCTGTTGATGAGTGGTTCGCTATCAGCCAGCGCGGCATGCGTTACTACAGTGAATATTTTGACATCCCTTACCCTTTCGGAAAATACGACCAGCTCATCGTTCCGGATTTCAATATCGGCGCTATGGAAAACATTGCAGCGGTTGCCTTTGGTGAGCATCTTGTCCAGCGACAGGCCAGTGATCGTGCACAACGGGAAAACCGGGCTGGCACTATTCTTCATGAAATGGCCCACATGTGGTTTGGTAACCTGGTGACGCACGATTGGTGGAACGGGATGTGGCTGAATGAAAGTTTTGCCACCCAGTTGGCCGCCATGGCGCAACTGGAGACCACCGAGTTTACCGATACCTGGCATGGTTTTTTTACCAACGACAAACAGCGGGCTTATTTTGCAGACAGCAGGGTCACCACTCACCCGGTGGAAGTACCGGTTAACAGCACCATCGAATTTTACTCGGTATTTGATGCCATCACCTATCAAAAAGGGGCGTCCGTGCTCAAGCAATTGGCGCACTACGTGGGAGAAGAGAATTATCGGGTGGGTGTTTCCAATTACCTGAAGGCCCATTCCTATGCAACTACCGAGCTGGACGATTTTATTGCATACCAGTCCCAGGCGTCTGGCAAGGACATTGCCCAGTGGGCCGATGAGTGGTTGTACCATGCCGGTTTTAATACTCTGAGTGCCGTAAGCCAATGCGAGAATGGGAAGTTGCTTTCTCTTGGTATTGCGCAATCCGCGCCTGCTGACTACCCGGTGCTGCGTCACCACAAGGTCGACATCGCGCTTTATCCTGTAGATGAGGACGGTCACTTGCAAGCCGCCACCATTATGCCCGTATCCCTAACTGGGGCAGAAACCGCAGTCGACTTGCCTGGAGGTCTGCCTTGTCCCACGCTGATCAACCCCAATCACCTGGATTGGACGCTGGCGCAGGTGGCGCTGGACGATAAGAGCCTGGATAGCCTTGAATCACTCCTTACCCAGGTACCGGAGCCCCTGGCCCGTTCGATGTTTCTATCCGCTCTTTATCATGCGGCAATGGAAGGCCGGACCCCACTTGCCAGCTACCTGGAAAAAGCCATGCAACTGGCAAAACAAGAGGGCAATATCCGTATACAACAACAGATTTCAAATTCGGTGATTGCTACCGTACACCTCATGCAACGATTAAGGCCTGAAACCGATGAAGCGCTCGCTACCTGGCTGCCGGTTCTGGAAAAACAGTCATTGCACCAGGCGATTAACGCATCGACCGGTGACCTGAAAAGAATCGGTTTTAACACCTTTTTGAACATTGCCTCAACCGAAAACGCTTTAAATTCGATGCGCAAATTACTCGATGGAGCGATGGATATCCCGGGATTACCGATTACCGCTGACCTGCGATGGAAAATACTGGTCGGGCTGGCAGCCAGCAATCAGCCAGACATCGATGCCTTGTTGATGGCGGAAAGCAAGGCCGACGATTCTGATTTTGGCGTAAAAAGCAACTTAACTGCGCTTGCTGCTCGCCCGCAACTGGCACAAAAACAGCGTTGGCTGACGGAGTTGCAAAGCCGCGAAAGCCTGAAAGGGCTGTCTCGTCAACGTGCTGTGCTGGGTGGAATGTTTCCATCCAACCAGACCGCGCTGCAAACACAAATGCTGGATGACATCCTTCAGTCACTACCTGAGCTTAGCCACGTTGTTGATCCGTATTTTATGACCAGCTATGTCAGGTTGCTGTTGCAGCCCATGTGCTTGCCACAAACTGTGAGGAAAATGCAGACTACGCTGGACGAAAGCTCAGCTCAGCTGGATTCGACCGCGCTTCGATTCCTGCGCGAAGCGCATCAGGCTGATTCGGAGTGTTCAACCTTGCGAAAGGCACAGATTCAGTAAGGGGTAAGTCCAGCTCTCAAAGACCATGTCTTTTCAATGAGCCATACCTGTCTCTTCCTGCAGAGTGTGTTACTGTTGGCTAAACCATGCGCCCCCGGTGATCGCCCTTAATACGTCTTTTCTACGTATTAAGCCGACCAGTTTGCCGTCCTTAATTACGGGACATTGACGAAATGGCGAACTGGCGAATAATTCACCCACATCCATCAAACTGTCGTCAGGGTGTACTACACGAATATCAGTACTCATGTAGTCAGCAATTGAGCCACCAACTTCGTCGAAGTAACCAACCTGCAGGGCAATCTGAATACAATCACGCTCGGTTACCATACCAGCCAATTCACCTGATTCGTTAACTACCATAAGACCCGAGACGTTATTCTGCACAAGCAGGTTTATCACCCGCATCACTTCGGTATCTGTTGTTACGGTCGTTATCGATTTGGTCATGAAGTCGCGTACACGTTGTGGTTCTACTGTCATGTTTTATCCTTCTTTTGCAGGATTGCCAAAATCATCCAGGAATACCTTATCCTGATCCACGCCCAGATCCTCAAGCATAGTCAGCATTGCGCTGCTCATTAAAGGGGGTCCGCAAAGGTAGTATTCCACGTCTTCCGGGGCGGGATGGTCCTTCAGGTAGTTTTCGTACACATAATTGTGAATAAAGCCGGTAGGTCCAGACCAGGTGCTGTCTAAAAGCGGTGCGGATATTACAACCTGATAAGTGAAATTATCAAACTGTTTTGCCAATGCATTAAATTCTTCATTGTAAACCAGTTCATTGACATTTCTGCTGCCATACCAGAATCCTATTTTTCGGGTTACCTTTTTTGTTAACAGTTGGTCACGAATAATTGAACGCATTGGTGCAATCCCTGCACCACCTCCAACCAACACCATCTCCCTTTCATTTTCGGTAGCATGGAAGTCACCAAAAGGTCCTGACACATTCACTGTATCACCGGGTTTCAAACTGTAGATGTAGGATGATACCTTCCCGGGCGGGGTGTCAGGCGGTGCATTTACTGGCGGCACCGCAATACGCACGACCAATACCAGAACACCTTTTTCATCGAGTGCGTTCGCCAATGAGTAAGCGCGCGTAGTGGGCTGCGTAATTTCTACACTGTAACCCAACAGGTTTAGACGTTCCCATTCCAAACGATAGGATGGATCGATTTTAAGGTCCGCAAAAGATATAAATCCGGTTGGCGCTTCCACCAGAACATAGTCACCAGCTCGAAATTGTATACTTGTGTCTTGCGGTATTTCCATTGTTAGTTCGGTAAGGTAAGTGCTCAGGTTGCGATTGGTAAGTACCCGGCAACGTAGCTGGCGGGCTTCAAGCACAGTAGGTGGTAAACTCAGCTCAAGGTCTTCTCTAACTTTCAGTACACAGGCAAGGCGGTATCCGGCCACTGCATCCCTGTGGTTGATGTGTGCGGTCTCAGTTGGCAGCAGCCTGGCATCCGCCTGGTTGACGATTACCCGGCATTGACCACAGGTAGCACGACCCGCACATGCTGCAGGTAGCAAGATGTTTTCTCTTGCTAGCGTAGCCAATAGAGTTTCGCCGGAGCTTACACTTAGATTTCTGTCTCTATTGATAATCAGTTTGACAGTTTTTGAGCGCGTAAGCTGCCGTCGGGCCAGTAATACGGCGCCCGAGAGTAGTGAGATTATCAGGGTAAAAAGGCCAATGGGGATGAGGAGATTGAACATGGTTTATGAAACCACTCCGTTAATCCCGGAAAAACCGAATGCTAATAATCCGGTAACTACAAAGGCCAGGCCAAGTCCTTCCAGACCTCGAGGCACATTACTGTAGCGTAATCGCTCACGAATCGCGGCAAAGATTATGATCGCCAAAGCCCAGCCGATACCGGAGCCGATTCCGTAGGCTACGCTCTGGGTAAGGTCGTAATTTCGTTGTACCATGAGTAGAGAACCACCCAATATCGCGCAGTTTACCGTAAGCAGGGGCAGATAAACTCCCAGAGTTGCATGTAACACCGGGGTATAACGCTCCATGACCATATCCAGAATCTGCACGCTGGCCGCTATGACGCCAATAAAGACTACAAACTTCATAAAAGACAAATCCAGAGACCCCATGTCCAACCAATCCAGGGCACCCGGTGCCAACAATTGTTGATAGATCAGGTTATTTAGCGGCACGGTAATCGTTTGCACGAGAATAACTGCAATGCCAAGCCCAATAGCGGTCTCTACGTTTTTTGAGACTGCGATATACGTGCACATCCCCAGCAGAAAGACGAGGGCGAGGTTTTCCACAAAAACTGCTCGAAGCAGAATGTCAAAAAAGTCTGACATCATGCACTCTCACGATAAGGGGCTGGGGTGGTTGGGTATTCTTCGTCTTCCAACTGCTCAATACGCCAGGAACGGATACCCCAGATGAGAAAGCCTATTATAAAGAATGCGCTGGATGCGTATGACATAATCTGATTAGGGCGATACCAGCCTCCCTCATCAATTGTTGGAAGCAGTTGTAAATCCAGGATCGCGCCCGTTCCCAACAACTCTCTAAGCAAAGCAACGAAGATAAGTATCACCGCATATCCAACGCCATTGCCAAGCGCATCAGCAAGACTTTCCAGTGGGCCGTGATGTATCGCGAATGTTTCGGCGCGACCGAGAATAATGCAATTTGTGATAATCAAACCTACGAATACAGACAAGTAGTCGGACACATCCGGTGCAAAAGTTTTGATTAACTCATCCACAACAATTACTGCAGATGCGATTATGGTGACTTCAAGAATCAGACGGATACTACGGGGCATGATGTGGCGTAACAGACTGATTGAAAGATTCGAAAACAACAGAACCGCAATCACGCTCAGACTCATAATCAGGGCCGGTTCCAGCGATCTAGACACCGCCAGGGCAGAACATAAACCCAGTATTTGCACTGTTATAGGGTTCTCGCGAAGTAAGGGCTGTGTAAAATGTGTGAAGATACTCATAACTATTGTGATTCTCCTTCGAAATCCCTTTCGCGCTTCAGTTGTGCAATCACCAGAGCATAACCGTTGGCTCCCATCCAGTGTCTTACCATGCTGCCAACGGCCTTACTGGTTACTGTTGCTCCGGTTATGCTATCGACCCGATGCTGATTGGGAACACCCGTGTCAGTAGTCACGGCGATTTGTAGTGCTCCGTTATCGTCATGAATTTTTTTTCCACGCCAGTGTGCTAACCATTGTGGATCCTGCACCAGATCACCTATACCCGGAGTTTCGCCGTGTTGGTATATAACCAGGCGCATTACGGTATTCAGATCAGCATCCAGGGCAAGATAACCATACAGTGTCGACCACATTCCCTTGCCGTGGATGGGTAGTACCACCCGTTCAAGAGCAGCCTTGTCCAATTTGAAATAGATGGGGACATATTCGCCTGGCAAGTCGGCCTTTGTTTCCCAATGGTCGTATGTGTGGGCGTCATACAAATCCGATTGAATGCCAGTGCGCAAATCAAATACCTTGCTTTCCAGGGCCAGAAAGGCAGCAACAATTTCCTGATCGCCAGCATTAGCGCCAAGATCACCAGCAGCAGTAACAATCGCGCGATTGCGTTCCAGCGCACCGTATGCAGCCTGCATTGGGCGCAGAAGATAAACAGCCGAGCTTACCAGCGCTGAGCAAACCAGTGCCACGGCCACCGCTACAACCAGGGTTTTGGGTACGGACTCGTCAATGGCGGTCATTGTATTTCAGACCTCTGCAGGTGTTTTTTCACGACGAGGAAGTCCATCAGCGGCATACTCAATGCCGCTAGTAACAGTGCGGTGAGCGAGGCTTCCGGATGATTGGGGTCCAGTATTCGAATCACTATGGTCAGGGCACCAAACATTACCCCATAGGTCCATCGCGCTGGTCTTGTAAGTGGTATTGCACTTGGGTCTGTGGCAAGAAATACAAGAATGAAACAGAAGTTACCTACCGCAATATGCCAATACCAGGGTAGTTGCGCGGCAGTGTTGTCTCCCGATAGATTGAGTAGCAGGGCCATGAGCACCAGGCCTGCAAATCCTCCGGCTACGATCCGCCAGGAAACCGCTCCTGCAAAGATCAAAAACGCGCATCCTGCCATAATGGCCGCGACCGACGAGGTACCTATGGCGCCAATTTCCCGTCCCCATAAATATGCACTGGCAGATTTTTCCGTAAAACCGGTAGTGGATACCTCTGCCCAGCTTGAAGTTACCCCGCTGCCTTGCAAAGGCAGCATAGACTCTGCAAATTCCGGGTAACCCAGCAGCAGGAAAAGTACACTCAGCAACGCCGGGCTTACCAGGTACCTGCCTGTGCCGCCAAATATGTGTGCACCAACAATAACACCAAAACTCAAGCCAATTGCAATATAGATGAGCGGCACTGAAGGTGGCACAAGTAAAACAAACAACCAGGATGTCATCAGCCAGCCCGGATCCCTGGATATATTTCGCACGCGGGCAAATATGGTAGCCCAGAATAATGTGGTGCCCATAGCAACCATCAATAGTGGTGCAAAATATACAAGCCCGGTTAACACACAGGCACTTATCGACATCGGGTCTGCCGGTATTCCCAATACACCAGGCAGCCAAAGTCCAGCGCTATTCAGGTTTTCCCCTCCAGCGATACTGATGACAAGTATCTGATATCCCAGGTTCCAAATGCCGACCGCTGTTGCAGGCAGGGAAGCTATGACGAACAATCCCAGTAGTTGTTCGGTGCGAAGGGGGCTATGCAAATGAACAGCCACTAATAGCTAGCCCCCTTCCTGATTTCGTTTAATGTCTGGCGTAGTGCTTCTCCATAATCATGTCCCGCCGGACAAACATAGGAACAAAGGCCCATATCTTCTTCTGCCAGAAAGCTACATCCCATGGCGCTAACAGTATCACTGTCCCTTACCAGAAGAGCTCGCAGCAGTGGTAATGGCGGGACGGCAAAAGGCCAGATGGCGTCAAATGCCTCTACCGCCAGCATGCCACCGGGTGACGTATTTGAATCTTCTGCGGGTGCTAGTAATACAAGCTGGTTGTCGTAGTGCCCAAGGTGCCCGGTACCTGAGCTCACCAGGTGCCCGGAGAGTGCTGGTCCCGAGATCACGCGAGCGAGCTTGCTGTCGCTATCGGCAATCAGTGTGTCTACGCCTGCACCGGCAAATGTTTTAACCAGGCGCGGTTCCCCTGCACCCGGACCTGCGACAGATATTGTTCGGGAAGAATCGAGAGTTCCGGATAGAAACAGCTTGCCTATGGCGATTACCGCCTGATAACCAATGTGCCATACGGCTTTTGGGGGTGAACGTAATCCGTGCAGCATTGCTATGCGGTACATATGAGTACCTGGAAGGCCCGCCGGGTGAACACCAGTAAACTCTATGGGTGTTAAACCATCTACTTCAGGGCACGGCAGATTTACACCTGGGTGTTGGCAAACAAAAGTCTTCTTACTCAACCGAGCCAGCAGGGTTAAACCCTGTTCGAACGCCTGGGCATTTTCGTGTATCAGCGCGCTTGCATCCGGAGCCAGTGGGTTGGTGTCCATGGCCGTGATAAACAGCTGTTTGGGTACAGCGTCAGGCAAGGGTATGTGATTGTAGGGTCGGGAGCGCAGCAATGTCCACAGTCCGGTTCTTTGCAATACGTAGCGGATATTGTCCGGCGACAGATTCATCAACTTGAGTTTGGATATATTTGATCCTGCCTGTCTTGCTTCTTCGAAGCTGATCACAACAGCTTCCAGGCTGCGTCTTCTACCGCGGTGAATGGACGCAACCACGCCGGATGCTGGTGCAGTGAAACAAATATCGGGATGTGAGCGATCAGTAAAGAGCACATCCCCCGTGTGAACTCGTTGGCCTTTTTCAACCAACAGGTTCGGACGTAGTCCAGGGAAGTCCTGCCCCAACAGGGCTACATGTGAAGGCATAAGCTCAATCGCAGAATTTGCAACCGGACCCAGGGGGATATTCAATCCACGTTCAATTTCTATCCGCATCATGTGCGCAGCATGTCAATTTTCGGGCGTGTGATCCATTAGGTAGATACCCTCATTGTTCAGACCCTCGTATCTTGGGAGTATATCTTTGCGTCAGGATTATCTTATTATGCCCTACAGGCAGTTCAGCATATTTATCGGATGTTTGGTTCTGATCTCAGGCCTCTGGGCAAATCATGCGCATGCCTCTGATATACCTTGTGGTGCCTGCCATTCACAAGTGGCAGATGCACTTTTATCATCCCCTCACGGAAGCTCTCCGGGCTCGGTAAGTTGTATAAATTGCCACAGCAACGGCCAGGAACATATAGCCGCGCCCGGTGCCGGGAAGATGGAGCGATTCGAGTCGATGCCGGCCGGGAAACAAAATTCGGTTTGCAGCAGTTGCCATGTGAAATCCCATGGGCCAGAAACCAATGGCCATACGCTGGCGGGTATCAAGTGCACCAATTGTCACACCATCCATGCACATCGCGCAGAAACAACCGGCACAAACAAACGGGCGGAGCTCTCGTCCAAAGAATCAGGTTCCGCGGTGTGCATTGAATGCCATCAAGCGCAATTCACCCAGTTTGAATTCAATGAACGTCACCGTCTGACAGAGGGCGCGTTAACCTGCATATCATGCCACGATCCACACAGTCCGGGGCAGGGTCTACTCTCTGCAGGCCTTGTCCAGTCTCCCTGCGAAAAATGCCATTCCAGCGTAAGCGGACCATTTGTATTTGAGCATACAGCATCACGGCTTGAAGGCTGTACAGCTTGTCACGAGCCCCACGGCAGCCAAAACCGGCACATGTTAAAGCATCAACAGGTGGGTGCACTGTGTTATAGCTGTCATGCGCAGGTGCCGCAGTTTCACGCAGGTTTTGCTCCTGGAGCAGCACCTCGCTTCAATGAAAGAACCGTATGTACCAACTGCCACGTAGCAATTCACGGTTCGAACCTGGATCGATTGTTTCTGCGTTGAGGATGATTACTGTGAATCACCGGATAATGCGTACATCAGGCTTGCTTGCCAGCGGCTTCTTTGCGGGCATTGTGCTGCTGAGCTGTATACCTTTACGCGCGGATGAGCAATTTTCCGGGCATTTTGAACTGGGGATACGAGAAGTTAATATCACCGGCGATAAATACAAGTACAAGCAACACCTGAACCTGGAAAGTGGTGCGCGTGTGTTTGCACTTGGTTTCAAATTTCGACCCGAAAATACTGACGGGATGAAACCGGATCGGGCGGAATTCGATGCAACAGGACTCGGCGGGGATCCCTATCAGAATATTTCGGTGGCTGTGCAAAAGTATGGTGCCTATCAATTTGGCTATCAGCATCAAAAGTCTGACTACTTTTATCAGGACATATTGTTTGATTCGATTGAGGAGGACCATGCAGCATCCATCGCTGGCGACTTTCATACTTTTGATTACGAGCGGTTAAGCGATAAGGCATTTCTAAATCTTCAGATGAGTGATCGAGGCAAATTTATGTTCGCCTTCGACAGAACGCATAAATCAGGTGAGAGTACGACAGTGCTTGATGTCTCACGCGAAGAATTCGAAATGGAAAAGCCTATCGATGAAACCACAGAGAATATTGACGTGGGTGTCGAATATACCTGGGACAAGGTTTCGGTTGAATTTCACGAACGCTGGCGTGAGCTGGATAACGCCGCCAGTGTATTTCTGCAGGGAGCATCTGTGGGTAGTAGCCCCACAGGGCCCACCCAACTGAATGATTTCTTTCTGGGCCAGTCTTACGCATATGACAGCCGTGAACACCAAATCACCATAACTGCCAAGCCAGCCACCCGCTGGCAGATTAAGGCTGACGTACTGATTGCAAAGCTGGATATGGACATAAATTCGGCTGAGGATGCACAGGGTACCGATTTTTCGGGTGCGCCTCTCAATCAATTCGTTGAAGGTGTGGGAGGTGCAGATCGGGACACCCGGCAGTTTTATCTCTCCAGCGCATACACGCTGACAGATCGCGTTCGCATTACTGCGAGTTTACGTGAACAACACCTTGAGCAGGAAGCATTAATCAGTTTCGATCCGCTGAATGATCAGCTCAATGGAAACAGCGATTGGGATATCGACAGCAGCCGCGTCACACTGGGTATAGAAGCGCAGATAGCTACCAGGGTAACTCTCGGTGGTGGTTGGTTGTCAGAGAAGCGCAAAGTTGACTATCTGCAGTCGTCCGTACAGGTGAGTGACATGCTGGACGAAAACAGCCGTAGCAATGGATTCTGGTTTAAGGCTCGCTATCGTCCTGGAAAATTCCTTGATTTGGGAATCAGTGTTGAAGATGATTCTATTGATGATGCATTTACCTTAACCTCTCCAACGGATGTGCAGCGCTATCGCCTAAGCGCGCGATTGCGCTGGAACGATAGTTGGTCCTTGAGCGCAACACAGCATTGGCGGGATCGCAAAAATTCCAATTCAGACTGGAAATATGACAGTTCGCAAACAGATTTTCGACTCTCACACAATTCCGAAAGGCTGGCTTTATCATTAGGTGCGTCATTCGTTGATCTCAACTACAACATCGACCAGATCGTTACGGCGGGGTTTCGCCAGGACCTGTTTCCAATTGTATATAAGGCAGATACGGATAGCTGGGATGGATCAGCACGTTGGCGTTTTACCGATAGATTCCTTTTATCGGCGAGTTATCGGGACTATAAGAACAAGGGTAGCTTTAGAGTGGCAAGGGAAGATGTGCGAGTTGCCCTGGAATTCGACATTCCGCGCAATTACTCTTTAAAGCTGGGTTTTCACAACACTGACTATAAAGAAGAACCTCTGGAAGCATTTGATTCTGAAGTCTGGGAAATTGCACTGCGGCGCAGTTGGTAGAAAATAACCGGCTTGTATCTACAACTCTAACTGATTCCTTACTACCATCCTGGATATACGCGCTGCTTATACCGCGAGTTGCCTCCCATATACATTTTGGTTATCTCCCCATAGTAAACAGTTCGTTCACCCTCTCTAATCTGTGCGATACGGTAGCGCCTCGTAATTCGTAGAGATAAAGAAGTGGCCAGCAATACCCAAACGCAGGATGTGTATCCCCTTGATGCGGATAGCCTTAACTCCCTGAGCCAACTCGTATCCCAATACAATAGAGAGCAATTGCAGTGGTCTAGTGGCTACCTTGCCGGGATGGCGGCCTATCAGGGGCAAGGTCAGGCTTCCGCACATTCAGTACCCACTCCAGCCACACATGATGTGCTGGCGCTTTGGACTATTCTCTATGCTGGTGAAACAGGTAACAGCAAGGGTATCGCAGAACAGTTGCAGCAGAACGCCAGGGAGGCTGGGCTTAGCGTTCAGATTCACGATTTGCGCGACTACCGCCCCAAAGCGCTTTCGAAACTTCAAAATGTGTTGTTTGTCATTGCCACCCACGGAATTGGGGAAGCGCCGGATGGCAGCGAGCCATTTTTTGAATACTGGTTATCTGAAAAAGCACCCCGTCTGAACGATTTACGTTTTTCAGTACTGGCATTGGGTGATTCAAGTTATGTCGATTTCTGCGAGATGGGCAAACTGCTGGATCAGAAGCTGATCGATCTTGGCGCAAAGCAGCTTGTCGAAAGAGCGGACTGTGATCTGGATTTCGACATCCCCGCGGACGCCTGGATAGGAAAAGTTGTGAAACTGGCGCGAGAATCCGTTCAGCCAGAATCACTTTCGCCCGTTACACCTATAAGACCGATATCGCAGCAGTTGAGGCACTCTCGTAAAAACCCTTTCAATGCTACGGTACTTATTGATCAACGCATTACTTCTCGGCATTCCGGAAAAAATACGCGCCACATTGAGCTGGATATTGCCGAGTCTGGTTTGAGCTATCTGCCAGGCGATTCCCTGGGTGTAATTCCAGTGAATCCGCCGGAGCTGGTAGACACACTCCTGCAATCGCAGGGCTTGTCTGGAGATGAAAGCGTAGAGCTTAACGGTGAAATTACCGATGTACGCACAGCGCTATCCCACAAAAAAGAGATTACCGTTCTCAGTAAACCTTTTCTCGATGCCGTTGCTCAGGCGAATGGTGCACTTAAGCCCCTTCTGGAAGGCAGGGATACCTTGAATAATCTGCTCAATACGCACCAGGTAATAGATATTACCGGTGAATATGCACCAGATTGGAATGCACAGGCACTTGTTGATTCGCTCAGGTCTTTAACCCCCCGATTATATTCCATAGCTTCAAGCCCCGACTTCAATGAAGGAGAAGCTCACTTAACCGTTGATGTTGTGCGGTATGAGAAATTCGGTCGAAATCACTGGGGAAGCGCTTCAAACTTTCTTGCAAGTGGCGTAAACGAAGTGCCGGTATACGTCGAGAGTAATGAGCATTTTCGTTTGCCGGTAGATCCTGATACACCCATTGTAATGATTGGTGCCGGTACCGGTGTTGCTCCATATAGGGCTTTTGTTGAGCACCGCCGGGAACATGGGCACTCGGGTGATAATTGGCTGATTTTTGGCAACAGAAATTTTTCAGATGATTTTCTTTATCAGACTGAGTGGCAACGTTACCTGAAGGAAGGATCGTTAAAGTTTTTGGACCTTGCTTTTTCACGCGACCAGGAAGAAAAGATATATGTGCAACAACGCATTGTTGAGCAGGAAGATCGCCTTTACGCCTGGCTTGATCGTGGCGCCCACGTCTATGTGTGTGGTGATGCAGATTATATGGCTGAAGATGTCAATACGGCTTTGCTCAGCGTGCTGCAAAACAAGGGTGGCCTGTCCCGGGAAAGAGCCGGCGAGCATCTGGCTGCGCTGAAAGCGGAGTCGCGGTACCAGCGCGACGTGTACTAGGTAAAAACAATGACTGACGACCCCTCCCAAAAAGCATCACCCGTTGAAGGTATTAAATTACGCAGCAACTACCTGCGCGGAACATTAATCGAGAGCCTTGCAGACCCAACGACCGGGTCCCTTGCAGAAGATGATGCCCAGCTTTCCAAACTGCACGGATTTTATCAGCAGGATGATCGTGACATACGCCTGGAACGACAGCGGCAAAAATTGGAACCGGCATATAGTTACCTGATACGCGTGCGAGTGCCCGGGGGGATTGCAAGTCCCAGGCAATGGCTGGCGCTTGATACGCTTGCGCGAAAATATGGCGGCAGCGCACTGCGACTAACCAGCAGGCAGGCATTTCAGTTTCATGGCGTTACCAAGCGCCATCTCAAGACTACAATTGCAGCAATCAACGATTGCCTGTTGGATACTTTTGCCGCATGTGGAGATGTAAACAGAAATGTAATGTGTACGCCTTTGGCAAATCGTTCGGTAGTTCACAAGGAAGCATATGCGGTTTCCAAAGCGATAAGTGCACACCTCACGCCTCAAACCCGTGCCTATTCAGAAATCTGGCTGGATGGCAAAAAACAGAAAACTCCGGATCAAGAGCCGATTTATGGTGCATCTTATCTGCCACGCAAGTTTAAAATTGGCATTGCCATCCCGCCCTCAAATGATGTGGACATCTATTCGCAGGACCTGGGTTTTATAGCAATTGAAAACAATGGCGCGCTTGCAGGTTTTAATGTGACCGTGGGAGGTGGTATGGGCGTGACGCACAATGAAGCTGAAACTTATCCACGGGTTGCTGATGTGATTGGTTTTTGCACCGTTGATGAGGTGGTAAATGTTGCGGAGCAGGTTGTACGCATACAAAAGGAATTCGGTAATAGAAGTAACCGCAAACATGCGCGACTGAAATATACCATTGATGACAGGGGCCTGGACTGGTTTAAAGACACGCTGAACGAGCGGCTTGGTTATGTGCTTGCGGCACCTCACAAATTCGAATTTACCATGCGTGGTGATCAGTTTGGCTGGATTAGGAATGCGGATGGGCAATGGGATTTAACCTTGTTCATTCCTGAAGGCCGCATCAGGAATACAGACCAACAAAATACGCTGGATGGGCTGCGAGACATAGCGCAAAAGCATACCGGGGACTTTCGCCTGAGTGCCAATCAGAATTTGATCGTCAGCGGCATAGATGACTCAGCCCGCGATGGCATTGAAGATATTTTGAAAAAAAGTGGTGTCACAGATGCTCAAAATGTATCGCCTCTTCGAAAACAGATACTGGCATGTGTTGCACTTCCTACCTGCGGCTTGGCAATGGCCGAAGCAGAAAGGTACGTACCGGCACTGAGTGAAAAAGTGGATGGCTTATTGCAAAAACACGAGCTATCCAGCGAACCACTCTCGCTCCGGATAACCGGCTGTCCCAACGGTTGTGCTCGGCCGTATCTTGCGGACATTGGTTTGGTGGGAAAAGCGCCCGGACGCTACAACCTGTACCTGGGCGGCACTCGTAATGGTGAAAAACTGAATCAACTGGCACGGGAAAACGTAGATGAAGCCGAGATTCTTGCTGTTCTGGATAGTTTGTTTGGACGTTTTGTTGAACAAAGTAGTGCTGGAGAGAGTATCGGTGATTTCTTTGCCCGCATTTTTTCAAGTGAATTTGACATTGAGGTGGCCTGATGTCCGGCAATTCCCTACGAAATTGTACGCCGTTAAGGCAATGCATTGATACACAGAAAATTGATACCTTGCTGCAGCCACTGTCCGCGAGAGAGCGCGTGCGCTGGAGTCTGGATAATTTGTCCGGAAATCCAATCCTTAGTTCCAGTTTTGGTGCGCAATCAGCTGTGGCCTTGCATCTTGTACTTCAGCAGCAAGCCGATATTCCAGTCGTGCTAATAGATACCGGGTACCTGTTTCCCGAGACCTATCGTTTTATCGACACGCTCTGTAACCGTCTGGGTGTTAATCTAAAGGTATATCGCGCTGAGCTTTCTCCCGCATGGCAGGAGGCGCGATATGGTGAGCGGTGGCGACAGGGACAAACCGCCTTAAGCCAATACAATGATGAAAACAAAGTGCAGCCCATGAAGCGTGCACTTGGAGAGCTAGAGGCTGGAATCTGGTTTGCCGGGATTAGAAGATCGCAATCGATCAGTCGAGCACAGACACCTTTTATTGAGTGCAAGACTACACAAGGAAAACATACCCACTGGAAAGTACATCCCCTTGCCGATTGGACAGATAGGGACGTATTTAAATATTTGAAAACCCATGACCTGCCATATCATCCACTATGGGAAAAAGGTTACATAAGCATAGGAGACCATCACACAACCTTACCCATTCACGCGGTGGATAATGCCGAACAAACCCGATTCTTTAACAACAAACGCGAGTGTGGCTTGCACGAAATTGGCAAATCCTGAACGTCTTTAGATATTCACTCTGGTACAACCGGTACGTGTGGTTTCAGTCTGGAGGGTATTCGCTTCTGCCTTAGTCCTGCCCCGCGGGTTCCGCCAGGCACCCTGGTTTAACGCCGACCCAGAGATAGGACACAGGATGCGCGCCGACATTGCCGGACTCATGTTGAGCGTCCAATTCGGTGGACGTTTCGTTCCAACTGACTTCGCCTGCCGCCATACTGAAAAGCTCGGTTTTGCCATTCGATTTGTACGACCAGTCACCGTCGGTCAACTGGATGTAAAGCTGGTTTGGAGGGTGGCGATGAATGCCCTCCCATTGGCCGGGCTGAATAGTAAAGCGTTGCACAACGACCCTGTCATTTTCCAATAGCAATTCACTATCGATATTTGGATAATCCATGTGACAGGCATTGTCTTCATCGTCCAGATGATGATCGGCGCTGGCTGTCAGGCTGAACAAGATAATCAGCAGGATCTGAATACGATACATGAAAACACCCCTCCGTTATGCCGCGAATGATACTGCATACCGGAAGTCGACTAAATGAGTTTGTGGGTGTAGCACAAATAGAGGATCTATCCCATCGCACCCACCGGCATTGGAACGCTGTTGAGCCCGCTTTGCATCCTGAACGTCTCTATATATCCACCCTGGTACATCCGGTGCGTGTGGGAAGTGCCAGGCTGGCAGCAAGGTTGTCGACAATTTTTTGGGTCTCTGCTCCGCAGGCGAGTTCCACCATATCGCTTGGCCAATGTGGTGCGAACATTGTCACAAAATCCTTCATGTATTGTCGAAGTACCTTATCTCTTGGAAAACCAAGCCATGTGGTAACTGTGGGAAACAGGCCTTCAGCGTCTATGGCGACCAGGCGATCAAGCTCCTCGCACTGTAGCGCCATGGGTGCAATTATTCCTACACCCATTCCCATACGAACATGGGTTTTGATCACATCTGCATCCCTGGCGGTGAGTACAACATTGGGTTCAATGTCTTTCTCTCGAAAAGAACGAAGAAAGGATGATTCTCGTACCGTACTGAATACGTATGTAACGAGCGGAAATTTTGACAGGGATTCCAGCGTGAGGGCTTTGCGTTCCAGCGTGAGCGGGTGTTTTGGGGTGGTAAGCACAATGCGGTCCCAGTGAAAGCAGGGTAACAAATTTAGTTCGGGAAACAGATCTCTGGAATCGGTCGCAATTGCAAAGTCGATTTGGTGTTCAGCGACCAGTGTAGCAATTTGTTCCGAAGTACCCTGATGCAACTCGATATTAACTTTTGGGTAGCGCTCGTGAAATTGACTGAGTGTTTCCGGGAGCACATACCTTGCCTGGGTAGGTGTAGCACCAATGGAGAGCGTGCCTTCCTCCTCTGCGGCCATATCCTGGCCAAGAGAGCGGATATTATGTACATCCTGCGTAATGCGACGTGCAAGCTCGACAATATTTTGTCCTGCCGGAGTTAATGCGACAAGGCTTTTACCCTTGCGCGAGAAGATTGTAACTCCTATCTCGCGCTCAAGTTGCTTGAGCTGTCGACTTATACCAGGTTGGCTTGTATGCAGGTTTTCGGCGGCTGCGGTGATGTTCAGGCCATTATCCACGATGCCTAGCAGGTACTTTAACTGTTGAAGTGTCATCTGTTGAGTCCGGGCGAAAGGGGCGTCAAAACGCTGCAGTGGATTCGATATAAACATTGCGTCATTACGCTGTCAATGCTGCTGAATCCATATTACCCGGCGTTATCGGGACAGAGGAAATTGGTATTTCCGAAGGCTTTTTTTCAGGTGTAGAGTACGGGACAGCTCACCAAAAGTATGCCCATGGAACAGTTACCCGTTTTTCTTGATCTTAAGCAGAGTTCCTGCCTGGTTATTGGCGGAGGTAGCATTGCTGAACGAAAGATTAAGCTACTCATCAGAGCGAGTGCGAATGTTACGGTGGTATCTCCAACATTGACATCCGCACTTAAGCGCATGCTGGATGATGGCAAGATCTGTCACATAGGGGCTATGTTTAAAGCCGATGAGGATACACAGGTAAACTTGCATCTTCTTGAAAATCGACGACTGGTAGTAGTCGCGATAGGGGATAGGAAAGATAGCAGGGCCATCGCGAAGATGGTAATGGATGCGGGTGTATTGTGTAATGTTGTGGACGACCCTGAGGTATCCAACTTTATTTTCCCCGCAATAGTAGATCGCTCACCCGTGGTCATTGCTATTGGTACGGGGGGTAATGCCCCGGTGCTGGCATTAAAACTGAAAGCCCAGATAGAGCAGTGGCTGCCTGCCCGTATTTCTATGCTTGCGCAAAAAGCGGGTCGATGGCGAGCGTTGGTTAAACGTAGATTTTCAACTTTGCGCGAGCGACGCACGTTTTGGCAAAATTTCTTTGAGGGTCCTATCGCTGATCATTTACTGGCAAACAGGGTGGCAAGCGCAGAAAAACTGTTCAGAAAACAGCTGATCGGTGAAGCACGACCCAGGGCGCAAGTACCCGGTGAAGCGTACATCGTAGGTGCTGGTCCCGGAGATCCGGGTTTGGTAACCATAAGAGCACACCAGTTAATTCGTCAGTCAGATGTTGTTCTTTACGATCGGCTGGTCAGTGAAGAAATACTGGATTATGCACGCAAGGATGCCCTACAAATTTGTGTTGGAAAACAGGCTGGCCGGGCGGTAATGCGCCAGAGTGCGATAAATGCGCTGCTCGTAACGCATGTATCGCAAGGCAAAAGAGTTTGTCGCCTGAAAGGTGGGGACCCGTTTATTTTTGGACGAGGTGGCGAAGAGGTAGATGCCCTGGTCAACGCCGGATTGCCGTATCAGGTAGTACCCGGTATTTCAGCCGCTTTGGGTTGTGCAGCCTATGCAGGTATTCCCCTTACATACCGCGGTGTAAGCAGAAGTGTCATATTCGCAACATCTACCCGCAAGGATCAGAGCGATCTTGATTGGGCCAGTTTGTCTCTGCAAAACCAGACACTGGTGTTATACATGGGCGTGTCAAAAATTGGGAATACTGTGTTGCAACTTACCAGGCACGGTTTATCCGGCGATACACCCGTGGCTATGATTGAGAATGGTACCACCTCGCAACAACGTGTATTGCATTCAACACTCAACACACTTCATAGGGATGCCGATAATCAGTCGATGCATGCACCGGCTATTTTGGTTGTTGGTGAGACAGCGGCAATGGGCCGCCGCTTTGGATGGTTTGAAAGCCTTCCAGAAATTAAGGCTGTTGAGCAAGATCAATCGCCCTGGGTTTCTCTTCCAGCGATGCAGGCTCGGTAACAGAGCCTGTCTTGTTACCATAAAATCGGTTCATTATTGTAGCAACAGCCATATCGCCGGTAACGTTTACTACAGTTTTTGCGATATCTGAAATAGCATCCACGGTTTTTAGCATCAGATACCCTTCAATAGGGATACCTGCGGCCATGTAGGCAGGTAAGCCTAACATGGCATTTCCACCCATCGGGATACCCACAGAGCTAAAACTGAGAATTAGCATGGTTATAAAAAAGGTTAGCGTTTGACCAACACTTAAATCGAGGCCGAATAGGTGTCCCAAAACAAGAAACGTGCACATACCAGAAATAGGATTATTGGTCTTAAATACTGAGACAGCCAGAGGGAGCGTCAAACTGGATACGGATTTGTCAAGTTTTAGTTCCTTGTCTGCACCCTGAATCAGCGCGGGTAATGATGCCAAAGACGAACGCGTTGTGAAGGCTACAATCTGAGATGGATATACCCCCTTGGTAAAAAGTTGTAGTGAAGTATCACCGAAAATTGATGCTATTGGATACAATAGAACAGTAGCGAGGACCAGCAAACCGCAGACCATTATCAGGTAATAGACTAGAATGGAGGTGAAATCCGAACCCATGCTGGAGGCAAATGACATGGCCAGAATGAAGATAGCAGCCGGTGCGGGTATCAAAAGCCAGCCGACCAGTTTCATCATGGCAGAATATATGGCTTCAAAAAAGTATCGAACTGTTTCTTTGGCTGCTTTTTCCGCCGTATTAAGTGCAATTGCAAAGGCAACAGTAAAAATTATCACAGGGAGTAGTTGCCCTTCCGCAAGGGCGTTGAAGGGGTTGGTGGGAATTAATGATCCTAACCATTCACTAAACTGTATGGGCGGCCTGTTTTGTACCAATTGCAGAGTGCTTTCTGATACAGCTATGTTCAGTGGCATATTTAGTTCAGGTAGAAAACCCATCATAAATGAGCTAAGCGAATAGCTGTATAGCCCACCGGTACATAGAATTACTATAAAGGCCATTAACGCCGAAACCCCAATTTTTCCGGCAGATGCAAATTTCGAGCTGTTAAGAATGGAGACAATAAGGGTTGAGATTACCAGTGGAAAGATAACCATCCGCAAGGCGCGTATCCACAAGTAACCCAGCGGCTCCAGCGTATCTCGAAAGGCCAGCAAAAATTCCAGTTGGGAGTAATAAATCACCAAACCGGTACACACGCCCAAAATCAGGGCGAGCAATGTAGGCTTTGCAGAAATGGAACTCGACATACGGCTCAGTAGTTCTTTTTGTGCGTTCGAGTGAATTTTATCGGTTTATGCCTCCGATTTTGACCTTGTATTGTTTGCTTGATGTAAACTTGTCCACACAATTGGATACGGGTCAGGGGATGCGGAACATGGGTCGATGGGTGAAAATGACAGGGATCTCTGTGTTGGCTTTATTGATGCTACTTTTGGCAGCGCTACACTGGGTGGTGCCGGGCGTATTCGAATCCAGCTTCAATGTAGTACTTGAGCACGATCCCTATGTTATACGACCCGATGCGCAGGCACTGCACGACGAAATATTTGTGGCAGACCTTCATACCGATTCGATGTTGTGGAAACGCAATTTTCTGAAGCGCTCATCCACAGGCCATGTTGATTTGCCCCGTCTGCAGGAAGGCAATGTTGCCTTACAGGTTTTTTCTGCGACTACCAAGAGCCCCAGTGGTCAAAATTACGACAAAAATACCGCGGAAAGCGACAACATAACCCTGTTGGCACAGATGCAAATGTGGCCGGTGAAAACGTGGAATAGCCTTTTTGAGAGAGCGGTATACCAACTTGACAAGCTGTCCCGGTTTGCCATTAAAAGTGATAACCAGTTGGTGTTGGTAAAGAGCAAAGCAGATTTGCAAAGCCTGCTATCGCGCAGGGATTCCGGCGAAGATATTGTTGGTGGAATCTATCTTATTGAAGGTGCGCATCCACTGGAGGGTGAACTGGACAATATTGACAGACTTTACGATAAGGGCTTGCGGGTAATGGGCCTGACTCATTTTTTTGATAATCGTCTGGGCGGCTCTTTACATGGAATTAGCGGCGAGGGCTTGACGGACTTTGGCCGTGGCGCTGTTTTACGGGCTACCGGGTTGGGGATTGTGATAGATGTCGCTCACGCCTCGCCTCAAATGGTGAGTGATGTTCTGGATATGGGGCTTGCGCCCGTTATCCTGTCTCACGGGGGAGTTAAGGGGATATGCGATGGTCCGCGAAACCTGGATGATGAGCTGATGCAGCGTATCGCGTCGGGAGGAGGGGTAGTGGGAATCGGGTTTTGGGATGCTGCAGTTTGTGATGCTACACCTCAGGGGGTTGTACGAGCGATTCGTTATGCCATTGATTTGTTGGGGGCAGAACATGTAGCGTTGGGATCGGATTATGATGGGGCAACGGAGGTACTGTTTGACGCATCCGAGCTTGCCATACTGACGCAAACCATGTTGGACCAAAATTTTTCGCAAGCGGAAATTCGTAAGGTAATGGGCTCAAATGTACAACGATTCTTTCTGGACAACCTTCCGGAGTAACGGGGCAGCTAAATGACGGGGAATAACAAAATACCTGCAGAGATTGCGGCAACTATCATTGACCCAAAAGCGTTTGCTGACGATAGGCGCATAAATGATGCCTTCACCTTCATACGCAAGGAGATTCCGCTGGGAATCGCCCAGCCTGAAGGATTTGATCCTTTCTGGGTAGTTTCCAAATTCGATGATATTAAGGAGGTAGAACAAAAGGGCGATATTTTTATTTGCGATGAACGCTCGGTTACGCTTACCAACATTGAGGCGGATAAATATGTGCGAGAGATAATGGGCGGCTCTCCCCATCTAGTGCGATCTCTGGTTCAAATGGATAATCCGGACCATCATAAATATCGCATTTTGACCCAGGCCTGGTTCATGCCGCAAAATCTGAAGAAACTGGAGGGGCGGTTTCGCGAAATTGCCCGCACCTTTGTCAACCGAATGGCTGAATACGATGGCGAGTGTGACTTTGCCCGGGACATCGCGCTGTACTATCCATTGCACGTAATTATGGAAATTCTGGGCGTGCCCGAAGCTGATGAACCCCGTATGTTAAAACTCACACAGGAACTGTTTAGCCCCAGTGATCCGGAATATTCCAGAGAAGCAGTTGGTAAGGAAAGCGTAGAGGCACAACTTGCACTGATGATGGAAACCGTTGGGGAGTTTAATACCTATTTTACAGCAATGACCGATGACAGAAGGGCAAATCCGCGGGATGACCTGGCCAGTATCATAGCCAATGGCAAGGTAGACGATGCTCCATTGGGATACCTTGAAGCGATGTCCTACTACATTATTGCCGCAACGGCAGGGCATGATACCACCTCCAACACGGTGGCCGGAGGCATGTGGGCCCTGTGCGAAGATCCGCAGAGCCTGCAAAAACTGAAGGCGGATACTTCACTTATACCCGGTTTTATTGAGGAAAGTATTCGCTGGGTAACCCCCGTAAAACATTTTATGCGTACCGCAACGCAAGATTACGAATTACGCGGCCAGACTATCAAACGGGGTGACTGGTTATATCTGGCATACCCCAGTGGCAACAGGGATGAAGATATATTTAACGAGCCTTTTCGCTTTGATATGCAGCGCTCACCAAACAAACATGTGTCCATGGGATTTGGGCGTCACGTGTGTCTGGGGCAGCATCTGGCCCGGATGGAAATGCGGATATTCTGGGAGGAGCTCATTCCTCGCCTGAATAGCGTGGAACTGGCGGGCACACCCCTGATAACAGAAGCAAATTTTGTTTCCGGGCCTAAATCCGTGCCCATTCGTTTTGAAATGAACACCTAGTTACTCAAGGAATCGGGGCACTATGCTGATGGCCGACAAAATTGCGCCTAGTTACGATAATCCAGTGGCGGTTCGCGATCTCCCAGCAGGGCTTCGTAGACAAAATTTTCACCCCTGCGCTCGTTAAACTCTTTGGTAGCACTAACGCGCAGATCAGCGTTTTCAAATAATTCAATTGCGGCTAATGCCAGCGTTTTAGAGGCTACCTGTGTGCCCTTGAATCCTATGGACATTCCGCTAGCCGCAAGGGACTGCCAACTGTGCGCGGAGGTGCCGGGAACCCAGGTTGCTGTTCTCAGGCCAACGGTAGGCACGGCGATGCTTACGTCGCCAACATCCGTGGATCCGGATCCGGATCCGGGGCCGGTTCGATACGCCTGTATTTCTTCTTCGCTACCCAGGGTCAGTCTCGGTGCGTTCAGAGTGGTGTAGAGCGTCTCGGCAAATTTTTTCTCCTGGGGAGTGTAAGTTATTCCACCCACTTCGCTTAACTTTTCATGCATCATTCTTGCGAGTGCTTCATTGATTATCAGTGGATGGTTCCCGTGAATGATCTCTATCTCTACCCGCGTTCCGGTACCCATTGCCGCTCCCTTTGCTGCGGCCTCGAGTCTTGGCCACATAAGTTGTACCTGTGCTGCCGTGGTATGGCGTAAATAATAAAATACTTCGGCGAAATCGGGGACGACATTGGGTGCATTACCGCCGTTTGTTATTACATAGTGCATGCGGGTTTCCTGGGGAAAGTGTTCCCGCATCATATTGGCCATGTGGTTAAAAGCCTCAACGCCGTCCAGCGCTGAGCGAGCCTTCTCAGGTGCGGCAGATGCGTGCGCAGAAACCCCGTAAAAACGAAACTTTGCGGAGCGATTAGCCAGTGAAGTAGTTGCTGCAGCAGAGTTCTGATCGGCAGCATGCCAGTGCAGAGCGATATCCACATCTTTAAACAAACCTGCGCGAACCATGTATACCTTGCCACTGCCACCTTCTTCCGCCGGAGTGCCATACAGGCGAACCGTCCCTGATTTGTGCTTTTGCCGGAGCCAGTTTTTTACGGCTATTGCAGCTTCCACGGACCCGGCAGCAAACAGGTTGTGGCCACACGCATGCCCCGCAGTTTTTGTACTTAATAGGGCGCGTTCGGGGACTGCATCCTGTGTGATTCCAGGCAGCGCGTCATACTCAGCCAGAATGGCGATTACCGGTGCACCGCTACCGTAGGATGCAATAAAAGCGGTGGGTATATCTGCCACACCGGATTCAATAGAAAAGCCCTCAGCACTCAGGGTGTTCTGTAATAATTGTGTACTGCGTGTTTCCTGATACCCCACTTCTGCATATTCCCACAGGGATCTGGCCAGGGCGGCGGAGCTTTCTGCACGCGAGTCAATAAATTCGAGTAGTTCTTTTTTATCCGCACTCTCCATGGCGCTTGCAGCAGGGATAACGCTGATGCAAATACAAAGTACATAAATTAGTCTTGATTGCATTTCCTGGTCTCGACATTGTAGTGGTGGAAATACAATCTATATTAGGTCAGGCTATAAAATCTATTCTGAATTATTTAAACAAGAGGAAGTATGCATGGAACTTAGAGATAAGGTCGCAGTTATCACGGGCGGTGCTTCAGGGCTGGGTCGGGCGACTGTAAGAAGGTTTGTAGCAAATGGCGCTAAATGTGCAATTTTTGACATGAATGAAGAAAAGGGCAAGGAGTTGGTTGCGGAGTTGGGTGATTCGGTGATTTTTTGCAATGTAAATGTAACCAGTGAGGAATCCGTTGTAGCTGGAATCGATGCAACTATGCAGGCTTTTGGCGCAATTCACATAAATTGCAATTATGCCGGTATCGGCAATGCCAAGCGGACCATGGGTCGTAATGGGCCATTTCCACTGAAGGACTTTAACCTGATTTTGCAGGTCAATCTGGTCGGTACTTTTAACGTACTTCGTTTGTGTGCTGAAAAAATGGCTGAAAACGAACCGTTTAACGATGATGGCGGTAGAGGTTGCATCATTAATACCGCATCCGTTGCTGCCTATGATGGCCAGATAGGCCAGGCGGCGTACTCTGCGTCCAAAGGCGGGGTAGTTGGCATGACCTTACCGATTGCGCGCGATCTTGCAGTGCTGGGTATTCGGGTAAACACCATTGTTCCCGGGTTGATAGTGACGCCATTAATGATGGGTGGCTCAGAAGTGATGACACCGGAAATTGCAAAGGCGATTGAGCCTTTATCCAGTCAGGTTCTTTATCCCAGACGTCTGGGCATGCCGGATGAAATTGCACACCTTGCGCAGACGCTTGTAGAGAACGATTACATTAACGCTGAGTGTATACGTATGGATGGTGGTATTCGTATGCAACCGAAATAGCGTCCCTACAAAGGGCTCCGGGGGTGCGATCAGGCAACTATTTGATGCGGCGCACCCTTTTTTTATTTCGAACCGAGGCAGGTGATTTTCCGGTCCAGCGAGAATAGGCCTTGCTAAAATTGGATGCGTCGTTGAAACCTATTGCATACGCTATGGATGCGACAGACATGCGGGTATTGGTGAGGTAGCGTGTTGCGTGCTCTGCCCGCACCTCGTCAAGCAAGCTCTGGTAGGAAGTATGTTCCGTATCCAGCCTGCGTCGATACGTTCTGGCGCTGTAATTTAACATTGCTGCGACCTGTGGCATTTGAGGGTACTGACCTTCCAGCTTTTTAAGTAACAGCAGTGTTTGTTCACTCACAGAATCTGTCTCTAGATCTTTCACAAGCCGTGCACACTCTGCCTCATATAAATTTCGCAGCGCCGGATTTGACGAGGGCAGGGCGCGGGTCAGCAATGTTTCATCAAACGATACCCGTCCAACAAGGGCATTAAAATAAACCTCCTGTCCAAACACTTCATGGTACCGCTCAACATAAGCCGGTGGTGGATAGGGTAGCTCTACGCGGAGTTGCAAATTGGGAAGATTAAGCAAACCGGACAAAGTATTCAGTATTCCTGCATATAGGAGTTCATGCCCGAAGGTAACGGGAATGTCTTCCACAACACTGTACGTTGTCAAAAAACAGCGGTGCGCCTCCAATTTGAAATCCAGTTGAAGCATGGGGGAAATCAGGTGGTAATACTTTAAAAACAAATCAAGCACTTCTGCAAGGTCCTGACAGGTAAGAAAAGCCTGTCCCAGAACTGCGTGGGAACTCAGGTTTATTTTGAGTCCCAGGTCCAGTCCCAGGCTTGGGTTTTTTGTTACTGCCAGCGCATTGTTCACCAGGCGGGCAAAGTCTTCGTCACTAATTCTGGCGCCTATGCCTGATACACCAGAGACGGCAAGACTGGTCCCTTTTAGCAGATGTTGTTGTGCATGACCCCCGCGCTCAACCAGGTCAATGAGGATCAGGGCATATTGTGCGGGAGTACTGGTTCTCATTGCTTGCTATTTGGCCACAAATAACCGGTATTTGACAATAGCATACCTTGTTGTAACAGATGTCGTGGTCCAATGTAGGGTGCGTTAATGTGATACCTACATATTGGAGTTACTGAATGAAAATTAAGTGGACAAATGAAGCACCTCGAAGCGTCCAGAATTTTGCCGGAGCAGATTATCCAAAGGAAAATCCTGATCTGGAGAACTTGCTAACCTCCGAACAGGTTGATCACGTTGCTGAAATTTTCCAGACACCCCTAACTGGTGCCTACAACTGGAATTATACGATCCAGGATGATCGCATTAAAAAACTGTATGACCTCGGAAAGAAGCTTAACTGGGATCCCGAAATGGATATCGATTGGGACCGCCCGTGGCCCACAGAAGCCATGCAGCCAGAAATGATGAATCTGCACGACTATGCGCCTTACCTTGCGATGGATGAAAAGACCAAAGCTGAATTCTGGTTACATATGAATGCCTGGAGCCTTTCCCAGTTTTTACATGGCGAACAGGGTGCATTGCTAGTTGCTTCACAACTGGTGTCCTGTGCACCCACTTATAACGCCAAGCTGTATGCTGCGTCCCAGACCTTCGATGAGGCGCGTCACGTCGAGGTATTTAACAAGTATCTGCAAAAAAGAATTGGCCTGATGTATCCGGTTAATACCAACCTGAAAAGCCTGTTGGATAAAATACTGACAGACGAGCGCTGGGATATGAAGTTTATTGGCATGCAAATTGTAATAGAGGGCCTGGCGCTTTCTGCCTTTAATACTACACGTGAGACAACACCGGACCCGGTACTAAAGGATATTGTCTATCTGGTGATCAGGGATGAGGCACGCCATGTAACCTTTGGTGTTAACTATCTTGAAGAGTTTGTGAAAACGCTCACCGAGGAAGAACGCGACGACAGAGCACAATTTGCCTATGAAGCCTGTGTGGTCGCACGCGAACGCCTGGTTGCGACAGATGTATTCCGCCATTTTGGATGGGATGTAGAGGAAGCACGCAAAAAGGTACTCGATGGTTTTGTAATGAGTCATTTCCGTAATTTGCTGTTTCAACGGGTGATTCCCAATCTTGCACGTATCGGTTTGTTAACCGCAAAGATACGGCCAAAATTTGAAGAGCTGGGTATTCTCGAATATGAGAATTTGGTTAGTGACGGTGACATCGACTGGTCCTCCATGGAGCGTCCGCTGGATACAGGGGAAGCACAGGCATATGAGCAGAACCTTATGGGTGAGTTTGCAAAAATGTTTGCTGAGGAAGAACCCAAGGCCAGTACTGGATAGCTTGGCAGGTCATATACGGTAAGATGCCGGATGTGACCATGTCTCTGACAATACTGTTTTTAACAATTTCGCACACAATTGGTGTTGCGACATCCCTGCACGCAATCCTGAACGCCCGCTCCGCACAGGGCAGTCTCGCCTGGTGCCTGTTTCTGATTGGTATGCCGTATATAGCGGTACCTGTTTATTGGGTATTTGGACGAAATCGTTTTCAGGGGTATGTATATGCACATCACGATGGTCTTGAAGAACTAAAACAGGCGCTGGATTACGCCCAACTGGACCTGACTGAAGATACCCGCTCAACAGGATTGTCAGCAGAATTTATTCACAATACTCAACATCTGGCGCGTTTGCCTGCGACCGGCGAAAATTCCGTAAAACTGTTAATCGATGGTGAACTTACCTTTGAGAGTATCTTTGCCGGAATAGAGGCTGCACAAAGTTACATACTATTGCAGTTTTATATCGTCAGGGACGACAAGCTTGGCAGACGATTAAGTGCACGTCTTATAGAAAAGGCCCAGGCTGGAATTCTCGTCTATTTCCTGTACGACGAGGTCGGCAGTTTTGGCCTCTCATCATCCTTTCTACGTGAACTGCGGTCTGCCGGGATAAAGGTTTCCACCTTTAATACCACCAAAGGTTTGCGAAATCACTTTCAGATTAATTTTCGCAATCACCGTAAAATTGTGGTGGTAGATGGCGCGGTGGCGTGGGTTGGTGGCAATAATATTGGTGAGGAATATTTGGGCAAGGCTTCCATCGGGAGGTGGCGGGATACGCATATACGCATTCAGGGCCCAGCCAGCATTCCCATACAACTCTCGTTTGTGGAGGACTGGCATTGGGCGACCGACACAGCCTTAAACGACCTAATATGGAATCCGGTCGAAACAACAGGTGCCGAATCGGGGGTCCTGATAATACCCAGTGGGCCTGCAGACAAACAGAAAACCGCCACGCTTACCTTTGTGCAAGCCATAAATCTTGCGCGTGAACGATTGTGGATCACAAGTCCTTTTTTTGTGCCGAGCGAAAGTATTATGGTTGCTCTTCATTCAGCAGCATTGAGGGGAGTGGATGTCAGGATTATGATTCCGGATAAGTCTTCCCATCGATTGATTTCACTTGCAGCGTATTACTACATAGAAGAATTGCAGAAGTCAGGTGTTGAGTTTTATAGATATGAAGATGGTTTTTTACACCAGAAAGTACTGCTGGTTGATGATGCTTTTGCTTTTGTTGGAACAATGAACCTGGATAATCGTTCTCTGCACCTGAATTTCGAAATTACCGTGGTCATTCTGGATGAACTGTTTGCCAGGCAGGTGGAAGCTATGTTGTTGCGTGACTTTCGATACTGTTCTGTTATGGCACCTGGAGCATATGCAAGTAAAAGTTCCTGGTTCAAACTGGCAGTTTCTGCAGTGAAACTTGCGGCGCCGGTTTTGTAGTTACCGAGGTCGTTGCTATCGCCTGGCTCTGGGCAGTCCTTTAACCGAGTGAGGCCGATAGGGTGCTTCAAGCAGCTTGATCTCTTCATCACTTAATGAGATTTCGACGGATTCTATTGCATCCTCCAACTGATAGAGCTTGGATGCACCAACGATCGGTGCCGCTATGCATTTTTGTGAATGCAACCAGGCTAAAGCCACTTGTGCGGGTTTATCTCCACGCTGGTGCGCTACCTCCTTAACCGCATCCACCACGTTCCAGTCTGAGTCTTCTGTGTACAAGATCTTGTCCAGACCGTCGGTTTTGGAACGTAGTGTGGAGTCATCTCCCAGTTTCTTGCGTGTCCCTGCCAGCATACCCCTTGCCAGAGGGGACCATGGAATGACACCAATACCCTGATTAACACAAAGGGGTAACATTTCGCGCTCTTCCTCCCGGTAGATCAGATTGTAGTGGTTCTGCATGGTGCTGAACTTCGCCCAGCCATTGCTTTCGGAAATATTGAGAGCCTGCATGAACTCCCACGCGTACATGGAACTTGCACCCAGGTATCGAACCTTGCCTTGTTGGACGAGTAAGTTTAGTGCATAGAGTGTTTCCTCGATCGGGGTATCCGGGTCGAGGCGGTGTATCTGATACAAATCTATGACATCCACATTTAGTCGCTTCAGACTTGCTTCGCAGGCCTGTTGAATATTCTTACGGGACAATCCTCCCATATTGGGACGATCAGACATTGGAAAGTGAACTTTGGTCGCCAGGACGGTTTCTTCCCCGTTTGCGTATTTCTTGAGCCATTTTCCGGTTATTTCTTCACTTCGGCCTAATGAGTACATATTTGCTGTATCAAAAAAGTTGATTCCTGCCTCTACAGCACGTTTGAAAAAGGGCTCTGAGTCCCCTTCATCGAGTACCCAGGGACGCCACTGTGGGTCCCCATAGGTCATACAGCCAAAACAGATTTTGGAAACGCTCAGACCAGTATTTCCGAGTAAGGTTGTTTGCATTAAATAGACCTCTGTTACCTGATAGTCTTTTCACCAGGGTGATAGCTGATAACACTGCGTTTTTGTACGTCTTCCGGGTAAAAGGCGACAGTTTTGAACTGCCGGTCGACATAGCGCTGCGCCTGGTCTGCAAAATGTGGGGAAGCAGGGTCACCGCTTTGACCACCGGCCAGTATTGACTTGGCTTTCACCTTTTCACCGAACTCTACCACCGCTACAAAACTATTTCCCGAGCGCCCATAAATTTTTTGTGTGCCTGGAAAAGTATCTGCCCCAAATGAGGCCAATGCGCCCCATCTTCCCGAAGCCATTCCAACAGCCAAACTCGGTTGGTTGTCATCGTGTGGCTGATCAATATCTCCGGTTAGACGCTGAAAACGGTTAACTTCACCCCAGGGGATCTGCCAGGTACCAAAATCCGCTGAAAGTCTTGTGAGTGTTTGCCTGAAAATGTTAAGGCGTTCTGTGTTAGGGGACGAGTCGCCGAAATAGTTAATAAGGTACATGCCTTTTAGATCCAGTGGGTTTTCGCCTGCTTCTCCATAATGTAGTCCGTAAAAGTGCGCAAGACTCATTGCTACCGAGTCAGCAGAGGTTCTATGGTCCCAGTTTCGTAATAGTTCGATAGCTGCGCCCAAATCAGAATTTCCAGGTTTGTTTTTGTCGTAGGCATCAATTAAACCGGGAATCAGTTTATCAAAACCCGGCAGGTATGTGTCATATGCCAGTTCAAGAAGGCCATCAAGTGTAAGCTTGTGCGCTTTGTTAAGTACATTTGCAGCATGTATGCCGCGAAAATTTTCCGGGTCAGGGGCCATATATTCGAGATAGTTTTCGCGTTTTGGACTGGATTTTCCAGCCGCTGTGAATGGAGTCGAATTGCAATTTTGTATCCAGCCGTTTGCCGGATTAAGTATAGTTAAGCTCTCGTTAACGGTGTGCAATCCGGTCCAGTCTGTAGCGGGATTACTTCCATCCACCGGTAATGAATAGTCAAAGCGTGCATCACGTTTGGGAATAAAGTTGCCGTGGTAGTAAGCAATATTCCCGGAGGAATCTGCATAGACGGTATTGTTAGAGGAGTTGGTGCGAATATCCATCATCTCTCGAAATGCTGTGTGATTAGCCAACTTTGTGCGAATGTAGGATTGGCGCAAGGCATTAACCGGATCCCAGTTTATTCTCGTGACAGTCCATTTGCCATCTAACATATGTGTTACGGGGCCGTGGTGCGTATGATACATCGGAAATGTCCGTTCCAACAACTTGTCTCCGTCCCGGTATTTCAGTGTGACCTTTGACACCCTCACCGGGCGATTTTCCTTTCCAAAGCGATACAGTAATTTACCGTCCCGCTCAAAAACATCTTCGATAAATTCGTCCTTAAAATCTACATAGGTAGAGGTGTGCATCCATCCGGTATGTTCGTTAAAACCCTGATATACGAAAAATTGCCCCCAGGTAACTGCGCCATAGGCGTTTAATCCTTCTTCGCTCACCACATGCACCTCACCTCGAAAGTAAAATGATGTGTGGGGGTTGATTAACAACATGGCGTTGCCGGATAAGGTATGTTGACCCGCAATGGCAAAACCATTTGAGCCGGTTGGCTCCTCAAATTCCTGCATTTGAAGCCTTGCAAGGGATGGTTTTACTAAAGAAGCAGAATTACCGTAAAATGCCCTTATACCATCTTCCGAGATACTTTCGATATCGCCACCAATTGAACCCTCAGAAAAGAACATAGGCATCCATGGTTCAAAGTGCGTGATCAGGGCAGGTGTAACTTCAGGATGGCTTGCCAGATAGTAGTTCAAACCATCCGCCCAGGCGTCACATAACTTTCGTAGCCATTGCGGAGCTGAGTCATAAGCAAGCTTTGCCTGATCGCTTGTCATATATAACCTGGCCCGGAGGTCACTATAGATGGCTTGCTCTCCCTCTACTTCGGCTAGTCTGCCAATAGCCCAGATATAGTTGCGTTCCACCCGATTAAAATCATCTTCGGCTTGCGCGTAAAGTAAACCAAAAACGGCATCTGCGTCGCTCTTGCCATAGATATGCGGCACGCCGAAATCATCTCTAACTATTGTTACCTGCCGGGCAAGTTGAGTCAGACGCTCAAGCTCCTGTTCAAGCGGGTATAGTGCGCAAGAACCCAGCATAAGTATTGTTGTTAACAAGCAATGCGTCGTCCGCTTCAGTTTTTGGCACATAGCTGCATCTTCCGATTATTGAATATTTATAAATTGCCAATCACAATATCAGTATTCGCTTGCGCTTGCGTATATGAATTCCACTGGCTACAGTTCATGGCTTGTAGCACCTGAATCCACCGTAAAACAACAATAAACAGCGGGAGTAAATATGCAAAGTGGCTCTGTGGACAATTCCAGCCCGGGGTGGAGCTCTCGCTTTGCCTTTCTGATGGCCTCTATTGGTTTCGCGGTAGGCCTGGGCAACATTTGGCGCTTCCCCTATATAACAGGAGAAAACGGAGGGGGTGCCTTTGTTATTATCTACCTGATATGTGCCGTTACAATTGCAGTGCCTATATTGATGTCCGAGGTGATGATAGGGCGAAGGGGTAAGATGTCTCCTCCCGGGGCAATGGCAAAGGTCGCCATCGAGCAGGGCAAAAGCCCTCGATGGAGCCTGGTTGGAATGATGGGTTTGCTGACCGCATTTCTAATCATGGTGACCTACTGCGTTGTAACGGGCTGGGTACTTAATTACCTGTTTGTTGCCATCAGTACCGGCTTTTCGGGCGTGGATGCGGCAAGTTCCTCGCAGGCATTTGGTGCCGTGCAGGCAGACGTCGTGGGCTCCCTGTTCTGGACTTTTCTGGGTTTGAGCATCACCGGTTCCATAATTTATGCGGGTGTTCAAAATGGCATTGAACGTTCGGTAACAATTCTGATGCCTTGCCTGTTTGCTATGATGGTAGCGCTGGTTATCTATAACATGGTGGTCGGGGGGTTTGACGAGGCTTTGGCCTATATGTTCTCGGCAGACTTCAGCAAAATTACTCCGTCTGTAATTTTGATCGCGCTCGGCCAGGCATTTTTCTCCATTGGAGTCGCGATGGGCGGGATGATGACTTTTGGCGCCTACCTTCCCGATTCAGTATCCATACCCCGGTCTGTAGTTCTCATTGTGTTAGCAGACACAACCGTTGCCCTGATGGCAGGTCTTGTTATCTTTCCCGCGGTATTTTTGTACGGTCTTGATCCTGGTGGCGGGCCTGGCCTGATTTTTCAAACTCTTCCCGTTGCCTTTGCCCAAATGCCGGGTGGACACCTGGTAAGTGTAGTATTTTTTACCCTGCTTTCTGTGGCTGCCGTAACCTCTATGGTAGGACTGATCGAGCCGCAAGCCCACTGGCTTGAGGAACACCGGGGTTTTTCGCGGCACTCCAGCACACTTGTTATCATGGGTAGTATTGCCACATTGGGTGTTTTCAGCGTACTTGGATACAACGTCCTGATTGATTCTGGCTTTAATGCGACCCTGGACTATATCTCCAACCAGATACTGCTGCCGGTAGGCGGCTTACTCATAGCGATCTTTGCTGCATGGTTTATGAACAGGGAAGATTCACGCTCTGAGTTAGCAATGCATGATGGCCTGATGTTCAGACTGTGGTATTTTCTAATACGCTTTGCGGTACCTCCAGCAGTATTTGTCGTATTTGTGTTAGGAGTGATGTAGCCCTGTCTATCAAAACACCATCGGTATGGCGCCCAGCTTCCGTTCAAGGGAAAGAACATCAGTAGTTCACAAACCCGACATACGCAGGATCAACTAAAAGATCTGGATTTTATGCCGCCCCTGCGTGAAGCTGTGCCGCTGGGGCTGCAACACGTATTGGCAATGTTTGTTGGCAACGTAACGGTTCCACTTATCATTGCTGCGGCGATAAACCTTCCGCAAGCAGAAACAATATTTTTTGTACAGGTGACGATGTTTGTTGCTGGTATCGCGACACTTATTCAGTCGCTGGGTATCGGTCCAATTGGTGCGCGCATGCCCATTGTAATGGGTACGAGTTTTGGCTTTGTACCGGTGTTAATTCCTGTAGCACAAACCCATGGACTAGCCGCCGTATTTGGTGCGGCATTTGTTGGTGGATTGACGATGGCCCTTGTGGGTCTGTTCATTCGGCGAATTCGATTTCTCTTTCCCCCTGTGGTCACAGGCACTTTCGTACTCATGATTGGCCTGTTAATGATTCCAGTGGGATTTGCACACGCCGGAGGCGGTTTTGGTGCGGAAGATTTTGGTTCCCTGCGCCACATTGGACTTGCGACCTTTGTATTTTTTACCACCCTTTGTTTGCACCAGTATGGTCGGGGTTTCGTTTCAGAGATGTCAATACTTTTGGGCATTGCTATTGGCTATATCGCATCGATTCCACTGGGTCTTATACAAATTGGTGGCGTAGAAAATGCGGGATGGTTTCAATTTCCTGTACCGCTTCAATTCGGATTGGAGTTTGTACCCGCTGCCATAGGTGGTGTGGTAATTATGGCAATCGTTACTTGTGCTGAATCGATCGGGGATATTGCCGGTACCGTGAACGGTGGTTGTGACAGGGAGCCTACTGATAGGGAACTTTCCGGAGGGGTTATGGCTGATGGCCTGGCTACGAGTCTTGCAGCATTTTTTGGCGCGTTACCGCAAATAAGCTTTAGCCAGAATGTTGGCCTTGTTGCCTTTACGGGCGTGGCCAGTCGTTATGTGGTTGCCATTGGCGGGGGATTCCTAATTCTGGCTGGTTTGTTACCCAAACTCGGAGCGTTGATAACGACCATTCCGGATGCTGTGCTGGGAGGTGCAGTAATAATTATGTTTGGACTGATAGCTTCGGCGGGCATAAAAATGCTGGCGGCTGTAGAACCCAATAGACGTAATATGTTGATCATTGGCCTATCGCTTTCTGCTGCGATTGGCCTGCGCGAACAACAGGAGTTATATGCCAATGTATCGCCTGGGTTACAGGCGATATTGCACTCGGGTCTCGTTCCGGGTGCGGTAGTATCCATTCTCCTGAATCTGGTGTTACCGGGTCGGGTCAAGGAGTAAGCGCAAGTGATAGAAGTGAATTCGGCAACATTTTTGCGACATATTCTGGAAACTATCGCCAGGGAAATTGTACCGTTAACAAAGACGGGCGTCGGGATTGGTAACAAGGTGTTTGGCGCGGCAATCTTGCACAAGAGTGATCTGTCCCTGGTTCTTGCGGGCACAAATAACGAGCAGGAAAACCCGCTGTGGCATGGCGAAGTACATACCCTTAAGCTTTTTTACGAAATACCGGCTGATAAAAGACCTGCCACGAAAGATTGCATTTTTGTAACAACGCATGAGCCATGTTCACTGTGTCTTTCTGCTATTACCTGGGCAGGATTTGACAATTTCTACTATTTGTTTGGTTATACAGAGACCGCCGAAACTTTCAACATTCCGCATGATCTCAAGATTTTGCAGGAAGTGTTTGGTATAAAAAACGGGGCCTATCGCCGTGATAATGAATTTTGGTCCAGCCACAGTATTGTTGACTTGATTGAAGCCCTGGATGAAGAAGACCGCGACTTGCTTGAGCCACAACTGCAAATGCTGGTAGACGAGTATAATCTGCTCTCCAATACCTATCAGGACTCGAAGTCCGGCTCAGTTATTCCGTTGCCCTAACAATAACAAAAAAGGGGCAAAAAACAGGAGGAAATGATGTTGATGTGCATTCGAACAGGATTGGTATTGGTGCTGGTGGTTTTGTTGTCTGCTTGTGAACCTTCTGACGACAGACCGGGTATGTGGCTGGATGGTGAAGTAGCTGCTTTTCCTGAAAATTGGTCTTTTACCAACGACGAGCGCGAAATTTCCATGCAGGTGCAAACACCTTACTGGCTAGCGCATTCTGTAACTATCTGGTGTGTTGAAATAGAAGGTAGTCTTTATGTTGGGGCGTTGTCGCCAGAGACAAAGATGTGGCCTGGATGGGTAATGGATTCGCCCGATGTGAAGTTAAAGATTGCAGGAAAAATATACGAGGCAAATCTGGTTCCAGTCCGGGATGCGCAACTCAAGGGTTATCTCGCCGCACGATATACACAAAAGTATAAAACTCCTCCAGGCAGCTCATTTGCGGGCGATCCGGATGCCGCCTATTGGAGAGTTGAGCCTGCGTCCTGAATCTGAATGGTTTTAAGTAACAGTTTTGCACCATTGCTCGCTCAGTTCCCACAGTCGTTTTGCTACGTCCGGATTGGCTGCTTCATCGGACATCTTTGCCGGTTGGCAATCCGAGTAGTATTGGCCTGCAACGGCTTGTGCATCTCCCAAAGCGCATACCATTGTGGTGGATGCTCCCTGTTGCGGGGTTTTGGTAAACGGACTGATCAGCTTCATGAGAAATGCCATTAATATAGAATCCCTGCCGATGCTGGTTGTTATTAGTGTACCCGGGTGCAAGGAACACGCGGTAAGACCCTGTTCAGAGAAGCGTCGTTGCAATTCGTTTGCCATGAGCACATTGGCGAGCTTGGCTTGGCCATAGGCCACCATAAACCTAAAGCTGGTTTCCGATAGCGGAAATCTCGCAAAATCCAGCTTCCCGGGTGTTCTGTGTGACTCGCTGGACACCATAACCACGCGCGGTGCCGTTGCGGCCAGCAGTTTTGGCATCAGTAGTTTGGTGAGCAGAAAATGTCCAAAGTGACAAACGCCAACGGTTAGTTCCTGACCCTGCCTGGTAGCCTGGTATTTGGTGGTGACAAGGCCTGCATTGCAAACCAGAATGTCGATTTTTTCCAGCGTTAGGCTTTCAGCAAAATTTTTGATACTTGTAACATCTGCAAGGTCCAGAAGGGCAAACTCAGCCTGACTGTTCGGGTAACTTTGCTTAACCATATCAACGGCCGCCTCACCTGATTGAGCAGACCGGCACGCAAACACTACTCGGGCTCCTGCATGCGCAAAGGCTTTTGCTGCTTCAAAGCCGATACCGGTATTGGCACCCGTTACGATTACCGAAGTATTGACAAGATCAAGCTTGGCGACCACCTCGTCTGCGCTTGTTTTTCCATTAAACTTCCGGGTGTTCATACGGCTTTCTCCAACGACTGTGACGATAGCTTAGTGTGTGGCCATCCACACTGGCAATAGTCAGGAAGGCCTGTGTTACAATTTTGTTTTTTTGCGACCATGTATGTACCGTTCCCTTGTAGTTCTAACGATGGCACAGGCCTTTGCCATGACTGGTCCACCAGTGACCGTTTTGCTTGGAGGTATCGTCGGTACCAAACTTGCACCCAGCGCTAACCTGGCTACCTTGCCAGTGGCCTTCATGATTGTAGGAACCGCACTTTCGACTATCCCTGCTGCAATGCTAATGTCACGCTTTGGACGGAAGCTGGGGTTTATGACGGCCATTTCCGTGGCAGCACTTGCAGCATTACTGGCAGCCTTTGCTATCTCGGTTGATCAATTCTGGTTGTTTTGTGCAGCTACCCTGTTACTGGGCGCAAACAATGCTTTTGTGCAGCAGTATCGATTTGCCGTTGCTGAATCCGTACCGCCGAATAAGTTGGGAAAATCACTTTCGATACTGATGTTGGCGGGTGTCGTTGCTGCCTGGATGGGCCCAGAAGTTGCCGGACAACTGCAGCACGCATCGAGCTGGGGCGAGTTTAGTGGTTCTTTTATGGGCCTTTCCGGCATGTTGTGTGTTGGCCTGGTGTTTCTGGGTTTTTACAGCAATACCACCAGTGCCAGTGTCAACGACAGGTCCGGGCAAAGAAGTTTAGGTGATATTTCCATACAACCTGTGTTTATTCTCGCCGTTGGTTCAGCGGCTGTTGCCTATGCGATTATGAGTTTGTTGATGACGGCAACCCCCGTTAGTATGCATTCAGTAGATAACTTCAGTTTTGAAGATACGGCGTGGGTTATCCAGAGCCATATTATGGCCATGTTTTTGCCGTCTTTTTTTAGCGGGTATCTGATTGACTGGCTTGGTGCGCGAAAAATAATTCTGGCCGGAATAGTTATTCTGTTCGTTTGTCTGGGAATTGCCTTCATGGATCACAGCCTGTTGCATTACTGGCTAGCGCTGGTGCTTCTGGGCGTTGGCTGGAATTTTTTATATCTGGGTGGTACTACGTTGTTAACCACAACTTATGAAACCGAAGAGCGTTTCAAGGTGCAGGCCCTGAATGATTTTCTGATCTTTTCCATTCAGGCTTGCGCTGCCCTGGGTTCCGGCTATTTGCTGATGGAATATGGCTGGAACTGGGTAATTACACTGAGTGTTCCATGGTTGTTTATTCTCACAATTCTGTTGTGGATAGGGAGAAACAGGGCATGCGACGCGGCTGGATAGTTGGCTTCTTTCTTGTCCTTGCCGCAGTCCTTGCGGTGGTTTTTGGGATGGCACTGAAAAGTCCGTCGGCGGAAATCAAAGCGCAAGAAGCATCCTTGTCTGCGGTTAAGACTGCCAGCTACGGAAGTTGGTCATCCCCGCTAAGTGCGGCCAGGCTTTTTGAGAGCGCCGACAGTGTTGGATATCTTTCTTACGCAGAAAACAGCCTGTATTTCATAGAACGCCAGGCGACTGCAGACGGCCGTAATATATTGCTCAAAATGCAACAAAATACGCAGCCAATACCTCAGACCCCACGCCACATGAGCGTTCGCACAAAAGTGCATGAATATGGTGGCATGCCCTACCTCGTAGACAACACGGACATTTACTATTCCAGGTTTTCCGACCAAAAAATTTACAGGTTTTCCGCGGACCAAACGACCGAAGCGATTACTCCCGATGGCCTAAGGTATATGGCCTGCGAGGCGGATACCCTGCGTAAACAACTTATTTGTGTTCGGGAGGATCACCGGTCGGTCGGTGAGGCGGTAAACACCCTGGTCGCCATAGACATGAAAGAGGGTGGGGAAGGTAAAATTTTGTTTGAAGGAACAGATTTTGTTCACACACCGGCGATTGCGCCAAGCCGGAATGAAATTGCCTTTATTACCTGGTCCCATCCCAATATGCCCTGGGATAACACGGAGTTACGGATTGCCAGGTTGTCTGCTGATGGTGTGGTGGAGGATGTACGTTCTATTTCCCAGCGCTATCCAGGAAATTCGGGTGGGAGTGCTTCAATTATTTCACCCCAATATTCTGATGCTGGCGTACTGTACTTCGTCGCTGACTGGAGCGACTGGTGGAGCTTGTATAGATTAAATTTGGAGGGGCAACCTGAACTGGTGCTTGATCGTGAAATCGAGATCCAGGAGTTTGTTCTGGAGAACGAGAGCAGTGCCCTTATTAGCTATGCGCATCAGGGACAGTCGCAACTTGCCAGGGTGGATTTGGCTTCCGGAATACTCAATAACATTGGGTCAGAATTCTCCAGGGTAGGAGGCTTTGCACGTGGTGACGGGGGCGTATATTTTTTGGCATCCACTGCGTCCAGCCAGACACAAATCTATCACTTGGTTAACGAATCCATTGAGGTGACATACAGTCCGGGTTCTGCCACCATACTTGAGGGGTATTTCTCCAATCCCGAAGCGGTGACATTTCCCAGTGAGAACGACGAACCGGCTCATGGCTTTTTCTATCCGCCGCAGAATAAGGATTTCTCAGGACCGGCAGGACAGCTACCCCCACTCATTGTGAAAGTACATGGTGGCCCGGTAGGTGCAGCAAGCACCGCCCTGGACCTGTCAATTCAGTTCTGGACGAGCAGGGGCTTTGCTGTGTTTGATATTAACCACCGGGGTAGCACAGGTTATGGTCGTAAATACAGAAAAAAACTTTACCCCAATTGGGGTCTGGTTGAGCTGGAGGATGTAGCTGCAGGTGTACGCTGGCTGGTTGAGCAGCAGATGGTTGATGCAAATAAAACGGCTATTCGCGGCGGAAGTGCCGGTGGGTATACCGTGTTGGCCAGTATGGCTTTTAGGGACATATTCAAGGCGGGTGCCAGCTATTTTGGTATCAGTGATCTGGAAGTGCTTGCGCGAGATACGCATAAGTTCGAGTCACGATACCTCGATCAGCTCATCGGCCCCTATCCCGAAGCAAAGGCCATTTATCGTGCGCGGTCGCCCATACACAGGGTAAAAGATATATCAGCACCCTTGTTATTACTTCAGGGTCTCGATGACAGGATAGTGCCACCAAACCAGTCCAGAATGATCTTTGATGCACTAAAAGCAAATTGTGTACCCACTGCCTATCTGGCATTTGAAGGTGAGGGTCATGGTTTTCGTAAGCCAGCGAACAATATCAGGGCGCTTAATGCTGAATTGAGTTTTTACGGGCAGATCTTCGACTTTAAGCCCGCAGGAAGTATTGAAGCTTTGTCACTGGTGCGTTGTCCTTAAGCGTTGCAAGCCTGGCGTAATGTATATTAGGCTGGCATTGGTCCAGCCGTTCGGGAGAATCTGAGATGCCAGTACATCCAATGGATGAAATCCCAATTCGTAAATTTCGCTTTAAATTTGACGCGGTTGAAGGGCACGACCCTGTATGGAGCAGAAGCTGTCCTGATTTCTCCATATTTATCAACGCATTGGGTGTGCACGTACCGCATTTTGAACGCTTTCTTGTGAAAAGCATGCGTGCCTATCGCGATGAGTTGCAGGACGAAAAGCTAAGCCTGGATGTAAAAGCTATTATCGGACAGGAATCTCACCACGCCTTTAACTTTGAGAAATGGACGGCTGAGATGTGTAAGCGATACAAAGGCTTGGCAGCTATTAATGATCATGCCAAAACCTACTTTTTGAACGCTTTTGAAAACGGTTCGCGCAAGTTTCGTATCGGGTTTACCGCCGGTTACGAAACCTTTACTTTTTTAGGCGGAATTATCGTGCTTCAGCGTTATGCAGAGCTTATGGAAGAAGCGGACCCAACAATTAGGGCGCTTTGGGTTTGGCATCAGGTAGAGGAGATTGAGCACGGATCGGTCGCTTTTGATTTTTACCGGGCCTTTTATCCCAAAGATGAATGGTACAGGCGGATGATGGTGGTTTTCGCCTACATTCACATAATTTGGGAAACTTTTAAGGCCTATGCCCACATGATAAAAACCGAGGGCTTTTATCGCAAACCAATGCGGGCATTAAAGGCGTGGCGATTTTTCATTTCTTTTGGACTGGATTTTGGTATCTCGGCCTTGCCAACCCTGTCACGTCATTATCACCCGCGTAACCATCCTTCCTGCACTACAAATCAAACGTTAATTGCGGTGGCATGGAAAGAATTTCACGCTGCTGGAAATGATGTACAGCTGCTGCGGGATGCAGACGTGGATCAAATGCTGGGTGCGCTTCAGAGCGCATGAGGACCAAAGCACTATGGCAGCAAACTGTAAATTCGGGGAAATATTTTGAAGATTAATCAAAGAGAAAGTGAGCGGCTGGCTTATTTGCTGCTTGCCAACGGCATGCTGGTGTTACTTGTGGGTTTACTTGCGGGTGTACTGCTCATTTTTTCCCTGCTGGACGCCGTCACACTTTGGCCCTTGCCGGTATGGGAAGTGGACATTCCCGGCAGTACCCGTGGATGGTCCAGCGCACACGTTGGAGGTATTTTAAACGGGGTGATGCTAAGCGGGGTTGCCTTATTGATGCTTAAACTGGAACTGCTGGACAGTCGAGCTTTTTGGGTGGGTTGGGGCATGATCATTACGGGTTGGGCAAACACACTTTTCTACTGGGCAGGCAATTTTTCTGCAAACCGTGGTTTATCTGTTGGCGCAACACCTTTCGGTGAAGGAGATATTGCCGGCGCTCTGGCGTTTATTGGAGGTGGTTCCGGTATGGTGTTTACAACCGTTGCAGTAATAATTCTTGCGCGCGTCGGTTTTGAGAAAGCCCGGCCGCCTGGGCAGTAAAACCCGATGGTCAGGCATGCACTGCGGATGCTGACCTGATGGCTTGACCAAGCGCACTTATACGATTTTTCCAGGCCTTGTCAATTTCCGCAGACCACATTGGGCCGAGTGCTTGTTTGACTGTGTTTGCAACTGCTGCAAACAGGTTGTCATACATTTCTGGTTCGACACCGTAGGCCACATGGGTTTTAGTTTCAAAACACAGATATCCAAACTGGGTCTGCAGGTCTTCTTCGAGCAGCAAGCGAAATACCTCAGTCATCATTCGACCGCGTTCGCGATCTTCAATATATAACATGAGGGATTCCGATCCGCTGCAGCGAGCAAAATAATCTGTGTAAATATCTTTAGTAATATCTCCTGCTATTTCAGATACTTGCATTAAAGACCTCTCAATAAGTTCAAGAGTTTTTTGTTCCTGGTTTGATTCTTTGACCATGCAGAAATTTACCGATGTTTATAGAATAGAGTAGCAATTCAATTTAGTGATAAAGGGATATCCCATGTCAAGTGATACAGAGACAAGTAACAGAGAGACGAACCAAAAACACAAGTGCGAGGTTTTTGCCGCGCTTCACGCGCAGGATGAAGCATTTATCATTCCAAACCCGTGGGACGTGGGCTCAGCGAAATTACTGCAGGGCATGGGCTTTAAAGCACTTGCGACCACCAGCGCAGGATTGGCCTATACATTGGGCCGGGGTGATGGAGAGATAAGCCTGGAAGAAAAGCTCAGGCACTGTAAAGCGTTGGCAGCTGGAACCCGCATTCCGATAAATGCAGATTTTGAAAATGGTTTTGCAGATGATCCGGAAACGGTTGCCAGAAATGTGCTCAGGCTTGCAGCCACTGGAGTGGCCGGTTGTTCCATTGAGGACTACAGCCGTGATTCACACTGCCTGTATGACTTTAACCTTGCGGTTGAGCGTGTGCAGGCTGCAGCAGATGCGGTAGCGCAACTCGATGTACCATTTCAGCTTACCGCGCGGGCTGAAAACCTGCTGCGTGGAGTGGATGATACCCAGGACACTATAAAGCGTCTTTGCGCATTCGAAAGGGCAGGTGCCCAGGTATTGTACGCTCCCGGCGTACGATCTTTGGAACAGCTTCGTGAAGTTACCAGTGCTATCACGGCGCCCTTCAACGTGTTGTCCGTGTTTTTCCCCGGCGTATCCTTGCGGGAATTTGCGGCGGCTGGAGCACAGCGGGTGAGCGTTGGAGGTGGATTGAACTATGCGGCTATAAAGCCGGTATTGCTTGCAGCCACAGAAATGCTGGAGGCGGGGACCTTTAACTGGAGTGCTGACATGGCGAGTGGAGCGGAGGTACAACGATTGCTCGGGAGTTAGGACGCCGCTTTCCAGGGGCTCAAGGCTGTAGCACCCTGCCGTGCAGTTCTTGTGCGTTCCGGTTTTCGAAGCGCGCTATTTTTCCATTCACGATGACGGTATGAAATCCCTCTGCCAGCTGCAAGGGGTCGGGATAGGTAGCGCTCGCATGCACTTTTTCAGGGTCAAATAAAACGATGTCTGCAACCAGGCCCTCCCGGATAATACCCCGGTCGCTAATGTGTAAAATTTCAGCGGGAAGTGAGGTCATCTTGCGTACGGCTTCGCTCAGGGTAAGCAAATTTTCCTGAACTACGTATTTTTCGATTATTTTTGCAAAAGTTCCGTGGCCTCGGGGATGAAAACCGTCAATGCGGCCATCGGAAGATACACCTACCAGTTCAGATTGCAGGATTCGCGACTGTAACTGTTCATTCATAACAAAATACGCGCCGTTTGCTCCCTGTGGGCCAATAATATCTATCAGCACATCCTCAAAAGGCATTTCCATCTCCAGGGCCACGTCGGCAAGTGTTTTTCCGGTAAATTCACCCGATCCCAAAAGTGTTGCCTGTGGCCCATTGCGCCTTTGAACGCGATTGCGTAGATATTCCGCCAACTCTTCCCTGCGTAGTGTTTTCACCAGATCGAACTGTTCCTGTGTTTTGGACCAAACAGGAAATACGATGCTTATTCCGGTGTAACTGGCATTGTATGGATAGCTGTCAGCGCTTATTTCGACACCCCGCGCTCGGGCGTCAATTATAAGCTGGATGATTTCATCGGCCCGCTGTTTACCCTTACCAAAAACCGATTTCAGATGGGCAATATGTACGCGCGTAAATTCTCCCTGGGCTACCAGCTCGGCAATGGATGCTTCCAGTTTGTCGTCATCTTCATTTCTCATGTGACTCATTATCAGGCGATCGTTTTTACCTACGACTTGTGCAAGCGCTATGAGTTCGTTTCTATCTGCATACAAACCGGGGTTGTACTCCAGCCCGGTACTCAAACCAAAGGTGTATTCAAGCGTTTCATCCAGAGAGGACAACATTCGGGCAAGGCCCTCGGGCGAGGCCGGCGCAGCCTGGCCGATGCCTGATTGCTCCCTCAAAGTTCCATGGCCCACAAACATCACCAGATTTGGCCCGATGCCACGTATTTTCACTTCGTCAAGCCAATCAGATAAAGGGGCTATATCGGGGCTGGTACCATCCTGGCCAAGAGATATGGTAGTAACGCCCATGGCAAGAAAATTTTCGAACTCTGGTGTTTTGAGAGGATCGCCATGGCTGTGCAGGTCTATAAAGCCGGGTGTCAGGAATAAACCCGTGGCGTCAATAAGCTTGATAATTCGATTGATTTTATCGTCGCCGGAGAATACTGCCTTGCCTACAAAGACAATTTTGTCATCGACAATAGCCACGTCTGCCTGCCTTGCGGGTGTTCCCAAACCATCCAGAACCATGGCATTCTGGACTAATATATCGATTTTTTCATACTGGGACAGAAAGGGGGGCGCGTTCTTTTGGCACGCTGCCAATACGGATGTGATCAGAAACAGAAGTACGGAAAAAATTCGTTGGGAAGGGTTCAACTCCGAAACCTGTTTCTAAGACGGGGATGCAGTTTGCATTGGATATTGTGCGGGATGCAAGAGATACTTTGTGTGTAGGCCGGTAAATACCTGAGAGGAGATTGTAATGCCCAAGCTGGAAGTGCTGGACCCGGACGCGCCGATTAAAGATCTCATGAAAGTACTGAGAAGGGATGGCGCGTTTATTCTCAAAGATGCTGCTTCAAGGCAGGATATTGCTGATACGTGGCAGGAATTGAAACCCTATGTGGAAGCCACAGAAACTGGCAGTGATGCATTCACCGGATTCAAAACAACCCGAACCGGTGCACTGGTAGCGCGATCGGCGGGATCAAGAAAGCTCATTCTGGATGAAACCCTGCATCAAATGTGTGTTGAATTTCTGCATCCTAATTGTGCGCGTCACCAGCTACATTTGGGGCAGGTAATCCGGATTATGCCTGGACAACCCAGGCAGGCTATTCACAAGGATCGCTGGGCCTGGGGTAAACATTTAACAGGTGTAGAACCTCAGCTAAACACCATATGGGCTGTTACCGAATTTACCAGGGAAAACGGGGCAACCCAGGTCGTGCCAGGAAGTATGGATTGGGCTGACGATCATAATTTTAGTGAAGATGAAATTGCCTATGCAGAAATGCAACCTGGCTCGGTGTTGGTTTACACAGGATCAGTCTTTCACGGTGGCGGAGAAAATGCGACGCAATCGGATCGTATTGGAATTAACATTACTTACACGCTTGGGTGGTTACGACAGGAAGAAAACCAGTACCTTTCCTGTCCACCAGAGATCGCCAAACACCTTGAACCGCAGTTACAAAAGCTTATTGGTTATACGATGGGAAGTTATGCATTGGGATACTATACCCCACCGCTGGAAGCAGGCGCTGGTCCGGGCATTGTGGGGCCGGAGTACGCCTTGAGCGAAGGAACGCGCGAAGATGGTATGCAAGGTGCTGGATTGCTGGGTGACGCGGATCTGTTAAAAGACAGCTTCAGCTGAGCTTAAGCAATCGTAGTACCGTAGACTCCGCAATGTTGGAAGCACACAACAGTATTACGTTGTTTTGCCCTGAGCATTGCCCGGATACCTTATACAGGGCAGCCAGGGCCAGAGCCGCAGACCCTTCGACAATCTGATGTTCTCCTAGTGCCATTATTCTGAATGCCGTTTCAATTTCCTCTTCAGAACAGCGTACTATTTCATCTACTACCTGCTGTGCCAGTGGAAAGGTAATCGAGTTGTGGTCCATGCCTCCGGATACTCCATCCGCCAGAGTGGGTAGATGATCTACATCAATCACCTTGCCCGCCTTGAGTGACGCCGCAAGTGCGGCTGAATTATCGGCAGCCACCCCCCAGATTTTGGTGTGGGCGCTACGGTGCTTAAGAACTGAACCCACGCCGCTAATTAGCCCACCACCTCCCATGGCAATAAAAATATTGTCTACGGGTTTGTCCTGCATATCATCCAGGATTTCCAGACCAATGGTAGCCTGTCCCGCTATTATTTCGCGATCATTATAGGGCGAGATGTACACATAGCCCTCACGATCTGCAAGATCCATTGCATGCAGTTCTGCTTCTCCCGTCTCATCGCCAAACAGAATCACTCTGGCGCCCAGGGAACGGATGCGCTCAAGCTTTAGAGGTGACACTGTGGTGGGAAGCACAATCATGAATTCCTGTTCAATTGTGCTGTTCGCGTTTTCGCCCAATGTCATAGCGTTGGCAGCGTAGGCGCACGCAATGCCATGGTTGCCGGAGGATGCGGTAATCATTGGTAGGTTACGAGAGGCACTATTCTCCCGTAAGTAACGAAGTTTATTGGTTGCACCCCTGAGTTTAAATGAACCGGTAAGCTGGAAATTCTCTGCCTTGAAATAGACCTCTGAATCCGTATCACGAGAGGCCTGGTTGGCGGGTATCAGCGGTGTATGATAAATACCGGAATCGATCCGAATTGCAGCAGCATTTGCCGCATCTGATATTTGCGCAACGGTATACTTTTTGATACTACTCATAAAAACTCGCTTTCTGTGGTGGTGCGTCGCCTAACAGGTATCTTGGTCCGGCACCCAGGTGCTGTGCACGATCCTCCGGATTGTATAAGGTGCAGTTGGACAGTGACAAACACCCGCATCCTATGCAACCGTCCAACCTGTCGCGCATTAATTCAAGGGTGTTGATACGTTGTTGCAACTGGCTTCGAAAAACCCTGCTTATTCTGGCCCAGTCCCTTTTGTTTGGTGCTCGCTGCTCCGGTAGCTCTCCAAGCCAGTTGCGAATGTCTTTAAGCGGCAGACCCAGCTGTTGCGAAATGAGTACAAAGGACAAGCGCCGAATATCCGAGCGCAGGAACCGACGTTGTCCCCCGGCATTACGCAGAGGTTTAACCAGACCTTCTGTTTCATAGTAACGAATAGCAGAAACAGATAATCCCGTGCGCCTGGCTACCTGGCCTATAGTGAGCCGAAGTGGGGTTTTCGTATTTGCCATAAAACTACCCTCAAAACTATCCTTAAAAGAGTTGACCTCAAGTAAGCTTGAGGTATTAGAGTACGCAATACAAGCTCAACCTGGCGAACAATGATGGTGAAATTATGAATGGAATATTTCTTGAACACGTAAATATTACGGTTAGTGACCCGGTAAAAAGTGCCGAAACCTTGTGTGCATTATTCGACTGGCATATCCGGTGGCAAGGCAAATCCAAGGACGATGGTTACACAGTGCACGTAGGCGATGAGCATTGTTACCTGGCGCTGTACCGGTCTCCGGAGTCTGTTAAATCTGCCACAAACTCCTATGTATCCTTTGGCGGATTAAATCATGTTGCACTTGTCGTGGATGACCTTGATAAAACAGAACAACGAGTTCTGGCAGCAGGTTACAAGACCCATAACCATGGAAATTACGAACCGGGTAGAAGATTTTATTTTAACGATGCAGATGATATCGAATTTGAGATAGTAAATTATTCGTAGCACTCTGGGGTGTTGCTTATGCACCGGAGATCATTTAGCTACGGCTGTTGATTGGCCACGGCGTTTAATTAGCCACGGCGTTTAGCTTCCAGTCATAATCGTAGCTAATTTTGCCCACGTAGGTACGTAAGCGCTCAGCAAGGTCGGGTCTGTGTGTAGCGAGGTAATCCAGAAGCGCACGTTCATTGCTTGCAAAATCGCTGCTGTACCACTTGAACAGTGAGGACAGGTGCAGCTTGCCTTGCGTATCAAATTGCATCGCTCGGGGATGCGCCAAAAATTGTGATCTTGCCTGGTCCAGCTGTTGTTCCAGGTTGTCCGCCTGAAATGCCACAGGGTCCAGGTTTGGACAACCAATACTTGCACAGTTTGCAACGTAATGAATGCGCTCATCCTTCCAGATGGGACGCAAAATTTGATGTTCTATATCGTTAAGGCTTAATGGTTGTTTTTCTATTACCACAATCTTCTCGTCCCACGGACCAAAACTGAATAACCCTGACCCCATGTTTTTGATCGAAGCCTTGCCGGGATGATCGAGCACCACTTTAACCGTAAGCGCATTGTAGAGATTGATCCAGTATGCCATCTGTTCTGCACGACTAAATTGCCTTGGGTCCAGTCGAGCCAACGACTGCACGTAGTCCGCTAGATTTGCATAACCGTTTTCATCCACGTTTTGATAATCCACTAATGTTCTATCATCATCTGTTTGATGCAGATAGCCGTCCAGAAAATCTTGCCAGGGCGCGTTGTCTACGTGGTAAGTATTGGTATCGTCGAATGCTACCCAGTACGAAGTCACTGAGTTTGGTTCTGCATGGGAATACAGGGCAGTCAGCGGGTGAAAAAGCAGCACTACAAAGAGAAGCATGCTGCGGCTAAAGATGATGGATGTTGTACTCACCTGTGATGTATTCCGTCGTAATTACAAGGTAACTGACCATTCAAACAGCAAATGGTTGCGCGGGATATGTAGGGCGGACAGTATATGATTTTGGCCAGCGGTAGGTAAGACTGAATTGATGTGGGTCAAAATATTTTGACAATACAGTCAAATATCGTTTAGCTGCGCGCTGTCGTAATCGAGATTGTTCCATGTTGTTTACCGAGTTGATTCGCAAAAAGCGAGACGCAAAAGAGCTTAACGAAGCAGACATCCAGTTTTTTGTGGATGGGCTTGTTAACCCCGATGTTCCGGCTGAGCAAATTTCCTCATTTGCGATGGCAGTAGTACTTAATTCAATGACCTTTGCTGAAACGGCCTTTTTGACCCGTGCAATGGCTCGTTCGGGCGAGATGCTGAATTGGGAAGACCAGCAACTACCTGGTCCGGTGGTAGACAAGCATTCAACAGGCGGAGTGGGAGACAAGGTCAGTTTTTTACTTGCACCGATTGCAGCAGCAGTTGGATGTTGTGTGCCCATGATTTCGGGCCGGGGGCTGGGACACTCGGGGGGAACGCTGGACAAAATTTCCGCTATTCCCGGTTATGAGATGTTTCCCGACCTGCCACTATTTAGAAAGGTCGTAAAAGAGGTGGGCTGTGCGATTATCGGGCAAACCAGTTCTCTTGCGCCAGCTGACCGGCGGTTTTATGCCATACGTGATATCACTGCGACGGTGGAATCCATTCCGCTGATTACTGCTTCGATCCTCTCAAAAAAAATAGCTGCGGGTAATGATGCCCTGGTGATGGACATAAAGTGTGGTAATGGTGCATTTATGGGTAGCCTTAAGGATGCACAAAAGCTGTCCAGAAGTATCATCGCTACCGGAGCACAATCAGGCCTAAAGGTACACGCGCTTATCACGGATATGAACGAAGTGCTTGGAAACACGGCCGGTAATGCTCTGGAAATTCAGGAGTCGGTAGACTTTCTGAGCAATACCCATCGGGATGTGCGACTTGATGAAGTTGTAGTTGCGCTTGTTGTTGAAATGTTACTTGCTTGCGGCCTTAGCTTCGACGCTATTGAGGCTCGTCAGAAAGTTGAGGCAGCTATAGTATCGGGAGCTGCACATGAAAAGTTTGCCCAAATGCTGGTGGCGCTGGGAGGACCAGCGGATTTTATGGAGCGCTCTGCCAGTTATCTTCCAAAAGCCAATGTTAGCCTGCCTGTGCCATGTGATCGGGATGGATGGCTTTCAGGGGTAGATACCCGTGCCGTAGGCAACGCCATAATAGAACTGGGTGGCGGGCGAAAACAGTTGAACGAATCACTGGACTTGAGTGTTGGACTCAGTGGGGTACTGCCAATAGGTAGCCCACTGACAAAAGGCCAGGCACTGTGTGTGATTCATGCACAAAATACCGCGACTGCTGAATCGGTCAGAACAAACATACGGCGTGCAATATCAATTGGTGACAAAGCGCCCGCAAACCGGGCTACGATACTGGAACGGTTGACTGAATAGAGCGAACAGGTCAGTCTTGAATACGCGTAACCTTGCGGTCAAAAAACACTTAAAAGAATGCATGCAGATTTATGATCGAAAGTATTTGCACTATAAAAAATAATAATAACGATTGGGTAATTCTATGATCGGTGGTTTGTTTGGGCTGGTGGGTATATTCACAGTACTTGTGATAGCTGTTGCGCTTTCTACCAATAGAAAAGGCATTAATCTGCGCATAGTCGGAACCGCCTTTGCACTGCAGGTCGCAGTGGCATTTTTTGTTATGAAAATCCCGGCCGGTCAGGGTCTTATTAATGGTATGTCTCAGGGCGTGCAGTCGATTCTGGGTTTTGCAAACGCAGGCATCGATATGGTGTTTGGGCCGCTCGCTAACCGAAGTTCCGGCCTGAGTTTTGCTGTGCACGTACTACCCATTATCATATTTTTCTCTGCCCTCATTTCCGTGCTTTATCACCTTAAAATTATGCAGTTGATTGTAAAAACCATTGGGGGAGGTATCCGCTGGATTATTGGTACACAACATGTTGAGTCGATGTGCGCAGCGGCTAACATTTTTGTAGGCCAAACAGAAGCCCCGCTGGTTGTTAAACCTTATCTGGGTAAATTAACTGAAGCGCAGGTATTTACTATTATGGTTTCTGGTCTTGCCTCTGTGGCAGGAACCGTGTTGGCTGCCTACGCTGCAATGGGTATACGTCTGGACTACTTACTCGCAGCCAGTTTTATGGCCGCACCAGGCGGCCTGTTGATGGCCAAAATAATTATGCCGGATGATGGCTCGGAAATTGAACAGGCATCCACTAAAGCGCTTGAACCGGAAGGTACTAATCACGTTAACGTTATTATGGCAGCGGCAGTTGGCGCATCTGACGGCGTGCGACTCGCGGTTAATATTGGTGGAATGCTGGTAGCCTTTGTTTCACTAATAGCGCTGGTTAACGGGGTGCTTGGCGGCCTGGGTTCGCTCGTTGGCGTTGAGGACCTGACGCTTGAATACCTGATGGGTGTTCTCTTTGCACCCCTCATGTACCTCTTGAATGTTCCCTGGTCAGAGGCGCAAATTGCGGGTGCCTTTTTTGGTGAAAAACTTGTGCTGAATGAGTTTGTTGCCTTCCTGCATTTTGGCCAAATAGCAGACACCTTAAGTGATAAATCCCAGGCAATTATCACTTTTATGCTGTGTGGATTCGCCAACCTCTCATCCGTTGCAATTCTACTGGGTGGTTTGGGAACATTGATGCCTGAGAGAAGAGAACTGTTTGCGCGATATGGTTTAAGAGCGGTTGCCGCCGGTACTTTATCCAATTTGATGAGTGCAGCAATTGCCGGTTTTTTCTTTATTGCATGATGGCGGAATAATTGTGCCACCGGTAAAAACCCGAATACAAAAACTTAATGAAAAGCGCATTCTTGATGCTGCATTGCAGACCTTTGCGCAATATGGTTATGAAGGTGCAACCATAGACAAGATTTCCGCGCGAGCAGAGATATCAAAGCCCAACCTGCACTATTATTTTTCTACCAAATCCGAGCTATACATCGCTGTGCTGCACAGAACCCTGGAAACCTGGCTTGCGCCTTTGGCAATGATGGACAGGGAAGGGGATCCGCGCACAGAACTGAGCCGGTATATTGCTCAGAAAGTAGAGATGTCCAGGCAGATGCCTGCAGACTCGCGCGTATACGCCAACGAAATGTTACATGGCGCACCTTTTCTTGAAAGTTATCTGCAAAACGAACTGCGTGATCTTATGTTGAGAAAGACAGAGGTCATTCAGCACTGGATTGATTCAGGGCAACTTAAAAAAGTTGACCCCTATCATTTGATATTTCTAATCTGGGCCGGTACGCAACATTATGCAGATTTTGCACCCCAGGTTAAGGCGGTGATGTCTGAACCGCGACTAACGAGAAAATATTTTCAGTCTGTTGAGCAATCCCTGTGCAAGATATTGCTCGATGGTGTACTACCCTGATGTAGGCGGGTCCAGGCTAAAAGAGTTTGGCAATAGTTCCTCCATACTATAGGCGTCAAGTTCGCCAGAATCATTTAATAACAGCACGCGCGTGTCAGCGTCGGCAAATTCCTGAATGCGTTGACGGCAACCGCCACAGGGTTGACAGTGTTCAAGACTGGAAAACCCGCCAACGATAACCAGCGTGCAAATACGCGTCGCACCACTTGCCACCATCGCACCCACCGCATTTGCTTCTGCGCAGCTTCCCAATGGAAATGCTGCGTTTTCAACATTACATGCAACGTGAACGCCATCCTGGTCGTCCAGCAAGGCACATCCAACAGAATAAGAGGAATACGGCGCATACGCTTTACTGCGTACTTCCAGAGCTTTTTGCAACAAAATATTTACGCTGGTGCCCATGTTTGTATTCCCCCTGTCTTTCCTTACCTGGCCTAACTACGATCGACGGCTTGCGGTCTGGATTGCTCGGCTATTATTTTCAGGGCACTAAATGCAGTAGGGTAGGCCGGGCGGTCCACGTATTTTCCGGCGCCCTGTTCCACTTGCAACTCACCATCTGCGTATACCAGCTTGCCTGCCGCGATTGTATGAGAGGGTAATCCTTTCACTTGCATACCCTCAAAAATATTAAAGTCGATATTCTGATGATGGGTTTTTGCAGAAATGGTTTTGCGCGCTTCGGGATCCCAAACCACTATGTCTGCATCAGCACCAATTTCGATAGCGCCTTTGCGGGGATAGATATTAAATATCCTGGCCGCATTGGTGGAGGTAGCGGCGACGAACTCCTGGGGGGTTAAGCGGCCAGTGCTTACGCCATGCGTCCAAAGAACAGCCATTCTGTCTTCTATACCCGCAGTTCCGTTGGGGATAAGGCTGAAATCATCCCTGCCGGCGGCTTTTTGGTCTGCACAAAAACAGCAGTGGTCCGTTGCGGTAGTTTGCAAAATTCCCGACTGTAATCCTTTCCAAAGCGCTTGTTGGTGTTCTTTGGGTCGAAATGGGGGAGACATAACGTGCGCGGCCGCGGCCTCCCAATCCGGGTTCAGGTATACCGACTCATCAATCAACAGATGTCCTGCCAGGACTTCCCCATAGACGCGCTGGCCGGACAATCTGGCCCTGGTTATCGCCTCCAGTGCATCGTTGCAGGATACGTGCACGATATACAAGGGTACGCCAATAACTTCTGCAAATCGGATGGCCCGGTTTGCTGCCTCTCCTTCAACGGCCGCTGGACGGGAGAGGGGGTGACCCTCCGGCCCGGTAATGCCATTTGCAAGTAACTGCTTTTGTAACTGATACACCAGTTCACCATTTTCGGCGTGTACCGTGGGCATTGCGCCCAGTTCCAGGGCCCGCGAGAAACTGGAATACAGAATATCATCGGTCGCCATAATGGCATCTTTGTAAGCCATAAAGTGTTTAAAACTGTTAACGCCATGCTCGCGCACGAGTGTTCCCATGTCTTTGTGAACAGATTCATCCCACCAGGTAATTGCTACATGAAAGCTGTAATCTGCAGCCGACTTTTCTGCCCATTCACGCCAGGTAAGATAGGCATCCAATATATTCTGCTGCGGGTCTGGTATAACAAAGTCGAGAATCATGGTGGTACCACCTGCAAGGCCCGCAGACGTTCCGGTAAAAAAATCCTCAGATGCCACGGTGCCCATGAACGGCAGCTGCATATGGGTATGGGGATCTATTCCTCCGGGCATTACGAATTGCCCACCCGCGTCGATGGTTTGTTTTGCTTTAACTTCCAGATCCTTGCCTATACCGACAATTTTCCCGTTTTCACAGTAAACATCTGCCCGCGCGGTTCGATCTGCGCTTATTACCGTACCACCGCGAATAAGTAGGGACATGAAGAGCTTCCTTTCGTTGGTTAAATGAGCACGAATTTGTACTTATTTTAAGCTTAACTGGGGTAGTTCGCCGCAAAATTTTACCAAGTTTTCAAATTCTCTTAAAGACCACCCAATAATTTGACTGTCTGATAAATAATCTAAAAAATAATTCTGTATTTCTTTGCCCGAAGCAGGGACAATATGCGCCGATTTCAGTAGAAACTGGACGTATAGTCTAAATTTACAGACAATTTTGGGGGTTATACAGCATGATTGGAGAATCAGTGATGTTTTCACGTGGCGAAGGTCACGTATTTTCTATTCTACGGAAGTCTTTTTCCGTAGTGTTAGCGGTGTTATTTTTGTTGCCTGGAGTGCTTAACGCGGCAGAAACAACATCTTCAATTCGCGGTAAAGTTCTCGGTGCAAGTGGAGCCCCACTTGCGGGCGCCTCTGTAGTTGTGGAAGACCTGCGAACAGGTTCAAAGCGAAGCTACAGCACGAATGATACGGGTACTTTTCTTGCATCCAAATTAGCTGTAGGCGGGCCTTACCGCGTTACGGTTAATGGATCCCAGTCGAGTACGGTTGACTCCATAGCGCTTGGGGAAATTTACAATCTGCCTATTCGACTTGCATCAAACGCAGTAGTAGAGGAGGTAGTAGTAATTGGTGAGTCGCTTGGAGCAGATATTGCGACCGGACCTTCTGCATCTTTTGGCCAGTTTGATCTGGATACTGCAGTTGCGTTTAACCGGGACATCCAGGATGTGTACTCGCTTGATCCACGCATCTCTCTGGATGCGGACGATGATAGCAATGCTGTAAACTGCGCTGGCAAGCACCCGAGATTCAATAGCGTCACACTTGATGGTGTGAGCACCAACGACCGTTTTGGCTTGAATGAGAATGGGTATTCCACGGCTGTGGGCATGCCTTTTCCTTATGATGCCATTCAACAGGTATCGGTATCTCTTGCCCCTTTCGATGTTACTTTTGGTGGGTTTTCAGCCTGTAACATAAACGCTGTGAGCAAGTCCGGTACCAATGAATGGGACGGAAATATATTTTACGAGCGCAGCGGTGATGGCCTTAAGGGCGACAGGATTGGTGGCGTAAGTCAGAAGTTCGATAATGGCAGCTACAGCGAAGACAAAAAGGGCTTTAGCATTGGCGGCCCGATTATCGAAGATAAGCTGTTTATCTTCGGTGCTTATGAAAAGAGCGACAAGCCGCGTTTTATTTCCCAGGCCCATAGCGGTTCTACCAGTGGTGGTATTGAGCGTGACTTTTTAAGCCAGGCCGATTATGACCGCATCGTTAACATTGCCAATACCCTGTACAACTATGATCCAGGTGGTGAGCCCGGTAATGGTGCCCAGAAAGACGAGAAGTACATGGCGAAGATTGACTGGAATATTAATGATAACCATAGCCTGGCGCTGATTTATAACTACTACGATGGTTTTCAGGACAGGGATTCTGATGGTGATAGCGACGAATTTGAATTTGCCAATCACTTTTATGTGAAAGGCGCCAAGTCTGAAACCTATACCGCCAAGCTGGTATCACAGTGGACCGATGCATTCTCCACAGAAATATTCTACAGCGACAGCCAGATGGATGATTCCCAGGTAACCGTAGGTCCGGCTGACTTTGGTGATTTCCAGATTAGTGTGGGTGGCCGTGATGGAACCGTATATCTGGGTGCAGATGACTCCCGTCAGGCGAATCAACTGAATACCAAATCCAAGTTTTTTAAACTGTCTGCCCAGTACCTGTTTGGTGACCACGTAATTACTGCTGGATACGAGCAGGAAGAACTGAGTATCTTTAACCTGTTTGTCCAGCATTCGAATGGTGGGGAGTACGATTTCTTCGACAATTCCACAGGAAATCCGGCCTCTTGCGACGCATTGACTGCACAGGGTCGTTTTGACGATGCAGCTTGTACTATCTCTGGTATAGACGCATTCGAACTGGGTCGCCCCAGCCGTGTTTACTATGGTAGTGGTGGTGGCACCAATGTTGCGGCGGATGCCGGAGCGTCGTTTCAGAATACAGAACATGCTTTGTATATCCAGGATGAATATTTCTTTAGTGATATCGATCTGAGTATAGTGTTTGGTTTGCGTTATGACTGGTTCACCACCAGTGACAGTCCGACCTTCAACCAGGCCTTTACGGATGCCAATGGCGGATTGAGAAATGACGAAAGCATTGACGGGCTGGATCTTTTCATGCCTCGATTGGGCATTACCTGGGGATTCAGTGATACGGTGAGCATACGTGCAGGTGTTGGCTTGTATTCTGGTGGAAACCCGAATGTATGGATTTCCAACTCCTTCAGCAATGACGGATTCACGAATGTGCAGTTGCAGAATTTCTACGGCGGCTCACGTTCGGTATTTAATGACATTCCACTCTCAGGCCAGGGACGCCCCGGCTTTGATGTGCCACAGGATATGGTGGATTCGGTTGCGGCAACCACAATCGACAACGCCTCAACGCGCCGTTTGGTTCTAATTGATCCGGATTACAAGCAACCCGGTGAGTGGAAATTTGCTCTGGGCGCTACTATTGATCTTCCATGGGAAGTGGTCGCTGATATCGATTATCTGCATAGCAGTACCGTGGATACGGCGCACTATGTTGATATTTCCCAGACTATAGTTGGCATGACTTCGCTGGGCACACCAATTTATGATTTTACGAATGGCTCTGACAACTATATGTTGACCAATTCGTCATCTAACGGCTCATCAGACGTATTCTCAATTAGCCTGCGCAAGGACTTTGACTTTGGTCTGGATGTGACCGTTGGTTATGCCCATGTGAGCGCTGAGGATGTCAGCCCGATGACCAGTTCTACGGCAGGTTCAAACTTTGATAACGTTGCATTGCTGGACGTTAACAATCCAAGGTCTGCTACTTCCAACTATGAAGTACCACACCGCTTTACCGGTAGGGCGAGTTTTGCACGAGAGTTTTTCCCGGGGCTGGACACTCGCATTACTCTGTATGGCGTTATCCAGCAGGGTCAGGCACAGAGCTTCGTAATGGGTGGTGGGGCACTGGAAGGGGACGGCTTCTTTGGTCGCCACCTGCTTTACATCCCAACGGGTCCTGATGATCCCAATGTCGTGTTTGGTAGCGGCTTTGCAACGAATGATTTCTTTGCATGGGCAGCCAGCGAAAATCTGGATGCCGGTTTCACCAAGCGTAACGACAAGAACGCCAGCTGGACCAGCCGACTTGATCTGCGCATCGAGCAGGAACTGCCAACCTTCATTGAAGGTACACGCGGTCGCATCTTCTTCAAGATGTATAATCTGGGTAATTTCCTGAACAAGAAGTGGGGTACCGTAACCGATGCCGAATTCTTCTCGCAGCAGGTTGTTACCGCGGGAGTTGATGCCCAGGGTCGATTTGAATATGACCGGTTTAGTGACCGTAGCATAAACGATATCAAAGAGAATCGCTCTCTGTGGGAAGGACGCATTGGCGTTGAATTTAACTTCTAGGAAACTTTCCAGGCTAGGTATCTAGCCGTTTGAAACAAGAACCGTCGGATGCAAATCCGGCGGTTTTTTTTTGGTGGGGTCAGAGTAAAGTGCCAGAGTAAAATTATTTGCTGATTATTCACAGTGCATCAAACGAGTTGCGAATAATTTTACTCTGGCACTTTACTCTGACCCCTTTAAAATGGCGGAAGAGGTCAGAATCGAACTAACCAGGCGCGATCACGCACCTCAACGGCTTTGAAGGCCGCGCGCCTCACCAGAGACGATGCTCTTCCTGTGGTTCAGGTCTTAAATGGTAGTTTACTTCACTTATAAGTACTAATCCGTTTGCGAAGGTTGGCAAATCTTTTGGTGAATCCTCGAGCGTCAAAGTGTTCCAATACCTCGATAGCCGTATTGCGGCCTATACCACTTTTATCACGATAGTCACGCACTGAAAACGATGCGTCGTTCTCGGTTAATTCCATTACGTGCTTTATCATTTTTTTCAACTGCTCCGGAAGAAAAAACCGGTTGGTACTGACTTCGGTGAGCAGTCCTGCACGAGCGGCAATTTTAAGTGTCTTTGCGAGCTCAGCCTGGACTACATTCAGCAGCTTTGCAGCATCCCCCAGGCTGGGTGGTTGATCAGAGCTTTGGGCAATTTTTGCATAGGCATCAAACATGGCTTGTACCTTTGCGGGTAATACTTTTGCCTGGGTAGGTAACTGTACCAGCCCGGCAGTGACCGTGATCAACTCTGCGTTCTCCAGGCGGGCCATTACACTGTTAGTAAGGATATCGGGTACAGCTATCAAATTGCGCAGGCTATCGGGCTTGATTCCTGCACTTGCCGGATTGTCGGAGTGATGTTTTTTGAGCACGTCAAGTATGGTAGTAGCAATTTCTGTGTCGCGTTCAGATCGATATGCATAACTGCCGTGGGAATCTGGCAAAACACGTGCGTTCATCTCATTCAGTAAACCATCCATTTGTTGTTGTTTAAGGTTCCAGTTCTGCCGAAAATCAGGGATGTTTACCAGACTGAGAATACCCTTGTCATCCTGATCCGGATGCAGCATCCGATTAAGAGCATCCTCTGGTGTAGGGGATGAAAGCAGTTTCAGGTGTGCTAACCTGCGTTTGTCCCGTCTTCGATAGGGAGACGGCGTGATGTCGATAACTTCACCCCCTCCCAACGTTCGTTCCGCACCATACTCGCGAATTACCACTCTGTCTTTTCGCTTGGGAAAAAGCGCGGAGTCCAGCTCAAGTTCAACCATGGCTTCGCCCCCTGGCTGGATTGGTGCGGAGTCCAGTAAGGCGATTTTCCCGGTCGTATGGCTGGTCGCATGGAAGATATGTACTGGTAACCAGTGTTTGACAACCCTTGGAAACTCGGGAAGTACCTTCAGTTGAATCACCAGGTTGTTGCTCGGTGCATAAGTTTCGGTATCCAGAATCCAGTCCCCACGGGAAACCTGAGCCCTATCGATGCCGCTGATATTTAGTGAACATCTATCACCCGCCTGTGCAGCAGTGGTGGGCTGGTTTTGTTTGAATATGCCCCTTATTCGTACTTGTTTTCCAGTAGAACTCACCGAAACTGTTGTGTTCATGTCAACCTGTCCGGAGTGAACAGTACCAGTAACCACCAGGCCCGAGCCTTTAATGGTAAATGCCCGATCTATTGCCATCCGAAAGCAATGCGTATCCTCTGCGATCTGGCTGGTTTTGGCCTGGTCGATAAGAAATTGAAGCACTTCCGGTACACCAGCGCCGGATAGTGTAGAGACGGGTTTTATACAACAATTTTCAAGAAACGAATCACGCAGTAGACCCCGGGTATTCTCCAGACAGGTTGCGAGCGCCTGCCCGGAAACTTTATCCGTTTTGCTTATTACTACCATCCCCCGTTGCAGGCCCATCAGTCCAAGGATGTCAAGATGTTCCTGTGTTTGCGGCATAGGTCCGTCGTCTGCGGCGATGACTAGCATTGCGAACTGCGTATGGGCTACGCCGGCTACCATGTTATGAATAAATTTGTGATGCCCGGGAACATCGACGAAGCCAATCCCGGTTTCCCCTGTCTGCATATAGGCAAAACCAAGATCTATGGTTAAACCCCTGCGCTTTTCTTCGGAAAGTCGATCGGTATCGATGCCGCTTAATGCTTTCACAAGGCTCGTCTTACCGTGATCCACATGTCCGGCAAGGGTCACGATCATTGACCGCTATCCTGCATAATAGTTGTAAGGTGTTTCAGGTTTTCAATCAGCTCGTGTACGTCTGTAACGGTGCGCATATCCATCCATAATCGCTCATCCTGTACTCTGCAGATTACGGGTGTAGGCAAGGCGCGCAAACTTGCGTGCAGGGTGTTGAGTAATCCACCCGATGTAGAGCTGATGCATACAGCCCGGCTGGCCAGATGGTGTTCAGGTAAGGAGCCGCTGCCGATCTGGCAGTGACTGTCGCAAACCTCACACTTGAAATCAGAAGTAAGTATCTCACATAGAGCCTCAGCCACCAGTACCGACTGGCTGTTTATTTCCGATAATGATTTTGCAAACGTTGCTAACAAGGGGATATTGTCGCGAACGGTAGTGGTGTCCTGATAATACCTGAACGTTTCCGTCAATATTCCTAGCGTAATCTTGTCCACGCGCAATGCGCGTTTCAGTGGATTGGCTCTAATTTTGTCAATAAGCGCTTTCTTGCCTACTATAATTCCTGCCTGGATGGAACCAAGTAATTTGTCCCCGCTAAATGAGAGTATGTCAGCGCCTTGCGCAAGAACTTCGCCTGCTGTTGGTTCTGCAGGAAGCCCGAATTTCTCCAGGTCTATCAATGCACCGCTGCCTAAATCTATGTACAGGGGTATATTATGGTTTTTCGCAACTAACGATAATTGTTGTACGTCAACCGATTTGGTGAAACCAGCTATGTGGTAATTACTGGGATGCACTTTTAGAAGTAATTGTGTATCGCTATCTATTGCCGCCTCATAGTCCTTAAGGTGAGTACGGTTGGTTGTCCCGATTTCAACGAGTGAACAGCCAGCCTTTTGCATTATCTCGGGGACTCTGAAACTGCCACCAATTTCCACCAGCTCGCCTCTCGATACCGGCACAGGAGAACCCTCTGCAAGGGAATTGAGCACCAGCAGCACCGCTGCAGCATTATTGTTTACCACAGTTGCCGCTTCCGCACCGGTGAGCACACACAAGAGTTGTTCTACCAGCTTGTCCCGGTCACCACGGCGCCCGGTTTCAAGGTCAAATTCAAGGGTGACTGCCCGGGTTGCTGCTGCCAAGCCGGCTTTTGCCATTTTGCGGCTAAGTAACGAACGACCTAGATTTGTATGGATAATAGTACCAGCGAGATTGTAGACTGGCCGTAACCCTGTTCCAAATTGTTTACGTAATCGCTGGACTACCCGTGCAGGATACTGTGCAGAATCCAGCGCCCAGGACGGAACTTCGTCGGAGGATCTAACCTGCTGTTGCAAATTTCTAAGCACATCAATAATAGCCTGTCTTCCCCACTGAGCTATCAAGCCGGCTACCTCAGGTTCCTTAATCAGCCGGTCTACGGCGGGTAAGCCGGAGAGTTTATTCATTTTCTGGTCTGGCCCGTTATAATTGCTGTGCGTAATTATGGCACCATTCGTAGCGAAACATTAACAGGCGTGTAAGGATAACTGCGCAGGGGTATTGGGGAAACAATGGTGGGCTCGAATAATTTTAGAAAAGTCGCTTTTATTGGCCTGGGAGTAATGGGGTACCCGATGGCAGGACACCTTGCAAAGGCCGGACACACGGTTACTGTTTATAATCGAACCCAGGCAAGAGCAGAGCAGTGGGTAAGGGATTATCCGGGCAAACATTTGCCAACGCCAGCCCAGGCAATCGCTGATGCCGAGTTCGTATTTGTATGTGTAGGTAACGATGCTGATGTTCTGAGTGTTGTAGAAGGTGATGAGGGGGTTCTGGCTCGTTTAAAACCGGGATCGGTTTTGGTGGACCACACTACAGCATCTGCACATTTAGCGCGTCACCTGTGGACCGTTTGTGACAACAGAGCCTGTCATTTTCTCGATGCTCCGGTGTCTGGTGGGCAGATTGGTGCAGAGAATGGACAACTTACCATCATGGTGGGCGGTGAATCTTCCGACTTCCTCATGGCCAAAGCCCTGATGAATTGTTACGCGAAGGCGGCAACACTGATGGGTTCGGCAGGTGCTGGACAGCTCACCAAAGTAGTTAATCAGATCTGTATCGCCGGTATTCTACAGGGTCTTGCAGAAGGCCTGCACTTTGCCGAACAGGCAAATCTGGATATCAAGGATGTAGTGGAAACCATTTCAAAAGGTGCCGCACAGTCCTGGCAGATGGACAACCGGGCACAGACCATGGCGGAAGGAATTTTTGACCATGGCTTCGCCGTGGACTGGATGAGAAAGGATCTGGGCATTGGCCTTGAAGCTGCAAGAGATCTCAATGCGCGCCTGCCACTTACAGCACTTGTCGATCAGTTTTATGCCCAGGTTCAGGCCAGGGGAGGTGGGCGATGGGACACCTCCAGTCTGATTAAACTTTTGCGGGACTAGCGCTATCTTGTTGGGTAATCACGTTTAACCGGACCTTTGTACAATTGCCTGGGGCGACCAATTTTGTACGGGCCACTAATCATTTCGTTCCAGTGGGAAATCCAGCCGGGGGTGCGTCCAGTGGCGAAAATTACAGTGAACATATCCACGGGAAAACCCATGGCTTTGAGGATGATGCCGGAGTAAAAATCTACATTCGGGTACAGTTTTTTCTCTACAAAGTATTCGTCTTCCAGCGCAATCTGCTCTAAACGCTGGGCGATTTTAAGTAGCGGATCAGCCTCCACACCAAGCTCGTCAAAAACTTCATAACAGGTTTCCTGCATCACCTTGGCTCTGGGATCGTAGTTCTTGTAAACCCGGTGTCCAAATCCCATAAGTCTGAAGGGGTCATTCTTGTCCTTGGCGCGTTTAATGTACTTGTCGATGTTCTTTTCCGAGCCTATTTCAGTAAGCTGATTTAATACAGCCTCGTTGGCGCCCCCGTGTGCGGGGCCCCAAAGCGCTGAAATACCAGCGGCGATACAGGCGTAGGGATTGGCACCGGTTGACCCTGCCAGTCTCACCGTGGATGTGGATGCATTTTGTTCGTGATCGGCATGCAACAGAAAAATCTTGTCCATGGCGCGTGTGAGCACAGGACTATCGATATAGTCTTCACAGGGGGAGCCGAACATCATGTACAGAAAGTTTCCCGCATAACTGAGGTCATTCCTTGGGTACATGAAAGGCTGGCCTATGGAATGTTTGTAACTCATGGCTGCCAGCGTGGGCATCTTCGCTATTAGCCTGTTCATGGTAATCAGGCGGTGATTTTCATCCTCAATATCCAGAGAGTCGTGGTAGAAGGCTGAAAGTGCGCCTACCACCCCACACATAATTGCCATAGGGTGTGCTGCTCTGCGAAAGCCGTTAAAGAAGTAGCGTAGCTGTTCATGCACCATCGTGTGGTGCTTGATGATATCCACGTAATCGTTCTTTTGCTCTGCAGATGGCAGCTCACCGTGTATTAAGAGGTAACACAGCTCCAGATAATCAGAATGTTCTGCAAGCTGTTCAATTGGATAGCCCCGATGAAGCAATATGCCCTTGTCCCCGTCAATATAGGTAATTGTTGAATCACAGGCTGCTGTAGAGACAAAGCCGGGGTCATAGGTGAAAAAACCGTGCTTGGTCAGCCCCCCCACATCAATTACATCCTGGCCTTCCGTGCCTGAATAAATGGGCAAATCAATCGTATCCGGATGTCCGTCGATAGTAACGTGGGCACTCTTCTGCACCATGGTTTGTCTTTCCTGTAGGTTTACTGATTGCCCAAAGTATCGGCTGTCAGGGAGCCTGTCAAATTTTGCGGAATATAGAGGGTATCTTGTTGGCGAAGGATTGGTGCATCGTTTATCATAAGGCATCCCGATGGCGTCGCACTGATGAGCTGGTTTACGGAAAAGTACCGCCAGCGGCTAAATGTAAATTCTTTTAGGAAGAAAATAGAAGAAGAAACTATGAGCATGAATGATGATCGTCCTGTAGACATAAACCTGCTGCGATTTGCATGGCCTTTCGCGGCAATAGCCTCCATTCTACACAGGGTAAGCGGTGCCATACTCTTTGTGGGGGTGGGTTTTCTCTTGTATGTAGCAGATCTGGCGCTGCAGTCTCCGGCCGGTTTTGATGCCGCTGTGGCAGCAATGCAGGGTATTTTTGGCAAGCTGGTTCTTTTGGGGCTTATGGCCGCACTTATTTATCACATGGTTGCTGGCGTTAAACACCTGCTGCTCGATTTTCACATCGGAGATAGCCTGGAGGCGTCCAAACGGTTTGCTCAGCTTACAGTTATTATTTCAATAATCTTCATCGCACTGACGGGAATATGGTTATGGTAACCAATGTTACAAGTTTCGGGCGCAGCGGCCTTTCCGATTTTATCCTGCAAAGGATTAGCGCAGTGGTCTTGCTGGCTTATGCGGTGTGTGTTTTAGGTTTTTTTATTAGCCAGTCGACCGTTGACCATGCGGCATTGAAGCATTATTTCACAAGCCTGCCCATGCAAATTTTCAGCACAATGGCCTTGTTCTCGCTTGTTGCACATGCCTGGATCGGGATGTGGACCATTGGAACTGACTATATCCGCGAGCACTATTTTGGTGCGGCCGCCCTGGTGTGCAGGTTTGTTTACCAATTCGCCTGTGTCACTGCACTCATCGTATACACGCTGTGGGCGCTCAATATTATCTGGAGGCTGTAGCGAGCATGGCAAGTATCAGAACAATGGAGTTTGATGGGGTGATTGTAGGCGGTGGCGGCGCCGGTATGCGTACCGCGTTACAGTTGTCGGAGTCCGGATTAAACACTGCAGTAATCAGCAAGGTTTTTCCAACTCGATCACACACCGTTTCGGCCCAGGGGGGGATAACCTGTGCGATTGCCAGTGATGACCCGGATGACGACTGGCGCTGGCATATGTACGACACTGTGAAGGGGTCGGACTATATTGGTGATCAGGATGCCATTGAGTATATGTGTCAAATTGGCCCGCAGGTAGTATATGAGCTGGAACACATGGGTTTGCCGTTTTCCAGAACGGAATCCGGGCGAATCTATCAGCGGCCTTTTGGTGGACAGTCCAAGGATTATGGAAAAGGCGGCCAGGCGGCCAGAACCTGTGCAGCAGCGGATCGTACTGGGCATGCTCTGCTGCATGCTCTGTATCAGGGCAACCTCAAGGCTAAAACCACCTTTTTAAATGAATGGTTTGCCGTTGATCTGGTTAAAAATGCCAATCAGGACGTGGTGGGTGTTTTGGCGATAGAAATGCAGACTGGCGAGCTGGTGTTCATAAAATCAAAGGCGACCTTGTTGGCGACCGGCGGAGCGGGGCGCATTTATGCGTCCACCACCAATGCCCTGATGAATACTGGTGATGGTATCGGTATGGCGCTGAGAGCCGGTTTTCCCGTTCAGGATATTGAAATGTGGCAGTTTCACCCCACAGGTATTGCAGGAGCTGGAATACTGGTAACGGAAGGATGTCGTGGGGAAGGTGGCTATCTGGTTAACAAGGATGGGGAGCGGTTTATGGAGCGCTACGCGCCCACCGCTAAAGATCTTGCGGGCAGGGATGTGGTTGCGCGCTCAATGGTCATAGAAATTCTGGAAGGCCGTGGCGCAGGTCCGGAATCCGACTACGTCTATTTGAAACTCGATCACCTGGGTGAAGAGGTACTCAATAGCAAACTGCCAGGCATACTGGAGTTATCACGCACATTTGCGCATGTAGATCCAATTAAGGAAGCCATTCCCGTTGTGCCCACTTGTCATTATCAGATGGGTGGTATTCCCACCACGGTAACGGGTCAGGCTATAAAAAGGTCAGCTGGTGATGTCGATCAAGCGATAGAAGGCCTGTACGCTGCGGGTGAAGTTGCCTGTGTGTCGGTACACGGAGCAAATCGCCTTGGCGGTAATTCCCTACTTGATCTGGTGGTTTTCGGGAGAGCTGCAGGCTTGCATATCGAGGAAGTCCTGAAGCAGGGCACAAGCATGGCAGAAGCATCTGAGTCCGATATTGAGGCAGCAATGCAACGCCTGGATCGCTGGAACAGCTCCACTAAAGGTGAAAGTGTCTCCGACCTTAAAAAAGAGCTACAGACGACAATGCAGAATGGCTTTGGCGTTTTCCGCACCGAGCAGCATATGCAGAAAGGCATAATTAAACTTGCTGAATTACGCGAACGAATTGGTGCTGCGCGACTGGATGATAAAAGCATGGCTTTTAACACAGCGCGACTGGAGGCGCTGGAGCTGGATAATTTGATGGAAGTTGCCGAGGCAACAGCCATTGCAGCTGAAGCCAGAAAAGAGAGCAGGGGCGCGCACGCGCGGGATGACTACCAGGATCGCGATGATGAAAACTGGTTATGCCATTCCATGTACTACCCTGCGGAGAAAAGGGTGGGTAAACGAGACGTTAATTTTGAACCGAAACTTGTAGATACATTTCAGCCCACGGTTCGTAAATATTAGGAGTTAGAAAAATGCAATTCAGCGTCTATCGTTTTGATCCGGATCGGGATGAAAAACCCTATATGCAGGTTATGGAACTTGATTTGCCAGAGGACAGGGATCTGATGGTGCTGGACGTGCTGGAACTGCTTAAAGTACAGGACACCAGCCTGAGCTTTAGACGATCCTGTCGTGAAGGCGTATGTGGTTCTGATGGTATCAACATGAATGGTACTAATGGTCTCGCCTGTATCACGCCGGTATCAACGGTTGCTAAAAGGGGGTCACTGGAAATACGGCCCCTGCCCGGTTTACCGGTAGTGCGTGACCTTGTGGTGGATATGGAACAATTTTACACACAATACGAAAAAGTGGATCCCTACCTGCAAAACGATACGATGCCACCGGCACAGGAGCGCCTGCAATCTCCCGAAGAGCGAGAAAAGCTGGACGGTTTGTACGAATGCATACTGTGCGCGTGTTGTTCCACCTCCTGTCCATCTTTTTGGTGGAACCCGGACAAATTTATTGGACCTGCCGGTTTGCTTCAGGCGTATCGATTTTTGGCAGACAGTCGCGACACGGCAACCGTTGAGCGCTTGGCTAAACTGGATGACCCCTTTAGCGTATTTCGTTGCAGAGGCATTATGAATTGTGTGAGTGTCTGCCCTAAAGGACTGAATCCTACGCGTGCGATAGGTAAAATTCGTACTATGCTCCTGGCTCAGGGTACGTGATATATCTGCCAGGCCCAATGGCAGGCTGAGCTAGTAGAGGATACACATGACAGATAGTTTTTTGGAAAGAATGGCGAAAAGCTCTCATCTTTCCGGTGGGAATGTTGCCTATATAGAAGGCTTATATGAGTCTTTTCTGGATGATCCGGGTTCCGTTCCCGAGGAATGGTCGAGCTACTTTCAGGATTTGCCCGACGTGGCAGGATCCGGGAAATATGACATTCCCCATAGCACAATTCTGCAGCATTTCGAATTAATAGGCAGAAACCGCCTTAAGGCACGTCCCGAATCCGTTAGTACCGATGTGGCGCACCAGCACGAAATCAAGCAGGTTCGAGTAGCTGAACTTATAAGCGCATATCGGCACAGGGGTCATAAGCGGGCTTCGCTGGATCCGCTGGATATGATGGTTCGCCCCCCTACGCCTATGTTGGAAATTGAGTATCACAAGCTTTCCGGGGCTGACCTGGATACCCAGTTCCTTACCGGTTCCTTTGTGTACGGCCAGGATGCGGCCAAACTGAGAGATATTGTGGATGCGCTGGAGCAGACCTATTGTAGTTCTGTAGGCGCTGAATATATGCATATTATAGATTTGAGAGAACAGCGCTGGGTTCAGCAACGTCTGGAGAGTGTACGCTCCCATCCCAAATTCAGCGCTGACACCAAGGATATGATACTGGAGCGACTCACCGCTGCAGAGGGGCTGGAAAAATACCTGCATAATAAATATCCGGGTACCAAACGTTTTGGTCTGGAAGGCTGTGAATCTCTGATACCGATGTTGCATGACGCTTTGCAAAGAGCTGGCGCTAACGGAATTGTTGAGGCGGTTATTGGAATGGCGCATCGTGGCCGCTTGAACGTACTGGTCAATATCCTGGGTAAAACGCCAGCTGAGCTGTTTGATGAATTTGAAGGAAAAGCCCAGATAGAACACGGTTCGGGAGATGTAAAATACCATCAGGGTTTTTCATCAAATGTCACCACACCCGGTGGTGAGATGCATCTCGCTTTGTCATTTAATCCTTCCCATCTGGAAATAGTTTGTCCAGTGGTAGTCGGTTCGGTACGTGCCCGACAGGATAGAAGGGAGGACAAGGATGGTTCGATAGTGTTACCGATATTGCTCCATGGTGATGCATCCTTTGCGGGGCAGGGTGTGGTAATGGAAACGTTTCAGATGTCCCAGACAAGGGGCTTTAAAACCGGTGGTTCCATCCACGTGATTGTCAACAATCAGATTGGTTTTACCATGAGTGAACAGGAGGATGCTCGCTCTACGGAGTATTGTTCAGAAATTGCCAAAATGATTCAGGCACCGATATTTCACGTAAATGCAGATGACCCGGAAGCGGTATTATTTGTGATGCAGGTGGCGATAGATTATCGGATGCAGTTCAAAAAGGATGTAGTAATTGATCTGATCGGTTATCGCCGGCGGGGCCACAACGAGGCTGAAGAGCCCATGAAGACCCAGCCGATGATGTACGCAAAAATTAGAAAGCACCCAACTGCGCGCACCCTTTATGCAGATCGCTTGATTTCTGAAGGCGCGGTCACGACTGAAGCCGTTATGGATATGATGTCAGATTTTCGTGATCGCCTTGAATCCGGAGAACACGTAGCATTAAGTCTTGTTGAAGACCCGAATGAAGGCCTGTTCGTGGATTGGAAGCCCTACATAGGGCATGAGTGGACCATTCCCGGCGATACGCGCATCGATCTTGAGCAGCTTCAGTCGATTGCAAAAAACCTTGAGAAAGTGCCTGAAGGTTTCAAGTTGCATCGTCAGGTGCAAAAAGTTGTGGATGATCGACTCAAAATGGCTTCAGGTGACACACCCGTCAACTGGGGCTTTGGGGAAGTCATGGCGTATGCAAGCCTGCTGTCCGAGGGGCATGGCATACGGTTAACCGGGCAGGATGTCGGGGTGGGTACCTTTTCACACCGACATGCGGTATTTCATAACCAGGAAAATGGCGAACCTTACGTGCCACTTGCGGAAATTCCCAACGCGCCGCGTTTTAGCCTGTTTGATTCCTTTTTGTCCGAAGAAGCGGTACTGGCCTTTGAGTACGGTTATGCGACGACGCGTCCGGCTACCCTGGTTATTTGGGAAGCACAGTTTGGCGACTTCGCAAATGGTGCGCAGGTTGTCATCGACCAGTTTATTACCAGCGGTGAGCACAAATGGGGCAGGTTGTGTGGGCTGGTACTATTACTGCCTCATGGATACGAAGGCGCGGGTCCTGAACATTCATCCGCCCGGCTTGAGCGCTATTTGCAACTGTGCGCAGAACATAACGTGCAGGTATGCATACCAACCACGCCAGCACAAATGTTTCATATGTTACGCCGACAGATTATCCGACCCTTGCGCAAGCCATTGATTGTTATGACACCCAAGAGTCTGTTGCGCCACAAATTGGCAGTCTCTACATTAAAGGAACTAAGCGAAGGGGCATTTTTGCCGGTATATCCCGAAATTGATGCGCTGGAAGATTCAGCTGTTGAGCGTCTGGTGCTTTGTAGTGGGAAGGTTTATTTCGATCTTCTGGAACAACGCAGAAAAGATGGTCGAGTTGATATAGCGATCGTGCGGCTGGAGCAGATTTACCCTTATCCTGAACCGGAACTTGCTACAGAAGTAAAACGTTATGCAAATTTAAAAGAGGTAATATGGTGTCAGGAAGAACCGCAAAACCAGGGCGCCTGGTATTCCAGTCAACACCACACACGCAGGGTATTACTAACCTGCAAGGATAACCTCTATTTGGCCTATGCCGGGCGAGAGGCGTCAGCTGCACCCGCCAGCGGGCACATGTCGGAACATACAGAACAACAGGAGCGTCTGGTACTGGATGCCCTTTATGGATAAAAGTTACAAGGAATTTTCATGACAATTGAAATAAAAGCGCCTCTGTTTCCGGAGTCGATCTCCGAGGGCACGATAGCCACCTGGCATGTAAGTACGGGTACAGAAGTGAAGCGCGATGACCTGCTTGTTGACATAGAAACAGATAAGGTTGTGCTTGAAATAGTTGCACCCTCAGACGGAGTTTTAAGTGAAATTCTGGTGGGAGAAGGTGAGATTATAGGAAGCGAAGCGCTAATTGGCCGGTTTAGCGAAGGCGCTGTGTCGGAGGTATCGACGGGTGCAGCCACTACTGCGGCATCATCTACCATAGCAGCAGAACAGCCCCAGTTGGCAAGTCCTATGGGTATTAGCCCGGCTGCACGAAAAGTTGCGGAAGAACGTGGTGTGAATGTTGCCTCTATAACAGGCACCGGTAAAGACGGTAGAATAACCAAGCAGGACGTATTACAAGCTGGGGCAGCAGCTGCGACTACATCTGCCGATACTGTTGTAAGCGACCCGGGTGCTCAATTGAATACGGGGGAGCGTATTGAACGACGTGTACCCATGAGCCGTTTGCGTGCAAGTATCGCTAAACGTTTGGTCGAAGCGCAACATAATGCTGCAATGTTAACGACGTTCAACGAAGTTAATATGGCGCCCATTATGGCGCTGCGAAGCAAATACAAGGAACTGTTCTCCGAGCGCCACAACGGGTCCAGATTGGGCTTTATGTCATTTTTTGTACGTGCCTGTGTAGAGAGCCTGAAACGATTCCCTGCCGTAAATGCCTCTATTGATGGAAGCGATATTATCTATCACGGCTTTTATGACGTAGGTGTTGCCGTGAGCAGTGACAGGGGGCTTGTGGTACCTGTAATTCGTGATGCAGATGCTCTAAGTCTTGCACAAATTGAGGACCAGATAAGGGACTACGGAACAAAAGCGAAATCAGGGAAGCTGTCCCTTGATGATATGGCAGGCGGGACCTTTACACTATCCAACGGAGGTGTATTCGGCTCATTGCTTTCAACGCCAATACTAAATCCGCCGCAAACTGCAATTTTGGGTATGCACAAAATTCAGGAACGGGCGATGGTGGAAAATGGCGAGATTGTTGTACATCCGATGATGTATCTTGCGCTTTCCTACGATCACCGATTAATTGACGGGCAGGAAGCTGTACGATTTTTGGTCACCATTAAAGACATGTTGGAGGATCCAGCCCGAATCCTGCTGGAACTGTAAAAGGCTTAAGTATGAGTATGAAATTTGATGTTGTAGTAATTGGCGCAGGCCCGGCAGGGTATGGTGCTGCAATACGATGTGGGCAGCTTGGTTTGAAAACTGCGTGCATCGACAAATCCCTGGATAAGGAAGGCAATCCGGTATACGGCGGAACCTGTCTGAATTGGGGTTGTATTCCTTCCAAAGCACTGTTAGATGCCAGTCATAAATACGTAGAGGCGCGGGATAACTATTCTGCTATTGGGCTCAATGTAGGCGACATCAGCGTTGATATTCCAAAAATGATAGCGCGCAAGGATGAGGTTGTTGCGGGCCTGACAGGCGGCATAGCAGGGTTGTTTAAAGGCAATGGCGTAACAGGCCTTCCGGGGACAGGAAAATTACTTGCAGATTTGGTGGTTGAATATACGCAGCATGACGGCAAGGTTGAAAATATTGAAGCAAGCCATGTAATACTGGCTCCGGGGTCCGTGCCCATTGAGATACCACCCGCGCCCTTAAGTGGTGATCAGGTAGTAGATTCAACGGGAGCGCTGGATTTTCAGGCGGTACCAAAACGACTTGGGGTAATTGGCGCTGGAGTGATAGGCCTGGAACTTGGAAGTGTGTGGTCACGCCTGGGCTCCGAGGTAGTAGTGCTTGAAGCACTGGAAGAATTTTTGCCAATGGTAGACAAACGATTGTCCCGGGATGCCTTAAAGATTTTTACCGGCCAGGGCCTGGATGTGCGCCTGGGAGCGCGCGTAACGGGGACAAAGACGAGCAAAAAACAAGTAACCGTTGCCTTTGAGGATAAAAACGGGGAACAGCAGGTACAGGTTGATAAGCTCATTGTCGCGGTTGGTCGACGACCTGCAACTACTGGCTTATTGGCGGCCGATTGCGGTCTGGAAACCGATGAGCGTGGATTTGTATCGGTAGATGAGGTATGCGCCACGAAACTTGCGCATGTATATGCTGTAGGAGATTGTGTTCGAGGTCCAATGCTTGCGCATAAAGGCACGGAAGAAGGCGTTATGGTTGCGGAGCGAATAACCGGACAGAAAACCATGGTCAATTATGAATGTATTCCCAACGTGGTGTACACGCACCCCGAAATTGCATGGGTCGGTAAAAACGAACAGCAACTAAAGGACGAAGGCATCAAGTACAACGCCGGTGCCTTTCCCTTCAGTGTGAGCGGCCGGGCAATTGCAGCAAACGATACGCACGGTTTGGTCAAGATTCTGGCTGACGCGGAATCTGATCAGATTCTGGGGGTGCATATCCTGGGTAACCAGGCATCTGAACTAATTGCACAGGCAGTGATTGCCATGGAGTTTGATGCATCAGCCGAAGATTTGGGCTTAACCATGTTTGCGCACCCTTCATTATCGGAAGCGGTGCACGAGGCTGCACTTGCAGTAGGTGGCCATGCCATTCATATGGTCAATAGAAAGCGCAAATAGGCTTACAGCTTTATCGAACTATTTGCAAAGCCCACCCGGGGTAATACCTGCCAAACCAATAATAGAGAGATTTAAACACTATGAATATTCATGAGTACCAGGCCAAGCAATTGTTTGCTGAATTTGGTTTGCCGGTATCGACAGGCTATGCGGTGAAATCTGCTGATGAAGCGGTAGCGGCCACAGAAAAAATTGGTGGCACGCGATGGGTAATAAAAGTGCAAGTGCACGCTGGTGGTCGTGGGAAAGCTGGCGGTGTGAAGCTGGTAGATTCGGCAGAAGATATTCGTGCCTTCGCCAGTAACTGGCTGGGTAAACGCATGGTGACGGTACAAACGGATTCTGAAGGGCAACCGGTAAACACCCTCTATGTAGAAAGTTGCACTGACATTGCTAACGAGCTTTATCTGGGCGCAGTTATTGATCGTGCATCTCGCCGTGTAGTATTTATGGCCTCTACGGAGGGAGGTGTAGAAATCGAAAAAGTTGCGGAGGAGACCCCGGATAAAATTCTCCGGGCTGTAATTGATCCGGCCCTTGGTGCCCAGCCTTACCAGGGTAGAGAACTTGCGTTTAAACTGGGCTTGCAGGGAGTGCAGATCAGGCAGTTTACCGAGCTCTTTTTGAACCTCTCCAGACTGTTCCACGATCTGGATTGTGCATTGGTAGAGGTTAACCCACTCGTGATCACCGGCGAGGGAAATGTGCATTGCCTCGATGCCAAGTTGAGCATTGACGGTAATGCAATGTATCGCCAGCCGGCATTACTAAATATGGCAGATCCTTCCCAGGAAGACAGCCGGGAAGCGGAAGCAGCCGAATTTAACCTCAATTACGTTGCACTGGACGGTACTATTGGATGTATGGTGAATGGCGCTGGCCTTGCCATGGGCACTATGGATTTAGTGAAGCTGGAGGGCGGTTTTCCGGCAAACTTTCTGGACGTTGGTGGTGGTGCCACGAGAGAGGCCGTTGCAGAAGCTTTCAAAATAATCCTGTCCGACGCTAACGTTAAAGCAGTTTTAGTTAATATTTTCGGCGGTATTGTGAGTTGTGCTGTCATAGCTGAGGGAATTATCGCGGCAGTTCAGGATGCCAACGTGGAAGTTCCCGTAATAGTCAGATTTGAAGGTAACAATGCCGAGAAGGGTAGGGAAATTCTGCGCGCCAACAAACTGAATATCATAGCTGCCACGAGCCTGAAGGATGCCGCCGTTAAGGCCGTTGCAGCCGCAGGAGACGCCGCATGAGTATACTAATAGACAAGAACACCAAAGTACTTTGCCAGGGTTTTACCGGTTCCCAGGGAACCCTGCACAGCGAACACGCCATCGCCTATGGAACGCAGTTGGTCGGCGGAGTGACGCCGGGAAAAGGTGGTACACGACATCTGGATTTGCCGGTATTTAACACCATGCAGGAAGCAGTTACACAAACCGGTGCAAGCGTGAGCGTTATCTATGTTCCAGCGCCATTCTGCAAGGACTCGATTCTGGAGGCAGCCAGCGCAGGAATTGAGCTCATTGTATGTATTACGGAGGGCATTCCTACACTGGATATGTTGCAGGTAAAAGAATCCCTGGATAATCGGAATATCAGGCTTGTTGGTCCAAACTGTCCTGGAGTTATCACTCCGGGGGAATGCAAAATAGGTATCATGCCAGGCGAAATTCACTTGCCAGGCAAGGTGGGTGTTGTTTCCCGCTCCGGAACCCTGACCTATGAAGCTGTAAAACAGACAACTGATAAGGGTTACGGACAAAGTACCTGCGTTGGTATAGGGGGTGATCCGATTCCCGGCAGTCATTTTATAGATATTCTCGAATTGTTCGAAAATGACCCGCTCACAGAAGCCATCGTTATGGTGGGTGAAATCGGCGGCACCGCCGAAGAGGAAGCAGCCGCTTTTATCAAGAGCAGTGTAAGCAAACCGGTAGTTTCCTATATAGCAGGTGTTACAGCACCGGCAGGAAAACGTATGGGGCATGCTGGAGCAATTATCTCCGGTGGAACAGGGACCGCAGTTGAGAAGTTTGCTGCCCTGGAAGCTGCTGGCGTATCTACGGTCAAAAGCCTGGCCCAGATTGGGGATGCCTTGTCAGAAATTACCGGCTGGGACTGACAACCAGCTCTTGAATTCTGTATTGCGCACCCCACATAGGGGTTCAGGTAGCTAAATTATTATAATCTGGCCCGACCCGATGTGTGGTTTTGGCCTGACTTTGTTGTGGACAATATTATGACCAAAGTAAAAACACCCGAAACATCTGATTCGGCATCCGAACAATTTTCGTTTCAAACTGAAGCAAAACAGTTGCTTCACCTGATGATTCACTCCCTGTATAGCAACCGGGAGATTTTTTTGCGCGAGCTTATTTCCAATGCCAGCGATGCCATCGACAAATTACGCTTTCATGCCCTGGCAAACCCAAAACTTTTAGATGATTCAGAACTGGCAATAGAAATAACCTTTGACGCTGAAGCCAAAACAATATCGATATCGGATAACGGAATCGGAATGAGTAAACAGGAAGTTATAGATCACCTGGGTACCATTGCAAAATCGGGTACAGCGGAATTTCTGGCTAACCTTTCCGGTGATCAGGCCAGGGATTCGGTATTAATTGGCCAGTTTGGTGTGGGTTTTTACAGTTCATTTATCGTCGCAGATAAAGTTGAGGTAAACACGCGCGGCGCAGATTGTTCAGCAGAGGAAGCAGTGTGCTGGATCTCCCAGGGAGAAGACTCCTTCACTATTGAGAGCATCTCAAAAGCCCAGCGCGGTACGGAAATTATATTACATCTTAAGGAAGACGCACTCGATTTTGCTGACGATTTTCGCTTGCGCTCGATAGTACGCAAGTACTCTGACCACATTGCAGTTCCTGTGAAAATGCTTGAGGCGGAACCCGCCGCTTCCTCCGACGAAGACGACGATAAGGATGCAATCGAAACCGTACGCCAATTTGAAGCTGTCAATGAAGCGAAGGCACTCTGGACACGCAAGCGTACAGATATCAAGGATGAGGAGTATCACGAACACTACAAGCATATTTCCCACGATTATGAAGCGCCCTTGCAGTGGAGTCACAACAGGGTGGAAGGCAAGCTGGAATACACCAGCCTGTTGTACATACCAAAACGAGCGCCGTTTGATATGTGGAACCGGGATACTCCACGGGGCTTAAAGTTGTATGTCCAACGCGTTTTTATTATGGATGACGCCGAGCAGTTCCTGCCTTTGTACCTGCGTTTTGTGAAGGGCATTATCGACAGTAACGATTTGCCATTGAATATCTCCCGGGAGATTCTTCAGGAAGACGAGCGCGTGACCAGCATTAAGAATGCCCTGACTAAACGTGTGCTTTCAACGCTAACGAAAATGTCTTCTAACAAAGCGGACGATTACCAGATTTTCTGGGATGAATTTGGTCAGGTGTTGAAAGAAGGGCCATCGGAAGACTTTTCCAACCGCGAAAGCATCTCGAAGCTATTGCGCTTTGCATCGACCCATAAAAATGACGAAAAGCAAACTGTATCCCTCGAGGATTATGTTAGCCGAATGTCAGAAGATCAGGAAAAAATTTATTTCATTACCGGTGAAAATTACAAGACCGCAAGTCGCAGCCCTCATCTGGAAATTTTTGCCAAGCGCAATATTGAAGTGCTGGTAATGTATGATCGGGTGGATGAATGGTTGATGTCTACATTGACCGAGTTTGACGGTAAACCGGTTCAGGACGTCATGCGTGGTGAACTGGATCTGGAAACTGACGCCGACAAGAAAGACGACCAGCGAGGTGTATCGGAAGGCCTTACCGAGCGTGTTAAGTCTGTATTAGGTGATCAGGTGGGTACTGTGCGCTTATCTACCCGATTGACTGACTCTCCCTCATGCCTGGTGTTAGGACAAAATGACATGGGCGCGCAAATGCGCAAAATAATGGAGGCTGCCGGTCAGGGCACGCCTGAATCCAGGCCTAATTTTGAGCTTAATCCGACACATCCTCTAATCGACCGACTCGATTCAGAATCGGATGAAGACCGCTTCTCGGAACTTACGCACATATTGTTTGATCAGGCTTCCTTGAGTGACGGTGGCCAGTTGGAAGATCCGTCTGCTTATGTATCGCGACTGAATACACTGCTGCTAGACCTTCTGGGTGCTTCAGATTCTGCGTTAAGGAGCCCCGACGGCAATGGAAAAACCGCGAGCAAAGCTGCAGGTAGCAAGGCTAAAGTGAAGGCCGAAGTCAAGACCAAGGCTAAACCAAAGGCCAAAGCAAAAGCCAAAGCAAAATCCAAAACCAAATCAAACGCTGAGGCAAAAAAAGCGGATACCGATATTTAAGATGGCGCATCCGGCCGATGAACTGACAAGCATTATCGATTATATCCGCTGGGCAAATACGCAGTTTTACAACGCAGATATTTTTTTCGGGCATGGGAATGACAATGCCTGGGACGAAGCTGTCGCTCTGGTGTTTGGTTATTTGCGTTTGCCCTACGAGCAGTCGGAAAATGTTCTTGAAGCGAAATTGCTCGCCTCCGAAAGAGCTGCCCTTGCGCAATTAATAGAACAGCGTATCACGCAACATATCCCTGTAGCCTATCTGGTAGGTGAGGCGTGGTTCAATGGCGATCGCTACCTCATAGAGCCTGGTATCGTTATACCGCGCTCCCCGATTGGAGAATTAATAAGGTCTGAATTTGCGCCCTGGTTAATACAAGCTCCAGGGCGCATTCTCGATTTATGTACCGGTTCAGGTTGTATCGGTATTTCCTGTGCGCTGGCGTTTCCAGATGCGCAGGTCGTTTTGCTTGATATCGACTCAAAGGCCGTTGAGCTTGCGCAAAAAAACATAGAGTTGCATCAACTTTCCCAGCGAGTCACCGTACAGCAGTCCGATTTATTCGAGGCGCTGGAACCGGGAATATTCGATCTGATTGTTACCAATCCACCGTATGTGGATACATCAGATTTTGAAAGTATGCCACTGGAATATGCGCACGAGCCTAAACATGGATTGTACGCCGGAACAGACGGGCTTGATGTGGTGAAACGCATCCTGCAGGATGCCAAAAACTGGCTTTCACCCAACGGCATTTTAGTTGGCGAAGTTGGCAATAGTGCACTGGCCTTATCAGACCAGTTAACATCCGTGGCTTTTGTGTGGCCAGATCTTCAAGATGGTGGTAACGGTGTTTTTCTTCTGGAAGCTGGTGCATTATCTACCTCCGGCATTTCAGCGGGTGCCAGTTGATACACCGGTACCCTGGCACAGGATAAAAATGGCAGGTAACAGTTTTGGTCAGCTTTTCAGAGTTACCTCCTTTGGTGAGAGTCATGGTGAGGCGCTTGGTTGTATCGTAGACGGCTGCCCCCCCGGGCTGGAAATCAGCGCTGCAGAAATTCAACTCGATCTGGACAGGCGTAAACCAGGCCAGTCGAAATATACCACGCAACGGCGTGAAGCAGATGAAGTGAAGATTCTGTCCGGCGTTTTTGAAGGAAAAACTACGGGTACTCCTATCGGACTACTGGTCTACAACACGGATCAGAGATCACGAGACTATTCCGACATAAAGGACACCTTACGACCGGCGCATGCGGATTTTACGTACCAAAAAAAATATGGCATTCGCGATTATCGTGGCGGCGGGAGAGCATCCGCCCGGGAAACCGTCATGCGCGTTGCTGCCGGGGCAATCGCGCGTAAGTATCTAAATCAGAAATTTGGTACCGTAATAAGAGCCTATCTGGCTCAGATTGGAAATATTAGCATTGGCAAGCTGGACTGGTCACAGATTCCTCTCAATCCTTTCTTTTGTCCTGACGATACTAAAGTGGACGAGATTGCAGCATTTATAGATTCGCTCAGGCGCAAGGGAGACTCGATTGGAGCCCGTATTAATGTAGTTGCCGAGGCGGTGCCTGTTGGTCTGGGCGAGCCGGTGTTTGCAAAACTGGATGCTGAACTGGCCGGTGCGCTTATGGGCATCAACGCTGTGAAAGGCGTGGAAATTGGGGCAGGGTTTTCGAGTGTGGAACAACATGGCACAGAACATCGGGACGAAATTTCCCGAGCGGGATTTTTAAGCAACAACGCTGGAGGAATTCTGGGCGGAATAAGCTCGGGACAGGATATTGCGGCAAGCATTGCCCTGAAACCAACATCCAGCCTTACTACACCTGGCCGGTCAATAAATACGCGTGGTGAAGAAGTGGAGGTTGTAACAAAGGGCCGCCATGATCCCTGTGTTGGCATACGGGCTGTTGCTATAGTTGAGGCTATGGTTGCGCTGGTATTAATGGACCAATACCTGAGGCACAGAGCACAGAACGCAGATCATATCGGCTAATTTGAATGGTCTGAATGATGTTCCAGTATCTTCATAAAAGCAGTTCCTGCGTTAGAAAGGGTGCGTTCAGGGTGCGTAATACCGCCCAGTATCCGTGACAACGGAAGGCAGTTAACCTCGAATTGCCGTACCAGATCGTTCAGCATGCTCGTTGGTAAAACACTCCAACCCTGTCCGATGGATACAAGCATTGCGATGGTCTCCAGATAGTTGGTTCGCATGGTGGGTTGTAAGACAAGTCCGGCATTCTCAAATAACCGTGTAACAATCTGTCCGGTAAAGGTGTCAGGACCTGGCAGAATACAGGGTACGGCGGTGAGCGCATCGAGGGAATTGGTACCGGCTCTGAGGGCGGACATCTCCGGGGCACACACAAAGGACAAGGGATCATTCCAGATTGCCTGGTAGTTAAGTTGCTCGTGTTGTTCAGGATCAAATGTAACGACGGCCAACTCACTGCTACCTTCCAGAACCATGCTTTGCGCAGCTTCAGAGTCTACAAATCGAATGTCCATTTGGACCCGCGGAAACTGTTGAGAAAAATCCTTCAACACAGGCGCAAGCCGGTGTAGACCAATGTGGTGGCTGGTTGCCATACGCAAGCGGCCATCTATGCGGGTGTGCAGGTTTTCCAACATTTTTCTGGCGTCAGATTGGTCCTGCAACATACTTTGAGCGCGAGGGTAGAGAATGCTTCCTGCCTCGGTCATGTATACCCGCCGGCCAATACGATCAAAGAGTTGAATACCCAGATCGGCTTCCAGCGCGGCGATGCGTTTACTCACCGCGGGCTGTGTCAGGTGCAAGGTATCCGCTGCTCGTGAGAAAGAGCCCTTATCGGCTACCTGAATAAATGCCCGTAACTCATTCCAGTTCATCATTTTGCAGTACCCGCTATCTATTCCAGCTATATCTACCAACTAGTATTCCAGTTAGTAATTAAAATTATAATTATAATGAATTTGTCTTATGACACTGTGAATCTTAAACTGGACGACTTCTTTCCAGCAAGTGTAAATATCGATGTCTTCCAACAGAACGCTATACGACAAAATCTGGGATGCGCACACGGTTGGCGGAGCCGACGGGACAGACTCCCTGCTGTATATAGATCGACACCTCCTGCATGAAGTTACCTCACCACAGGCCTTTGAAGGACTACGACTCGCGGGAAGAGTGCCATGGCGTCTGGGATCCAATATTGCCACCCCCGACCACAATGTGCCGACTGTAGGACGACGGCGTGGTCTGGAGGGCATTCAGGACCCAATATCAAGACTACAGGTAGTGACGCTGGATGATAATTGCAGGGATTTGGGCATAGAACAGTTTGATATTAATGATATACGCCAGGGAATTGTGCACGTAGTAGGTCCGGAACAGGGTCTGACGCTGCCAGGAATGACGATAGTGTGTGGCGACTCACACACCTCTACCCATGGTGCTTTTGGGGCCCTGGCCCAGGGTATTGGTACTTCCGAGGTAGAACACGTGCTCGCGACCCAATGCCTGGTTCAGTCAAAAAGCAAAAATATGCGAATTCGCCTGGATGGGGTGCTTGCCAGCGGCGTCTATGCCAAGGATTTGATACTGTCCATCATTCGAAAAACCGGTACCGCTGGAGGCACGGGATGCACCATTGAGTTTTGCGGTAGCGCTATCGAGGCATTGTCTATGGAGGCACGCATGACTGTGTGCAATATGGCTATTGAAGCCGGTGCCAGGGCGGGCCTTATAGCTGTTGATGAGACAACCCTTCAATTTGTCAGAAACAGGCCGTATTCACCCAAAGGCGCGTTGTGGAGTTTGGCAGAAGCTAACTGGCGTGAGCTCGTGAGTGATGAAAATGCGTTCTTTGATATTGATATGACGATAGATGCAGCCAGACTGGAACCCCAGGTAAGTTGGGGAACCTCTCCAGAACTGGTGCTTGGGGTTTCAGAAAAAATTCCCGCGCCGCATTCATTCGAGTCATCTGACAAGCAGGAACTTGCTACTCATTCTCTGGCCTACATGGGATTGGAAGCTGGCGATGCGATCACAGATGTAGCGCTTGATCGCATCTTTATAGGATCGTGTACTAATGCACGAATTGAAGATATCAGAATCGCAGCAGAGGTGATTCGGGGGCACCGGGTAGCTTCACGAATAAAACAGGCACTTGTAGTGCCCGGTTCAGGTTTGGTTAAAAAGCAGGCAGAGGAAGAGGGCCTGCACAAAATATTCAAGGCCGCCGGGTTTGAATGGCGCGATCCCGGGTGTTCCATGTGTCTGGCGATGAACGATGATCGCCTGGAGCCCGGCGAACGATGTGCCAGCACATCCAATAGAAACTTTGAAGGCCGACAAGGATATTTGGGGCGTACTCACCTTATGAGTCCAGCGATGTCAGCCGCTTCGGCAATCAGAGGTAAAATTACTGACCCGCGGGACTATTTATGAAGGCTTTTGAAAAATTTACCGGATTGATAGCGCCAATGGACCGCGCAAATGTGGATACTGACCAGATCATACCCAAACAGTTTTTGAAATCTATCAAACGCACTGGTTTTGGGGATAACCTGTTTGATGCATGGCGATACCTGGACGAAGGGCTCATGAACAAATCTCCCAATGAGCGTCGTATAAATCACGATTTTGTATTAAACCAGTCGCAATATCAGGGAGCCAGCATCTTACTGGCCAGAACCAATTTTGGATGTGGTTCCAGCCGGGAACATGCAGTGTGGGCTCTGCAGGAATATGGTTTCACGTGTGTAATTGCGCCCGCCTTCGCTGATATATTTTATAATAATTGTTTTAAAAACGGGTTGTTACCTATTGCTTTAAAAGAAAATATTGTTAGTAGTTTGTTTGAGGAAATAGCTGCCTCAGCTGACTCCTACTGTTTGGAAGTAGATCTCCAGGAACAGCGCGTAACAAAACCTGACGGAACAGCATTAACCTTTGAGATAGCACCTGAGCGCAAAGCCAGTTTACTTTCAGGCCTCGATGAGATCGGTAAAACCCTCCTGAGACAGGCTGATATCAAGGCATTTGAAGAACAGCACACAAAAGCACAGCCGTGGTTGTTTACCGACCATTCATGACGCAACCGGGAAGCCGAAACCTGTGCGCTCAAAGCAAAACCTGTGCGGAGAAAATCAATGAACAAAGAAAAAAGTAACTACCAAATACTGTTGTTACCCGGCGATGGAATTGGAGTCGAGGTGCTTCCGCAGGCTGTAAGGATAATACGGGCAGCAACAGAATTTTATGACCTTGATATTGAGTATTCAGAAGCCCTGGTAGGTGGCTGTGCCATCGATGAATATGGAGAACCATTACCCACCGCAACCCTTGAGCTTGCAAAGGTCGCAGATGCGGTGTTACTTGGCGCGGTTGGAGGACCGCAATGGGAATCCCTTCCAATGCAGCAAAGACCGGAACGCGGCTTGTTAGGTTTGCGGTCCGGGTTGTCCCTGTTTGCCAATCTGCGTCCTGCAATGACTTTCCCGGCGCTGGCCCGGAGCTCTTCACTTAAGCTGGACCTCGTTTCCGGCCTCGATCTTCTGATTATTCGTGAGCTCACAGGTGGTATTTATTTCGGTCAACCCAGAGGAGTGAAGGTAAACCAGGGAGTGCGCGAAGGCATTAATACGTATGTATATAACGAGCACGAAATATCACGCATCGCGCGAGTTGCATTCGACATGGCGCGCAAACGAAGGGGCAGGTTATGCAGCGTGGATAAGGCCAACGTGCTGGAAGTAACCCAGTTATGGCGGGACGTGGTGACAGAAACGCACGCGGAATATCCCGACGTGGAGCTGGAGCACATGTATGTAGACAATGCTGGAATGCAGTTGGTGAGAAGCCCTAAACAATTCGATGTTATCGTCACTGGCAATATGTTTGGGGACATCCTGTCGGATGTGGCTGCAATGCTCACAGGCTCTTTGGGCATGCTGCCTTCGGCCTCGCTGGATGCGAATAATAAGGGTATGTATGAGCCTGTACACGGGTCCGCACCGGATATTGCCGGTAAGAATCTGGCTAATCCACTGGCAACTATTTTATCTGCGGCAATGATGTTCCGCTATTCTCTGGAACAGCCCGCCGCAGCTGATCTCATAGAGCAGGCGGTACAGGCGACGCTCGATGATGGTTTGCGAACGGCGGACATTTATACGCCCGGCACAACTAAAGTTAACACATTAACTATGGCCGATAACGTATTGAAAAATATGTCTAATATATTTCAATCTGGCTTAAGATAGGAGAAAAACAGTGTCGTTAAGTATTGCTGTGGTCGGAGCTACTGGCGCGGTCGGAGAGGCCATGCTCGAAATTCTTGCTGCTCGAGAATTTCCTGCCGACGAAGTTTATGCTTTGGCAAGCGAGAAATCCGAGGGCAAGCGTATTGCATTCGGTGGCAAACACATTCGGGTTGAGCGTTTGGATAATTTTGACTTTTCCAGGGTTCAAATTGCATTGTTTTCAGCCGGGGGGAGTATTTCCGCTGAATTTGCGCCAAAAGCCTGGGAGCAGGGTGCAATTGTCATCGATAATACTTCCCATTTCAGGTATGACGACGATATTCCGCTGGTCGTACCCGAGGTAAACGCGCATGAGATTTCCCGTTTTAGAAACCGCGGCATAATTGCTAATCCAAACTGCTCAACCATACAGATGCTGGTTGCATTAAAACCAATCTATGACGCAGTTGGCATATCCAGGATAAATGTTGCCACATACCAGGCGGTTTCAGGTGCGGGAACCAGGGGTATTCAGGAACTTGCGAGCCAGACGGCTGCATTACTCAATGGTGTTGAGCCCGAAGTAGAGGTACATCCCACGCGCATTGCATTTAACGTTATCCCCCAGATCGATGAGTTTCAGGACAATGGGTACACCAGAGAAGAAATGAAAATGATTTGGGAAACCCGGAAGATATTCGCAGATGATAATTTGCTGGTAAACCCGACATGCGTTCGAGTACCAGTATTTTATGGCCATAGCGAGGCGGTAAATATCGAAACTGAGGCAAAAATTACCGCCGATATGGCACGCAGGCTCTTAATGCAGAGTCCTGGTGTGAATGTAGTTGACGATGCCAGGGCACAATCTTACCCGACTCCTGCAATTGATAGCGTAGGCAGTGACATGGTTCACGTGGGACGAATCAGGGAAGATCTGTCACTGCATCTCGGTCTGAATATGTGGATAGTATCGGATAATGTGCGCAAGGGCGCGGCTTTGAACAGCGTGCAAATAGCGGAACTCTTGCTAAAAGAACTTTAGTATTTGATACTTAGGGCACCCTTTCTGGACTAAATCTGGATTATCTTTACGGCACTGGATATGAGTGCGCCTGTTTGGTGCATTGGGCTGTGAATTGAAGGGTGGTAAGATTACTATCGGCCTTCGTAGTGAATGTCCGGCATGATGGTGCTCAAGCGAGATCGTATTGAGCGACACTTTGGATCAAAGGATAGGTTTTATGGGTCGCAGACTAACATTCCTGGCTTATGCTCTGGCTGTTTTCGTTACTGGCAAAAGTTTTGCACTTGGCCTGGGCGAAATTGAACTGGATTCTGCTCTGAATCAAAATTTTAGTGCCACCATACCGGTTACAGGCTCTGGTGGCTTGGCTGATTATGAGGTTCTCGTAAGTCTCGCAAACCCGGATGATTTCAAAAGGGTGGGCGTCGAGCGTTTTTTTTATCTCACTAATATCCGCTTTGCCGTTACTATTGCCAATGACGGTTCGTTAGTAATCGCACTGAGTACACCCCAACCGGTTTCGGAGCCTTATCTTAACTTTCTGGTGGAAGTAAGGTGGCCGAATGGGCGATTACTAAAAGAATTTACAGTACTTCTGGATCCGCCAACATTCAGTGATAATCAGGCATCTGCTGTTACAGCACCGGTAAGGTCCGATCCCAGCGGGGGAGGACGCTCCGAGCCGAGCTCGCCTTCAGCAAGCGCAAACAATACAACACAAAATAGCAGTCAAACCACACAAAGAAGCACTCCCTCCCAGACACAAACCATCCCCAAACAAGTATCCCCGGAACGATTTGAGCAACTTACCAATCGTAACGATACTTTATGGCAGATAGCGAGCGATGCCCGTCCTTCTGACTCAGTGAGCATTCAGCAGACTATGCTTGCTATTCAGAGGTTGAATCCTCGCGCTTTCATTCGTGGCAACATAAATTTGTTAAAAGCGGGATATCGCCTGGATCTTCCAACCGAGACCGATATTCAGCAACTTGACGGGCAACAAGCCAGCCAGGAAGTAGCCGAGCATAACAAGCAATGGGATGTTTACCGGTCTGGCACAGCGCCGGAAGATTTAAGCCCGGAAACTGAAATACCAGCTTCGGCTCAGGATACTTCTGAGCTGGGAGCACAATTGGATGCTACGTCCAGTACCGCAGAATCTGCTGTTGACAGGCCGTCTCAGGATGGGCAGCTTCGTATAGTCAGCGGTTCTGATGATAGCAGCGCTACGTCCTCTGCCGGGGATAATGTGGATGCGCAACCTCGCTCATCGGTGGAAACAGCGGAAGAAATTGAACGCATTAGCCGGGAAAATGATGAGTTACAGTACCGGCTGGATAGATTAACCGAGCTGGAAGCCCAGGCAAGCCAGCAAAATGACGCTAAGTCCCAGCAAATAGAATTACAGGACAAGCGGCTGGCAGAGTTACAGGCGCAATTGCAGCAGGCGCGATCCGAGACTTCGAACGCGGGTGGAAGTGGCAGGGATTCTTCCTTGATGGATCTGCTTACCTCCCCTCTTGTACTGATTCTGGGTTTTCTCGTTCTATTGCTTACCGCAAGTTTGATATTTGTTAGTGCAAGGGCCCGTCGTGAGGTGAATGAGGCCTATGAACTCATACCTGAAGAAGGTCTGGATGAGTTAGACGATGACGCACAAATTGAACCGCTCCTATTCGGTGGTGAGGCGTCGGACGAGGAGGCAGCTGCTGAAGAAAGCGAGCACGAAGACCCGGGTGACGCGATAGATGCATTGGAACCGGAGAGTCTTGAAGGCGCACAAACCAGTGATGTCGTGGGTGAAGCGGATATCTATATTGCCTACGGACGATATCCCCAGGCATTGGCCCTGTTGAATACAGCCATAGAAAAAGACCCGTCAAGAGCCGAAGTACGACTGAAACTGCTTGAAATTTACGCAGAGACAGAAGATCAGGGCATGTTTGATAATCATATGCAGGTACTGATAGATAACAGTGATGATGAAGATATCCTGCTACAAGCCAGGGAAATTGCAGCACAATTCAACGCTGAAGGACAATACTCTGAATCCAGTGATGCAGAAATTGTACCGGAACAGGCTATCGCAGATGATGTAGACAGTACGCAGCGCGATGAGTTTGAGAATTCACTGGATGAAGATTTTGATTTGGAACTGGATGATGAAGCGCTCTCCGATGAGGATGACTTCGTAGATGATCTTGTAGATACCGGTGATTCCGGGGAGGAATCTGAACAGGAACCCGAACAGGATTCAGAAAAACTGGGGGGCGATCTGGGGATGGATTTTGATCCCGGTGACCAACCAACTGAAATACGAGCCCTGGAGGACGACGAATTCGACCTCGATGAACTGGAGCTGGGTGATTCAGAAGAGACCGCATTGGTCGATTCGAACCCTGATTCCGACGGCGATGAAGCTTTTGACTTTCTCGACGGGGAAGATGCTTCCAGCACCAAGCTGGATTTGGCCCGTGCGTACATAGACATGGGCGACGAAGACGGCGCGCGAGAGATTTTGGCGGAAGTTATTGGTGAAGGTAACGAGGAACAGCAAGCGCAAGCCAACGAACTATTGGCACAGCTAAAGTAGTACCTGCTATCTATGTTTTATCTAGCGTTGGGCGTTGAATATGATGGCCATGCCTTCCATGGTTTTCAGACCCAGCCCGGATTACCCACCGTACAATCCGACCTGGAGCATGCGCTCAGCAGTGTGGCGGATGAAAAAATAAAACTGGTAACCGCCGGTAGAACAGACGCCGGAGTACATGCCAGCGGACAGGTAATCAGCTTCGCCACTTCTGCTAACAGACCACTGGATGGATGGGTCAGAGGAACCAACAGTTTAACTTCCGAAGCAATATCCATACGCTGGGCCCGTACTGTAGATGAAGGTTTTAGTGCCCGCTTTACTGCGCTGTCCCGACGCTACCTCTATGTCTGGCATCACTCGGACCGTCCCCTTGCACTGGGCCGTACACTGGTTTGCCAAACCGCAGACGTGCTTGACCAGGAACGGATGCAATTAGCGGTTCAGGCGCTTGTTGGTGAACATGACTTCTCCGGATTCAGGGCCGCCGGGTGCCAGTCCAGATCCGCTCGACGTAATGTAAGTCGGGTTCGCGTTGAAAGGTTTGGCGAGAGTGTGGTGCTGGACATAACGGCAAATGCCTTTCTATTACATATGGTGCGCAATATTGCCGGTTCGCTTCACCAGATCGGCAGTGGTCGCCAGCCGGTAGATTGGATGGCACAATTGCTCGCTGCCAAAAATCGCTCCCTCGCAGCGGCAACTGCGCCCCCGCATGGCCTGTATATGGTGCACGTGGAGTATCCGAAGAAGTATAATTTTCCCGCCTTACAGTTACCTATTGTGCTGCACAATGTAGAAATCTGATAGACTGCGCTCCCTGGCAGAAGGATCAGCAGTGCACATCAAAATTTGTGGAATCACCCGTTTGGAAGACGCTCTATGCGCGATTGAATATGGCGCCACTGCCCTGGGATTTATTCTGGCTGACAGTCCCAGGAGAATACCTGTGGCTAAACTCGAAGAGATTTGTTCAAGCATTCCGCGTGAGATCCTGCGTGTTGGCGTTTTTGTTAATCCCAAAGTGTCGGAGGTCGAAAATATACTCGCTCGCGTAAAGCTGGATTATTTGCAGTTTCATGGTCAGGAGCAGGGTGTTTTCTGCGAGTCATTTGATTGCAAATATATCAAGGTAATTTCCGTAGCTGGTGCGTTTGATATGCTTGAAATGGAAGCAAAATACCCGAACGCAAAGGCTTTTTTGCTGGATACGTTTGACCAGCGACTGGCGGGCGGCAGCGGTAGACGGTTTGATTGGAAATATTGGCCAAAAAATGCGGAAAAACCTCTAATTCTGTCAGGCGGACTGGATTCTTCAAATGTAGCATCTGGTATTCAAATTCTTAAGCCCCAGGGTGTTGATGTCAGCGGGGGAGTGGAAGTGTTAAATACGAAACGGGATGCCACGGTAAAAGGCATCAAGGATCCGGAGCGCATTCGGGAATTTATAAAAGTAGTAAGGAGTTGTTAGCAATCAGATGAATGAAACGTATTCACAACCCGACGCGAGAGGTCATTTTGGGGAATTTGGGGGGCGCTTTGTTGCCGAAACTTTGTTTCACGCTCTGGATGAGTTAAACGCGCTGTACAGCAAGCTAAGCAAGGATGCGGATTTTCGGCGAGAGTTTCTGCATGATTTACAAACATATGTAGGCCGGCCAACGCCACTTTACTTTGCCAGGGGATTAACGGAAAAACTGGGTGGCGCACAAATATTTCTTAAGCGTGAAGACCTAAACCACACAGGAGCCCACAAGGTAAACAATACCATTGGGCAGGCACTGATTGCGAAGCGCATGGGAAAACCGCGCATTATTGCAGAAACCGGAGCCGGTCAACATGGAGTTGCTACCGCAACGGTTGCGGCCCGCCTTGGACTCAAGTGTTGTATCTATATGGGCTCGGAGGATATTAAACGCCAAAGCCTGAACGTATATCGCATGAAGTTATTGGGTGCCGAAGTTATACCGGTTGAGTCGGGTTCAAAAACCCTGAAGGACGCAATGAATGAAGCTTTGCGCGATTGGACTACAAACGTGGATGATACTCATTACATTATAGGCACGGTTGCGGGGCCCCATCCTTATCCGGTTATGGTAAGAGACTTTCAATCGGTTATTGGTCAGGAAGCGCGTGCGCAATGTTTACAAATGAATGGCCGCCTGCCAGATTTGCTGGTGGCATGTGTCGGTGGCGGTTCGAACGCAATTGGCTTGTTTCATCCCTTCGTAAATGACCCTGACGTAAGTATGGTTGGTGTGGAAGCGGGCGGCCTCGGACTGGAGACCGGAAAACACGCTGCACCGCTAAATGATGGGCATGCCGGAGTTCTTCACGGTAACAGAACATATTTGATGACCAATTCTGATGGTCAGATTTCCGAGACACATTCCATATCTGCAGGGCTCGATTATCCGGGTGTCGGTCCGGAACATTCCTATTTGAAGGACATTGGCCGGGTGAAGTATGAGTCAGTTACCGACACCCAGGCACTGGCAGCATTTCATCTTCTCACCCGTGTGGAAGGCATATTACCAGCACTGGAATCCAGCCATGCAGTAGCCTGGGTCATAGACGCCGCACCCGCCATGCCAACAAAGGACATAGTTATCGTCAATCTTTCCGGGCGGGGCGACAAAGACATAATGACGGTTGCAGGCATAGACGGTATAGAATTGTGAGCAGACTCTCGCCGACCTTTAGTAATCTCTCCAAAATGAAGCGCTGCGCCCTTACCACTTTTATTACTGCGGGTGATCCGTTTCCGGACATTACGGTGGATGCATTGCACGCTCTTGTAGAGGGCGGTTCGGACATTCTAGAGCTTGGCATTCCGTTCTCCGACCCGGAAGCTGAGGGTCCTGTTATTCAGGCCGCATCAGAACGCGCCTTGCGGCACAACATCAGCCTCCTGGATGTGCTGGATATGGTAACGGTGTTTCGAAGTTCAAACACACATACTCCTCTGGTGTTAATGGGTTATCTTAATTCTGTTAGTACAATGGGGTATGAATCATTTGCAAGACGCGCCAGTGAAGCCGGTGTAGACGGATTAATTATGGTGAACCTGCCACCAGAAGAAGCAGATTTGTTACGGGTAGAATTGCTGAATACAGGTATCGATTTAATATTTCTGGTTGCGCCAACCAGTACGGATGAAAGAGTGAAAATGATAGCATCTGCTTCTTCCGGTTTTATCTATTACGTCTCCCTGAAAGGTACCACCGGTGCTTCCCATCTGGATACGTCCTCAGTTCAACGCAATGTAGAGCGCATCAAGGTGCGTTCAAGCCTACCGGTTCAAGTGGGTTTTGGCATAAAGGATCCCGAAACAGCAAAAAATATTTCTGTTGTCGCTGATGGGGTTGTGGTGGGATCAGCACTTGTCAGTATCATGGGTGAAGAGGGTGCCAGTAAAGAATCTATCTTGTCTGGTCTAACAGAACTCACCGCCAAATTAAGGGCCGCAATAGAACCGGAATCGTCGGTGGTATGAAGCATAACAGTCTGGCCGACTGGCTTGATTACCTGGAAAAGAAACAACCTGAATTCAAAATAGAAATGGGCCTTGAACGAGTGGGCTCTGTAGCAGATACGTTAAACCTGAGAAAACCGGCTACACATTGCGTACTTGTAGCTGGAACAAATGGTAAAGGCTCCACCTGCGTTTTTATTGAAGCATTATTTGTGGCTGCTGGATATTCGGTAGGTACTACCTTGTCGCCCCATCTGCATGCTTTTAACGAACGTGTCCGACTAAATGGGAGCGCTGCGAGTGATGCACTTATCTTTGATGCATTTGAAACAGTAGAACAGGCAAGATTGCAAACCCGGGATAGTCCCCATCTCACTTATTTCGAATTTGCTCTTCTGGCTGCACTGTGTGTATTCAATAATCAGGGGCTTGACGTGTGCGTTCTGGAGGTGGGTCTGGGAGGGCGCCTTGACGCCGCCAATATTGTTGATCCCGATGTTTCCGTAATTACGAGTATTGGTATCGACCACGAAGAATTTCTGGGTAGTGATAGAGAATCCATTGCTATAGAAAAAGCCGGCATCATGAGGCAAAACGTCGTATGCGTTTACGGGGAAGCCAATATGCCAAAAAATATTGAAAAATGCGCTGAAAAAAAAGGCGCGATATTGCATCAAAACACGGTGGCGTACAGTCATCGGGTAATAGCACCCCCAAATTCAGCATGGAATTTTGACAGTCAGACAGGAGAGGCATTCAGGGATTTACCGTTGCCGTCCATATCCACAACAAATGCTTCAACAGCTATTGAAGCAACACTTCAATTGATACCCCTTACGCAGGAAGTTGTAGCCCACGCATGTACGACAGTTTCGATGCCCGGCCGTTTCGAACACGCGATCTATCATGGCCTCAATTTGTTAATAGACGTTGCGCATAATCCGCACGCTGCGGAATTTTTACTGCAACAAATGAAAAGCGATGAGATGTCCAAACCAATAGTGGGAATTGCCGGTTTTCTGGCGGGTAAGGACGTCGGTGGAATTGTTCAGATGATGAGTGAACTTGTTGAAGAGTGGGTTTTTGTGGACGCTGGTTTTACAGGTCACCCTGGCAGAGCGCAATCGGGTGCAAAATCAGCAGAGTTAGCCCTGAATCAGTTACCAGCTAGCCGTTCCTCGATAATCAGCATGAAGAATGTAAAAGAAGCTCTAAATTATTATCTAAATGCTACTCAGTTGCCCAATCGAGTTGTTATAATGGGTTCCTTCGACGTGGTTCAAAAGACGCACGATATAATTAATCAGAGCTTCCCCAGGTAATGAACGAACAAAGCCGCTATCGGATTACGGGTTCCCTTTTTGTTCTGGCGTTGGCTGTTATATTTTTACCCATGTTGTTCGACGGAGCAGGCGTAAAACCGCTGACCCTGCCGGAGCTAACCGCGGCGCCTGAAGTTGTTTCAAAAGAACCCCCAAAGAGTATTAGTGTAGAGTCTTTTGCAGAAGCAGATGCGCTGAAAGACAAAGTTTCAGAGCGCCAAAAATCAGGCCTGATCGGAGAATCCGTAATTCCGTCCGTACAGACCTCGGAGCAGAACGCAGATTCAAACACCACCTGGGCTGTGCAACTTGGAAGTTTTAATTCCGAACAAAATGCCCGGAAGTTAAAACAAAAGCTGGAAGAGGCAGATTATAATGTCGTGCTTTCCAGAGCTAACAATAGCAGTGGCACAATAACCCGAGTAGCAATTGGGCCGCTTATAAGAGAAAGTGATGCGATAAAACTGCGCAAGCAATTATCAAGTACTTACCATGAGGCTATAGTGGTTAAACTTGGCTATTGAGATATCAATGATTGTGTCTGTAGAGTGCAAATGACCTCACCCGACATTGTAATATGTTTGCTTTTGTTACTTTCGGCGCTCATTGGTTTATTCCGGGGCCTTGTTAAGGAAGTACTCTCCCTCATCATCTGGATTGCAGCATTTGTGGTTGCCTTGTTGTTTGCACAGCAAGTGAGCGAACTGTTGTCAGGCCGGATAGAAAATACCTCCGTAAGGATGATACTGGCATTTGCTGCAATATTTATTTCCGCGCTCATAGCCGGTGCCATGGTGCAATGGGTGCTGGCAAAGCTTATAGAGACAACAGGTTTGTCCGGCACGGACCGGTTACTGGGTTTTTTGTTTGGCAGTATCAGGGGCGTACTGTTGTGTATAGTCATTTTGATTGTCGTACGGCCATTTGCACAAGACGCAAGCTGGTGGCAAACCTCGACTCTTGTACCCCAATTGATAGCATTTGAATCGGATGTTGTCGGGTTTTTGAATTATCTGGGCGGTGTAGTAACTGATTTGAGTAACGAGATCTAACAGGGCTATTTTAAAAATCAGGTCTTGTGGAGTTCATCTAGCTAGAGAGGAGAGAGCGCATGTGCGGGGTTGTTGGTATCGTTGCCAGGAACGCAGTCAAGCAGCAATTATATGACGCATTAATTGCGCTGCAGCACAGGGGACAGGATGCTGCGGGTATTGTTACCTGTAACGGCGATGAACTGTACATGCGCAAGGGTAATGGTTTGGTCGCTGATGTATTTCGGCAACATCATATGAACCGATTAAGCGGGAATATGGGCATTGGCCACGTACGTTATCCAACCGCGGGATCTTCCAGTTCTGCGCAAGCACAACCCATGTACGTCAACTCGCCTTATGGAATAACGCTGGCACATAACGGTAACCTGACGAACGCCGAGCAACTGAAATCTGAACTATTCAGGGATGATTTACGGCACATTAATACCGAGTCGGATTCAGAAGTTTTATTGAATATCTTTGCCAGCGAACTACATCGCATAAAAGCCTACCAGCCAAGCCCTGATGATATTTTTATGGCGATAGATCGCCTGCATACCCGCTGTCTTGGGGCTTACGCTGTAGTGGCCCTCGTGCTTGGTAGTGGCATGATTGGTTTTCGTGATGTGCACGGTATTCGTCCACTTGTTTATGGTAAACGGGAAACAGACCAGGGCTGGGAATACATGCTGGCATCCGAGAGTGCCGCGCTCAATCTGCTGGACTTTGAACTGGTGAGAGACGTGGCACCTGGCGAGGCGATTTTTATTAATTCTCAGGGAGAGCTGCATAGTCGCATTTGTGGCGTGCAGCGCGAGCATACGCCCTGTATTTTTGAACACGTATATTTTGCACGTCCGGATTCGATCATGGATCAGGTGTCTATCTACAAGGCACGGTTGAGAATGGGTGAAAAACTGGCTGACCAGATTGTCAGCCGCTATTCTGCCCACGATCATGACATCGACGTAGTTATTCCTATACCCACTACCGGACGCACAGCGTCGTTACCTCTGGCGCATCGACTGGACGTCAAGTACCGCGAGGGTTTTGTTAAAAACCGATACATCGCGAGAACCTTCATAATGCCAGGTGCGAATCAACGTAAAAAGTCTGTCCGACAAAAATTGAACCTCATAGAGCTGGAGTTTAAGGGTAAAAATGTGTTGCTGGTCGACGATTCTATTGTGAGGGGTACCACAATCCGGGAAATTATCCAGATGGTGAGGGATGCGGGCGCAAAACGCGTTTATGTGGCTTCGGCAGCACCACCGGTTCGTTTTCCAAACGTATATGGTATTGATATGCCTACAACTACTGAATTTATTGCCAACAATCGCGCCCCGGAAGAGATTGCACAAGTTATTGGGGCGGATTGGCTGGTATTTCAGACCCTGGACGATCTGAAGCAATGTGCCATTGAGGGTAATGACACAATCACCGATTACGAATGTTCGGTATTTGATGGGCGTTACGTGACGGGTGACATAGACGCGAACTATTTAAAGAGGCTATCGTTAGTGCGTACGGATACAGATAAACAAAACAGTGACACAGAATACAGTAGCGATCACACAGTCATCGAGCTCCACAATCAGGCCTGAAGGAACACGCCATAGCGTGATCAATAACGTTGTCAGCCGTTTGAACGAAGTTCTGTTGGGTAAGGAAGAACAAATCAAACTGGCACTTTGTTGCCTGTTTGCCAATGGGCACCTGTTGATTGAAGATCAGCCCGGAATGGGAAAAACATTACTTTCGCATGCTCTGGCAAGGGTATTGGGTCTGAGCTTCAACCGAATTCAGTTCACCAGTGACATGTTGCCTTCAGATATTCTCGGCATGAGTATATTTGACAAGGAAGACAGTTCATTTCGCTTTGTTGAAGGTCCGGTATTTGCGCAGCTGGTACTTGCAGATGAAATAAATCGTGCTACTCCCAAGAGCCAGAGCGCTTTGCTGGAGGCTATGGAGGAGTATCAGGTCAGTATTGAGGGTGAGACTCGTAGCTTACCTTCCCCATTTTTCGTAATCGCCACACAGAACCCGGAAAGCCAGATCGGAACTTTTCCGCTTCCTGAGTCTCAGCTGGACCGATTTTTGATGCGAATTCACCTGGGATATCCGGATCCGGATGCAGAACGTGCGCTGCTAATGGGAGGGGATCGAAGGGAACAGGCTAATTCACTGGATTCCATCGTAGATACAGACTGGTTAAAAGATACCTGGCAGGCGGTTCAGAAAATCAAAGTGACTGATCCACTTGTAGACTATATTCAACGGCTGGTTCAGTTTACGCGGCGAGAGCGCGAGTTTTCGTTGGGCCTTTCCCCCAGGGGTTCACTGGCCCTGTTGCGGGCGGCACGCGCATGGGCGCTGATACATGATCGCTCTCACGTTGTGCCAGAAGATGTGCAAGCCGTTTTACCCAGTGTGGTTGAGCATCGATTGCGCTCCGCCGCAGATCATTCTGGTCACAGTGGTGGTGCTTTGTCACAGCGCCTGTTAGCCCGTGTCGACGTGGTTGGCTAATAGTGTCTACACAATTTCCAGGTGGCTTCGTTCAGAAGCGCTTCGGTGGCTGGTTGGAACGACGAATACCGCCATCTTCCCAGATTACACTTAGCCAGGACAGCATATTCATTTTCCCAACATCTCAGGGGATAGCTTTTGGCGCGCTCATTGTTTTACTTATACTCGGCGCTATAAATTATCAGAGCAGCCTTATTTATGGTGTTGCCTTTCTATTGGGGAGCCTCTTTCTGGTTACCATTCTGCATACATTTAGAAATCTTTCCGGAGTTCAAATCGAATTTATTGGTTCCCCTGGTGGATTTGTTGGGGAAGATATTGAATTTGAGATAAGAGTGTCGCGATCGACTGGCGTCGGGCGCGAGGGTATTAGTGTTGCATGGCCAGACACTATTAAACAATGGGTAGATATTCAGGAAAAGGAAGCCTGCACAATAAAGCTCTTTGTAAAGGCAGACCAACGGGGCTGGTTCAATCCCGGTCGCATGCTAATCGAAACTTACTACCCGCTCGGTTTGCTGAGAGCATGGACCTGGGTGGACCTTACCGCGGTGGCTCTAATTTACCCCAGACCAATCTATGGTGAGTCACCACTGGAAAGTACCACTCAAAAAGATAATGGCGCGCTTGTGGACCCACTTGGAAGCGATGACTTTCGAGACGTACGGGAATACCAGGCCGGCGACCCTGTAAAACACATAATCTGGAAGAGTTATGCGCGCACGGGCAAACCTGTTATCAAGCAATACGGGAGTTTTCTTGATCCACGATTCATACTCGACTGGAGTGCTGTGCCGGGTCTTACCGAAGAACGCCTTAGCAGGCTAACCGGGCTTGCGCTGGATGCTGCTCGTAGCCAGAGAGACTATGGGCTTGAAATTCCCGGCACACAACTATCTCCTGCATGTGGTGCAAACCATTTGCAAACAGTTTTAAAAGCACTCGCCTTGTACGGTTTACTGGAAGTTCCAGCTGCTGGTACAGAAAATTGAGCCTGTACCCAAAAGATTTTGAATCAAACCCTTCATCCAGGGGTGGGGTGGAAATCCAGATTCCAAGAAATGCACTGGCCTTGCTGATGATTGCCCAGGCAATGGTAGTGCTGCCGCATTCACAACAACTCTCTCCCTGGATTATGGCAGTCTGCGTGGTATGCGGAATTTGGCGATGGATGGTGTTTCAGGGTCGTTGGGACTATCCACGACGCTGGCTCAAGGCCATGTTAGTACTCGGCTCTGTAGCTGCTGTTGCCTTAAGTGGATCCAGCGCCTTCAGTCTGGAAACTGCTACCAGTTTACTCATACTGGCTTTTGCCTTGAAACTGGTGGAAATGAAAGGTAGACGGGATGCATACCTCGTCATGTATCTGGGCTATTTTATTATTGCAACAGAATTTCTGTTTTCCCAGAGTATTTCGATGGCAGCATATGAATTGGTGGCAGCCGTTGTGGTTACTGCATCGATGGTGGGAATGAACCAGATGCACGCACGGGTTCGCCCAATGGGTTCATTTAAACTTGCGTCAGCCCTTATATTGCAGGCACTGCCCCTGATGCTGGTACTGTTTTTATTTTTTCCGCGCATTGCACCCTTATGGTCTATCCCCTTACCGGGAGGTGCTAAAACAGGAATTAGCGATCGCGTCACGCCCGGCGATATTGCGAAACTATCGCAGTCACAAGAAATTGCGTTTCGGGTAGAATTTGAGTCACAGATTCCAGCGCCTTCACAGTTGTACTGGAGAGGCCTGGTGTATTCCAATTTTGAAAATGGTTCCTGGACCCAGGCATCGCCGCCGCCAGGACAGCGGCAATCGATATTGCGAACATCATCCCAAATCTCGTGGGGGACCAGGGTACCGGAGTTTTTGCCCGAGCTTGAAAACGCCAGAACAGAGGCTACCGTAAGCGGCGGTGTAAAACCGCTTGCCTATGAAATTCTATTGCAACCAACCCAGTCCAGTTGGCTCTTCGGTTTGCAGGTTCCAACAATAACAGAAAGTGTTGAAGCCGGTTCTCAAAGTAATAATATCGGTCTAACCCGGGATTTTCGATTGATGTCAAGAGAGCCTGTAAGCGCGCTGATGCGATACAAGGTGCATTCCTATTCCGAACTGGTACCGGATAGGGAGCTGCCGGACTGGATTCGAACGCGGGAAACCCGCTTACCGCTCGAGGACAATCCGCGGACCGTTCAGTTCGCGCAAGGTCTGTTTGCGGAATCAAATAGCGTTGAGGATTTTGCCCGCAGGATCATGCTACAGATTGGCACTGGAGCGTATCGTTACACCCTGGCACCCCCGGGATTACCCAGGAGTAATAGCATTGATGCCTTCTGGTTTGAGACACAAGCCGGTTTTTGCAGTCACTATGCGGGTGCCTTCGTCTATATGATGCGAGCAGCTGGCATCCCGGCCCGGATGGTAGGCGGATACCAGGGCGGAGATTTGAATCCGGTAGGACAGTTTTTGGTGGTACGGCAAATGGATGCCCACGCGTGGACCGAAGTCTGGATCAAGGGCAGGGGCTGGGTGCGCTATGATCCAACCAACGCAGTGGCACCTGAACGCATTGAAAGGGGACTGGACGCAGCTCTGTCTTCAGAAGATCTTGGTATGTTCTCGGTTTTAACCAACGCGCGTCTGTCAAATTTCGCTGGAATGGCAGACCTGATTTACATGTTCGATTCCGTCGGCCACCGATGGAATTTATGGGTGGTGGGTTACGATCCAAATGTTCAGGCTGCATACCTGAAAAAAATTCTGGGAAATGTAACACCGGGAAAAATCGCCATAGTCTTGCTCATCGGGGTAGCATTGAGTATGGCCCTCGTCGTAATAGCACTTTTCTGGCGCCGCCGTAAAGTTCGTCTGCATCCTGTTCTGAGAATATTTCTCAAGTTCAGCAAGGGCGTTGAACGGTTTGGATTTGTACGGCAATCAAATGAGTCTCCGGCGCAGTTTGTTGCACGTATTGACGCGAGACGGTCATCACTCATCGAACAGTTGGATCAACTACTATACAATTCACGTAACGTGTCGAGTACCCAATTGGCCTTGTTACGTAAAAGGCTCAGAAGACTTCAGGTTTCTGTGGCGCTTGGATTAACCAAAGATATAGAAACAGCCGGATAAGTATGAAGATTCGAACCCGGCAGACTCCCTGTCTCGGAGTGTGCTCCACTACCTATGGTGATTTGGTTTGTCGTGGCTGTAAACGCTTTTCACATGAAGTGGTGGCCTGGAATACTTTTACAGACCAACAAAAGCTGAGTATTTGGCAGCGGCTTGAGTCACTCAGAGATCAATGTGTCGCTCTGCGCGTGAGGGTTAATGATATTCACGTGCTCACGCACACCATAGAAGGCAATCATATTCCGGTGTGGAATCCTTCAAGTGATTTGACTCTGGCCTATCAGGTGCTGCGTTTTTTTGCGCGCTCAAATCCTCAGATGCTTAATGATGAATATTTTTTGGCAAACAAGCTGGAATTTCTGGGGCTGGGTCTCAGCGCATTTGGACTGATTCACCCCGATGAAAATTTTGCTGAACTGTGTCGCTGGATAGACGAGGAATTTTACAAGCGCTCAAAAGCCTACTACGAACGAAATTTCAAGATTCCGATCTTTAATTGAACGTTTCATTATCAATGCCGAAAGAGAATGAACAAAGCTTAAAGATGAACGAAGCCCTAATTGCTATTCATGCTTTTTTGCCTGTGCGAACGCCTTGCGAATGGGTTCGTGCCGCGTTGGATAATGTTTCTGTTTTGATGATTGATCATGCCAACTGTGAAAAAAAAGCTGCATCCACTGCAATGAGTTTGTTATACCGTTATATAGATCGGCAGGAATTGTTACAAAAAATGTCACAGCTTGCGCGAGAAGAATTGTTGCATTTTGAGCAGGTGCTGGCGCTGATGCAGACTATGGATATCAGTTATGAACATGTTTCCCCGGGCCGATATGCCTCAGGTCTGCACAAGGGTATACGCAGTCATGAACCTGCTCGATTGGTCGATTCCCTGATAGTGGGCGCCATAGTAGAAGCTCGGTCCTGTGAGCGCTTTCATATTCTTGGTCAGAACATTGGCGAACCCCTGGCAGGTTTTTACCTGAAGTTGCTTGTAGCAGAAGGGCGGCATTTTCAGGATTATCTTGAATTGGCGAAACTCTATTGTAATAACAGGGATGAACTGGCAGAGCGAATTGAGTACTTTCTGGATATGGAAGCAGATTTGATCCTGAAATCAGATAGCCAGTTTCGCTTTTTAAGTGGGCACCCGACGTAGATCAGGAACCAGCGCTAGGTACTATGCGAACCGGAAAACACTCCATCTGGAAAGTTTCACCCGTAAAACGCAACAACCAGCCGCACCAGCCCCAATCTCCCAGCACGTAGCGGAATCTGGTTTGATCCCCAATATTATCGATGTGAATGCCTGGTCTGTGTGTGTGGCCGTGTACAAAATGCTTTACTCCGTGTTCTGTAAATGCCTTGTTAATATCAGGCAAGCTCACATCCATTATGTTGTCTGGTTTGTTCGAATTTCTGGTTCGGCTTTCTGCTCGCAGGGAAGCGGCCATTTGCCTTCGTTCTGCCAGCGACCGGGCAAGCACCTGTTCCCTGAAGGGCCCGCCGCGCAATACTTTGCGTAAATTCTGATATTCATAGTCTTCGGTGCAAAAGGCATCTCCATGAGCCAGTAAAATTTTAGTCTCAGCCAGTTCAATCACGCATGGATCCTGAAGAATTTGCATTCCAGCGGACCTGGCAAATTGTTCGCCGAGCAGAAAATCCCTGTTGCCGGGTAAAAAATATACAGGTACCTGTACAGATATTGTCCGCAGGGCGGTTCGTATTCGGGATATCAATTCAGAATCGTCATCATCCCCAACCCATACTTCGCAGAGGTCTCCCAATATATAGATGCCGTTAAGCTTGTCGGCCGTGTACATTTCTCTTTTGAGAAGATTCTCAAAAGCCTGTAATAATATTTGATTGTCAGAATCCAGATGTAAATCTGAAAAGAATATCCAACTCAACGCTTTTTGCTCCCGAAATCCGGATTACACAGAGAAAATAGCAAACTTCGCAAACTAATGATGATTTATTCGCTTCCACGTTTGACGCTTTCTCGGACCGTGAGTATCATGCGTCGGCTTCGGTGCGGGGTCGAGCAGAATGACCCAGTCGCATCGATTGGTTCTGGATGATCATCGGGGTATAGCGCAGTCTGGTAGCGCGCCTGCTTTGGGAGCAGGATGTCGGGAGTTCGAATCTCTCTACCCCGACCAGATCCGGCAACGGCAGATAACTGGCGGAACCGGGACAGTACTGGTTTGTGGCTTGTTTGTGACAGATGCGCCCGTAGCTCAACTGGATAGAGCATCGGCCTTCTAAGCCGAGGGTTACAGGTTCAAGTCCTGTCGGGCGTACCACACTGCTTAGGGTGTAAATAGCAGGGGTTTTGATACAGGTAGCATTTTTGATCAGGTTAATGGTGGGCGTAGCTCAGCTGGTAGAGCTCCGGATTGTGATTCCGGCGGTCGTGGGTTCAAGCCCCATCGTCCACCCCATATCTGAATACTGACAGGATAGGATCTCACTGCAAAAACGCACAATAAGCGCCCCTCTTTGATAGCATCGAGTTTTATTTAGGCACCATAAAAAGGAATTCACTTAAAAATGCACGTTTCTATTGAAACAATGACCGGCCTGGAAAGAAGAATGACAATTGTTGTTGATTCTGAATCCTTTGAGCATCAAATCGCAGAGAAGTTAAAAGACGCCTCCCAAAAAGTGAAACTGCCCGGCTTCAGGCAGGGAAAAATCCCCATGCGTGAGATTCGTCGTCGCTATGGAAAAGCAATTCGCCAGGAAGTAGCCGGCGATATGATGCAAAGCAGCTTTTACGAAGCCATTCGTACGGAAAATATGATGCCCGCGGGTAATCCAAACCTGGATGTTGTGAAGATGGATGCGGGCGGCGATTTGGAGTTTACTGCGACATTTGAGGTTTACCCCGTTGTTGAACTGGGAGATCTGGGAGAAGTGCAGCTTAAGCGTCCTCTTGGCAGCATTGAGTCAGGAAATGTGGACGCAATGATTGATAACCTGAGGCAACAACGCAAAACCTGGGAACCCGTAAATCGAAAATCCAAAAAAGGTGATCAACTCACGATCGACTTTAAGGGGACCCTGGATGGGGAAGCGTTTACTGGCGGAAACGGAGAAGGTGTCACTTTTGTTTTGGGAGAAGGACAAATGATTGCCGATTTTGACAAGGCTCTCATGGGTGCCAAGTCAGGAGAATCACACAATTTCGAATCGACCTTTCCTGATGATTATCAGGCGGAGGAACTTCGGGGCAATACAGCAATTTTTGATGTTGAGGTTAGCAAGGTCTGCAAGGCTGTGCTGCCCGAGCTTGATGAAGAATTTTTCACTGGATTGGGAATTACCGCGGATTCTGACTCGGATGAAGACCTGCTTCAGCATATGCGTCGGGAAATAGAAGAAAACATGCAACGGGAAATGAATGCTGCCATTCAGAATCAGGTTAAAAAACAGGCCCTGGAGGAGTTGGGGCGTCTGCATGAAGTTCAGATTCCAAAGGCGATGGTGAATCGGGAAGTGGAAAGCCTGAAAAAGGAAATGCTGCAACAGTTTGTCAGCTACGGACAAAAAGAAGAGGATTTGCCGCAATTACCTTCAGAAATGTTTGAGGAAGAGGCCGGAAAGCGGGCAAAAATTGGCCTGATCGTTAGTGCCATAGTTGAAACAGCGGAACTGAAAACCGATGGCGACAAGGTAAGGCAAAGGATCGAAGAGCTGTCAAAATCGTACGCCCAGCCGGAAGAAGTTGTAAATTGGTACTACAATAATGAAGAACAGTTATCGCAAATCGAGATGGCGGTGCTGGAAGATCAGGTAATTGAGTATATTGTAGATGCTGCAAAAGTAAGCGATGTGCCCAGCAATTATGACGCTATAATAAAGGGTGAGGCAATTCCGCAAGAACCTTCAGCAGAGCCTTCAGCGAATAAAACGGAAGAGCCCTCAGCGAGTGAAGAGCCCTCAGCGGAGCCTTCAGCGATTAAAACGGAAGAGCCCTCAGCGGAGCCTTCAGCGAATAAAGAAAAAGAGAAAAAAGAAGAGAAGGAAGACCAGCCTTCCGCTGGCTAAAAGCCAGGTGGCAATTCCAATATCAGTTAATCAGGAGATTACACAATGTCGAACGATCCGGTGCCGATGACAAATCTGGGCCTCATACCAATGGTTGTCGAACAAACTGCACGCGGTGAAAGGTCCTATGACATTTATTCCCGCCTGCTGAAAGAGAGAATTATTTTTCTGGTTGGCGCAGTGGAAGATCAGGTGGCCAATCTCGTAGTGGCTCAATTGCTGTTTCTGGAATCGGAAAATCCGGATAAGGATATTCATCTTTATATAAATTCGCCCGGTGGCGTAATCACATCGGGTATGTCCATCTATGACACGATGCAATTCATAAATTGTGACGTAAGTACCATGTGTGTGGGCCAGGCTGCGAGTATGGGCGCTTTTCTACTGGCTGCAGGGACCCCTGGCAAACGGTACTGCCTGCCAAACTCCAGAATGATGATTCATCAGCCTTCTGGCGGCTCTCAGGGGAATGCGCTGGATATTCAGATTCAGGCTCGTGAAATTTTGCTGATGCGGGACAGATTAAACACGGTTCTGGCCGAACACACTGGCCAAAGTGTGAATCGTATCGCAGAGGATACTAACCGGGATTACTGGATGAGTCCCCAGGAAGCTGTAGAATATGGTTTGATTGATACGGTGCAGGGTGCGCGTGGTGGAACTCCGGATAGTGTCGCAAAAGCCGTAAAAGGGTAAACTAGCAGATAGCGCGCCATTCCGTCCTGGCGCTATGCATATGTCAAGGCTTGAAAAATAGACGGTTTGCAAGCATGGTAAGCTAATGGAACTCCAGCCAGAGTATTTTTATGTCAGACGATAAAAACGGCCAGAGCGATGATACGAGCAAGCTTCTTTACTGCTCGTTTTGTGGTAAAAGCCAACATGAAGTCAGGAAGTTGATCGCAGGACCTTCGGTTTTCATCTGTGATGAATGTGTCGAGTTATGTAATGACATCATTCGCGAAGAGGTCCAGGAAAGTGGCGATGGTCCTGAAAATGGAAAACTGCGTATTCCAGAGGAAATTAAAACCAATCTGGATGAGTACGTAATAGGCCAGGATCATGCCAAAAAAGTCTTATCTGTTGCTGTATATAACCACTATAAACGCTTGAATTATAAGAAAAAGAAAGGTGACGTAGAGCTTAGCAAATCCAATATTCTTCTCATTGGCCCCACTGGAAGTGGCAAGACTTATCTGGCAGAAACACTTGCGCGTTTGCTTGATGTACCGTTTACGATTGCAGACGCAACAACGCTGACAGAAGCGGGCTACGTTGGTGAGGACGTAGAAAACATTATCCAGAAACTGTTGCAAAAATGTGATTACGATGTAGAGCGAGCCCAGGTGGGAATCGTTTATATTGACGAAATTGATAAAATTTCCCGAAAATCTGACAATCCTTCAATAACCCGTGATGTGTCAGGTGAGGGCGTTCAACAGGCTTTGCTTAAGCTTATAGAAGGTACGGTGGCGTCCGTACCCCCACAGGGCGGTCGCAAGCATCCGCAACAAGAGTTTCTGCAGGTCGATACCAGCAATATCCTGTTTATATGTGGAGGGGCTTTTGCGGGCCTGGACAGGGTGATAATGGACCGCTCGGAGAAGAGTGGTATCGGATTTGGCGCTGTTGTTAAAGGTGAGTCAGATAAAAAGAGTATAGGAGAGACACTTCGCAAGGTAGAGCCTGAAGATTTGATTAAGTACGGCCTTATCCCTGAGTTCGTTGGCCGATTACCGGTCGTTGCCACCCTGGAAGAACTCGACATCGAGGCACTTGTAACTATTCTTACGCAGCCTAAAAATTCACTCACCAAACAATATACCAAGCTGTTTGAAATGGAATCAGTTGAAGTGGATTTCAGGGAAGATGCATTGCGTGCGGTGGCCGAGAAGGCGATGGAGCGAAAAACTGGCGCCAGGGGTTTACGCTCCATCCTTGAAGCTGTGTTACTTGAGACAATGTATCATCTGCCATCTTCTGAAAATGTCAGTAAAGTGGTGATCGATGCCAGCGTGATCAACGGCGACAGTGAGCCTATGTTGATGTACGAGACTCCTGAACCCGCCAAGGCTGCACCGGAAGAGTAAGCCACAGGGCTTTTGCGGCCCTGATCTGGCAATATATAAGAACTTTTTTACATCTTACGCACAAGAACCTACGTGCCCTGCAGTAAATGTAAGTATGCTTGGCGTTATTCCTGTCAGGACCGAACAATAGATGAGTGAACAAAAGCTTGAAAAACTAAGTGATATACCCGTACTTCCATTGCGAGACATGGTGGTGTATCCACATGGCGTGCACCCGCTTTTTGTAGGTACTGACAGCTCTATTAAAGCGCTTGAAGCTGCAATGGCTTCAGATAAGCAAATTCTGCTCGTTGCCAAACGTGATGCTGACATTGAAAACCCCGATGATTCAGACCTTTTTGAGGTGGGTACTGTTTCTACGGTTTTACAATTGCTGAAGCTGCCTGATGATACCGTTAAGGTGCTCATTGAAGGTGAAACAAGGGTAAAAATTCTTTCCCTTTATGATGCATCGGAAAGCCATTCCCATATGCTTGCACGTGTGGAACCACTTTTACTCGATGTCGCTTCTGAAGAATCGGATGAAGTATTAATTCGCTCCATAATGAACCAGTTTGAACAGTATGTTGAATCCAGCAAAAAAGTCCCCCAGGAAGTTTTGTCATCTCTGGCAAGCATCGACGACCCTGGGCGTTTGATTGACACCATTGCAACCCAGATGTCCTTAAAGATAGAAGATCGACAGGAGATTCTTGAAGCGTCTGATATAGAACTGCGCATGGAAAAGCTGATGATTCTGATGGAAGCAGAGGCGGACGTTCACAAGATGGAAAAACGCATTCGCGGTCGCGTTAAAAAACAAATGGAAAAAAGCCAGCGAGAGTATTACCTCAACGAGCAGATGAAGGCGATTCAAACTGAACTGGGTGATATGGAAGAAACGCCAAGTGAACTGGATAGTCTCGCATCAAAAATTGAAGAAGCAGGAATGTCCAGAGAGGCTAAAGAAAAAGCCGACAGTGAACTCAGGAAGCTTAAATCCATGTCGCCGATGTCTGCAGAAGCGACAGTGGTGCGGGGTTACCTTGACTGGATGGTCGGTATCCCCTGGAAAAAACGTAGTCGTTTACGAAAAGATTTATCAGAAGCACAAAAGATACTGGATGCGGACCATTACGGTCTGGAAGAGGTTAAAGACCGAATTGTCGAGTATCTTGCAGTCCAGAACCGGGTCCAAAAGGTTAAGGGGCCGGTACTTTGTCTGGTAGGCCCCCCCGGCGTGGGTAAAACTTCCCTGGGTGAATCCCTTGCCCGTGCTACCAATAGAAAATTTGTTCGCATGGCACTCGGTGGAGTTAGGGATGAGGCTGAAATTCGAGGTCACAGAAGAACCTACATTGGTGCGATGCCGGGCAAAATTTTACAGAAAATATCGAAAGCTGGTACAAAAAACCCGCTGTTTTTGCTCGATGAAATAGACAAAATGGGAATGGATATGCGCGGTGATCCTGCTTCAGCACTGTTGGAAGTACTGGATCCCGAACAAAATTCGACGTTCAATGATCATTTCATGGAAGTGGATTACGATCTTTCGGATGTATTTTTTGTGTGCACATCCAATTCGATGAACATCCCGGCACCCTTGCTCGACAGAATGGAAGTTATTCGCCTGCCCGGTTATACCGAAGACGAAAAAATGAATATCGCCAAACGTTATCTGTTGCCAAAACAAACCAAATTGAACGGTCTTGAGTCGAGCGAATTGGAAATAAGCGATGACAGTCTGTTACAAATGATCCGTTACTACACGAAAGAAGCTGGCGTACGGGGACTGGAAAGGGAGCTGGCGAAGTTATGTAGAAAGCTTGTGAAGGAAAGTTCACTTCAGCAGATGCCAGCTATCACTCAAATTACTCCGGAACTGTTACAGCATTATAATGGTGTCCAACGATATACCTATGGCTTGGCGGAAAATAAAAATCAGATAGGCCTGGTTACCGGTCTGGCGTGGACCCAGGTAGGTGGTGAACTATTAAACATTGAAGCGGTTTCCATGCCTGGAAAGGGACGGCAGACGAGTACCGGTTCTCTGGGTGATGTAATGCAGGAGTCTATTCAGGCTGCGCTTACCTTTGTGCGAAGCCGTGCGGCCACTCTTGGATTATCTGAGGATTTCTACAAAAACCGTGACATCCACATTCACGTGCCGGAAGGTGCAACTCCCAAGGACGGACCCAGCGCAGGAATAGGAATGTGTACGGTGATGGTTTCTGTGTTAACTGGAATTCCGGTGAAAGCAAATCTTGCCATGACTGGTGAAATTACGCTACGGGGTCAGGTATTGCCGATTGGTGGTTTGAAGGAGAAGTTGCTGGCGGCCAGACGCGGGGGCGTACAAACAGTTATTATTCCCCATGAAAATGCTCGTGATCTTAAGGAGATACCAGACAATATTAAAGAGAAACTTGACATCCGACCGGTGGAGTGGATGGACGACGTACTGGAAATAGCTCTGGAGAGTAAGCCCATTCCGCTCGGAAAAATCGCAAATCCTGAAGAAGTGGTACAGAGTGAAAGTGCGGATATCCCACCTGAGGAACAGGGTATTGTAAGTCCACACTGAGAGATTTCTTGACACGAGTTTCCAACAAGGTATAAATAGTGCACTTTGGTTCGCCCAGAACTAATACCTAAATAAACTTTTCTCTTTGAGGGACTTAATGTGAATAAAACTGAACTGATTGATCAAATCTCTGAATCTGCAGATCTTTCGAAAGCCGCTGCCGGTCGAGCGTTAGATGCAACACTTGAAGCGATCACCAACTCACTTAAAAAATCTGAATCGGTTGTACTGGTAGGGTTTGGAACATTTCAGGTTAAGGACCGTGCTGCGCGCATGGGCCGCAATCCTCAAACGGGAGCGCCGATTCAGATTAAAGCAGCGAGAGTTCCTTCATTCAAGGCGGGTAAGGCACTTAAAGGCTCACTGAACTAGATATACAATAATTGGGTTTCCTTTTCCCTTCTGCTTTTGGGGTGGTAAGGCCCTTAGCGTAGCTGACAGCTTGTTCGATTTGTGGGGTAGACTATTGCTGGTTTCCCCAATGGGGTAACGATCAATTGCCATCTGTCAGTATCGATAGCGTGACCTTTGAAAAAGGCGTAGAATCTACGCCTTTTTTTATGGCCCATAAAACTGCCCCGGCACCTAAGTCCCGGGTTTGGAAAGGCTTAATTATTTCAGGAGAGAATCAGATATGGCGATGATGAAAATGCGAGACCGTGCACAGGGACGGGGTGGCAAGATCATAGCCGGAGCAGTTATTTTTGTACTGGCGGTATTCGGATTTGGTGCGTTTACCTCATTTGTTGATACCGATCCCTCCGTCGTTGAGGTAAATGGTGTATCGATAAACCAGAGTTCAGTGCTGAGCGAAACTGAACGTAGAAAGCGTCGATTACTGGCTCAAATGGGAGAAGCTGCTGATCCTTCACTTATTAATGATACGCTGCTTCAGCAGTCGGTAATTGAACGTCTGATAGACCGCTCCATACTTTTGCAGTTTGGTGAAGATTTGGGTCTGGCAGCCTCAGATTCACGATTGGATGAAATTATCACCGAGATTCCTGCATTTCAAATCGATGGTGTTTTTAGTGCTGATCTGTATCGCAATCTGCTAGCTAACGACCGTCATACACCAATTTCATTTCGCGCCGCATTAAGAGAGAGTCTTATTCTCGAGGATTTACAGACAGCCCTGTTTGACTCTCAACTTGTCCTGGATTGGGAGCTAAAAAGAATATCCAACCTGCTTTCGCAAACCAGAGACCTTGCCTACCTTGTTCTAAAAACAGACAGTTTTATGCAGGACTTAGAAATCGGGGAGGAAGCAATAAACGAATACTTTGAGCTTAATGGAAGCAGTTTTCGCACACAGGAATCCATTGATCTTTCCTATGTCCGGCTTTCTGTAGATGCGTTATTGCAGGATGACGAAATAGTGGTAAATGATGAGGCATTATTATCCCGTTACGAAGAAGATAAAGCCGCTTTTGCAGCTACGGAAACACGCCGTGCGTCTCACATACTGATAAACGCAGGGGACGATCGAAGTGAAGCAGAAGCAACGCAACTAATAACGGATATTATTGCCCGGATTGGGGCTGGCGAAAGTTTTGAATCGCTGGCCAAAGAGTTATCCGATGATCCGGGATCGTCTGGCTTGGGTGGTGATCTGGGATATGTTACACAGGGAGCCATGGTACCTGAGTTTGAGGAAGCACTCTGGGCCCTTAAAGTAGATGAACTTTCCGCACCCGTAGTCAGTGAGTTTGGTGTGCATCTTATAAAGTTGCTGGATATACGCCTGGATGAATTTCCAGGGTTCGAGGAACAAAAAGAAGCTATTGCTCATACAATGCGACTTGAACAGGCAGAAGAGTTGTTTGTTGAACGCATCCAGTTGATTGATGATCTTGCCTTCCAGGAGCCGGATTCACTTACACCCGTAGTCGAACAGTTTGGTCTTGAGTTGAACAAAATAACCGGTGTACACAGAGGCATGGAAGATAGCGTTTTTGCGAACGCGAATATGCTTGACGCAGCGTTTTCCAGCGACGTTGCTGATGAGGGCTTTAATAGCAAAACTGTACAGGTAGGCGATTCCGCTTACTGGATTCGTTCGGATGGTTATTATCCCGCAAGCCAAAAAGCTCTGGATGAAGTACGCGAGGAAATAAAATCAATACTCGTTTCCGAGGCTGCCAGGGATAGGATTGACCAGGCAGCAGAAGATATCCTGCAACAATTGGCTGATGGAGAGGGCAGTACTACCATAGCCGCAAAGTATTCAATGGATTGGAATCAGGTTTCGTCAGTAAAACGAAATCAGGCTGAAATTCCACCAGCTATTGCAACACTGGCATTTACGCTACCCAGACCGGCTCCCGGGAAAAAATCAACAGGCAAAACGACTATCGCCGACGGATCTGTAGCTGTAGTGACTGTTACTTCAGTTACCGATGGCGATTTTGCGGCCCTTACTGACAAAGATCGGGGCGACATTAAAACGCAGTTAGAGCGAAGTATTGGTCAGGATGATTTTCAGGCTTTGCATACTTCATTGAAAGCAGCAGCATCTATCAGTGGGCGATAGCGGTTTGAGTTAGGCATGGTTTTCAGGCTCAAATCAGAATACGTTGGCCAATTTGCAGTGCACGTTTTGGGTTCAGCCGGTTGGTCTTTATAAGCTTGTTCATATTCACCTTGAATTTGCGCGCAATACTCCAAAAAGAATCGCCCGATTTAACGCGATACACTTTGGGCTGACTCTGTCGGGTTTGGTTAAAGAGAAAGGGATTGCCACGCGTTCTTGTTTCGGCAGAAGGTTGGTGGGAACCTGGTATTACCAAAGTGTCTCCGGCCCTAATCTTACTGCTCGTTAAAGAATTGACAGATTTCAGATCACTGGTTTCTACACGAAATTTGTGTGCTATGTGGCTTAGGGAGTCGCCGTTTTGGATGGCGTATCTCTGCCAGGCAGAATCTGTGGAATTTTCCGCTAGCATACTCTGAAGCAATTTTGCATGGTTGGTCGCCACCAGGAGTCGATGTGGACCCATCGGAGGTGTTGCCCACCGGCTCAACCCAGGGTTGAAGCGGTAGAGTTCCTCAGTTGTGATATTCAATTTTCTCGCAGTATTTGAAAGGTCGATCTGCCCGGCTCCAATCACTTCAACGAAGGCTGGTTGATCTGATGTTGGCCATTTGAGATCAAATTGCGGAGCCTGTGACATCATGCGCGAGAGTGCAATTATGCGGGGCACATAGTTTGCTGTTTCACTTGCAAGTTTTAATTCCCAGAAATTGTCTTTTTTCTGGTTGGACAAAGCGCGACTAATTCGAGCGGCACCACCATTGTATGCTGCGAGCGCCAGCGGCCAGTCATTAAACCGTTTGTACAGTTTTTCCAGATAATTGAGGGCTGCCTGGGTGGACTGCATCGGATCACGGCGGCCGTCGTACCACCAATTTATCGGTAATCCGTTCTCTCTCGCGGTGGCATCTACAAATTGCCACATGCCAACCGCAGCATCAGCAGAGAATGCATAGGGGTCAAGCAAACTTTCAACCAGGGGCACCACAGCTATTTCTGAAGGAAGATCACGTGCTTCCACTTCTGCGAGTACATATCCAAAAAACTGTTCCCACCGGGGTTTGAGCCGTGTACTAAATCTGGTTTGGGACAGATAATTTTGATATTGACGCTCTATCCGTGGGTCGTTCCAAAGGTGTCTGGTGATTAATTTGCTGGTAAATACTTCTCTTTGCGTGGGGCTTGCAATCGTTACTGCTTCTACTTCACGCTTCAAATATTCTTCTGGTTTACGTTCTGCGGAAACAAAATCATCTGAGTACCTGAACCCGGGCTTTTCAGAATCCTTGCTGTCGGATTGAACCTGGGGTTGCGTAGCACATCCAGAAAGTAAACAGGATAGTGCAAGAGAACCAAACAGGGGCATCTTGCTTATGGATAGGGTGAACTGCACAATTACTCCATTAAAATTTGGTTTCATCTCGCGGCAGTATAACATTCAGGTTTACATTTCCGGGTGACAGGTGTCTGAAAATAGTTCAAATCGTATAGCCAGGTGGTTCGCCACTTCACTGGGCGAAGCTGCGCTTTCGGCGGAACTGGATTTGGTAAGTCGTGGAATTCGTAGGTTTCATGGAGACAGTATGCTCTGGTTGAGTCCGGTTTTACCTGAGCCCGGATTATTGGATCCTTGTATGGTTAGACACAAGTTTTGCGGTTTACTCTCCACCCATGCCGTTGAGACCTTATTTGAACAACCAGCAGTTTTTCAGGCGCAAAGTGAATTCTTGCCGATTGCATCCGCTAGCCTGCACGGTATTGTGTCGCATCACGCGATTGATTGTAGCGATGACCCTCGAAATGCGATTAGGGAGCTTTCGCGGGTGCTGGCACCCGGCGGGCGTCTCTTGTTGGTAGGATTTAATCCCATAAGCAGTTGGTATCTGAGATCCCTGTATGCACGTGTACGCGATGATGCATTTACTAGTACGAATTTTGTTAATCCCTATCGCCTGTTAGATTGGTTAAAGGTGCTTGGGTTTGAGGTGGATGACACTCTGAAGTACCTGATGTACCGGCCACCGTTTGAGTTTGCATCCACCTGGGTAGAAAAATGGCCAGCGCTCAGAAAACACCTCGAGAACTGGCGTCCACCTATTGGTGGGATATATTATTTGCTCGCTAGCAAGACATCGGCGAGTGTTTCCCTGTCAGGCCCACTACACAGCCATGCAGGCGTTCCTGGTCGGGTTTTGCCGCAATCCCTGACATGAGCACACACCGGGCCGCTAGCGCCCCACTCAGAGCGCTGTGGATTAATTGGTACAAAAATGGAACTAGACATTGAATTTATCAAAGATCGAGATATTTACCGACGGAGCCTGCCGGGGCAATCCCGGTCCAGGCGGCTGGGGAGCTTTACTTAGGCGAGGGGATACAGAAAAAATTATTCGCGGATATGAAGCTGACACCACAAACAATCGCATGGAACTGATGGCTGCTATTGAAGCACTCAGGGCTTTAACACGCCCCTGCCATGTTGAACTCACTACGGATTCGCAATATGTCCGACAGGGAATTATGAACTGGATGGCAAACTGGAAAGCCAACGGATGGAAGACAGCAGCACGCAAACCGGTTAAAAACAAGGATTTGTGGCAGGCCCTGGACGAGCAAGTGGCGCAGCATACGGTAAATTGGCATTGGATTAAGGGTCACAGCGGGCACCGTGAAAATGAGCTGGTAGATGAAGCTGCAAATATAGCAATTGACGAAAACACAGGCGGGGTGAATTCTTGAGACAAATTGTACTGGATACGGAAACAACCGGTTTGGATCCAGCGAGCGGGCATCGAATCATAGAGATCGGTGCAGTGGAGCTACTGGATAGAAAATTGACCGGAAGTCATTACCATCAATACCTGCAACCCGATCGGGAAATAGATGAGGCCGCCCTGGATGTGCATGGCATTACCGCAGAATTTCTAATTGATAAGCCGCGATTTTCTGAAATAGCACAGGGATTTCTTGATTTTGTAAGAGGCGCGGAATTAATTATTCACAACGCTCCTTTTGATATTGGCTTTCTTGATGCTGAATTGAGTCGCCTCAATCCCGTTCCGGGCAGGATGTCAGATTATGCCAGTGTGCTGGATACCCTGGTTATGGCCCGGGACAGACATCCGGGGCAAAAAAATAATCTCGATGCACTTTGCCGAAGATATTATGTTGATAATACACAACGAACGTTACACGGGGCGCTGTTAGACGCCGAAATACTGGCGGATGTATATCTGCTAATGACAGGGGGCCAAACCGCTCTGTTCAGTGCAGCAGGAGAAGATGCCTCTAACGGAGAGTTGGTAAAACCCCATGCAAGGCTTGATATTTCTGCCCTGAATCTGGTGACGATTGAGGCAAGCAGTTTCGAACAGCAACAGCATGAAGCAAAGCTTGATGAGCTGGATAAGGCCTGCAAGGATGGAAGTCTGTGGCGTAGGCTTCAAGAATAGTTGAATTGGAAATATAGCTTACACAAACCAGTTAATACCTGCGAAGCCAACCAGAGCCAATACGATGGTGTATGGCAGTGCCATAATTACCATACGCATGTACGACAAACGCACTAGCGGTGCGATGGAAGAGGTCAACAGAAACAAAAATGCGGCCTGTCCATTGGGTGTCGCAACGCTTGGAAGATTTGTACCAGTGTTAATTGCTATCGCTAACAATTCGTAGTGTTCGCGAGAAATTTCATTGGCCAGGTACACGCGCTGCACCTCGTTGATATACACCGTAGCAACGAATACATTGTCGCTAATCATAGAGAGCAAGCCATTGGCAATATAAAAAACGCCTGGCTGAACTGATAGATCCAGTGCGAGCGCATAGTGTATTATTGGGCTAAAAAGATGCTGGTCATGGATGACAGAAACTATTACAAAAAATACCACCAGAAGAGAGGTAAAAGGCAAGGCTTCCTCGAATGCCCGACCAATCTGATGTTCTTCCGTTACGCCGTTTAGCGCGGTCTGCAACACAATTACCATAAGCCCTATCAGGCCAACTTCTGCCCAGTGAAAAGCCAGGGCAAGCACTAGTACTCCTGCTGCTATCGCCTGAATTACCAACTGCATTTTCTCTTTCTGGCTTCGATTTTCGGTCTCTTCGTGATCGAAATCATCAAGAATCTGGCGCACTGAGTCCGGCAAAATTGCACCATAGCCAAACCAGTGGGTTTTTTCCAGAACGATACACGTAATTAGTCCTGCTACGAATACGGGCATGGTGACGGGTGCCATGCGTTGAAAAAACTCTATAAACTGCCAATCTAACTTTCCTGCAATTAGCAGGTTTTGTGGTTCTCCTACAATGGTGCATACGCCTCCAAGCGCGGTTCCCACGGCTGCATGCATCAGCAGGTTGCGCAGAAACGCGCGGAACTGGTCCAGATCATCCCTGTGATGGTCCCCAACTTTACCGTCCTCGGTATGATCATGGTCATCCTGATGAAAATGCCCCCCTGATGCGACTTTATGGTAAACCGAATAAAATCCAACCGAGACACTGATAATTACCGCAGTGACTGTAAGCGCATCCAAAAATGCAGAAAGTACTGCGGCTGTAATTGAAAAGAGAAAGGAAACCGTGGTTTTGGAACGAATTTTCAGCACTATTTTTGTGAAAGTGAATAGCAGCAGGTCTTGCATAAAGTAGATCCCTGCTACCATAAACATCAATAGCAGGATTACGGGAAATTGGGAAAATAGCTCCGCCCGAACGCCCTCGGGCGTTGTCATGCCGATGGCGACTGCCTCGATGGCAAGTAATCCACCGGGTTGCAATGGGTAACATTTGAGTGCCATTGCCAGGGTAAAAATAAATTCCAGAACTACCAGCCAACCGGCCAATGTGTGGTCTACAAGAAAAAAAATCAGGGGGTTTACGACAAGAAAAAACAATACTGTTTTTTTATACCACTCTGGAGAATGACCAAGAAAGTTGTCCCAAATTGCATTTGCCGCTGTTTCGCTCATTGCTTCCTCGTAGCCCGATATGGATACAGTCCTGTGCCTAATCCTGAACTGTCTTGTATGATTGAGTATAGATGCTCTTGCCTGAAAGCGGTAATAACTTACGATTACTCAAAGTCATTGGAGGGGTATCATATCGAGTTACAATCTCTGGAGATTTATTATGTGGCCACGCGAACCGGACCCCTTTCTGCCTGGCGTAGTTCCCCCGGAAGAAGTGATTCATTCAGAGGCATGGTTTTTCGTCTTCGTGCGGGGCGAACTTCTTTGTATGAATGACACTGGCAGTCCTCGCCCTGTAACCGGTGACGAATACCGCTGGCTTGATCTAACTATTTCTAACGAACATTACATGGGAACCTACCATAACAGGGCCTGTTATGTAGTGGACGCCGTTGGAGTGGCGCCTGAAGGATACGTTCTGCTTGGTCTAAGAGGATGGTTGGGCAGGGTAGCCGCTGACGTCTTCTATCTCGCCGGTAGGGCGCAACAGATACTGGATTGGCAACGCGATTATCGATTTTGTGGCCGTTGCGGTTCCCACACGCAGGATCACGCTACCGATCGGGCCCGACAATGTCCGGATTGTGGATTGATAAGCTATCCCAGGATCTCACCGAGCATTATTGTACTCATTCACAAAGGGGACAGCATTTTACTTGCCAGGAATGTGGCCTGGCCAACTCAGATGTACAGCACCCTGGCTGGCTTTGTAGAGCCAGGAGAGTCGATCGAGCAAACTGTGCACAGGGAAGTCATGGAAGAGGTTAATATTGAGGTGGGAAATATAAGTTACCTTGGAAGTCAGTCCTGGCCATTTCCCAATTCTCTGATGCTTGGCTTTCACGCTGCATATGTGGGTGGTGAGATAAAGTGCCAGGCTGATGAAATTGCTGATGCCCAGTGGTTTACAAAAGATGCATTACCCCAAATACCCCCTAAAACCGCAATATCTCGCTGGCTAATTGATGACTATCTGGACAAGCTTTGAACCACATCCAGCCTCGTCCCTATTTACCCTGCTGTCGTGATGTGAATACGGAAAGCACCTGAAATACCAGTACCAGGTATCCATCGCTCTGAAAGTTTCCCTGCATAAACGCACTCACAAGATGTTGTCTGCCAGTCAGAATACGCTCGAAAGTATCCAGTTCGTCAGCAATGAGTGTTATGTCAGCATCTTCTGAAGCCTCCTCCGCAATGTTTAGGGACATCTGGTCAATTGAAAAGGACAGGATCGGCGTATGGAAAGGCCCCGTTTTGACTGCAAGATTAACTTTGGCGTTAATGTGTTCAGCAGCGTCTGCATTAAATTGCTCGCCAAGCGTGACAATAAGCTGTTTTTTATCCGTACCCATATTTGCATAACACACTGTGGGCGGCCTCGGGTCAAGAGGGCGAGCTACTGTATGTAGTATGCGTGAATGTTTTTCCCTGTGGAGTTAATCGGTATAGACGATTTGTGTTGTAGCAAGTAAAGTAGCCCGCTTTCTCTTCATTACCACCCAAAAAATTATGGAATATCTCTACGAGTATCTCGGTTTTCTCGCCAAGGCAGCCACTATCGTTGTCGCACTGCTAATTATTCTGTCTACAGCGCTGGCATCTGGAATGCGTAGACAGCACACATCAGATGCCCATCTGGAAATTACTGCGCTCAATAAGCAGTTCGATGACATGAAGGAACAACTTACTGAGACATTTCTGGATTCCGACCAGCTAAAACTTGAGCACAAAAAGCAGGCAAAAGACAAAAAGAAAGTAGCCCGCGAAAAAAAGAAAGCACTAAAAGATAAAGATTCCGACGATTCGACGAGTTCTAACGTTGAGGGGCGGCGCAAGCGTCTTTTTGTGTTGGCGTTTGACGGTGACGTACAGGCTTCAAGGGTAGAAGCCCTTCGACACGAGGTGACTGCAGTACTTACCGGTGTGCGGGAACAGGATTCCGTACTGGTCTGTATCGACAGTGCTGGTGGGATGGTTCATACGTATGGTCTCGCAGCCTCGCAACTGGAGCGCTTCAAGCAAAAAGGCATTAAACTGGTTGCTGCGGTGGATAAAGTTGCCGCCAGTGGTGGGTATCTGATGGCAACAACAGCAGATGAAATAATTGCCGCGCCATTTGCCCTGGTGGGATCTATCGGTGTCGTCGCACAAATTCCAAATGTACATAGATTGCTAAAAAAATATGATGTAGATGTAGATGTGCTCACGGCTGGCAAGTACAAGCGGACCTTGACCACTTTGGGCGAGAATACGGAAGAGGGACGTGCAAAATTTATAGAGGAGTTGAATGATGTGCACCAGCTGTTCCAGGAATTTGTTTCAGACAATCGTCCCATGCTAGATATTGAAGACGTGTCCACTGGAGAGGCATGGTATGGGCGAAGAGCGCTCGACAAGAAGCTGGTTGATAGTCTTATGACCAGTGATGAGTACATACTACGCGCCTGTGAGGATTCGGATGTATTTCAGATAAAGTGGGTGGAGCACAAGAAGCCGCTTGAACGGTTTATAGCCCAACTCGCTCAGCTTGCGCATAAAACTGCTGCTGAGTTTCAGTTCCAGGTGCCATGGAGTACAAAATGACTACCTTTACCGCATTGTTGGTCGAAAAAGATTCTGCCGGAAAATTTACCCGAAGCATCGTAGAGCGTGACATCGGCTCTTTACCAGATGGTGATGTTCTGATCGACGTGAAATACAGTTCACTCAATTTCAAGGATGCATTATCGGCGACCGGAAATCCCGGCGTAAGCAGAAATTTTCCGCATACGCCCGGAATAGACGCTGCAGGCGTCGTACTGGAATCATCAGACTCCCGTTTTCAGCCTGGGTTCGAGGTTCTGGTAACAGGTTATGATCTTGGAATGAACACAAGTGGTGGGTTTGGACAACGAATACGCGTTCCGGGGGACTGGGTTGTTAAACTGGATTCGCTGTCAATGCGAGATAGCATGATTATTGGTACAGCGGGTCTTACGGCCGCTTTGTGTATCGAAAAGTTGATACACATGGGCTTGGAAAAAGACGGGGCAGACGTGCTTGTTACCGGTGCCAGTGGTGGCGTAGGCTCCTTTGCGGTGGCGCTGCTTTCACATTTAGGCTATACCGTGACAGCGGTTTCAGGAAAGCCTGAACAAGTAAAATTCCTTAAAGGTCTTGGTGCAAGGGAAGTGCTTACCCGAGAACAGTTTATGGAAGGGGCTGCAAAACCCATGTTAAAAGAACGATGGGCGGGAGTAGTAGATTCGGTTGGCGGTGAGATGCTTTTCGCGGCCATAAAGTCTCTGCGTTATGGCGCAAGTGCGGCTGCGTGTGGCCTGGTTGCTTCCATGGAAATTCCCGCAACGGTGTTACCTTTCATTTTGCGAAACGTCAACCTCCTGGGAATTGATTCCGTTGAGCTGCCCATAGCTAAAAAGCAGGAGATTTGGCAAAAACTTGGAAATGCATGGCGACCTGAGTCACTCGAGCAACTGGTTCAGGAAATTCCGTTATCCAAGGTGAGTTCAGCAATCGATACAATACTCAAAGGCCAAATGGTAGGTAGAGGCCTGGTAGTTTTGTAATGATTTCCTGTCTAGTCCTTTCTTAAACGTGCGCTCACCGCAATGGGGCTAGGATATCGGAATATCACCAGATAGCTGGACAAAAGCAGGGTTGCAAGCGTAGCGCCCTGAATTATCAGGGACACTTCCTCGCTTAACACAAGCGAAGCAGTAGCCATATAAACTATCAGTAAAGAAAACTCGCTCGCCTGGCCCAGGCGCATACCAGCTTCCTGGGCATCGTGCGGCTTTTCACCCTGCCATTGCAGAATTATCCTGAAAGTGAGTGGTTTAAGTACCAGTATCAAAGCGGTAAGCACGATGATGGGTATAAAAAGTGTCAGCATCAAGGGCAGATTAATTTGCGCACCGACTGAGAAAAAGAATAACACCAGAAAAAAATCTCGCAGGGGTTTTAGGCTTTCAGTGATGTATTGAGACAGCGGGCTGGTTGCTAGCGAGACTCCGGCAACAAATGCACCAATTTCAAACGATAAACCAGCCCATTGTGCCAACGTTGCCAGCGCAAGGCACCAGCCGATTGCAGTTAGAAAAATAAACTCCTGAAAGGCGTCAAATTTTACCACTACCGGTAGCAGCACAAAGCGCACGAAAATATATGCAAACGCAGCTAAAAGAGGTAAGACGAGTAGTACCTGCGCGACCTGTATAGAAAGATTTTGAGATGTTGAAGACCAGCTATCCAAAAATATAAGAACGATTATGGCAAGCAAGTCCTGCACGAGCAGCAGGCTCACAACAATTTGGCCAATATGACGATGGTGAAGTACCGTGGTAGGCAGGAGCTTTATGCCTATGATCGTGCTCGAAAAGCTGATCGCAATTCCTGCGATAGCGGCATCGGTTTGACTATATCCAAACAACACCATGGCACCAAATCCGGACGCAAACAAAACCACTGAACTGGCAATTGCTGTAAACAACGATTTACCAATCATGTCTTTTAGCTGGGCCGGTTGAAGGTCCATGCCCACCAAAAACAATAGAAAGATAATCCCGAATTCCGATATTTCGTTTAATAGTGACGCATCGTTTATAAGTGAAAATCCGTACGGTCCGATCAGGCAGCCGATGGCAATGTATGCAACTATCAAGGGTTGTCTGGTATAAAGGGCTACTGCAGCCAGACAGGTCGATCCTGAAAAGATAAGAAAAAACGATTCAATAATACCTGTTTCCATGCCTGACAGAATCGCCTCCGAATTAGTAGTGGACACATAGTACCCAACATCTACGGTATAAATAAGGAGCCCTGAACATATTTATCCGACCATTTGGGTAACTATCCCAGAACTTGTCACTATCAGTCTTGAGCGTAAGCGTTACGTGGTTTAGAATCCCCCGCCCCTGGTGTGGAGATCATCTGTGAGTAATACTGAAACCAATCTAGAAACTGATAACGATACGGAAGCGAATGTGGAAGGAACGCAGGGTCAGGAGACTGGCAACTCAGTTATGGCTGATTCAACCATTGATGCAATCGCAGCGGTTGTTGTAATCGCGTGCCTGGTGGCAATTGCCACAACATTTATTTCAGGTGGTTTAGCCTAGCCCGGTTTGTCAGGAGTATAGTTGAGGTTGGTGCCAAGCCATTTTTCAATGTAGCGCTTGTCAATTCGAGTCTGGTCCGTTCCCGGACTATTTTTCTTGCGCTCGGTATAACTCAGTATCTGGTCTTCACCGATTTTTCCCACTCCAAAATAACGTGACTTTTCGTGAGAGAAGTACCACCCGGACACAGCAGCTGCCGGATCCATGGCAAAGCTCTCGGTAAGTTGGATACCGGTATTTAACTCGGCGTCCAACAGCTTGAACAGGGTAGTTTTCTCCGTATGATCAGGGCAAGCGGGATAACCCGCAGCTGGCCTGATTCCGGAGTAGTGCTCGCTGATCAATCCGGCTTTTGAGAGACTCTCATTAGCAGCATATCCCCAGTATTCCGTTCTGACATATTCATGCATACACTCAGCGAATGCTTCGGCTAGTCTATCTGCCAGTGCTTTCACCATGATTGCCCGGTAGTCATCCTGCACGGCTTCAAATTCCCGTACCTTTTCATCAACACCTATGCCGGTCGTTAGCGCAAAGCCGCCCAGGAAATCCTCTACTCCTTCGGGACCAATAAAATCGGAAAGGCAGAAATTTGGCCCTGCCGCGCCTTTCTTGGATTGCTGTCGCAAATGATGCAAGTGTGCAATGGGAATTTTTCTATCGGGGTCGGAAAAAAGTCGTATGTCGTCAGTTCCCAGACGATTAGCGGGCCAGATGCCAATTACTGCTTTTGCGGTAAACCAGTTTTCCTCGATGATCATACCAAGCATTTCGCATGCATCGGCATATAGTTCTTGCGCTGCTTTTCCAATGGTCTCGTCGTCGAGTATTGCCGGAAATTTACCGGCCAACTCCCAGGTCATAAAAAACGGTGTCCAATCTATGTATGCACGCAATTTTTCAAGCGGAAAATTATCAAATACGCGAATTCCAGTATGTTTGGGACGGGGAGGAGAGTATTCGTCCCAGTTCGTTATAAAGGCATTTTGTGTAGCTGCTTTAATGTCTAATAGTTGTAGTTTGTTGCGACGCCGTCCGGTTCGCTCTCGAATTTCCTCATATTCCAAACGGATCTTTTCTGTATATGTTTTTCGGGTTTCCCTCGACATCAATTGGCTGGCAACGCCAACACTTCGGGATGCATCAGTCACGTAGACAGTAGTATTGTTTGAGAATTCCGGTTCTATCATAACGGCCGTATGTGCTTTGGAAGTAGTGGCGCCACCTATCATTAGCGGACATTGGTAATCCAGACGTTGCATTTCGCTTGCGACATGCACCATTTCGTCCAGCGAAGGCGTTATTAGACCCGACAAGCCAATTATGTCGGCATTCTCACGCCTTGCGCATTCAAGAATGTCTTCGCATGAGACCATTACACCCAGGTCGATAATTTCGTAGTTATTACATTGCAGAACGACGCCGACGATATTTTTTCCTATGTCGTGCACATCGCCCTTTACCGTAGCCATAACAATTTTCCCCTTTCGGGCAGGTGCCTTGGTAGCTGAATTTTCCATGAATGGCAGAAGATAATTAACCGCCTGCTTCATAACCCGTGCGCTTTTGACGACCTGGGGAAGAAACATTTTACCGGCACCAAAGAGATCACCGACCCTGTTCATTCCATCCATCAGGGGGCCTTCTATTACGTGTAGTGGTATTTCGAAAAACAGTCTGGCCTCTTCGGTATCTTCAATGACGAAGCCATTATTTCCATGTACCAGTGCATATTCCAATCGTTCTGCGACCGGTAATTCCCGCCACGCCAGATCGGGGCCCGTATCCCGACTCCTGCCTTTACCCAGTGATTCCGCTATTTCCAGTAAGCGGTCTGTTGCGTCTGATCTCTTGTTTAGCACCAGGTCATCCACCCGGGATTTAAGCTCTTCCGGTATGTCATCATAGAGCGCTAGCTGTACGGGATTAACAATGCCCATAGTGAGGCCGGCGCGAATTGCATAGTAGAGAAAAACCGCATGAATTGCTTCGCGTATGGTGTTTTGCCCGCGAAACGAAAACGATACGTTGCTTACACCCCCGGAAGTATTCGCGCCTGGTAAGTTGGAGCGTATCCATCGACAAGCATCGATAAAATTTACCGCATAGTTATTATGTTCTTCAATACCCGTTCCGATGGCAAAAATATTAGGGTCAAAAATAATGTCGCAGGGATTGTAACCAACTTCAGTCACGAGAATATCGTATGAGGATTTACAAATTTCCTGTTTTCGTTCAAGCGTATCTGCCTGTCCATCTTCGTCAAACGCCATGACAATGACGGCAGCTCCGTAACGCAGGCACAGTTGTGCTTTCTCAATAAACGCCTCTTTTCCTTCTTTCATGCTGATAGAATTTACGATGCACTTGCCCTGAACACACTTTAAGCCTGCTTCAATTACTTCCCATTTGCTGGAGTCTATGACGATAGGTACGCGGGAAATGTTTGGTTCCGATGCAATAAGATTTAGAAATCGATGCATGGCGGCTACTCCGTCCAACATCCCTTCATCCATATTAACATCGATAAGTTGTGCGCCATTCTCGACCTGTTGTAGAGCTACTTCCAGCGCCGAATCGTAATCTTCGTTCAAAATCAGTTCTTTGAAGCGTGCAGAACCGGTTATGTTGGTGCGCTCGCCGATATTTACAAACAGGGAATCCTCGTTCACGGAAAGCGCTTCTAGCCCGGAAAGCGAGAGCTGGGTTTTCCTTGCGGGAATTACCCGGGGGCTCATGCCGTTCAATGCATCAGCTATTGCTTTGATGTGGTCTGGACGTGTGCCGCAGCAACCGCCGACTACATTCAAAAAACCACTTTCGGCAAATTCACGCAATGTTTTTGCCATTTCTTCAGGCGTTTCATCATATTCACCAAACGCGTTGGGTAATCCTGCATTAGGATGAACACTCACATGTGTGTGTGCCAGATGGGCTAACTCATCAACATGGGGACGTAGCTGGCTGGCGCCCAAAGCACAATTAAACCCGACAATCAGGGGCTTGGCGTGCATGACAGAGTGCCAAAACGCTTCGACGGTTTGGCCGGAGAGAGTACGTCCACTGGCATCGGTGATGGTTCCCGAGATAAGCACGTCCATACGTCGGCCGCATTCTTCAAATGCTGATTCAATCGCAAATATGGCTGCTTTGGCATTTAGTGTGTCAAATATGGTTTCAACAGCAATGAGGTCTACACCACCTTCCATAAGCGCTATGCACGCTGTCTTATAGGTGCCCACGAGATCATCAAAACTCACGTTTCTGAATGCCGGGTCCTCGATTTTCGGGGAGAGGCTCGCTGTTCGGTTGGTTGGTCCCATGGAACCCGCTACAAAGCGGGGTTTTGCAGGGTTTATCCGGGTGCTTGCATCCGCACACGTGCGTGCAATTTCAGCAGCGCGACGGTTAAGCTCAGGCACGATATCCTGAAGTTCATAATCTGTCTGGGCAATGCTGGTAGCGCTAAAGGTGTTGGTGAAAATTATGTCAGCACCGGCATCAAGAAATGCTGTATGAATATCGCCTATTAACTTCGGTTGTGTAAGCGTGAGCAGGTCGCCGTTGCCCTGGACCGGCCTGGATAATGATTGAAAACGTTCACCTCGAAAACCGTCCTCATCCAGTTTGGCTTGCTGGATCATGGTACCCATGGCACCATCGATTATCAGGATTCTTGATGCTAGTTGGTCTTTAAGACCTGTATCATGGTACTTCATATTCATTTATTGTCATGTGCCGGGGCAGGGCGGATAAGAATTGTCCACGCATAGCTGTATGAATTCAAATGGGTTTTACTACGGTAGGCATGAGTGGAATTCATATAGTAGCCTAACATTTACTCAGATTCTCTATAAAACACCGGGTTCTATACAATTTGGGTGAATTGAGACTAAAATACCCGACTGTTTTACTCGGAATTAACAATGGTTGAAATATCCAAACCCGCACAGGCATATCTTGCAGAATTACTTGGCAAACAGGAGGGTGCAGATACTGCAATTCGTATTTTTGTTTCTCAGCCTGGCACACCGTATGCGGAGACGTGTATAGCCTATTGTCGTCCTGGAGAAGAGCAGGATGATGATGAAAGAGTTGATTACCCCGGCTTTTCCGCCTGGTTTGAGTTACGGAGTGCGCCGTTTCTTATCGATGCAAAGGTGGATTACCAGGAAGATAAGATGGGCGGCCAGCTCACCATTAAGGCACCTAATTCACGCCTGCCAAATATCGATGAAAACTCGCCGCTGGAAGACAAGGTTAATTACGTGCTGCATAACGAAATTAACCCGGGCTTGGCAGCCCATGGTGGAATGGTAACGCTCCTTGAAATTCTAGATGGAGGTGTAGCCGTACTTCAGTTTGGTGGAGGATGCCAGGGTTGTGCAGCTGTGGATATAACGCTAAAGAACGGCGTTGAAAAAACCCTGTTGGCACAGATACCGGAACTTACGGCCATTGAAGATTCTACTGATCACTCTGTAACTGAACATGCATATTACTAGATTACTGTTCATGGTTGGATAAGCATATTTATTGGCTGGTAAGTGCTCTTTGTTTAAGTGTTTCTCCTACCTGTTCTGAAAAATCCAGCAATGCATCCTGGGTAGATTTCCAGTCTATGCAGGCATCTGTAATTGATACACCGTACTGAAGTTTTGCCGGATCACTCGGAATTTTTTGTTGCCCCGCAACAAGGTTACTTTCCAGCATAAAACCTATAATGGAATTGTTTCCTGCCAGCAGTTGTTTCTTAATATCCTGCATTACTACCAGTTGGTTTTGGTGCTGTTTCAGGGAGTTGGCGTGACTGCAATCAACCATGATATTCAGTCCAAGTCCTGCCTTTTCCAGAACTTGCTCACAGCTGGAAATACTCGCCTCATCATAATTTACCAGGTTATCTCCTCCTCTGAGAACAATGTGCGCATTGGGGTTTCCTCGTGTGTGAAAAACGGAAACCTGTCCCTGGGAATTAATACCCAGAAACCGGTGCGGGCTCGAAACAGATTTCAGGGCATTTACTGCAACTTCCAGACCTCCGTCAGTACCATTTTTAAAGCCTACCGCACAAGATAGACCGGACGCCATTTCGCGATGTGTTTGTGATTCTGTTGTGCGTGCTCCAATAGCCGACCACGCGATCAGATCCTGAATATATTGTGGAGAAATAGGGTCCAGTGCCTCTGTGCTCAGGGGAACACCAAGTTCAGTAATATCGATTAACAGCTTTCTGGCAATTTTCAAGCCCTCTTGTATTTTGAAACTGTCGTCAAGATACGGATCGTTAATCAGACCTTTCCAGCCCGTTGTTGTACGTGGTTTTTCAAAATACGCACGCATCACCAGTAACAGGCTGGAATCGACTTTGGGCGCAAATTCTTCCAGGCGTTTTGCATAGTCCATCGCAGCAAGAGGATCGTGAATCGAGCAGGGACCAACTACAACAAGCATACGATGATTTCGACGATGTATTACATCCTGTATGTCCCGTCGCGCCTGGGAAATGAAATTCTGTGCTTCGATTGACAGTGGCAACTCATTCTTAAGGTGCTCGGGTGTTTCAAGTTTTTCCTGCGCCAGAACGTTTACGTTGTCCAATAGCCGGCTCATTTAACATCTCCAATCCAAAAAACCAAAAAAAACCCCGAAATTCTTTTCGAGGCATAAAAAAAGGCAGCCCCTGCTGCCTTCAAATATCAAGAGTGCAGCACGATGTCAGTACATAAAAAAATAATACCAACAGCTACGCCACGGTGCGCCTGTGTTCATGCTTGTACCACGCCTGGCTGGCAGGAAATCCTGCAATATGTGCATTGGTCGATCCATAGAAGTAGTTGTAACGCTTGTCGTGCTGGAAAGCAAGTATTAGGGGATGGATTCAAGAACGCGTAATTGTGGAAGGTCGGTAAAATACAATGCAGTTTTAACGGGACCAGGTTTCCAGGAGGACAAAAGAGCAGAATATTTTCGCAGTTGCGGAGTATGCCACTGTACATGTTGCTTAACAAAACTATCGGCATCCATGTCTTCAGGTTTTAGGGAGGACTTATAATCAATGATCCAGCGCGTACCTGTGTCATCGACAAAGGTACGATCTACAACTACGTTTACCAAAGATCCATTGTAATATCCGGTAAAAGGAGCCTCGGAGAGGGATTCTTCATGATGAGACCTTAACAACCACTGCCCATCCGGATCTTCCAGAATGGCCGTTATCTGGGACAGGACCCTCTCCAGCAAACAATCGATATCCAGGTTTTTATCAGACTGTAAACTGGACAACATAATTAGCCGAGACCGCCAGGTGTGCGTGTGAGTTTGAATGTACTGTTCATGCTTGCTCGGAAACTTAAGGCTAATGTCATGCAATATTTCATGTACCAGGAGTCCAAGTACAATCTCGGGACCTTCCGGGCTGGTGCGACCATCCTCCAGGCGTACGCTTTCAGAATCAGCCGTTCTGTTGCCCAGGAAAAGATTGGCCGGGGTGCCTGGCGGTAGCTGCCATTGCCATGCTTCTGGCAGGCGCCAGTACTGCACCGCGGATGGGGCGGTAATACCAGGAAGCGCTTCATCGACATCGGCATTTGATTTGCCTTGTTCATGCCAAATTGCCTCCTCTTTAACACAAGCCCAGATTGGTGCGAGCAAGCTGTTTTTGGTCGGAGCTTTGTCGGGTTCCATGCAAGCACTTAGATGCAGGGAAAGGCAGGCTCTGGTACATGCAACGTAGAGTAAGCGCCGGGTTTCATTTGCTTCACGTTCCGCATCTTCCGCGTCAAGCCATGCGTATAGAGATCCGGGACCATTGCTTAAGGAAGAGGCCATTAACAGGGCATCACCATCCAGCCGCCAACGCAGAAGTTCCTTGTCTCGGGATCTGGTCGTACTTGCGAGGGAAGGGAGGAACACGTGGTCAAATTGTAGCCCTTTGGATTTATGTATGGTCATTACCTGAACAGCGCCTTCTACCGGTGCATTCTCCTGATACAGAGCATCTACCTGAAGTTCCAGCTCCTGAATATCCAGTTCGTACAGACTTCCCCATTCGGCTTGTTTCTCGACCAGATCCAGTAACCTTGTGCAAGCCGTCCGCGCTCTATAGGAAGTGTATATCTCATAGCCGCCCAGACGAATCCACAGTTGTTCCAGAATTTGTCGCGGTAATACTTTGCCAATTTTATGACGCGCGTTAGCCAGGCTGGTGATATTGCGTGAAAGCGCCTTTCTGGCTCGACTGGAAAGACTCGGATTTGTTAGATAGGTATCTATTCCGATTAGACTTTCGATAGGCTTGCTGCCTGAAAGTGCCTGCTGATGTATATATTGGGAAAGAATCAGCAGATCAGGCAGCTCGATTCCGAGCATGGGGCTACGAAAAAAGGCCAGACAAGGGATGATGGAGTCGTGTTGCCAGAGCATTTTGATGATAGTTAGTAGATCCATCACCGCCGGTTCTTCTTTTAGGGAATCAATGTCTGTTCCCTGCCAGGCGATGTGGTGCGCATCCAATTGCCCGATAACTTCATTTGTATGCGCCCTGCTTCGAACCAGTAGGGCAATATTTGCGTTCGGTGTTGTTGCCTGCAATTTTGATATCTTTTGTGAGATAAATTCGGCTTCCGAAGTTTTAGCCCCGTCACCAGAGAAAAGATCAAGCGTTACACAGGGATCATTCTTGTTGGCAAGGTCAGGGCGCGCATTGTCGGCGTTTTGATAAGGAACTTTACCGAGGTTGGAATCCGCAAAGCTTCCAAAGCTGTGTGTGAAAACCCTGTTAAACCAGTCTACCAGTTCGGGAGAAGACCTGAAATTGGCTGTCAATACAACGGCTTCCGGGGAGAGGGTGCCAAACTGCATGTGCGTGCTACGCATAAACAAGGCAACGTCAGCGTCACGAAACCGGTAGATTGATTGCATCGGGTCACCCACCGCAAAAAACGATCGACCCTGGTCAGATTGCCACTCCCGGGTAAGGCGCAACAATAGTTCATTCTGAAACCAGGAAGTATCCTGGTACTCGTCTATCAACAAGTGTTTTATTCTGTAATCCAGGGTTAACGCTATGTCTGTTATATTGTCAGCATCCCCGAGAGCCTGAAGCGCGGCAATCGACATCTGCGTGTAATCAATTTTGCCTTCATCGGTAAAAACCCGTTGCAATTCAAGAGCAGAAAGAGACAATCCCGCGCACAGGGTGAATAAGTGGTGTGCTTCTTCTGTGGACGCGGTAATGTCTGGAATAAGCCTGAGATTCTTTAGATCCGGTAAATCGACAATACAGTTGCGCAGAAATTCAATCATTCGGTTTTTCATTTCACGCTTTTCTCCGGCTCCGGGTGGGAAACCCTGCGCTACTGTTACCGTTTTTCTTGCCAAATGTTTAGCTGTCGTTAACAGTTCTCCAAGGGCGCGCCATTGATGCGGCACCAATGGTAGTCCGTTGCGCTGAAACTCGAGAACTTCTGCTCCCGTTTTTTCGCTTTTGTTTGCATTCAGGTTTGCCTGGGAATACTGAAATAGAGCTCCGAGTTCATTTTGTTCGGCTAGGGAAAGCCGATCCAAAAAAAGTGCTGTGCTCCTGGCATTAAGCTGAGCAACATTTTTTTCGAAGAGCCCGTTAATGGCTTGTTCTTCGGTAAGTCCGGAGGAGAGTACATTTGTTAGAATATGCGCCGTATGTTCCAGCCACTGGTCTCTTTTGGACATCATTTTTACGAGCATTCGGCCTGCCCGAGAAAAGTCATTGCCAAGTATTGCCAACAGATCAGCAATGATTTCGGTTTGAGCTTGAAAGAGCTCGCTTTTATCACTTCTTGTGTACAGCTTATCGAACAGGCGTTGCACTGCCAGTTCGTAAAGCTGTTGGCTGGAATCGCTTACATTCAGGTCCGGGGACAACTGACTCTGCAATGGAAAGCTGTTTGCCAGAGTAGAATTAAAACTATCGATAGTTTGTATCTTGAGTCGATTCGGGTTCTCCAACAACTGCCATTGATTGTTTTTATCTGCAGCCCTGGCTGCGAGGCTATATTTATCATCCCCCTGAATAAGCTTTTCGATTACGCGGGCGCGCATTTCAGCGGCAGCTTTACGGGTAAAAGTTATAGCAAGAATTTCCTCGGGGTTTGCTACAACACTAAGCAGGTGCAGGTATCTTGCTACCAGCAGGGTGGTTTTTCCGGATCCTGCTGGTGCACGCACTACAAAACTTGAGTGGATGTCCAGTGCCATATCGCGTTGGTGTTGGTCAGGCGGAGAAATTAATTTACTCATTAGACAATTTTCCCTGCGCAGTAATTCTGCATAGAGACTGATATTCACAGTACTCACAAATCTTGCGATTAACCGGGCGTACCTCTGCATATCCACTCTGAAACTCTTTTGAGAGTGAAGAAAGTGCGAACCTCCAGTTCCCGAGCAAGGATTTCCAGTTTTCTGCGCCCAAATCTGCAAAACCTGACAGCTGTATCCCTTTTCCATTGTCAGGTGTATAGGTTTCCGATATTCCCATATATTTGCATTCCCCGGTCTTCACACGGGCATAGAATAAGGATTTGGTTTGGTTGTTGAACAGGGCGTACATGGGAAGCTGCGGTTGCTTTGGACGGCTACCACCCCAGTCCTTTACATTTACCGCACCGGTCTTGTAATCGATAATTATGTGCTCGCCGGTTACTTCGTCTACATCAATACGGTCTATACGGGTATCCAGTCTTAGACCGGCTATATCGCACTCCATCGCCTGTTCATTGCCGAGCACTCGAAATGGGGGACGTTGCAGTTCCACAACTAGCCATTCTTGCGCCAGATCCAGTAGTCGCGTCACTTCTCTCTTGCGAAATGGTTTGGGAAACCGCGCAAAATTTTCTGTAATGCAGAAATCAATTATCTCCTTTAATATTTCTGTGCGTTCTGCTGGTGCCAAAATGGTTAACGCTTCCTGGCTTTCTACTCTGGTAAAAAATAGTTCCAATACCTTGTGCAAAATGCTGCCGCGATCCGAAGCATCTGGAAAAGCTTCCTGCAGATTTTTCGTTGACGCTTTCAGACGATAATTGGCCAGCGCAAGAAATGGGCAATTCGATTGATCTCTGAGTAAACTACTCCCGCCCTTCGTTTTTGTGTCCGATGTAAATTCAGTTGCCTGAAAATCATTGTAGTCTTCCAATATCAGGGACAGGCTTTCTGCAAGCGGATGAGATAAAGATCCAGGACCACTTTCCCCAATTCTGGTTACTGGTGCATTGACCAGTTTGCTAGCACTAAACTCCTCATCCCCTGAATAGCTGGCATAGGAAAATATCACCCTTTCGCAATGATCCAGCAAATTTCCGATATATCTCTGCGCAAAGGCCAGTTCGCTTTGCAAACTTGACCTGGGTATATTCTTTTCCAGTAACAAACTTCTTGGAATAAAGGGGTTTGTCGTGGGGATTGCTGGCCAGGCGCGATTGTGAAAACCCAGGAGCCAAACATAGTCAAAACTCAGACCATCTGCTTCAAGTGCGGTCATGATTTGAACGGGCACTTCAGAGGATTCTGGTGAATACCTAACCTGCTCCGCTAACGACTCCAAATGCGCTACAGCACTTGTCAAATCACAGGGGCCAATTATGTCCACGTCATTTTTCAGTTCTTCAAGAATGCGACGAAACCGTTCGGCAGCTTGAAAATGAATGCTTTCCAATGTTCCCACAATCGGCCACTGGGCCATTTCCAGGATTTCCAAAAACACCTCTGACCATTTTGAGAGGGGGAGATCTCCAGGGTTTTTTATTGCTTCAATGGTAGAAATTTTCCGCAAAACGGCGGATTCGATTTTGCGGTTGGTGTACGGCATGCTAATTGGAAAATTTCTTGAGAAATTTATCTTTTCCAGGCCAGACAAATTCAGATAGGGAGATTCCCTAAGCCTTGCGAATTCTTCCGGGCGAAGGGCTGTCGCTGCCCAGCGCAAAAGCCTGAGTGCATCACTACATACGGTGCTACGTTTAAGTGACGTACCCCCGGAAATATTGTAACTGCGTAACATCGGGTCAGTATCTTCTGACGAAGGGGAAAATACCGTATCAAACTGCCGTACAATTCGGGCATGTTGAAGTTCCAGGTCCGGTACGATGATTCCAACGGATGGCAGATTTGTTTGTTGGTTATTATCTACCAAGCGACGAGCCCAGTTTGCTGCATGGGCGAGTTCCGAATCCTCATCCGCCAGTTGATGAACGCGAGTATAGCGATCCTCAGTGTGTTGATAAGAGTCCTTAGGGTGTTTCAGTCTGCCTGCGTCCCGGATCGTTATGATTTTTTTGCGGACAATTTCCAGTCCACTGGATTCAAGGGTATTCATCAATGCTGATTGTTGTCGGGTTTCCGTCTCAAAACCATATAAAACGATTGCGGGAGGTAGAAATTCGATGCCACGTGGCATAGCCAGTCGTATCGCATCTGGAAGTTCACTGTGGGTAATCCAGTTGTTTTTGCGCAGGCGTTTCTTAAATAAACGGGTCCAGTTCTGGTAAAAAGCACTGGTATCATTCAGCTGGAACTGATGTGTCTCGATATCAATGTGCCACTCGTTAAGAGTGGCCCAGCCATCTATGGCAAGCCTGGATAGTGCGAGCCAGTCCGGATGCTCATCCGCTGATTTCACTTCAGGAAGGCTGGCTAACCAAACCAGTCGTTGTTGGGCATTATTCAGTGGGAGGGCAGCGAATGCTTTAGGCCAGGCATTCTGCAAACGAGCATAATAAGTGGGAAGAAACTCACCAAATGAGTGAATTCTGGCGGTTCTCCATGCTGTATTGCCCGCATCTAACTGAAACTGGACAAAAGCCTGTCTCAGCGCATCTGCAAGGCGATTATTAGGCGTTAATACCAGCGCATCAATACACAGCTCGCCCAACTGCTGGTCAAACTTAATCAGGCGGGGTACATATTCCGGTATTTGCCGAGTACTATTCACTTGCTGGTCACTTGCTGGCTCTGCTAATCTCGATACAGTGTTCAGCATAACGTATCTGACGAACAGGATTTTTTTATGTGGTATCTGATAGAAGATTTTTTTGAACAAAATCTGTTAATGAAGGGTTTTATAGGTTTTGGCTGGTTGTGTGTCTGGGTGATGGCATTCAGCATGTACGACACAGCTTCAACCTTGTTCTGAGTCGCGCTTATGTGGTTATCTGGACTCACTGAACAGCAAAGGGTTGCCCTGCTTGGTCTGGCGCATGATGTTGTCGTGTCAGACGGGATTCTTGACCCAAATGAGGAGCTGATGCTCGACGAATTCAAACGGGAGATGATGCTCAATCCCGATACGCAGTCAGAATACCTCGATCTGAATGGCATCGAAGCGATTTTTGACAGTAATCGCTCGCGTGTTATCGCTATTCTAAACTTGCTTCGAATCAGTTATGTGGATGGCGCTTTTGAGGTGGAGGAGGAGTGCTTGCTTAAAGAAGTTAGTAGAATATTTGCGCTCAGCCCCGAACGATTTATGCTTCTGGAAAATTGGGTTAAAAGACTTATAAGCCTGGAAGAAGAAGCTGTAAATCTAATGAAATAACCGGGAGTTATCTTCCGGCTCTGTCGCGTAGTGCGTCCTCCAGCATTTGTAGGCCTTCTAAAACCTTTTGTCGGTCCAGCTGATCCGGGGAATCGGTCCTGAACTGTATTCCGCACCGGAATGTTCCTGCTTTTAGCCGTCTGCAGTTATGCACTGCTGCCTCAACAGGCCCCACCCGTTGATTGTCACACGCTATCAACAGCCTCAGTTTCTGGCTGCAGTTCAGGCGTATATCACTGGTGAACGCGATGCCGTTTCGATTGAAATCAAGTGCTTTCAAAAGGGGTTTAACACGTTGCCCCTTCAGAGAAATTCGCAGGGATAATCCTGATGCAGGGAGGCGCTCACAAGCGCGTTTTTCTATGGGGAAAACTGCCGACATATAACAATACTAATGCAACGTACACGCGTATGATGTGACTCATACCGCACTAAAATAGCGTGGTATATTCCATAAAATCTTCGTGAACAGGTATTCAAATTGGAAAATAGGCTGAATACCAAGGAAATAGTCCATTGGCTCGAGCACCTAAGGGTGGAACATCGCGATCTGGACGAAATTATTCAAGATTTACAGACGCTGCCCAATGTAGACAATATGAAGATCCAGAGGCTGAAGAAGCGCAAATTGCGGCTAAAGGACATGATTATTCGCCTGGAGAGTGAACTGATTCCAAATCTGGATGCTTAAACAGCGTCGCTAGGTGCAAGGTATGAGTAAGTCGGATAAAAAACTGACTATCGCGATTTCCTCCCGCGCATTGTTCGATATGCGTAGGTCTAACCAGGTATACGAAGAGCAGGGGCTGAGTGCGTATCGTGCCTATCAGATAGAGCATGAAGAAATTCCCCTTGAGGCTGGTGAAGCTTTCAGCTTTGTAAAAAAAATACTTAATATCAATAAGATACTGGATAAATCTAAAGTAGAAGTCATACTTTTGTCCCGCAACTCCGCCGACACGGGACTAAGGATTTTTAATTCTATTCAGGCACATGGACTGGACATCGTCAGGGCAGCTTTTTGCGGTGGTGCGAGCCCTTACAGGTATGTCCAGGCTTTTGCCTGTGATCTGTTCTTGTCCACGCATGCCAGTGACGTAGCCCATGCGCTTGAGTCCGGTGTAGCGGCTGCCACGTTAATCGCTGCACCATCACGTGTAAATGCATCCGAGAAGCTCAAAATCGCTTTTGATGGGGATTCAGTGCTATTTTCCGATGAAGCCGAGCAAATCTATCAAAGTAGCGGTTTGGTTGAATTTGCGCGCCAGGAACAGGCAGCGGCAAACAAACCACTGGCAGGTGGTCCATTCAAAAATTTTTTGTCCGCTTTGCAAACCCTGCAACGCGAGTTCAGCGAAGGACAATCACCTATAGAGACAGCACTTGTGACTGCTCGTTCTGCTCCCGCTCATGAAAGGGTAATACGTACGCTGCGGTCCTGGGATATTCACCTGAACGAGTGCCTGTTTTTGGGGGGGATGGAAAAAACCGAGTTTTTGCGTGCCTTTTCAGCAGATGTCTATTTTGATGACCAGAATCTGCACGTGGAGCTGGCAAGGGAGCATTTACCAGCGGGGCACGTGCCGCATGGGGTAATGAATAATTAGGGATGTGAGATAGCTGCTTGCCTGCAATAATCGCTATGTCCTGGTCGGGAGAGCGCCTGATGAAGTTGCAACAATTAAAGTACGTTTGGGAAGTTGCGCATCATGGGCTGAACGTATCAGCCACAGCCCAAAGTCTGTATACCTCACAACCAGGCATCAGCAAACAGATCCGCTTGCTGGAAGACGAGCTTGGGGTAGAAATATTCACTCGCAGTGGCAAGCATTTGATTGATATTACGCCCGCTGGAGAGGCCATAATCAGGGTCTCAGGAGATATACTGGATCAGGTAGCAAACATTAAGAGGCTGGCTCAGGAGTACACGCGTTCAGATGAGGGCGAATTTCGCCTTGCAGCAACTTATACGCACAGCAGATACACCTTACCGGGTTATCTGGCGAGATTTACTGAAGTATATCCAAAGGTAGCCTTATCCCTGTTTGAAGGGACATCAGAACAGGTTGAACAGCGGCTATTACAGGGGCAGGCAGACATTGCTGTTCAGGATGGTGAGGTGCTGCCTGTACCCGAGCTGTTGCGCTTACACTGCTTTTCCTGGCAAAGGTTGATATTGTTGCCCCCTGATCATCCGCTTACAAATGGGGAAACTATAAGCCTCCGCACGCTCGCTGAATACCCATTGATCGTATTTACATCGGATAACTCTGAAGAATCCAGCTTGTTAAAAACCTTTAAAAAACAAAAGCTTGAGCCAAAAATTGTGTTTAGTGCAAGTGATGCAGAGGTCATTGCATCGTATGTGAGACTGGGTTTGGGAATTGGAGTGGTACACGATAAGGAATTTGCGCAGACGCGTGCGGATACAGATTTGGTGAAAATTACTATTGGCCACTTATTGCCCCCGTGCATCACCACGATTTCTGCCACAAAGAGCCTGTTTTTTACAAGGTATATGCGCGATTTTATTAGTTTGTTTGCACCTGACCTGGATCGGGCCCGGGTGAGAGAGTTACTCGCAATTACTGGTAACAGGGGCCTGGAATCGGCATTCGACTAGACTATATTGCAATGAAATAGTGAGGTTTCCACGTGGAACATTGGAACGCGGGGTAATCGGTCCCTTGTTTGAAGGGTATCTATTTGAAATTATTACCTGGAGGAGTTGTTTATTGAATATTTTGTGTCTTGACCTGGAAGGCGTGCTTGCGCCTGAAATATGGGTGGGAGTAGCTGCAGAGACCGGGATTGATGCACTGGCACTTACTACACAGGATATTCCGGTATACACCGAACTAATGGACCGGCGCCTGGCCTTACTTGCCGAACATAACATCGGACTGAACCGGATACAGGAAGTAATTGGCAATCTCAAGCCGCTGCCCGGAGCAAGGGAATTTCTCGATTGGGCCAGAAAACGATTTCAGGTAGCAATAATATCTGACACATTTTATGAGTTTGCCATGCCGATAATGGCCCAGTTAGGTTATCCAATGTTGCTTTGTCATCAGCTGGAAATAGCAAACGACAAAATTGTCGGATACAGGTTACGGCAAACTGACCCCAAGCGGCATTCTGTTAGTGCATTTCAAAGCTTAACCATCAAGGTGCTTGCGGCGGGAGACTCCTACAATGATATTCCCATGCTTGAGCAGGCAGATGAAGGTTATTTCTTCATGGCCCCTGAAAATATTCGGGAGCAGTATCCGCAATATAAAAACGCTAACAGTTATGATGAGTTGCAAAAATTACTGACCTAAAAAGCCAGTCGACGAAAATCTTCAGGTTGTTTGCTGCGCTCCCAACAATATTGGAAGAGCTCGAAATATTTTTGCGCTTTCACGCGATCTCCCTCGTGGTATGAGCCTGAGACAACATCACAATCTGGAATGTACCAGAGAGAACGTTGATCTGATACAAGGTAGCAATCGTTGCTGTTACGAATTTCGAATGGCACCGAGCGAATTTCTATATGCCCACTTAGCCGATGTGCCAGTGCTAGAACGAATGGATTTCGAATGGCAAACAATTTGTGATCCTCAACCAAAATCCGTAACGAAGCGACCCTGGAATTTCTGGCAAAGTGTGATAGTGCCGCAACGGTGGCTTCAGAATTAAACAGGGCCGGGTCAACAAGGCTGGCATAGAGCTGTATATTTCTGGATGCTCCAGCTATGGCTTTAAGCACTGTATCTTGTGCCTTCGGTAAATCGCTAAATGAGTAATCTGCTTCAACCATCTCTCATTCAGTCATGCTGCGGTCTTTGTACATTTCAATATGCTCGATACCCGCTTCCATGAATATATCACCATATGCAACGTATCCTGCTTTCTCATAAAAGTCCTGTGCGTGTTTCTGCGCGTGCAAAAATACCCTTGAAAAACCATTACGAAAACCAAATTCGGTCGCGAACTCGAGCAGTTTAAATCCAATTCCGCGTCCCCGAAACTCTTTTAACACAGCCATTCTTCCAATTTGTCCGGTGGGAAGCAGGCGCGCACTACCCAGTGCTATTTTAGAACCGTTGATTTTTGAAGACGCTAAAAAGTGGCTGGATTCCAGTTCTTGCCCGTCCATTTCGAGCGCTCTCGGTACACCTTGCTCCAGAACGAACACCTTTTCTCGTATTCCTGAAAGCAGTTCAGAGTTTTCCGCATAGGACAGTTTTTTAATGAGCACGTGCATATCTCACCGGAGCTATTTGTCTGTCCTTCCCTGAAGCTGCGTATCCGAAAGATGCCTTAGTGTAAGAAGCTCTGCAAGACCTGTATACTGAGCAGGTGTCAGGTGAGTCAGAAGTTTCTTTGCTTCGTCAGGTAGATCCAGATCTTTCAGCACTTTCTGGTACAGGCTTGCATCCATTTTTTTGCCGTGTGTGAGTGCCTTTATTTTTTCATACGCCTGTGCAACACCATGCTTGCGCATTACTGTCTGAATCGCTTCGGACAATACTTCCCAGCTTTCATCCAGATCTGCATTCAAGCGCTCAGTATTGATCTGCAGCTTTGTTATTCCCTTGAGCGTAGATTTGTAGGAAAGCACACCGAAACCCAGACAGGTGCCTATATTTCGCAGCACGGTTGAATCTGAGAGATCTCTCTGCCAACGGGAAATCATGAGTTTGTCTGCCATATGAGACATCAGGGCGTTTGCCATTCCCAAATTTCCTTCGGAATTTTCGAAATCTATCGGGTTCACCTTGTGCGGCATGGTGGAGGAACCTGTTTCTCCTGCCACCTTAAGCTGAGAGAAGTAACCGAGAGAAATATAACCCCATATATCGCGGTTAAAATCAATCATGATCTGATTAAAGCGAACCATGCTGTGAAAGTACTCGGCGATGTAATCATGTGGCTCTATCTGAGTTGTAAGCGGGTTTACACGGATACCAAGGGACTCAACAAATTTACCGGCTATCAAAGGCCAGTCAACATCAGGATATGCCACGGTGTGGGCATTAAAGTTCCCAACGGCGCCATTAAGCTTCCCGAATATTGAGCAACTTTCTATTAGCTGTTTTTGCTGTTTCAGGCGGTAGACGAAGTTCGCGAGTTCCTTACCGACCGTTGTTGGTGACGCCGTTTGTCCATGTGTGCGGGCTAACATAGGTGTGCTTTTAAATTTTAGCGCCAAATCACCAATTGCGCTTAAAAGCTGCTCTATCAGGGGCAGCAGCACCTCATCACGGGAATCTCTTAATATCAGTGCATAGGCAAGATTATTTATATCTTCACTTGTACACGCGAAGTGTACAAATTCCACGTGTGGAAGTAATTCGGGTATATTCGATATAATTTCTTTTACAAAGTATTCAACTGCTTTTACATCATGGTTGGTAGTTTCTTCGAAGTTCTTGATGGCGATTGCATCTTCAAGACTAAATGTGTCGCAACGGCGTTCAAGCTCCGCTCGAACCTCCGCGGTCAAAGCGGGTAACTCGGATATTTCGCCACTTTGGGCCATATAAATAAACCAGCGAATCTCAATCAGCGTTCGGTATCGTAGCAAGCCATACTCGCTAACATATTTGTCCAGCTCACTCACCCTGGTTCGGTAACGTCCATCCAGAGCCGTAAGTGCTGTTAGGGAATCAAGATTCATTTAGGGCTAAATCTCCTGTGGATGCACTTTCCAGGTGCGGCCAAAGTTATCGTTCAGTCAGTGGATAGTGCGCATCTGGTGCAACTGTTTCAATGTTTTTCTAATTCTGGATCTATAGACGAGCAAATGCCATCGCCTGCCACCCAGCTGTCGCCATAGCCAGGCAAAACGAATGCCGCATAACAACAATGCACGCACCTTGTTTGCTACATCAGGCTGCTCGAGTTGCTGTTGCATACCTGTAACGTGAATTTTTCTACCGAGTTTTCCCACCGTCCTTGTATAAATTTCAGCAAATTGTGCGTACCGCTGATCTTCCTCCAGTGCTGCATAGGAAGCACTTAACACCTTTATCAGGTGCCCAAGCGTTTCGACTACATCCGGTCTGCGCTGCAGGGTGTTCTCCAGTGAGGTGAGCTCCACAACATACTTTAATGGCTGAATCAGGGCAGGGTCTGAATTGCTCAGCATTGCTTCGGCAGAATTGATACCCAGCAACAGATTTTCCACTGGGCCATATATCTCATCCGCGCTGTCAGCGTCCGTGAGCATAAAACCGTTCATGAGTGTGCCCACAAAATTGGGGTGACAAGCCTGTGCATTTGCACAACGGTGCACGAGCACTGCTGACTGGGTTAAGGCGGCAAGTGCACAGGATCTCTGGTTTTCGCGCTTCTGAACAGTATTTTGATGGTGTGGGTACATGTGCAAATCAGAAGACAATTGTTTGTAGTGTATGGGTACACACAGATTCAATTACTGCGCCGCCCAGACAATGGTCATCCTGGTACAGGCACACATACTGGCCCGGCGTAATTGCCCTTTGTGGCGACGGGAATTGTACGTGAAACTGGCCATCGGAAATCTGCGAAACGATACAGGCCTGGGATCCCTGTCGATACCGGATCCTGGCCGAACATGTAAGGGGTAAAGCGGGTGCAGGATCTAGCAGCCAGTTAAATGCGGAACATGTTAGTGCATGTGCATCAAGCAAATCCTGATTTTGGGTCACTATCAGTTTGTTGGCTTCAAGGTTTTTGGACACAACATACCAGGGCGCGTCAGCAAATCCGGCTGCGCCTCCTATTCCCAGACCCTGGCGTTGCCCCAGGGTATAAAACGCCAGCCCCATGTGCTCGCCAAGTCTGTCACCGGAAACGGAGAAAATTTCGCCCGGATTTGCAGGGAGGTAAGTATTCAGAAAGTCTCGAAATCGTCTCTCCCCAATGAAACAGATGCCGGTACTGTCCTTTTTTTGGTGGTTTTCAAATCCGTGCTTTTCTGCGATGGCACGAACTTCGGGTTTGGTGAGATCTCCCAGCGGAAACAGACACTTTGCCAATTGACCCAGGGGTACATCCTGCAAAAAGTAGGATTGGTCCTTGTTAGCATCGACACCAGTCAGCAGTTCAAAAGCCCCGTCAGGCTTGTGTACACCCCGTACATAATGTCCGGTAGCGATATAATCAGCACCAAGGCGCGATGCATGGGCCACAAAAAGGTTAAACTTTATCTCCCTGTTGCACAGCACGTCCGGGTTTGGGGTACGTCCTGCGGCATATTCGGAAAGGAATTCTTCAAACACATTATCCCAGTATTCTGCCGCAAAATTTGCGGTGTGCAGGTCGATTCCAAGCTGGTGACAAATTTTACCTGCATCTTCCAGGTCTTCTTTTGCGGAACAGAACTCGGTACCGTCATCCTCTTCCCAGTTTTTCATGAACAGGCCTTCTACCGCATAACCCTGTTCAAGCAGAATTGAGGCTGCAACGGATGAGTCTACGCCTCCAGACATACCTACAATAACTTTAACCTGCTTATCCATACACAATTCACGATCTACATTAGATAGCGCACTACAATAAAGGTATTGTAACCAGCTTAAGAGTATATTGCTGGGCTGGCGACCTCCGGAGGCAGGAAATGGTTCAACTTACACACCTCAATACAGCAGGCGAGGCCTCAATGGTAGATATAAGCGATAAAGTGGCGTCCAGCCGGGTAGCGCGCGCAAGCGCAGTCATAAAAATGTCCACACATACCATGCAACAGATTTTCGAAGGTAGATTGACAAAAGGGGATGTGCTGGCGGTAGCAAGGGTTGCCGGTATCCAGGCTGCCAAAAAGTGTTCTGAGCTAATACCCCTGTGCCATCCATTAGCGTTAAACAAAGTGAGTGTGGAATTTGAAAAAGTATCCCCTGATAAGCTAATGGTAATTGCAGAAGCAAAGGTGAGCGGTAAAACCGGTGTGGAAATGGAAGCTTTAACCGGCGCATCCATTGCAAGTCTTACGATATATGATATGTGTAAGGCAATTGATAAGGATATGTGTATCACAGACCTGAAACTCATCAGTAAAACGGGCGGTAAATCCGGTGACTGGGCACGAGACGAAAACCGTTCATAGCCAGAGGGTGCAAGGCCGAAGAATGAATTATTCCAATTGGGTTAAAAATCAAAGGTGGTGCAGTGAAGGTAAGGGTACTTTTTTTCGCATCCATCCGTGAGCTGGTTGGTAAAACGGAGGTGGAACTGGTGCTGGAGCCTGGTGCAGGTCAGGCGGAATTGCTTGCGCAGCTGGAACAGTATCTGGGTCAGTCCTGTTGGAATGGAATGCAAGAAAAACTGTATAAAATAGCTGTAAATCAAAGTGTTGTAGAATATATTGAGAAATTAAGTGAAGGTGATGAAGTAGCCTTTCTCCCTCAGGTAACGGGAGGCTGAAAGATAATTCACATAAATATCCAGACACAAGATTTTGATCTCAGCACCGAATACGAGGCTCTGTGCTCAGGTATGAATTCTCCGCCAGGCGCGGTGGCTAGTTTTGTCGGTTTGGTCAGGGATAATATGCAATCACTTGGCTCGAAAGGGCTAACCGTGGAACACTACCCGGGAATGACCGAAGCCAGCATTGAAACTATCGTGAATGCGGTAAAAGAGCGCTGGGAAATACCGGCGGTGCGAATTATCCACAGAGTAGGTCGTTTGTATCCCGGGGACCAGATTGTACTGGTATTAACAGCGGCCGCGCACCGGCGGGAAGCATTCGAGGCCTGTGAGTTCATTATGGATTTTCTCAAAACCGAAGCGGTAATCTGGAAAAAAGAACACACTGCCAAGAGTGAGGAATGGTTAGTGCCTCGCCGCTCTGATGCGCAACGGATGAAACACTGGTCGGAGTAGTGTTATTATTATCGTTTTCGTCCAGACTTTTATACAGACACTTTTATTTCAATCCCAAAGTAACCCCATAAGGAATTAAATATGGCTTATCAGCACATCAATGTGCCTAACGATGGTGAGAAAATCACCGTAAATTCAGACAGTTCACTCAATGTTCCCGCCAATCCAATTATCCCCTACATCATTGGGGATGGCATTGGTGTCGATATCACTCCTGTGATGATAAAAGTGATTGATGCAGCGGTTGCAAAAGCCTATGACAATCAAAGATCGATAAAATGGATGGAGATTTTTTCTGGTGAAAAGTCTCTGGAAGTGTACGGCGAAGACCAATGGTTGCCGGAGGAAACCCTCGAGGCAATGCGTGAGTTTATTGTTGGTATCAAGGGACCAATGACGACCCCGGTTGGCGGCGGTATTCGCTCGCTTAACGTGGCGCTTCGTCAACATCTTGATCTGTACGTCTGCCTGCGACCAGTACGCTGGTTTACCGGGGTACCAAGCCCTGTAAAAGAACCCGGTAAGACGGACATGGTAATTTTTCGTGAGAATACTGAAGACATCTATGCCGGTGTGGAATGGGAAGCTGGCAGTGAAGGCGCCGACAAGGTGGTCGCGTTTTTGCGAAATGAAATGGGTGTAACAGGTATTCGCTTTCCGCAAAACGTTGGGATAGGCATCAAGCCAATTTCCGAGGAAGGTTCAAAGCGTTTACTGAGACAGGCCATTCAATACATTCTGGATAACGATCGGGATTCTCTGACCCTTGTGCACAAAGGGAATATTATGAAATTTACCGAAGGTGCATTTAAGGATTGGGGTTATGAACTTGCGGCAGAGGAATTTGGTGCCGAGTTGTTGGATGGCGGTCCCTGGATGACCATGAAAAACCCCAAAACCGGCAAGCAGATCATAATCAAGGACGTGATAGCAGATGCCATGTTGCAACAGATTCTTACGCGGCCAGATGAATATGACGTTCTCGCCACCATGAACCTGAACGGAGATTATATTTCAGACGCACTCGCCGCACAGGTAGGTGGAATTGGAATAGCACCGGGTGCAAATATTGGTGACGGAATCGCGTTGTTTGAAGCAACTCACGGTACAGCGCCAAAATATGCCGGGCAGGACAAGGTTAATCCGGGTTCCCTTATACTGTCCGCTGAGATGATGTTACGGCATATGGCGTGGACTGAAGCAGCCGACCTGGTTATTCAGGGTATGGAAGGCGCAATTAGTGCCAAGACGGTAACTTATGATTTTGACCGGCAGATGGAGGGCGCGACCTTGTTAAGCTGCTCCGGGTTTGGTGATGCCATGATCAGTCATATGTAGGTTTGACGGGCTAAACGCACCCGCTCCATCATCATCTAATGACAGGGTGCGTTTAGGATGTCGGCAATCCGGGTTGCTTGCTTTTTACAGGCGAACAATCCCGGCTCTTGTATCAGCTTAGCCTACTTCATTTAGTGCTTCGGGCACGTCTTCTATCGTAATTTCTTCAATATGCTCGCTGGATTCACCATCTTCATCGATATTCTGCATATTTACGGAAATGTTATCGATATCGGCCGAATCTTCCGACTCGGCATCCTGCTCCTCATTATCAAGAGCCTGAATATTGACTGCACACAGGCCCTTTGGGCCATCTGTAACTTCAAACTCTACAGCCTGTCCGGCTTTTAGCGTTCGATACCCATCCATCTGAATGGATGAGAAATGTGCGAAAAGATCTTCCTCGCTTCCGTCGCGCAGTATGAATCCATACCCCTTGGCATTGTTAAACCACTTAACTTTTCCAGTAGCCACTGCGAATGTACCTCCCTTTCGTGAATTTCCTCCGGGTTCGCAAAGAACCTCTTTTACGGAATTTTCACGTATATCAGCACTCTCTACGTTCTTTGTCACAGAGTCAAGCCTTGAACGTAGGCATAATGCGGCGTGTGAGCCAGCGAAAGTGCTGGTTTTGACCGCAGACAGCCCGCAACAAGGACGTTATCATAGTAACAATGGTCTCCAGAGTAGAAGAATTGACGCTAAAAATGATTTCCAGAATGCAATCCGGCGATGACAATGATGATTTTGACAGAGATGTTTCGGATAATGTCATTGAGGCGCCAGCAAAGCCAAAACTTAAAAAGCCTCCAATGTACAAGGTTTTGCTGTTAAACGATGACTACACACCTATGGAATTTGTCGTTCATATATTGGAAAACTTTTTTCTAATGTCCCGAGAAAAGGCGACTCAGGTTATGCTTGCAGTGCATACTACGGGTAGCGGTGTAGCAGGAATTTATCCTCAGGATATCGCAGAAACAAAATCCGATCAGGTAAATGAATATGCCCGTGAGAATCAGCATCCGTTGATGTCTAAAATAGAAATGACCGATTAGGTAGAGTAATGCTCAGCAAAGAATTGGAAGTAACACTAAATATGGCATTCAAGGATGCCCGGGCTAATCGGCATGAATTTATGACGGTGGAACATTTATTGCTCTCGTTATTGGACAATGCCATGGCAGTTGAAGTGCTGAATGCTGTGGGAGCTGACGTGCAACTTTTGCGTAAAGAACTGGAATCCTTCGTCGAATCCACTACACCCCTGATACCCGCCGGTGATATTGACAGGGAAACCAGCCCTACGCTTGGTTTTCAACGGGTACTTCAACGAGCTGTTTTTCACGTGCAATCTTCCGGTCGCAAAGAAGTAACAGGGGCCAACGTACTGGTCGCTATATTCAGTGAACAGGAAAGCCAGTCGGTCTATCTTCTAAAACAACAGAACATTGTCCGTATTGATATCGTTAATTACATTTCTCACGGAATTTCCAAGATTGCTGGTGCCGGAGATGAAGATACTGCACACCGGGAACAGGGTGATGAGGAAGGATTACATGGCGAACCGGCACAAAAAAGTGCGCTTGAATTGTACGCAAGCAATCTCAATGACCTGGCGCGGGCAGGGCAGATAGATCCCCTGGTAGGCCGTAATGACGAACTTGAACGGGTGATTCAGATTTTGTGTCGGCGGCGTAAGAATAACCCGCTATTGGTTGGTGAATCCGGCGTTGGTAAAACAGCTATCGCCGAGGGCCTTGCCAAACGGATTGTTGATGGTGAAGTGCCCGAGGTGGTGGGTCAGGCCCTTGTCTATTCCCTGGACCTCGGTGCGCTGCTGGCAGGAACCAAGTATAGAGGCGATTTTGAGAAGCGCTTTAAAGCTTTGCTGGCTGAGCTGGTAGAAAAAGACGACAGCATATTGTTCATAGATGAAATTCACACCATCATCGGAGCTGGTGCTGCATCCGGTGGCGTGATGGATGCGTCCAACCTGTTAAAACCTCTGCTAACCTCTGGACAAATTAGTTGTATGGGATCAACGACCTACCAGGAATACCGTGGTATTTTTGATAAGGATCGTGCTCTGTCGCGACGCTTTCAGAAGGTGGACATAATTGAGCCAGGCGTAGACGATACGTATCAGATACTTAAGGGCTTAAAATCCCGTTTTGAAGATCACTACAATACACGCTACACCGACAAGGCATTGCGTACTGCAGCTGAGCTGGCGCAGCGGTATATCACCGACAGGTTTATGCCTGATAAGGCAATAGACGTTATTGATGAAGCGGGGGCAGCGCAACAATTGCTGCCACCAGCAAAACGCAAAAAGTCTGTTGGAGCAAGTGACATAGAACAGGTGATTTCAAAAATAGCTCGAATACCTTCCTCCCGGGTCTCCGTTTCTGACAAGGAAGCACTGAGAGATCTTGATGGGAAACTGAAATTAGTTGTGTTTGGGCAGGATACGGCGATTAATACCCTGGCCTCTGCTATTAAACTCTCTCGCGCCGGACTTAAGTCTGAAGAGAAGCCCATTGGCTCTTTCCTGTTTAGCGGTCCTACCGGCGTCGGCAAAACCGAAGTGAGTAAACAACTGGCAAATATTCTGGGGGTCGAGCTCCTGCGTTTTGATATGTCGGAGTATATGGAGAGGCATACGGTATCCCGGTTGATCGGAGCACCCCCGGGATATGTTGGTTACGATCAGGGCGGCTTGCTCACAGAAGCAGTTACCAAACATCCACACTGTGTAGTTTTACTGGATGAGATCGAAAAAGCGCATCCGGAAGTCTTTAATCTTTTGTTGCAGGTTATGGATCATGGTGTGCTCACCGACAACAATGGTCGTAAAGCGATATTTCGTAATGTAGTGTTGATAATGACAACTAACGCCGGGGCTCAGGAAATGAGCCGTAGATCGGTGGGTTTTTCAGAACAGGACCACAGTTCGGATGGAATGGAGAGCCTTAAAAAACTCTTTACGCCGGAATTTAGAAACAGACTGGATGCTATAGTGCCGTTCAAGTCCCTGGGAGTTGAGGTAATAGAAACTGTGGTTGACAAGTTTCTTACCGAACTACAGGCACAACTGGATGAAAAGAAGGTTTTTCTGGATGTTCAAAAAGCAGCAGTTAGTTGGATCGCTACGAGAGGATATGATGAAAAAATGGGCGCACGACCCATGCAAAGACTGATACAGGATAATATAAAACGGCCACTTGCGGACGATATACTGTTCGGTGAACTGGCCAAACACGGCGGTACGGTGGTGGTGACCGTTGAGAATGACGAACTCGTACTGGAGATAGAGTCTACTGCAACGACTGTTGCCTGAAAGAACGCTGCGCTTTCCGGTAAATTGAATATCGGAAGCTAGCGCTCCCTGAAAGTGATTCTGCCTTTGCTCAGATCATAGGGTGTAAGTTCTACCTTTACAGTGTCTCCGGTTAGGATGCGAATGTAATTCTTGCGCATTTTTCCGGAAATATGCGCGGTAACTATATGACCGTTTTCCAGTTCCACTCTAAACATGGTATTGGGAAGCGTGTCTATGACCGTCCCATCCATTTCAATCTGCTCTTCTTTTGCCATACGTATAGTGTTGTGAAAACCCTTGTAAAAATCGAGCTGCATTGTGCCGTAAGCATTGCCTAAAAGCAAAAACCCTGAACATTAATAGCTACCCTCAATTTTGGTCTTTTAGCCAACGGTCACCAATGTAATATTCCAGGGGTTGAAATTCCTTTTTATAGTTCATTTTCCGACATTCCTTAATCCAGTATCCAAGATAGAGAAAGGGCAATCCCAGTTGCTGGCAATGTTGTATCTGATACAAAATTGCCATGGATCCAAGGCTACGGTTTTTTAGATCACAATCGAAAAATGTGTATACCGACGCCATCCCATCGCTAAGATAATCCGTGACAGCAACCGCAACAGGTGTATCTCCAAGGGAGAAAACCAGGTATTCGCAATTGCCCAGGTTGTGCCGCAAAAAAGATGTGTATTGTTGGGGGGTGCTTGGGAACATGTCGCCGTCCCTGTGCCGGACCTCGATGTATTTTTCGTACAGACCATAAAGGTCGGGAAGGTCTGCCTCATGTTGGTGAGTCACGCGCAGATCTGCGTTTTTTTTCAAAATTCGGGAGAATCGACGTCGCTTAAAATTAAAATCACCTACACGTACGCGCACTGATATGCAGGCATTGCAACTTTCGCAGTTAGGCCTGTAAATGTGTTCGCCACTCCTACGAAACCCATTTTGTACCAAAACGGAATAATCTGAGTGTGAAGGTAGGCTATCTGGAGCAAGAAATACGGTTTGTGCGAGTTTTTCTTCCAGATAGCTACACGGGTGTGGGCTGGTAATCAAAAATTTCGGTTTTTCTTTAATTGTTTGCCCCTTCTCCTTCGAGCAACCATGCTCCAATAATACTTTGGAAACGATTACTACCCTTAAGAAGATCTACAAATTCCCTGCGTGGCACATTCCTTGCTCCCAGGCTTGCCAGGTGCGGCGTCATCATTTGACAATCCAGACCGATAAAATCCAGCTTTTTCAGGTGGCGAAGCAAAGTAACGAGGGCAATCTTTGAGGTATTGGCTTGCACGCTAAACATGGATTCGCCAAAAAACATTCTTCCAAGGGACACGCCATACAAGCCTCCAGCCAGGCGACCGCTTTTATCCCACACTTCAATAGAGTGGGCCAGGCCCGTTTGAAACAGGGATATATATGCCTCTTGCATCGACGCGGTAATCCATGTGCCAGAGTCATTTTTTCGTGGTTTGGCGCATTGTTGAATTACATGATTGAAATCAGTGTCAAATTTCACATGGTATTTATTTTGTTTCAATAATTTTTCTAATGAGCGTGACACATGTAAATCGTTAGGGAACAGCACCGCCCGTGGATCAGGGGACCACCAGTGTACATAGTTATCATCTGAATTGAACCACGGAAATATACCACGCTGGTAGGCGTCAATGAGTCGTGAAGCACTTAAGCTTCCGCCAAATGCCAACAAACCGTTCGGATTAGACAACGCGCAGGATACATCGGGAAACTCCTGATCGTCACTACCAATGTAAGTAATCTCTTTGCCCACTGTGGTACACGGTTAATTATGGTGGGGGTATAAGGATATTCTAATCAAGAGCATCAAGATATTTTTCCGCATCCAATGCCGCCATGCATCCAAATCCTGCAGAGGTTATTGCCTGTCGATACACCTGATCAGCAACATCACCTGCAGCAAAAACACCCGGGATGCTTGTCTCGGTAGCGTTTCCTTCCGAGCCGCCCTGAATTTGAATGTACCCACCTTGCATATCCATTTGATCACTAAATATTCCGGTATTGGGTATGTGTCCAATAGCTATGAACACGCCACTGAGCTCCAGATCCCGGACATCAGAAGTTTTGGTACTGACAATTCGCATACCTGTAACCCCGCTGGCATCACCCAAAACTTCCTGAAGCGTATGGTCCCAAAGGATTTCAATATTGTCCCTGGCAAATAGGCGGTCCTGTAAAATACGCTCCGCCCGCAGGCTATCACGGCGGTGAATGAGATAGATTTTTTCGCAAATGTTAGATAAGTACAATGCTTCTTCGGCAGCTGTGTTACCACCGCCTACCACTGCCACTGTCTGATTGCGATAAAAAAATCCGTCACAGGTAGCACACGCGCTAACACCACGGCCTTTGAATTTTTCCTCAGATGGCAATCCCAGGTATTGTGCGGTAGCTCCGGTGGCTATTACCAGCGAATCACATGTATACACCCCTGCATCACCTATCAGGCGAATGGGTTTCTGGTTAACTTGTGCGGTGTGGATATGATCGTTGGCAATGTGCATATCAAAGCGCTGTACGTGTTCCAGCATTTGTAACATTAATTCGGGACCTTGCAAATCTGCCGAACCTCCAGGCCAGTTTTCTACTTCGGTGGTGGTAGTAAGCTGGCCGCCCACTTCTATACCGGATATCAGCAGGGGCACCAAATTTGCCCTCGCGGCATACAACGCGGCCGTATATCCGGCAGGTCCTGAACCAAGCACGATGAGTTTTTGGTGTTTAGTGTGGTCTGTCATTACTGATTCCAATTCTACCAATTGAGTACGGGCTGCTGCAGGACAAAAGAGTGCCTTGAGGAAATTTATTCCCGTATATTAAGCAGGCCCGGAATACTTGTATAATACGCGAAGAAGCACAAAAACCAAATCATACATGGATTTCATTAAAAACCCAGTAACACACTGAAATAAAACAAAATTGTTGTGCGAACAAATTGCAGCTACACTGCCGCAACACAATTAGTCCAGGAGTAGTGGTGAAGAATAAGACGGTCCTTGGTGCTGTTAGAGAAGCATGTCTGATTGGGATGGTCGCGGTTGCGATATTTGTGTTTCTCGCCCTTGTATCCTACTCACGTATCGACCCGGCCTGGACGTACACAGGATCCAACTCAGAAGTGCATAATCTGGTGGGTATTGCAGGTGCCTGGGTATCAGACATCAGCTTTACCCTGTTCGGCTGGATTGCATACTGTATCCCGCTGGCCCTTGTCGTTGGAGGTTACCGAATATTCAAACGGGATGACGTTGAATGGAACTGGAATGCCAGCCTGATCGCAGTTTCCGGGTGGATATTGTTTATGGTGGGCATAAGCATTCTGGCCAGCCTGCATGTAAATCCCCAATCTGAAGCAGCTAATCTCGCTGCCGGCGCTGGAGGTATTATCGGACGTTGGGTGGTAAGTCTGGGAATGGATGCCTTTAACTGGATAGGACTTTCCTTAATAGCGCTTTTGAGTGTGCTGTTCGGTGTGCAACTCACTGCAGAATTTTCCTGGTTAAGAGTTACCGAGCGCATTGGTCGAATAGTTTACGCCTCTACAGCAAGTTGCATAGCGTATGTGTTACGCATTTATGAGCAGTTCCGTGCGCGGCGGGATCGTCAGAAAGATCTGCTTGAGCGCTCGGCCATTCGCAAAACAGCAATTTCTGCTGAAAGAGAAAAACGCGCAAACCGTACAGCGCCGGAAATAAAGGTTTCCGAAACCGGGGACAAGCGCAGTAAGGCAGTTACTTCCCAGAAGCGCTTGTTTAATACGGGTACGATAGGCGAGTTACCCGATCTGGATTTGCTCGATTATTCCAGCGAACGTCATGAACTAGCCTATTCTGAAGATTCACTCGAAGCGATGTCCCGATTGCTGGAACTGAAACTAAAAGATTTTGGCATAGATGTAGAAGTAGTAGCGGTATTGCCCGGGCCGGTCATTACCAGATTCGAGATTAGCCCGGCTGCAGGTGTAAAAGTGAGCAGGATAACTGCGCTGGTGAAAGATCTGGCCCGCTCACTGTCTGTAACCAGCGTGCGCGTAGTAGAGGTAATACCTGGAAAACCGGTCGTGGGTATCGAGATACCAAATGAGAACCGGGAAACCGTGCGCTTGCGTGAACTGTTATTGTCACCCTCGTATCAGGAAGCCATTTCGCCGCTAACATTGGTTTTGGGTAAGGATATAGCCGGGGAAACAGTTTTGCTGGATGTGGCCAAAACACCCCATATGTTGATTGCAGGGACCACGGGTTCAGGTAAATCTGTAGGGATAAATGCCATGTTGCTCAGCATCCTTTATAAAGCCAGCCCGGAGCAGGTTCGGCTTATTCTTGTTGACCCAAAAATGCTGGAGCTGGCAATTTATGAAGGCATTCCGCATTTGCTCACTCCGGTAGTTACCGATATGAAAGATGCAGCAAAGGCCCTGCAGTGGTGTGTTGCGGAAATGGAAAGGCGTTATCGGCTCATGGCAAGTTTTGGTGTAAGAAGTCTTGCCGGTTATAACAAACGTATCAAGGAGGCTGCTAAAGCTGGAACCCCCATCGAAGATCCACTGTGGCCGGTAGATTCAGATGAACCAGCGCCTATGCTGGACGAAGTACCCCTGATAGTTGTTGTCATCGATGAATTTGCAGACATGATGATGATTGTGGGCAAAAAAGTTGAACAATTGATCGCTAGAATTGCCCAAAAAGCGAGAGCAGCAGGAATCCATTTGGTGTTGGCAACACAAAGACCCAGTGTAGACGTTATCACCGGTTTGATTAAGGCCAATATTCCTACGCGGCTGAGTTTTCAGGTTTCGTCCAAAATAGATTCACGAACCATACTGGATCAGGGAGGCGCTGAGCAGTTGCTGGGGCACGGAGATATGTTGTATTTACCACCCGGCACTTCGCTACCAGTAAGGGTACACGGAGCATTTGTATCCGATGACGAGGTTCACAGAGTGGTAGAAGATTGGAAATCTAGAGCAGAAACGCGCTATCTGGAGGCAGTTCTCTCCCCTGAACTGGTTCCTGGACAGGAATTTAGTTTGAGTGGCGCCGGAAATGGCGCTGAAGAAACGGATGCACTTTATGATGAAGCTGTTGAGTTTGTTTTACAGTCCCGACGCGCCTCCATATCAGCGGTACAACGTAAATTGAGAATTGGCTATAACCGTGCAGCCCGTATTATTGAATCCATGGAAAATGCAGGGCTTGTGAGCGAAATGTTGTCTAATGGAAGTCGAGAGGTCCTTGCACCCAATCATGAATAGGATGATCGCGCTCGCGCTGATTAGCATGCTGATCGCAGGTTTCGATGGAAAAGTAGCAGCTGATTCTGTTGCGGCGGGGCAGTTGAAAACCCAGCTTACACAGATTCAGTCATTTAGCGCTAGATTCAAACAGGTAGTTTATGGCAGTTCAGCACAGGAACTACAAAGCTCTTCTGGTTCAATATCCGTTGAGAGGCCGCTCAAATTTAAATGGCAGATTAGCGATCCCTATCCACAGCTTATAGTTACTTCTGGCAGTCGCCTGTATATTTATGACCCCGACCTGGAACAAGTGCAGATTCGCGAGACCACAAACGCGCTTAAAGGCACACCTGCCTTATTGTTGGCAGGAGATCCAGAAGACGTAGGTAAACTGTTTGAAGTAGTTCTTATGGCCCAACTTCCGGATGATCCTGTAGAAACTACAGTTTTTTCTCTCAGCCCGAGACAGACAGACTCGCTATTTGCAGAGATAAAGTTCTTTTTTCACAATAACGTTCCAAATTCGATTGAAATTAGAGACGCGCTGGGACAGTTAACCAGAGTTGAATTTTTTCAGCAGACTCTAAACCATAAGTTTCCCGCAAGTGAGTTTGAATTTGATATCCCGGTTGGTATAGACGTGCTTGGCAATGCAGAAATCCCTGCTTCCTGAAGACACAACCGCTTTGTCACATGCTCCGTTGGCGGTGCGATTGCGGCCCCGGTCGCTTGATGAAATCTGTGGTCAATCGCATCTGCTCGGCCCGGGGAAACCTCTGCGTTTACTGATTGAGAGCGGGCAGTTGCACTCGATGCTGTTGTGGGGACCGCCCGGAACCGGAAAAACTACGCTGGCTGAAATTATTGCCCGCAGTTCTGATACCGACCTGATATCTGTATCCGCTGTTTTATCAGGGGTTAAGGATATTCGTGCAGCTGTGCAGCAGGCTGAGATTGCGAACCATTCGGGACGTACGACAATTATATTCGTAGACGAAGTGCATCGTTTTAACAAGTCTCAGCAAGATGCATTTTTGCCCCATGTGGAGAACGGTACGATAGTATTTATTGGTGCAACCACGGAAAACCCCTCATTTGAAGTGAATAATGCGCTCCTGTCCCGAACACGGGTGTACGTACTTAATGAGTTAGGCAAAGACGATCTGAATGCAGTTGTAGACAGAGCACTTACGGATGCCCGAGGGCTAAAAAATATTAACGTGCGACTATCTGAAGCTGCACGAGCGCTTTTACTCTCCCTTGCAGATGGTGATGCGCGACGATTACTTAATCTTCTGGAACTGTGTTCCCAGTTATCTGAGCCCAATGGCGAAATTGATGAGATTCTATTACGGCAGGTATCCGGGGATAGATACCAACGGTTTGATAAAGGAGGAGATGCGTTTTATGATTATATATCTGTCCTGCACAAAGCGGTAAGGGGCAGCTCACCTGATGCAGCCTTGTACTGGATGTGTCGCATGCTGGACGGAGGTTGTGATCCCTTTTACATTGCCCGTCGCCTGGTAAGAATGGCCAGCGAAGATATTGGCAATGCAGACCCCAGAGCGCTTGAGTTATGTCTAAATGCCTGGGATGTACTAAAAAGGCTCGGCGCAGCAGAAGCCGAACTTGCATTGGCCCAGGCAGTCATCTATCTGGCGTGCGCTCCTAAAAGCAACGCAAGTTACCTGGCATTTTGCCGTGCCATGTCCCACGTAAGGGAAAGTGGTACATTACCGGTTCCACAACGATTCCGGAATGCGCCTACCGCTCTGATGAAACAGATTGGGCATGGGGAGGGTTATCGTTATGCACATGACGAGCCGGAAGCATACGCTGCGGGTGAAAATTACTTTCCTGATGCGCTGTCACCAGAGCAATATTATAAGCCTGTTGAGCAAGGTCTTGAGATCAGGATTAAGGAAAAGTTGCGTAAACTGAATGCAATGGATAAGCAGGTAAAATAACGAGTGAGAGATTCGCATGCTGGTTAATCTTGGATGGGTAGCCCTCGGTGGTGCACTAGGTGCTGCCAGCAGGTTTTTACTTCAACGATTGGCTCATCTCTGGCTTGACGCGGGATATCCATGGGGTACCTTCGGAATAAATGTTGTGGGATGTTTTGCTATCGGTTGCCTGATTGGGGCCAGTGTCAATCAACCCTGGTTTGAGAGCTATGGTCGCGCGCTGCTGGTGATTGGATTTCTTGGAGCGTTCACTACTTTTTCTACATTTTCGATTGAGACGATTAATCTCTTTGAGCAAAGCCGGATATTCAGCGCTATACTGTACGCTGGCGGAACCACGGTAATGTGTCTTTTTGCTGCGTGGCTTGGTTTACGAATGGCCGAGGCAATTTATTAGGCGGGTTAATCAAGCGGTTGGGGTATAGATCGATGCTTTCCGCATTTCTGGTGATTAAGTCGGGATTATTCAATGTTGGACTCTAAGATATTACGGGCTGATCCTGCAGCAGTTCGCGAACAATTGCGGGTTAAGCGCTTTGAGCTGGACACAGAGCAATTCCAGGCGCTGGATATCCAACGCAGGGAACTCCAGGAACTTACCGAATCATTGCAGAACGCAAGAAATATCCGTTCAAAGGAAATCGGAAAAGCAAAGGCGTCGGGAAAAGACATTGCTCCATTAATCGCCGATGTAGGGAATTTGGGTGAGCAACTGGAAGCAGCAAAGGAAAAGTTTTCCTTACTTCAGGATGAACTTTCAGGCTTTTTAAGCCGTATACCGAACATCCCGCATTCTGACGTTCCTCCTGGAAAACTGGACGAAGACAACGTTGAACTACAACGCTGGGGATCTTTGCCGGAATTTAATTTCACCCCAAAAGACCATGTGGATCTTGGTGCAGAAGGGGCGCTTGATTTTGATGTGGCCGCAAGGATGTCCGGTGCACGTTTTGTAGTAGTACACCATCATCTTGCGCGTCTGCAACGCGCACTTGTTCAGTACATGCTCGATACGCATATCGAGAAACACCAATATCGGGAAGTGTATGTACCCTACCTGGTAGGACCGGAAGCATTATTTGGAACCGGTCAGTTACCCAAATTTGCGGATGATCAATTCAGGATTGCGGGAGAGCGAGAGTTGTACCTTATTCCTACTGCGGAAGTTCCCGTTACCAATTTGTATAGAGATCGCATTATTGATGCAGACGTGCTTCCCGTTCGACATGTTTGTCATTCACCCTGCTTTAGGAGCGAAGCAGGTAGCTACGGTCGGGACACCCGCGGAATGATACGGCAACACCAGTTTGAAAAAGTCGAATTAGTGCAATTAGTACATCCGGATGAATCCTGGAATGCGCTTGAGGAGTTAACCAGCCATGCGGAAGCTATTTTAAAGGGTCTGGAACTTCCTTTTCGGCGAATGCTGCTCTGCGGGGGAGATTTAGGGTTTTCTTCAGCCAAGACTCTCGACCTTGAAGTATGGCTGCCGGGTCAGTCCTGTTATCGCGAAATCTCATCCTGTAGTAATTTCCAGGATTTCCAGGCTCGTCGCCTAATGGCCCGCTTTAGACAGGCCGGAACCAGGCAAACTGAATTTGTACACACCATCAACGGCTCAGGGGTGGCAGTAGGACGGGCGCTCGTCGCCGTTATGGAAAATTATCAGGACGGTGAGGGGCGAATACATATTCCGGACGTGCTTAGAAAGTATATGGGTAACCAAACGCAGCTGGATTTACGCGACCAGCTTTAACCTAGATGCAGTTAGTCGGGCGAGGCAGGCCCGCAATTTTGGCAATGAGCTTGGCTGCACCATTCGGAAATAGCTCCATCACATACAAACTGTTGCCCTTATCCTTGCCTAACTCCAGAGCTAGCCACTTAATTAATGCACGCGTGGCGGGAGCGCTATCAAACCTTTGATAAAAATCACGCACGGCGTAAATAATTTCCCAATGGCTGGCATCCAGATCTATCCCGGATTCCTTGGCCAGATGCATCGCCGTCTCTTCGTCCCATGCGCTCAGGTCAAGCATGTACCCTTGTGAATCCCTTGCTACAGCCATTTAATACCAACTCACTATTGGTTGGTGGGCAACACATAAGTCCACCCACCCGGAGTCATCTACGGGGGTAAATCCCGATAAAATCTGTGTTTCAAGACCTCGTGCTTTTATATCCTGGACACGGATGTAGATATTTGCTCCCGAGGCTAATTTTTCAACGATGCTGGAATTCTGAGAGCCAGTTGCATTGTAGACACCGTCCTCTATCAGAAGAAGCGCGTCTCCCTTGCCCATCGCATTACAACAGCTCTGTACCGTCGTGGCGTCGGAATTTGATTTGTTAAGAATATGTAGCGTCGACATTAGCTGGAAATCACAATGTCATGTTGTGAGATTAACCCGCTGATCTCATTCGTGGGAAGGGCTATTACCTGCAACGATAATTGTTGCAGTGAGAGGCCTCTTTGCTCCAGAGACTCTTTCGAAACGTAGAGTTTGTTTATCTCATACAGGCCAAGCGATGCGCACAACTTGTTTACGTTTCGTAACCCAAGGCTTTGTGTATCCATCTCGCTAAGCTGATACACACCTTCGTCCATAAACAGGACAGATACCGACTGATCAAATACACCGGCCATCAGAATGCCTTCAACAGATTCAAATGCCTCACTACCGGCTAAAGGAGATTTGCGCTGTATATAGAGTATTTGACGGGAAATGCTCATTTCCCGAATACCACCACGCGATCAGCGCTAATCATTGCATCCACCCACTGTCCCAGGCCGACCAGCTCGAACGCGGGATGTAAATTAAATTGGCCAAGCTCATACCTTGTGGCCTCTTCCTTGTTCACAATCCCGCGTTTGAGCGCAGCTGCTATGCAAACCGCCAGTTCAACATCATGGTTTCGGGATAGCTTTGACCATTGCTCGGTAATATCCAGTTCATCCTGTGGCGTCACCGCCAGGCTTGAGGCGTTAAGTACACCGGCGTGATAAAAAAATATACGCGAAATGCTGTGTCCCGCCTGAAGTACGGAGCACGCGAAATTGTAGGCAGTATGGGGTGCTTGACTGGAATAAGGCGCACCATAAACAGCAAGGGCAAATTTCATTGGTTTTGTATCGTTGGGTTGTTATACATAAATTGCGTATTATTCGATCTATACTAAAAGTATTAGACCACACAGTAGCAAGGATAAAGAACCCCAAAAATGTCCATACAAGAGACCAAAACTGCATCCGCTAGCCTAAAACATTGGCAATCTTTGATTGAAAAGGAATTACGTGACAAATCGCTGGAAGATTTAACTCAAAAATCAGCTGAAGGGATAGATATCAAACCCCTGTACACGGCAAGTGATCTTGAGGGTATTGAACATCTGGACAGTTTGCCCGGAATGGCACCCTTTTTGCGCGGTCCCCGTGCAAGCATGTATACCAATCGTATCTGGACCATAAGGCAGTACGCCGGGTTTTCCACAGCAGAAGAATCCAATGCTTTTTATCGAGCCAACCTTGAGGCAGGGCAAAAGGGGCTGTCGGTAGCTTTTGATCTGGCAACACACCGGGGTTATGACTCTGACCATGAACGCGTGGGTGGGGACGTAGGTAAGGCAGGCGTTGCCATCGACTCAGTTGAAGATATGAAGATTCTCTTTAAGGACATTCCGCTGGATAAGGTGTCCGTTTCCATGACTATGAATGGAGCGGTATTGCCGGTACTTGCCGCTTTTATCGTGGCTGCTGAAGAACAGGGACATGCGCGCGCCAAACTCTCGGGAACTATTCAAAATGACATTCTGAAAGAGTTTATGGTCCGTAATACCTATATATACCCGCCCGGACCCAGTATGCGTATTGTGAATGACATTATTTCATACGCATCCGCAGAAATGCCGCGTTTTAACCCTATTTCAATTTCGGGCTACCACCTTCAGGAGGCAGGGGCAAATGCTGTGCAGGAATTGGCTTTCACTCTGGCAGATGGCCTAGAGTACGTTCGTGCCGCCTTAAAAAGTGGTCAGGATATTGACAGTTTCGCGCCACGGCTGTCTTTTTTCTTCTGCATCGGAATGGATTTTTTTACGGAAATAGCAAAATTGCGCGCAGCAAGGGTACTATGGTGCAGGTTGATGCAACAATTTGCGCCAAAAAACCCCGCGTCACTTACCTTAAGAACCCATTGCCAGACATCCGGCGTATCACTAACCGCAAAGGATCCCTATAACAATGTGATGCGTACCACACTGGAAGCGCTGGCTGGTGTACTGGGCGGAACCCAGAGTCTGCACACCAATGCACTGGATGAAGCCTTGGCACTTCCAACAGAACGATCCGCTCGCATCGCGCGAAATACACAACTCATAATTGCAGAGGAATCCGGAGTTACACGCACCATAGATCCATTGGCTGGAAGCTATTTTGTCGAAAAATTGACTCAGGAACTCATTGATAAAGCAGCGATATTGATCGATGAAGTAGAAGCGCTCGGGGGAATGGTGAATGCGATATCCAAAGGCATGCCAATGCGCTTAATCGAAGAAGAAGCATTGAAGAGGCAATCGCGATTTGAAAATGTTGATAGCGTGGTGGTTGGGGTTAACAAATATGAAAATACTTTGGAAAAAAGCGATATTGAACTTCTGAGCATTGACAACGCAGCAGTGCGACACGCACAGGTGAACAGACTTAAAGAAATTCGTACCACACGTGACCAGCCAGCCTATGATCGGTGCATTAAAAAACTGACAAAGGCAGCAAGAACAGGTGACAACCTGTTGGAGGCGACGATAGATGCTATGCGCGCCAGGGCAACCGTTGGCGAAGTATCTGACGCGCTGGAGGGTGTTTTTACCCGTCATAAAGCCACCTATATTCCCATTAAGGGGGTCTACAAACTCGCCAGGGAGGAAGAACGGCAGTTCTCTGAACTTACCCATGAAATTCGCTCATTCGAAGAGTTTGAAGGCAGACGACCCAGTATGCTGGTGGTAAAGATGGGGCAGGACGGGCATGACAGGGGCGCCAAAGTGATAGCCTCCTCATTTTCTGATCTGGGCTTTAACATAGTTTCCGGCGACCTTTTTCAGACAGCAGCCGAAGCAGCTGCTGAAGCGGTGCAGCGAGACGTTCACGTTGTCGGGGTTTCATCTCTGGCTGGTGGTCACCTGACACTTGTTCCCGATATGATTAATCACCTGAAGGCGAGTGGTAACGACCATATTATGGTTGTATGTGGTGGCATTATTCCGGATGAAGACCATGATATTCTGTTTGAAGCAGGGGTGCAGGCAATCTATGGACCCAATACCAACATCTTGCAAGCCGCCCAGGAAATTCTTCACGCTATCCCGGGCAGAAATAGAACCGAGCCATCGGCAAAACACAAACAGGACATTTAATGCTTAAAAAACTGAATCACATTGCAATTGTAGTTCCCGATCTTCAGGCAGCTTGTGAAACCTACAAGACCCGCTTCAATGCTGCAGTTAGTGCGCTAAAGGATTTACCAGCACAGGGAGTAACCACTGCCTTCGTGCAAATGGCGGATAGCACTGTTGAGCTTTTGCATCCCCTGGGAGATAAATCTCCAGTGGCGCGATTTCTGGAAAAAAACCCAAGAGGTGGTATCCATCACCTTTGTTATGAAGTCGATGATCTGGATGTTGCTATGGCCGCGCTGATAGACCAGGGAGCGACAATATTGGGAGATGGCCAACCCAAAATTGGGGCGCATGACAAACCGGTTGTATTTTTAGACCCGAGAGACTTTACTGGTGTACTGATTGAGCTGGAACAAGCCTGATTAATATAGAAGGGGAAAACCATGAGCGCCGTACTTGATAATCCGGAAGAAAGCCTCTCAGAGCAAGGCAGGCAAGACCCTTATGAACTGCCCATTGACCAGATTGATCTCTCCGATGCGAGTCTTTATGAACATAACCTTGTCTGGCGGTTTTATGAGCGCCTGCGAAAGGAAAAGCCTGTTCACCTGCAAAAAAACAGCGCCTTTGGTCCTTTCTGGTCCGTCACAAAGTTTAAGGATATTCAGTTCGTCGACAAGCATCATGAGCTGTTCTCTTCCGAACCAACGATCATTCTGGGAGATCAGCCCGAAGATTTCAGGTTTATCAGCTTTATACAAACAGACCCACCCTTACACGATGCACAACGCAAGGATGTGCAGGGAGTTGTTGCCCCACGAAACCTGATGGAAATGGAGTCGCTGATTCGAATACGTGTTCAGGAAATTCTGGATAGTTTACCCATTGGAGAGACATTTAACTGGGTAGACAAGGTATCTATTGAGCTAACCACGCAAATGCTCGCTACGCTTTTTAATTTTCCCTTTGAAGACCGTAAGTTGCTCACGCATTGGTCAGATGTTGCGATAGCTACCCCGGAACTAACCGGCTCGGATGGCATTTCCGAGGAAGAACGCAGAATAGAAATGGGTAAGTGTCTGGAATATTTTACCCGTCTGTGGAGAGAGCGAGAACACCAAAAACCGAACTTTGACCTGGTCTCCATGATGATTCACGGTGAATCTACAAAAAACTTTATCAACGAGCCCATGACATTTCTGGGTACGATAATGTTACTGATTATTGGTGGTAATGACACAACTCGAAACTCCATCTCTGGTGGAGTTCTGGCCTTAAACCAGTTTCCCGATCAGTATGAAAAGCTCAAACAGGATGAGTCGCTGATAGCCAACATGGTGTCAGAAATAATTCGCTGGCAAACACCTCTTTCTCATATGCGGCGTACCGCTACTTGTGATGTTGAATTGGGTGGTGAACAAATCAAAAAAGGCGACAAGGTTGTGATGTGGTACGCCTCGGGTAACAGGGATGAAGAGGAAATCGAAAACCCCAATGAATTTGTCATAGATCGTCCGCGTGCACGACATCACCTTTCTTTTGGATTTGGAATTCATCGATGTATGGGAAACCGACTCGCAGAAATGCAACTGCGCGTTTTATGGGAAGAAATTCAAAAACGCTTTTCACGCATCGAGTTGGTTGGCGATCCTGTGCGTGTGCGCTCCAATTTTGTTATGGGTTATTCAGACTTACCTGTAAGGGTGCACCCGCTTAGTGCAAGCTCCGTTTAAGGTTTACTTGCGCAAAGCGTTTCCGGAATATCCACACTTTGTATTCTTGCAAGGAACTGCTTGCCTCGCGCTTGCTCCTGGACTGAAAAAAACGGCCCTATGAGGCACGCACTAGCCCCAGTCTCAGCGCTTCTGATCGGAGTTTCCATCCTGCTTGCGGGTCAGGGCCTGCAAGGCACTCTGTTGCCGGTTCGTGCTTCACTTGAAGGATTCAGTACTCTGCTAATTGGTTTTATCGGTGGAGCCTACTTTCTGGGTTTTACCCTTGGCTGCCTTAAAGGTGGGGAGCTGGTCAAGCGGGTAGGGCATATTCGGGTATTTGCTGCCATGACGGCACTGGCTTCTTCTACTCCCCTTTTGCATGGCCTGATTTTAAGTCCGCTGGTATGGGTACTACTACGGATGTTTACCGGTTTTTGTTTCGCTGTTTTATATGTGGTTATTGAAAGCTGGCTTAATGAACGCTCAACGGCAGAGAATCGAGGGGTGATTTTTTCGACCTATGTAATGATTACGCTGACGGTACTCGCGGCAGGCCAAATGATGGTATTGTTATATGACCCCCGTGAAATGCAGCTCTTTGCAATTGCTGCGGTGCTGGTTTCGGTAGCGGCAATTCCGGTAGTACTTTCAAATTCCCCCTCACCGGAACAACCCGAAGCCGTTGATCTGAACATACAACGATTGTTCAAAATTTCGCATGCGGGGACAATTGGTTGCTTGATGACCGGATTCTCCAACGGTTCGTTCTGGGCTCTTGCTCCCGTTTTTACTGTTACATTGTCGGACGACTCCTCACTCGCAGCCTGGTTTATGACTTCAGCGGTAATTGGTGGCGCACTTGGACAATGGCCGCTTGGGTTTTTGTCAGACAAAATTGGCAGGCGAAGGGTGTTGTCTGGCACCGCTTTGATGGCGGGTAGCATAAGCCTGATAATTGTTTTTTTTGTAGACGGCTTCTCTTTCGTCGGGATAAATATTCTGGCTGCTGTATGGGGTGCCGCCGCGTTTCCGCAATATGCGATTTCCGTTGCCCACACCAATGACTTCGCAGGGCCCGATGAATATGTAATGGTATCCAGTGGGCTGCTACTCATGTACGGCATTGGAGCGATCCTTGGTCCTTTCTTCGCGTCCGCAGTAATGACCCTGAGCGACGCCACTGGTTTGTATCTGTTTATTGCCTTGATGCATTTCATCCTCGCGATGTATGTAATTATTCGCAGTGTGCGTGGCACCAAGGCACCTCTTGATCAGCACATGGACTTTGGTGATGCACTTACGAGTGCGCACACTGCATCCCAGGTATATGAGGAAGAAATTCAGCAGCTGGCTGAGGATAACCTGAAAAATGCGCCTGATTAGGTACTCCCAACGAATGCGCATAGCCAGAGCATGAAGCGTTCCCTTTCAATGGAATTAGCGTTGTCTCTCCCGGTAATCTTCCACCTTGTATACGGCATTATCCATAGGATTCAGTGGAGGCTTACCCCTGATAATGTCTGCTGCTTTTTCTGCAAGCATAATGGTGGGTGCATTCAGGTTGCCACTAATAATTGAAGGTATCACTGAAGAATCCACAATCCGTAAACCCTCCAGACCTCGAACCTTGCAGTCTGCGTTCACCACCGACATTTCATCGCTTCCCATTTTGCAGGTACCACAGGGATGGTATGCAGATTCGACAGAACCCCGTAGATAGTCGTCCAGCTCTGAATTGCTTTGCACATCCACTCCAGGCGAAATTTCCCGGCCTCTATATGGCGAAAAGGCGGGCTGTTGAAAAATTTCTCTGGTCAGCCTGATAGCTGATCTGAATTCCTTCCAGTCCTGTGGTTTGGATAGGTAGTTAAAACAGATTCTTGGTTGATCCTGGGCGTTCCCGGAACGCAATTTGACCCAGCCCTTACTACGGGATCGCAGAGGCCCTACATGTGCCTGAAATCCATGGCCCTTGTTTGGACTCTTACCATCATAGCGAACTGCCATCGGAAAAAAATGGTACTGCAAATCGGGATGTGATATCCCGGCCCTGCTACGCACAAAACCACCTACCTCAAACTGATTGCTTGCCCCCGGCCCCGTCCTGGTAAATAGCCACCGTGCTCCGGCGTAGGCTTTACCTAAGAAATTGTAATAGCCATACAGGGAAACGGGCGGTATGCATTCCATCTGCACATAGATTTCCAGATGGTCCTGCAAATTCTGGCCCACCCCCGGTAAATCATGAAGTGGCATGATGCCTGTTTGCATAATGTGATCCGCCGGTCCTATACCCGAAAGCATTAACAGCTGAGGATTGTTAATTGGTCCACCTGACAAAATAACTTCGCGATTGGCATTCACTGTAAAAGCGCGGCCACCGCGCCAGTACTCCAATCCGCAAATTCGGTCACCATTCTGTTTTAGCAGTGTTGCCCGTGCGCGAGTAATAACCGCCAAATTAGGGCGCTTTATAGCAGGCTGCAAGTAGCCAATGGAAGTCGAATGTCGCGAACCATGAGCAGTGGTTCTGTCCATGGGGCCAAATCCTTCCTGCTGGAAACCGTTCATATCTGCGGTATAGGGATACCCGGCTTGTTGCGCGGCTTCAGAAAATACACCCATAAGAATGTTGTTAGGCTGGCCGCGAGTAATCTTTTGCGGACCGTTTGTTCCACGATATGAATCGGTGCTGCCTGCAAGATTTTCGGATTTGATAAAGTAGGGCAGACAATGGCGATAATCCCAATCTGAAAGCGCTGCATCTTCCTCAGCCCAACGATCGTAGTCCAGCGCGTTACCTCGAATAAATACCATGCCGTTAATTGACGAGGAGCCTCCCAGGACTTTTCCGCGTGGACAGTGCATTACGCGACCGGCAAGGTGTGGTTCCGGTTCAGTATAATAGTCCCAGTTGTATCGGGTGCCATTCATCGGATAGGCCAGCGCAGCTGGCATGTGTATTTTCCACTCCCAGAAAGCGTCTTTGTGCCCGGCCTCCAATAACAAGACTGAGTTCTCCGGATTTTCTGAAAGCCTGTTCGCAAGCACACATCCAGCAGATCCGGCGCCCACGATTATGTAGTCGAAATTTTCTGGCATTTTTGGACTCTCTGCCTGCTAAAAGCGCGCTATGATAAAAAGGACTGGCAACGTAAGATTGTTGTAACCAGTGCTCTCGATAGCTAAATCAAGTAGTTCGAAATGATGTATAACACAATTCTTTCATCCGGCTCGTGTTTTCACCAGACCTTGAAAATAGTTCTACGCATTATACTGTTAGTGTTCATGGCCGCCTGCCAGGAAAATGATGGAAATTATAGAATTGTGACGAGTGCAGGAACTGACAATATTAACGAGGAAGAGTCTGCTGCTCGACCAGACTCGTTTGCTGTTGGGTCCCGTACGATATTCATACATGATTACAGCAGACCTTTCGACAGTGTTGCAGGCATAAAAACCGGTGTTCGATCCCTGATCACCGAGGTCTGGTATCCCGTGGATCATGCCGAAGTGGACCAGGACAGATACCGTCAAGCAAGCTATGGCGATTATGTGTTCGGTAACTCCGCTATGCATCACCTGATGATGACAGGGACAACATTCTTTCACCTCACTCCGAATTCGGTTCGTAAAAATGTTACTGCATCCCAGATTGAGGCCGCTATTAGTGAGCTATTTGACCGCAAGCGCTTGAGCTACGTGGATGCACCACTGGCGAATACAGGCACAAAACTGCCAGTGATCGTTATGAGTCACGGGGATGCCGGTAGCCGCTATAGTATGGAGAGCCTCTGTGAACATCTCGCGGCGCACGGTTATTTTGTAATAGCACCGGAACATACAGGAAATTCACCATATTCGATGACGGGTAGCGACCCTGCCTTGTTAGAAGAAACCGGAGATCCGGAATTTCGCACTGCCATGTCAGAGGTTCTGGGCTTGCTGAGCGAACAGGGCGCCTATGGCAGCGAAGCGAATTTTGGTCAGAGCTATGCCCCTGCTGTGGAAAGTAGTTCCCCAGTGCAGACTTTGATCGACCTGGATAAAGCACTATTGCAACGGCTTAACGACTTGCGTGCTACGCTGGATGAACTGGCCAAAATGAACACGGGGGGCCCATTTACAGATCGGCTAAACCTTGAAAATATTGGCCTGATGGGGCGTTCTTTTGGAGGCGCAACCACACTGGCAGCACTAAATCTGGAAGATCGATTTACCGCGGGTGTCGCGGTTGTTCCTCCCGCACTTGAAGATCCCAGGAGTGGCATACCAGATGATGTGCTTGTACCCGCGGATAAGGAATCTGTGTTGCTGGGTGCAGCCGGTGATTTTCCATTGTCAAAATTTGTTAAACCGACATTATTGCTGGTAGGCGAGGAAGATGATTTGATCATTGGCCTGTCGCTCAGCATGGCAAAGGGTGACGCCGGGCGAATGCCAAGCGTAAACAATCCTCATCCGGCACTCCGAAGGGCCTATGAAACATCCAGCGTGCCAGTTGTTTGGGCCTCGCTGGCTAATTCGAATCACGCAACTCTGGGGATTTCCGGGGAGTACTGGTGGCCAGAGCTTAAACCCGATGTCCAGGCCCGATTCTTTGACACGGAACAGGTTTTCACTTTGATAGATCCTGTATTGGCGCACACCATACAAAAGGAGAAGGTGCTTGCTTTTTTTGACCTGACTATTCGCGGCGAAGAATTGGCCGGGGAACGTTTGGCAGACCAGGGCTATTCGAGCGCAGGTCTTACACTTGAAATGCGTAATTTCTAGGTAGGCGCGAGGATAAGTTTTGAACGATGCAAAACTGCAACTTTCTGGCCAAATAGCACTCGTAACAGGGTCCAATCGTGGTATTGGCAGGCAAATCTCACGTTCACTGGCGCAGGCCGGAGCTACGGTGATTCTTACGGCGAGGGAGTTGGTGTCATTGTCGGACCTTGAAAAAGAAATCAGGCGGGATGGTGGGAAATGTTTCAGGGCCGCGCTGGACGTTCTGGACAAGCGCCAGATTAAGGAAGTTATCGACGGTATTATAAGCGCTCACGGAAAGGTTGATTTGCTGGTAAATAATGCAGGAGTTGCGAACGGTGGCAGCTTGCTATGGGAACAGGATGTTGATGAGTGGTGGGCGGTTCAGGAAGTTAATGTACGCGGAGCGTTTCTGTGTTCACACGCCTGTCTGAATTATATGACCAAAGCGCGGTCCGGGAGAATAATTAATGTAGGCAGTTTGGCTGGTAACGCGTCTAATCCACTGGCGTCCGCGTATTCGGTCAGCAAGGCTGCACTGAATGTATTAGGTAGTAACATAGCGGCGGCAACCAGGGATTATGGCGTGAGCGTATTCACCATTAGCCCTGGTCTTGTCGCTACCGACATGACGAATAATGCATTTTTTGCAGACATCCCGAAAAGCGAATGGGCGCCGATCGAAAAATGCGGTGCATTGGTGGTTGCCCTGGCCAGCGGTAAAGCGGATGTTCTTAGTGGAAAATTTATACACGCCTCGCGCGATAATCTGGATGATATGTTGGCGAATGCGAGCTAACTAGGATACACCGGCGCCAAAATCTTTTCGTAACCAGTGAACCAGCGAGATACACATCAAAACAATCACAGGCAAAAGAGGAACTGAAAAAATAATGGTTGCCGCCTGCACCACTCTATAGTTATCAGACAGGACCAAACCCATGGCCAGCACCGCAAGTGCAAGGGCCCAGATAAGCCGGCTACTCTTGGGTGGTTCCTGGTCGTTACGAAGGTTTTTGCTACAAACGCTCGCCACGGTGTACGAAGATGAGTCAAATGAGGTTGCAAAAAATATAACACTCAGTATCAGGAATATTCCGAGAGCGACTTTTCCAAACGGTAAATAGGCTAGCGCTTTTGTGGTCACTACGGACATGCCGCTCTGGCTTAACATTTCAGACAGGGGTAACTGACCGGAAGACTCCAAAAAGATCGTGTAGCCACCAATTATCGCCAAAAACACCGTAGTACCCAGCGACCCCCACCCGATCACCCCGAGCACAAGCTGTCGAATAGTACGTCCTCGGGAAATTCGGCCAATAAACAATGCTACAAAGGCCGCGTAGGCAATCCACCAGGCCCAGTAAAAAATTGTCCATGCTTCCGGAAAGCCCGACTTTTCTATCGGGTCTAGCCAGGTAGACATACGCACAAAATTATCCACCAGCAATCCAACACTATTTATGCTGATCGACAGAATAAACAAGGTAGGTCCTGCAATCAGAATAAAGGCCATCATTAATACAGCTAGTACCATGTTTATGTCGGCCAGTATTTTGATGCCTTTTTTTAAGCCACGATATGCGCTTGCTCCAAAAATTAACAACCATACAACGAGCACAAAGAGTTTCGTTTCTACGTGATCCGAAATCCCGAAAAGTTCCGACGCCATGGAGGATACAAGCGGTACACCCAGGCCCAACGATGTGGCGGTGCCACCTACGATTCCAAGTGCGATTACCACATCTATCAATACACCAATCGGTTTCCTTCCACGTACGGGAAGCGCAGCTTCACAGGCACCGCTGACCTTCATCATCGGTACGCGCTTGACAAAGAGCATGTAGGCCACGGGTACTGCTGGAACGGCATAAAAGGTCCATGGGGTAATGCCCCAATGAAATAACGGATACATATGCGCCCATTCCAGAGCCATCGCAGAGTGCGGCGTTATACCGAATGGTGGGGTTTGCACATAAAATACAGGTTCGGCGATTCCCCAGGCAATGATGCTTCCTCCAATACCTGCGGTGAACATCATCGCTATCCAGTGTAAGTCCGAATACTCCGGTTTCTCACCAGGCGTACCGAGAGTGACACCCCCATAAGGACCAAAGGCGAGCCATATGGAAAAAAACAGTGATGCCAGGCCCATGCCCAAATACAACCAGCCAAGCCGTGAGGTGACAAAATTCATGGCTGTATTTGCGATTCTGGCGCTGTCTTCCGGCCAGATAAACATAGCGAATCCGGTAGCAAAGATAAGCAGGATAGCGGGGGTAAATATTTTCCAGTCAATAGTTGGGTTTGAATAACCGGCTTGCATGAATCTCCCTAAATGGGCGAAGGGGTGGGGTTTTTAATGGTCATTATCAACCCCGAATTGGCGGAGGGGGTGTCCGCTCACGTATCGAATTCTGTCGTCTTTTAGTTCCAATGGGATAGCCTGTAGTCCTTATATAATGGGGGTTTATGTCTTTATATAACCGATTGCGTCTAGTATCATCTTAAGTTAAAGTATGGGCTGAAGTATGGGCTAACATACTGGAGATAAGACATGAGTACTGAGAAATTATCGGACATAAAAGTAAAGTCTATACAAAAGCGTGGCTATTACAATGATGGTGGTGGGTTGTATTTACGTGTAACTGCAACTGGCACTAAGAGTTGGATTTTTCGGTGGAGGGATAGAACTACTGGCCGTTTGAGAGACCTTGGTTTGGGCTCTCATATGAACGTGTCACTCAAGGCTGCCAGAACACGTTCAAGAGAAGCACGAGAGTTGTTATCCAATGGATTAGACCCGAAGACAGAGCGAGATAGAAGGCGACAAGAAGCACTTGTAGTGGAAGGTAGTGCCATGACATTTAGCGAATGTGCCGCAGCTTATGTTGACGCTCATGCGCCTTCGTGGCGGAATGCTAAGCACGTGCAGCAATGGCGCAACACACTTAATACATACGTTTATCCCACTATTGGCAATGTCAGTGTAGCCGCCGTATCCCAGGCTCACATTCTTAAGGTATTGCAACCAATATGGAAAGAGAAAACAGAAACTGCTACGCGTGTTAGGCAGCGCATTGAAAACATACTCGACTATGCCCAAGCTCTGGGGCTTCGTTCAGCGGAAAATCCTGCGCGTTGGAAAGGGCACCTGGACAAATTGTTGGCCGCTCCAAATAAAGTTAAGAAGGTAAAGCACCACCCGGCGCTACCGTACAAAGACACGCACACATTTGTGACCAGCTTGAAAAAACAGGAAGGGATTGGTGCACGGGCGTTAGAATTCACGATACTGACTGCCGGCCGCACATCCGAAGTTTCACACGCGCAATGGAGCGAATTCGACCTGGACGAGAAAGTGTGGACAGTTCCGCCGGAGAGAATGAAAGCAAATCGGGAGCATCGTGTACCGCTATCGAAACAGGCTCTGAGAATAGTAAAGCATCAGATTGGGCTTGATGAGAAATGGGTATTCCCAAGCTCACGCTATGGCAGACCAATGAGTAACGCGGGTATGTCATCTGTGCTAAAACGAATGAATCGCTTTGACATAACGGTTCATGGATTTCGCTCTACATTCCGTGATTGGGCGGCAGAGCAAACCGCATACTCGGTTGAAGTTTGTGAAGCTGCGTTGGCGCACACAATTCGCAATGCTACTGAAGCAGCATACAGGCGTTCTGACCTTATGGAAAAGCGAGCCAAGCTGATGGAAGCCTGGGCTAGGTACTGTTGCTCAGCAATTAGTGGGGACAACCTGAAGACTATTCAGGCCATCAATGCCTAGCTATCTTCCAATATTATGCTTCACAAGTATAACTGTACAATGAATCGTTATCTTTTTTCGATAACGCACCCATAGAGTTTCGTTTGCAGGAACCTTAAAGGAAAATTAAGGTAGGAAAAACGAGCATTCCTACTAACAACCAGATTACAAAGGTGTGATTTCGTCCAGAATAACGTACTAGTAAAATTGTATCGAGTGTAAATGCGACAAGAAATGTTGTGGGCATTATCCAAAGTAGTTGATATGTAGATAGACTGCTTTGATAAACAACCCACATTTCAGGAATCCACCATAAGACTGCGATGCCCATTGAGCGTGGGTAGTATTCACCCCGTTCAATTTTTATCCATATTACGATTGGCCAGCTGAACAGAAAAAATAATGCAATTGCCCAGACAACATATTCCATGGTGAGGGTGTCCCATTTCACGGTTGTTTTATCGCTCTCTGGCGCACCTCGATCATCGGCATACATAAGACCGAGGGCGGTTTGAGCCGAAGCATTACCTTGCTCTGCCGCCACGGTGAGCCACTTCACTGCAGTATTATAGTTTTCTGGCACACCTTCGCCTTTGGCATGCATAATACCGAGATTGTATTGGGCAAGGGCATAACCTTGCTCTGCCGCCAGGGTGAACCAGCTCGCTGCGGTTTTATCATCCTCTGGCACGCCAATGCCATCGGCATACCTATTACCGAGATTGTATTGGGCAAGGACATAACCTTGCTCAGCCGCTAAGGTGAACCACTTCACTGCGGCTTTTTCGTTCTGCGGCAGGCCTACTATGCCAAATTCATAGATTGATCCTAGTTGATACATGGCTGCGGCATCACCTTGTTTGGCGGCGAAGGTATACCATTTCACGGCGGTTTTATCGTTCTGTGGCACACCTACGCCAACTCTATACATAAGAGCGATCATGTGCTGTGCACGAGCATCACCTTGCTCTGCCAGTGGTAACCATACCTTTAGTGCAGTTTCATGATCACCTTCGTCGAACGCATCTTCTCCCGTCGCATAATCAGCAGCAAAAACCAGGTTGGTCAACAAGGCAATAGCAATCGGCAGAAATAAGTTTTTCATATGGCTCAATCTTCTGTACCAAACTCCAACGGAATGCCTCTTGCTTTCAGGGCACGTTCTAAATCATCTTTGCTCCCAATATCAACTACTCCCTCAGACACATCCAGCAGCAACTGATATAGCGTATCAATGGTGTGGTTCAGTTCTTCGATTTCATCCATTGATGCGTCCTCAGTGGTTGTGCGTACTTTACTCCAATTTCTCTGTTTTGGGTGCCGTACACACACTAAAGCGGATACACTGTTCAACCTCCGCAGCCGAACGCTATTGGTTTTCCTGCTCAGTTGTCCCGAATTCAATATCAATTGAGTTAGCCTGGGCTTCAAGCATTTCAGGTCGATTGTCTGGGAGGTCAATGATGTATTGAACCGTGGTATTGCTTTCGTGCTTTATGTGCTGTGTATCCTTGTGACCATGCCGTGACTTCAGCGAAAATATAGGCCCTGCGACTTGTCCTGAATGCTTGAATAACTCTTCTTCAGCATATGATTCGAGTATGAGCCTTGCCCAAGCAAAGACATCCTTATATGCCCGTTTTTCTTCTTCCGTCTTTCCAAACTCGCCGTTTTCGTATTGGTGGTAACTGTTAGGACTCAGCAAACCCAACGCTACTCTTATACCTGAAAGGTTAGGCCCCTTTTTTCGCGCTTCCTGATTATCGAAGTATTCAACTATTTTTTGGTGCGCTTCTTTCGGGGTGAACTTGTTTGGTCGAAAGCCTGGGTGGCCCACTTCAAACGCATTCGCACGCCATAGAGCGTTACCAGGTAAAAACTGGCCCCTGGAGTCCCTGGCGCTCTCCGTCGTACTGTTTTTGCTCATACATTGGTTCCATGTTGTCTCATCGGTACTACAACTCCCTAATCAGTAGAAGGAGAGCTTTTCCATATTTATATATACCCCCTATATAGAGAGAAAAGGGGAAATGGGGGAAACCGAGATAACCGTACAAACCCAGTATTAGTAGCGATTCCAGGCGATTCAGGGGCACTAAAAACCTCCAATATCGGGTTCGGTTTGCCCGTTTGCACGTTTGCCCAGGGGGGTAGTCAATTCGTATTTTTTGGCGTTATCTTTGAACTGTCGGGTGCAATTCCACAGGTCATTTGTGTATCGCTTTAGAACTGTGTTCGCAGAGCGTTTACCAATGCTGTGTGTACGGCAATGCGCCACTATTTTCGATTGAATGGCAGCTTCCTGATTGAGCAGTCCAGTGATAACTTCGATCACATCCTGGTCATCTTCCCGGCGCTGCTGCTCTAATCGTGCAGCGGTAACATCAACATACTGAGCACAGCGAGTAACTACTCGCTCACTGGATATATTGAAGCTCATTCGCTCTAACGCTGCCCTTTCCTTGTCCGGCTCAGCAGAAACTGTTAGCGATCCGTCTTCATTATTTTTTGGAATCAGATAAATCAGGTTGTCACAATCATTCCGAAGATCCCCCGTGCCTTCATATATTGGCTTATTATCATTATCTGTGTATTTGTTGGTATGAGCCAGGCAAATAATCGTCATGCCTCTAGCTGTGAGTCTACGAAATGTTTCATAGAGCCTTTTGGATGCCGATTTATTGATCAGATCGGTCATCTTCTTCAAGGTATCAAATATCCATACTTCCTGGCTGAGGTCATAATTGCCTGCAGCCGTGTACTCAAGCCCCTCCACAATGTCCTTCATTGATAAGCCTTCCTTCATATCTGGTAGCAACAAATCAAAGCCACCACGCGCTGCCTCATACCAGGCGTCCTTCGAGTGCACTGCATTTATATCCGCATTCACATAGGTTACGTTGTATCCCTTATCCACCATCTCAGTCGATAGATACATCACAATTGTAGTTTTGCCCCCATTTCCCTCAGCACAAACGACGTGGTACGCGCCTTTTGCAAATAGACCCTTAATTACCCAATCGGCGTCAGAGATTTTGTCGATTTCGGCCTGACTTACCTTAAACTTGTTCTTCCAGTCGAGTGGGCCAATGGGCGCAATTTCCTGTTTGACAAAGTTCACATCACTCATGCCGACCACCTTTGAGCCAATAAGTCAGCGCCGTGTTTGGTGTAAACGTCACAAAAGTCATTAAATGGGTCGTTTGGGTAGATAACAGTCGCACCGACAGATTTTCCTGCCTGTAAAGCGATTTTTTCACCACCCCCATCTTTGTCGTTATCAGCCGCAATCGTGATATTGGCGTCTGGATAGTCTTTTCTAAACACCTCCGCGACCAACTGAATATTCCCTTTACCTACAGCAAATACGACACACGTGTTGAGACTCACAGAGAGTGCAGCAGCAGTGCTCCAGCCTTCGGCAATAATGATGTTATCCAATGGCATTCCCGGCCCTGCAAAACCCCATACAGCCTTTCTGAGCGCACCCTTGATTGGGCGTTTGTCTCCTACCGCATTGATACATTCGAGGTTTATTTTCTTAATGGGGTCGTGTGCAGAATACAGTGGACAAATCAACCAACGACCTGACCAACCGTTTATGGAATTAGTTTCTCTCAATTCCAGTGGGGGTAAATCCTTCCCGTGTAAGTAAGGGTGATCTTTACGCGCGGGTTTAGCGGATTCCCAGATTCTATCGGCTAAATCGGCGGCATCGGCCTGTGTTACTGATACCTGTCTCTGAAGAATTTGTTTCTCTTCCAGAGATCTTCTTTGCGAAATACACGACACATTGCTTCCCATCTTTGGGTGCCACACCGCTTTTTCATCAGTTGCCCAATTTTGGATAAACACAGTGCCATCTGGCTTGTAAAGCACTGCGCCATTTCTTTTCTTGGGCTTATCACTTGTAGCTACCCGTTGCCAGTTATCGACAAGATTTGGGTCGAGTGACCGGTAGTCTATACCGAACTCTATGAATTCAGATTCCAGGCTACGCATTGTATTCAATGCTCCGCGTTGCCGTGACTTTGTATTTGCTTTTTTTTAGAGTGCTGTGATTACTTTGAATGTGGTGTAAGAGGCTCATTTTTTTTTCCTCTGTACAGCCGTGTTCAAGCCTGCTGGCATGGTGTTGACATTCATGAGGGTAGGCACGGCTGCATTTAGTCTTGCTACCACCTGACCAACCGCTGCCACCGCCTCAACAACACCAATTGCGTCACTCTCACGAATCATTCGTTCACCTAATGCTCTGAAGGCAAATTCAAGCGTTGGAAAGTACGATTCCGAATTCCATACGACTCCACCAGGCTTGCTCTTGTTATTTTTGCTTTTTTGAACAGTCCATTGAAGGGAATCAGAGGTGATACGGTATTTGTCGCCGATAGGGATAATCACAGTACTGCGCCCTTTAAGCTCTCGAACAGTTTGGTTCTTGTAGCTTCAAGCGACACTACGAGTTCGCGAATCTCGTTATCCGTTTTTCCAGCGCCGTAGGCAGCGTTTAGGATAACTATTTCATATAGGGGCCAGCGACTAGAACGGGCCGATGTTTTAACTGGCTTGGTGTCCAGACCCTCATTTATCCGGCTATAGAGCGTAGCGTAGGAATGACCTTGTAGTTTGCATTTCTCATGCTTGGGACAGAGTCGAAAATCCAAAGCCTCAATTGATTCAAGGAATGTAACATTGTGAGAGCATTTCAAAAGACACACCTCCGTTCGTTCATTTAAATTTCTTGAACTTCTTCCGGCGGTGCTGCTTTGCAGCTTATCTTCCACCCTGCTCATGGGCAAGAACTTTCGAGCAATTTTTGGCGAAAGTTTATCTGCCATCGGCAAGATATGTCCGAATATGTCTGCAACCCACATTAAATATGGGCCTAATGTGGTCAAAAAATTTTCAGATTTACGAAGTTTAACTTTGGCCAGATGTTTTAATAGATATATCCGCTTTCGCCCACGCTCAGAACCAAAAAGAGTGTGTGATGCGCGCGGTTTTGGTATCGGTTACTTCCGCAATCGCCCCCGCCCCGTTTTTGGAGTCGCATATACGTTTTCCACATAGCGGGAACCTTCTTTGACCCAGGTTAGGGTATGGTTGGGGACTATTAAATTAGCGCCCAAAGATGCTCTAAGCCCCATTTGGGAACAAGTGAATGCCTACTCGTCTCTCAATAGCGGACGATCACGAGAATAATCTATGAGCGGCTCAAATGTGCCCAATGGGGGCGTTCGCAGAATTGTTAGTCAACGCGTACTATGTACCCTAAGCAGAAGTACAGTTTAAACTCATCACATCGCAGATGGATTGACTATGAGTAACGAAAATTCGCACCAGGAGGTCGACCGCAATATCGGACGAGTGAGACGTTACGCAGATGGGGCGGCGCTGATCTTCACAAACGCCGAAGCTCTTTACGACGAGGCTCAATTGCTCGGACAAGCAGGCCATTTCGCGCGAGCTACAGTTCTCCACCAAATCTCAATGGAGGAATCCTCCAAGATTGACACTCTAGGTGCTGCGGCGACCTCAATATTGATGGGGGACGACGTAGACGAGACCCACCTCGCCAGATCATTTCGCAACCACAAGGCCAAGAATCATGCTAACGCCTACTTTGCGAAGACCACCGACGAGGAAATGGCTGCTCACGCACATGGAAACTGGAAGGCAGCGAGCGAAGCGTTCAAGAAGTTTCAGAACAAGTTCCACACCGAGGTGAACACTATCAAGAATGCGGGTCTGTACGTCGACTTCCAAGACGGTCAGTTCACAGCTCCGGTTGATGAAGTCGACGAACCCACGGCTATAGCCTTCCAGAGCTTGAATGCCTTCTACCTCAATCATAGCCTTAATTTTTTAAAGTTGTTGCGCCGTATGGTAGCGGAGCCAGATTTCTATGCGGAGTCGATGAAGAACTTTGCAGATCAGGCGGAAGCACTACGCACCGACAAGGACGTAGACCCTCAACAGATTCTGGACACGCTAATGGAAGAAATGCGTACGAATTATGTGAACAAAATGGCGGAAAAGAACTAAAACAACTTGCCAGGATACGCCTATTCTTTGTCAGTTTTGGTGTAACCCACTACGGCTTGTCACCTACGAGTACTAAGCCATTCGTTCTCTTGCATTGGGACGCATGCTCGGAAGAGACCTGATGTCGCGTCGTGGCCGTTTGCTGACTATTATTGACCGGAGAGCGACCGTCGTTGAACGGCCGCTTTCCCATATCAAGCCTCCGTCAGCTCAGCGAGTTCAAGTGCGTCATCAACCTCCACGCCCAAATAGCGTATCGTGCTTTCCAACTTTGTGTGCCCAAGTAGCAATTGGACTGCCCGAAGATTTTTGGTACGACGATAGATCAGAGCCGCTTTAGTCCGACGCATAGAGTGCGTTGCATACGCAGACGGATCAAGACCGATACTATCAATCCATTTCTGAACAATTCGACTATATTGCCTAGTCGAAATGTGGGGCGATCCCTGAACTCGGCTGGAAAACAGATAATCACCCGATTTGAGATTATTCGCTTCAATCCACTGCAAAGTCGATTCCTGTGTCTGGTCTGTGATTTCAAACTGGACACGTCTTTGGGTCTTCTGTTGCATGACTGTGGCGCGGGACATCACACGACCGCTATGCGTAACATCGGAAACTCGGAGACTTACAAGGTCGCATGCACGGAGTTTGCTGTCGATTGCCATATTAAACAGCGCCAGGTCGCGAACACTCTTCGCCAATTGTAAGCGAATGCGAATCGCCCAAATTTCCTTCAGCTTCAGTGGTTTTTTCTGCCCAACGAGTTTTCCTTTATTCCATGGCTCGTATTGAGGTGTATCTTCGATAAATTGAAACATTTTCTGCTTCCTCGTTTTTGCGAAAGGAATCAGATTGTGTACGCTAGCGGAAGAGTAGAAAGCGGCCTTTCGCTGTATTGCATGGTGAGAGGCTCAAAAGTGCCCACAGCCGACATCATCTAGTGACAGGTTGCCACGTCCGAGCAAATGAAATGAGCCGCTTCAACTGCATGTTAGGCGTCTCCTTGAGCTACAGGCAGAAAACCATAATCAACAGGGTCGAGACCACCTACAAATTCTCGAAACTCGTTGTCGAAATATTGTTTCCTTATCGCCCATACTTCGTAAAACGGCCTTACGCTGTTGTATCCGTTAAACTGTCGCAGCATTGTTTCCCAGGTGCGTTTTGCAAGATAGCCAGATTCATACAATAAATATGCTTCTTCCCAAACACGATACAGGCGACTAACTGCAGCGATGAGACGAAGCATTTCAGGTCGCGTAAGAGATTCGTAATCATCAATGGCCTTGGCAAAGAGATCGGCCATACCCCCTTCTGCCATCGCCGCAAGAGCATCCCTGTATCCAACTGAAATATCGTGCATCGAGGACATCCTAGATTCACGATTTTGGATTCGGATCTGAACTGCAAGATACACTAATGAGGCAACAACCGCTGCTGCACCAACGATCTCTCCCATTGCTCCAATTGCATCCCAGTTCATAACGATTGCTCCATGACGCCAAACAATATAGTAGACGGAACATACGCCGCCTATCCTGAAATAATGTGGCCATATTTCCACACATCCCAGAAAATAATGCAATCGGGTTGATGTCCGCAGTTGGCCGAAAACAGCCGTATAAAACTGCCGTTTTCCACCTTTTGAGCGGCTGCTAACGAAAAAGCGGCCATTCGGATTATATCGTCATGACCGGCTCAAATGTGCCCTAAGCGGATCTCATCTAGTGACAGGTATCCACGTCCGAGCGAATATAATGAACGGTTTTAACCTTGTGTTAGGTGCTTCTCACTCAGCGCAATAGCTGGTTGCGGAGAAATCGTTCCAGCTATCAGAGCTTTCGCTTCATCAGTCATTAGCTCGGTTCCTCCCATATTCTCCATCCAGTATTGCCCACCCGATGTAGATAACAATGATTTGAGCGTACCGGCGTAGCGTTCAAAATCCACGTTGTCCAGTACGCCATACCTGTGCTGCGAAAATGATGTAAGCATCACGTTCACCAGCCTAGCCATGAACAAGCTGAACAACACTTTGTCATCTTCATCTAACTCGGACGGTGAGCGTAAACCAATGGTCCATACGCGTATTGTATGATCATTGTTATAAATTGGATCAAATGCTTCATTAGTAAGGTGATTAATCGAAACTATCGAGGACATTCTGACTTGATTTGAATTATCCCTAATCTGCATTGCTAAATAGAATAAAGTAGCAACAACCGCAATAGCCCCAGCCCATTCGCCCAGTGCTCCAACTATTTCCCAGTTCATATGTATATCATCCGGCACCTAACAATCTATCAGACGGAACATATTCCACCTATCCCCTGTAATCATGGCATGATTTCCACATATACAGGTGATTTTTGCAAGTTGGGGAAGACCACTATCGAGAAAGCGGACGTTTACCGAACTGCATGCTGGGGGTCTCAAATGTGCCCCAAGGCGACATCGATCTATTGGTTTGGCGTAGCGAAAGTAGAAACTACCGTTTTTAATGGTTTGGTATAAGATGGTCCACCAACAACAAGAATGCCGGGTTGATCTATGAACATTCGATCTTGGAAAACTGTGTTTACAGCGATTTTCGCTCTGTTGGTCCTTTCTTACGCAGTACAGAACGTGGCTAACATCACTGGTGGTATGTACTCTTCATTCGCTTATGTCCTCAGCCAAACGGACCATTTGGCGTATTCAGTATCTGTCGTACCAGCAATCACTCAACCATTGTTGATCTGGTCCGTGTTGTTAGTGGTCTTGTCACTTGAATTCACTAGCGCTGCTCTCACTGGGTTTGGGGCGTGGAACATGTGGAAACATCGTGGCGGCGCGTCTAATGAATTTCCCCTGGCGAAAAGGCATGCTCTAAACGGTGTGGGTTTGGCGGTAGTCGTGTGGTTCTTGCTGTTTGGAACTTTCGGTGCCGCACTGTTCCAGATGTGGCAGACGGAGATCGGCGCTGGTTCCTTCAACGGCGCATTTCAATTGACAGTGTACGGTTTGCTGCTTTTTGTCCTTATAAGTGTTGAGGACTGAGGCGCGACGTTCCATTAGCGTATGTCTGAAGTTGGCCGATTTCAGCCAGTCACAGCGGTTGATTCGCGCGACTTGACCGTCTGTTGACCAGAAAGCTGCCGTTCAGAATTTTAGTTACGACCGGCTCAAATGTGCCCATATCCGACTGTCAGATTTTCATAGCGAAAGCGAGTGCCTAAAAGCCCTGTAGGATTCCTTTCTTTCTCAGAGGACGATTTGCGGAAACTATGACTGATGCGCTCCTGCTACTATTTGGCTTGATTATCTTGATCAAGGCTGCCG
>JAJFJZ010000018.1 GCA_021773565.1 Gammaproteobacteria bacterium | reverse complement strand
CTGGTTGAGATCGTCTTCAGTCTTAATGTTCTTTGCTGCCGCCTGAGCGATAGCTTGCAGGTCTTTCTTGTTCATAATTACCTATCCTTACCCGATATCGGGTTCAATGATAGGCAGTTACACAGTTTTTGTTACAGTCTCTCACGAGTAGACTGTGGTGCTTTATCCATAATTTGTTGCCAAGATATAAACTCAACGTCTGGATCATCTCTTAAAGCCAACTCAATAGATGCAATAGTGTCGCAAACGATCATAGAGTGACCGAACTCCCTATTTGCTCCCATTCTGCCCCTAGAGACTAAATCTCGGCTATCTGACTCAATTCGGAGCCTCTGTAGTATCTCCTCAGCCTTTTTATCTAGTTCATAGATAGCGGGAGTATACCTAGCATTAAAGTTCTCCCACTGCTGTTTAGGGCGGTTTAAGTAGCCCTGATGGTAAAGCTCACCTAAACGCTTCTTAAATCGGGTTAAATCCTTACCTCCAACAAACTCATAAAGAAAATTTGATCGAAGATAGCGATATTGTTGGAGAAGTTTGAATATTTCGATGTCGCGTTCTCGAAGCTCTATCGGCTTCTGTTGACGACTACGGTGCATCCTGTTCCGTCGTTGAAGTGTATCCATACACTGAATATTAGACAAATAAATAGATTGGTAAACGTTCGCTATAAGTAGCGAGGGTAGGCTATGGAGTGTCTTGAGTTACTATATTAGTCTAACATTTCTACGTGAAATGACCATACGACTACCATTCAGAAGACTCATCACCACTATCATCTGGGTCTACAGAATAATCTTGACCATCTTCAGCAACCATTAGCTCAACTGGCTCAACAACTTCTAAACTACCTGTAAACTTACGGCGATTCTCGTCTAACAAGTGAGAGTAGTCTTCATTACTCATTTTTGGATATCGACTAAGGTCTATAAAAGGAATTGAAAGAGACACGGCAGCATCAGTAACTCCACGTACAAACGAAGCAAAGCTATGTTTTGGTTGTCTAGTAATAAAATCAGTAGTAGTTCGCATATTCCTAGCCATAGTGTTTGCGTTGGTATCAGCTAGGTTCGAGGCAAACTTAATAGCAGTGTTGCCCATTAAGGCGTTAAGTACTGGAGGTTCTAATTGCTCTAGTCGTTGATGGGCTACGACCATCCCCAATTTGTTCTTTCTTGCTTGGTCTAGAATAGTTGGTAACTTCTCATCATTTCTTATGAAATCTTGAGCTTCATCCATATAAAAATATACTGGTAATCGTTGTTCTTGTGGAAGCATTTGACGTTGTTCTGTAGCGAGTAAAACAAGGGCTAGTATAAACCTGCCAAACAGCTCAACACCTTCTTCCTGTAGTAAAGACTTGGAAGCATTAACTAAAATAACCTTGCCTTGTCCCATTTCTTCGAAAAAGTTTAGTTTGGTCTTTGGCGCAGAAAACATATTGGACAAAACACGGTTACGTTTAATCGCAAATATTCTATCTACAACCTGGGACTTAGTAGAATAAACAAGCTTATTCTTTGAATTGAAAAAACGAGACTCGAAGTACTTTTGTCCATCTCGGTCTAGTTGATTTATGTATTTTTGAAAATCACTAGAATCAGTAGCTTCCATGAGATCAATAAGGGTGTCTAGTGTTGCATTTGGTATTTCTAACAGAAGCTGAATAGCAAAATTAAACAGTGTAGATTGTCTACTGGTTAGCTCAGCTCCGAGTAACGCACGAAAGATGTAATCAAGCATTGAAGTTGTAGCGTTTCTTAGAGCTTCTTTATCTCTAGCATTGTCAGTATCAAAATTACCTAAACCTAAATCAAAAAGATTAAGTGAAGTCGGATACTCCACGTCTTCCACATCTATCAAAACAAGCTTACCTTCAAGTGGCTCACCTTTACCAAAAACTTTAAGTCGTTCTATAGATTTGAATAAATCACGGTTGCTCTCCATAACTATGAGAGAGGCTTCGCCCCTAATTACCAATTCCAGATCTTGTTGAATAAACCCCTGCAACAAAACTGTTTTACCAGTACCAGTAGGAGCTACAACATGCATGTGCTCCATCCGAGCAGAAAGAGGAATAGTAAACGGAGTACTCATCTTCATTAGCTTTTCAAACGGAGTTCCCTTTAAGTAAATATCAACCAGTTGTTCGGGTAAACAATCACTGTTACTGGGAAAGATGTTTTTGTTGCGTTCAAGGTTAGCTTCTAGCTGCGCGCGAATGGGGCGAAAAATGGCTGTTTCCCTAATTTCTTCCTTTAAGGCAAACAGCCAGACTATCTGACCTACAATACTCTTTGGATCGTCATATAAAGATATAAGGGGTACTTGAATACCGTGGGGTTCATCATCTGTATAAAAGGAACTAGGTAAATGTGTGAATAGAATCTTCACCATGAACTTAACGATGTCTTTCCATTTGGACGAAACAACGGGAAAGTTTTTATATGAATGCTTCTGCATACGCAGATAATTACGTAGTTTAACTTTCTCGACTAGAGTAAGTTCATCAAATTTATCCCACTCAACTGGCGGAATGTGGAGCAATCCATCCATAGCAGACAGCGCTTCTACTAAGTAGAAAAGCTGAGTAATAAAATAAGTAGGTGGAAGATTTTCAAAAAGACCTTTAGACACACACTCATTATAAGCATCAGAAACTACTTCAATATGTAAACGGCTAGTGTCATGGTTCTTTGAAAGTACTTGCACCTCATCCCAAAGAGTCTTAGTGTTTTCGAAATCCGCGTCAGAAAGTTTACTCTCTGAATATTCGTAAGCATCGTAGAGTTCGAATGTAGCCCATAACGGTAATGCTAATACCGCTAGAACAATATCTAAAACAGAACCATCATCGTGCGCCCCGTCAGCCATGATTTAGAGTTCAGTTACTTCCTCTTTATCAGAACTGCCACCACGTTCAAGTAAGTTCTTAACTTGTCTAGAGATACTTCCGGCTTGCTCTTTAATTGCTGATTCTAAGACATCAGCACCCTGTATAGTGTCAGACCAACATCCTTTTTTTGTATTCCCCTCAAAAGCCTCATTTACATTAAGGTGATAAATAGGGCCTTTATCATTAATCTGATAAGGGCGAATAATTCGCCTGCGCCAGAGATCAAGTTTTTTTACTGCCTCAATTTCTTCACGTGAACCCGAAATAGAACCATGAACTACGAAGTATGTTTTTTTGAATACTAACCCTTTTTCTGTTTCCTCACGTCTAATATGTAGTTGCATTACCAATATCTCCCAAAATGGTAATCAGACAGGCTCTACTTCAAATAACAACTTGTCAAGATGTGTTCTTGATAAAGGAATATATCCTTTTTTCCACTGTTTCACGAGGAACAGAGTAAAGAGACCTGGATAAGTTACGGATCTTTTGAGGGGCAAAAGGATACTCTGGATAGTCCGATGGAAACATATTAAGAAACTTTGTACCTTCAAATTCCCTAACCTGGGCTGTAAATGGTTTAAGTCGATTAAGCCGATAATCTTGTGTATCGAGATCCATTTCCTCTGTGAGTATTTTAGAATCCTGAATACCGACTCTGAAGCAGACAATAGTCCCCACATTTCCAATTAAAGCGGAGAAGAATTGACGACTGAGCTGGTCAATGTATTGGTGAGCTAGAACAAGTGAAATATGAAACTTTCTAATACCTGAAAGCATCTCTGTAAGTGTACTTCCTGCGAAGTGATGCACTTCATCGATATATAGGTGAAACGGATTAGTGGAAGTTCTACTGAGAGCTGTAAGGTGAAGCTGTGACAGTATTAGACTTCCTATTAGCTTTGACTTCTCAATCCCTAGCTGTCCTTGAGGTATAGAGATAAGAAGTATTTGTCCTTTATCAATTATGTCCTTAAGACTAATGGACGTTTTAACTTGTCCTATAGAATTCCTAATAGTTGGATCTGAGATAAAAGCACCAATCTTATTCAGAGTAGAGAGCGTTCTTTCTCTCTGTTCCCTGTCTGGCATATGTGTTTCAAAGTCAGTCTCCCAGAAGTCCTTAATCGCTGGATCTTTTACATGACTCAATATTCGCTTTCGATAGCTCTTGCTTGTGATTAGAAATTTCAAGCCTACCAGGGTTGTATCAGGTGCATCTAAAAGAGCAGCGATTCCAGCGTAAATAAACATCTCAAGTTGCGGACCCCAACTATCTCCCCAGATAGATTTAAAAGTATCAACAACAGAACTAGCAACATAAGCTTTTCGATGATCTGGAACATTGTCTAAAATATTAAAACCAACAGGGAAATCTCTATCGGAAAAATCAAGCAGAATAATTCTTCTTCGGTGGGATTGTGGAATTCTTAAAAGTATTTCGTTTATTGATTCTCCATGAGGATCAAAGAAACAAGCTCCTTCATCGTTATATATATCATCAATAAACCAACGGATTAAGGAGGTACTCTTCCCTACCCCACTCTTACCTAATACCCATGTATGGGAAAGTCTCCGATTATTATAAATCGGAATATTGTCATAAGTACCGTATTTGTCGTAGTAGAGACCTAGATTCATACAAGGCAATAACACAACCTACAAACAGCTTTATGCTCGAAGCGAGAGTAGTGTGGGGTACTGCCTTTTATGCGCTAGGAAGCGCGAAGGAACGGTCTACAGTTATTGTACCATTGAACTGTACCGCCAACAGTCTGTCAGTTGGTCGCGAAGCGCCACGACCTCCGTCTTTTACCGTAATGGACATATTAATAATGCTTCTAGGAAGCTTATTATAAAAGGGGGAGGTCGTGGCGTGAGTCCGACAGTACTGTTGTGCGGAAAGGTAGATACAGTAAGGCTCTCGACTGTATTTTTATATGGCCATACAGTATAGGTATCGGTATGGTCACCCGTTATAGCGGGGTGGAAAGCATATAAGAGTAAAGATAATGGCAGATCCTATGGATAAGAAAAAAGAAGCAATGAAGGCTTTAACTAAAACCCAGTTGGTGCATCAGATCAACTTAGGTCCAAAATCAAACTTTTCTCATAACATTCCATATCTAAAAACACTCCTTAGCTCGATTAATGAACAAGAGAGTAAACAGGAAAGGGAAGAGGATTTAGAAATAGCGCGAGAAGCGAATGTGACAAGCCAGAACGCATTAACACTGGCAGAGAAGTCGAACAAAATAAGTATCGGAGCATTATTGGTAGCCTTGGGCGCACTAGTAATTACCGGACTCGTAGCTATATTTGGAGACTAAATAAAAAGGGCAGTTAGGTTTCCCCTTCTGCCCTTCGCTCCAATTAAGGAGCTGTAGTAAGGTTATCTCGTAAGTTGATACGTTGTTGTAGCCAGTCTTCTATTTCACTCTCTAACCAACCGACTCTGCAAGGACCGAGCTGTATTCGCTTTGGAAACAATCCAGCCTTTTCAAGTCGTGCGATATGAGCGTAGGAATACAAAACAATGCTACGTACCTCTTTCTTCGATAATACCTTCATCGGACAATCTCCTATTTTCATAGGAGACTATCGATAGCCTCATGGGTTTAACCAATCGGCGTAGTGGAGGATAACACTTTTTCGTATGAGGCTATAGCGACCCGCATTTCGTCTAAATAGGAATATCTGTTATATATTCCAGCTACACCACTCACACTTCCGGTGACGTGGTTGAGGAGACGTTCTATAACGTGGATGTTTGTATCCTTTGAAGCGAGAACTGTAGCGAAGGAGCGTCTAAGGTCATGTAGTCGCCACGGATTAACTCCTTCAAGATCTTTATCAAATGCTTTCTTAGCTTTACTCCATCCGTTAAATACTGTCGTTCTCTCTGACATCTGGCGGGAAGCTGGAAACAGGAATTCAGAATCTTGAGGAATGGTCTTAAGTATTTTGGTAGTTAGTTTCCCATAAGGGAATGTGTGAAGCCTGGATGATTTAACTGCCTTAGCAGGAAGTGTGATTGTCTTTTCCTTACTGTCGATCCAGTCCCACTGTAGGGAAGCTATCTCTCCTTTCCTCTGACCTGTAAGTAAACAGAGCGCAACGACATTGCCGTACAGGTGTTCGTAGCCTAAAGCGTGTTGATACACGGCTTTTAGTTCGTCTACTGTGAGTACGTGGTCACGGCTTAGAACTTTGTTAGGCTTCGGGATACCTTCTATAGGACTTCTCTCAAGCAGTTGATGGATCACAGCCCATCTAAAAAATGTGGCTATCGTAGAAAAGTGATAATTCTGAGCGTATGGATGGCCTCGTAAACCCTCTATTCTTGAAAAGACTTCATACTGTGTAATGTCTGAAAGAAGTGTTTTTCTGAATTTAAAGCTATTCAACATCCTTTTATAATCAGCAACAGTGTTTAGAGAGTTCTTATCTCCACATTGAGCTAAATATCGTTCAAGGGCATCCTCGTAGCTAATAGGGTCATATTTATGTTTACCGAGTACATGTTCGGCTAGTATGCGTTTAGCCTCTATACGGGCCTCAGAGAGCGAAATAATGGGGTATCTACCGATAGTGTTCTTTTTGCGGTTAACTCCATATACAACGATAAAACTCTTAGAGCCTCCTTGAGATATACGTAGACCGAAACCAGTAAGCGTATCCCAATACACCACTTGTCCCTTCTCAGGGGTAGGAAGATTCTTTATGAAAACGTCTGTTAGGTTCGCCTTAGGCACTAGCACTCGCCGTATTGTGGTGATTTACTATGAGAAGGAGTGTGTACCTAAAACCCCGTAATATCAACAATTACAAGGGTTAGAGGTCAACATGAGTAGCTATGTTGCATTTGAGCATGTAACTACGAACCAGGGGGTCGGGGATTCGAATTCCTCCGGGCGCACCAATTATTAAACGGGTCACCTTGCGTGGCCCGTTTAATATTTGCGTGTTTGTGGGCTGGATTCAAACGCTTTGCTTCGATCTGAAAATGAAACTTCAATGAAGCCAAAAAGCTTGACCTGAATACCTGTATATATGTACAGTAGATAACCATTAGCAATGGCGTGCTGTAACAATGCTAAACGACCTTGTCCTTTGTAGAACCCTGAATCATAAAATCATCCAGCTGTGGTTCGACACAGAGCATCAGAAGGTGGGTGTCAAGCGTAAGGACGGGAGCTATCAGTATGTACCCTGGCTGGGTTTCATAAACGTCTCTGACGCCAAAAACCTGGGCATACCTGTAAAGCTTCACATTCTTCGTATCGGGAGAGGCACAAGGTCTGAACTTCAATGGAAGCAACTTAAATCAGGAGAGCACGTTCAGGGGTGTGGCACATCCAAAGGGGCTTACGCGCTGGTAGATACCAGTGTACGCGTCATCTGAGCAACAAACCGGTTTTTGTACTGCCTGTTGTATGAGTATTAAGTAATCGGCCACACATCGGGATTTTATTGTCGATCAGATCCTGCTTCAAGCGCGACGATGTCCTGAATACGGCCCAAACTACCAAACAACGATGTTGCTTTTTCCCTTGCTTCACTTGCAGTTGGATCTATTCTTGCGATGGCTGATAGCGCGCGGGCTTCATCATAATTAGCGCCCATGCTTTCAGCAGTTTCAACGGATTTTTGTAAGGCTGCCATTGGTTTTCTACCCAGGGCGAAATCTGTTAACCCTTTGAGTAACCAATATCTGGCCCTTACGTTCCAGAAAGTTTTACTTAATCGTCCAAGACGCTTCAGTTCGGCCCTGGTTTTTTTTCTCAGGTACCTGTCATTGGGTGACTGGATGAACATCCTTACATACACTTCCACCGCAGATGCAAAAAAATCAAGGAAGTAATAACTTGTTGGCGGGTTGGAAGTAATGATCTGACAAATTACATCCGCTGCTTCCATAGCTTCTTCATTTCGCTGTTGTCTAAATCGAATCGTAGCCAATGCACGTTGCTTATCCAGAGTGCTGCTTAAATCCGAATCTTCCGTGGCTATTTCAAATGCCCGCTCCATAAATTTTTCAGCAACATTCAACTGGTCCTTAGCCAGTGCAATTTCTGCTTCATCCAATAATGCCCAGCATAGATACTGCTCGTTACCGTCATCCTGAGCAGCCTTGCGTGCTGATGACACGGCTATTGTTGCGGTTTTTATATCTCCTGAGCATAAGGAAAGTGCTGCACGAATGGCAGCAGCTTCCGTTGCAAGCGTAAAGTCTCCTAATTCAAGAATCAGGGAATGCGCCTTTTCATTAGCGTCAAGTGCTGTTTTCCAGTCTCCATGTTGGGCATGACGGAGTGCGTCTATATGCCAGACATAAGCTGCAGCACCCTTTTGGCCGGCTTCCTGAGTCATAGCTACAGCTCGTTTTGCATACCAGTCAGAAGGCCCATCAAGCCCCGCAAGACTCGCCGTAAAACTCATGTTAGTCAAAATACACGCAAGGGCTGTGGATGGTCCCGCGCGCTCACCTAAATTTAGACCTCGAAGGGAAAGATATATAAGTCGCTCAGCTGTTTCACCTTCCAGAAAATAAAGCTGACCCAATATTTTGTAACAGTCCACCGCCTGATCATAGACCTCTTTTTCTTTCTTTCCAGCGAGCGCTGAGCGCGGTTTACCCTTGTACCAGGTCTGATACAGCAGTTGGGAAACAATACCTCCCAACAACCCCAGAAGGTTGGCTATCCGGGATGCAGGAAGGGCCCGATCGAGAATAGTAACCGCTGGTTCAATATTTTCCCTGCTGAGATCCATATGACCCAGAAAATAGTGTGCTGTACCCTTTCCCTTTAGCCAACTTGCTGCACGGACGGAGGATTTATCCAATGCCAGAATTTCCGCCAGGGCATCCATTTTTTCGAAAAAATGCAGGGCCTCGGGAAAACTGCCATCGCGTAAGGCATGAAATGACGCCTTCTCCATAAACTTCAGTGACTGCTCATGTTCCTCAGCTGCCCCCCAATGATGTGCGAGTAAGGCAAAACTTCCCGAACCCAAACCGGCACTGGACTCGAGCCACCTGGCATAGGCGATGTGCCCGGAAACTCGTTGGCCCTGCGCCAACGTGGCATAAGTTACGTCCCTGGTAATGATGTGGCGAAACTGATAATGCTGTCCGGTATCAGATTTGCAATCATCTATAAATCCTGCCTGGGCCAGGCTTGCAAAACCATTTATCGCAGAGTCTTCACTAAATTCAGCGGGCATCGTATGTACTACTGCTTCAACTTCAAATACCGGTCCTACCACCGAAGCCATCTTTATCAGCAGCAACTGTTCCTCAGGTAGTCGATCAATTCTGCTTAACACCATACCTTCTACATTGGCCGGAATGGCAAATTCCTCAATGTCATGCACCAGACACACACCTTGTTCCGAATGTATAACACCATCATCTATCATCGCGTGAACTATCTGTTCGGTGAAAAATGGATTACCACCTGATCGTGCATGGACAATATTTACCAGATCTTCCGGCACTCGCGAAACACCAATGCGCCGCTCAATCAGTTGCGAGGTCTGTAGTAAATCGAATCCTTTCAACTTCAAAGATTGAACGGTATTCAAATCAGCCCAATCGGGAACATTGCTTTCGGCAGGTCGCGTTGCCACAACAATGCAACCGCTGTCATTGCTATTTACCAGGGCAACCAGAAGGTCCCAGGACAACGAATCAAACCACTGTGCATCCTCCACGATCAGCGTACACGGTGCAGTTGACATCAGTTCCTGAAGCAGGGCATATAGGAGTTTTATAGCATTTTCGGCCCGTACATCTCCTGACATGTGAGACGTTGTCGTATTGTCAGGTATATCCAGATCGATCACGTTTGATAGTAAAGGCGTAAGCGCTTCAAGAGCGGGATAACGAGTCATTCTTTCCATGACGCGTTCTATTCGGGTGATGTTGTCCAAACCTTCTGTCAAGCCAAACAGGTCTCGAAAAATTCCACGCCAGGCATGAAGCGGACTCGAACGCTGGATTACCATGGCCTGAGCGCGCAAAACGCGTGCTCCCTGATTACTTGCCCGTTGTGCAAACGCATCAACCAGGCTGGTCTTTCCCAGCCCCGCTTCGCCCTCTATAACTACGGTGCCTCTTATGTCCTCTTGCATAAACTGAAGTAGATGTACATCCAGAAAAGCCAGTTCCTTTTCCCGACCTATAATTTCCCGATGTTTGCGTACCTCGGCACGTCGCTTGCCTATGGGACGTTTCACCTCAACCGTCTCGCTCAAGCCTTTCAACATATGTTGAGGCAAAGATTCATAATCGATCTCTTCACGCGTTGAGGAATGGGTAGCCTCATCACAAATTAACTCAGAGTGCGTAATATGCATTAGCCTTGCAGCTCTGTTTATCACATCACCACGCACCATATATTCCCTTCGCTGATCAGATCCAAGAGGGGCGCACAAGGCCCTGCCCGTCGAAATTCCAATGCCACAGGAAACATCCAGCACTTCAAGTTCGGCGAGCAAGTCCCACCCGGCATGTACCGCTCTGCTGGCGTCATCCTCATGGGCCATGGGAGGTAGCCCAAATATTGCCAACAGCATGATGCCCTTATCGTCAACGTCCACCTTAATATTGCCTTCATATCTGGTGATGACTTTTTGAAAAGCCCTTACGCTCTGGTGCATCTTGTATAAATCCAGTTCGGAACTTAAGCCCATTCCCGGCAAATCCGCCATAAAAACAGTTACTCGACGGAATTCCGAAAGCCATGAATGCGAGGCTGCTATACGTCGCTGAGAAACCGCTGCAGGCACGAACGGCAATAACTGACTATCCAGCAGGTCCACGCTCCAGTCGCTTGCACTCACTGCTTTTGACTCGGGTACTTCCTGCCCTGCTACAAGTTCTACCGAGCCCTGGCTTTTCTGCTGCCCAGGAAATTGTTCGCGTAACAATATCCAGGCCTGCGGCGAGACGAGCACACGCCCTGGAGTAGCACATTTTTCCTGTTCGGATACCTGGTCGAAGACGTCGCCGGAAAGCACCAGTTCCCAACGGTCTGCATGACCACCCACGAAAGCCCGATTGAGCAATCCTGCACCAAGGCCGATGCGAAAAATCAACTCGTCACCAAAGCCGGTCGTGCGACCACGCAATTTCTGTTGAATTTTTAATCCAGCACTCGCGGCCAGGCTTGTAACAGCATCCAGGTCGCGATTATTGTCCACTGGCCAATAACAAAGAAAAGCATCTCCGGCAATATAGAGGACGTCTCCCCCAAAAGCATAGACAACTTCTATAAAATCTGAATAAAGTTCATCAAGATTTTGCGTTAAGGTTTCAAGTGCAAGAGAACCCTGCTTGCCAACACGCTCCACGATACCTGTAGAACCCTTAATATCACCCAGGAGCAGAGCTGCGTTCTCGACGACCAGTCGAGGTTTATCGTCGAAAAACGCACTGGCCAACTGACGCCTGACCAAACGGGGAATGTAGCTCGATAAAGCGTGTGCGGTGGTCATTTGGTAATCCAATTTCTGGCAAATTTGAACAATTGCCTCAACTATTTCAATAGGTTATCATAATTTTTGTCATTGCAATCTAACTAAAAGTCGCTCGACAGGACCTCGGGTTTTATCAGGGTAGTAAAATTGACCCGCTACATAATCCGAGAGAAGAGCAGATGTTAGTAAATAACGAGATTCCTAACGCGCATCCCGATGCGAACCCGGTAGTTGGCCACCATAATTATGATGCAGGCATAGCCCTTGTTGATGAGGTTCAGCCTGGATTAAACCTGCGCCTGCAACTTAAAAGCCCGATGCAAATGATGGCTTTATTGCAATCAATTGATGCCGTTAAGGAACAAACACAAGCCGCGTTAAAAAACCTGCATTATGTCCATTTTGCGCGTTTTCTCCCTGAGTCTGACGGATCTGCACTATGGGTAATTACCGTTTTTGATGGCGAATTTGATGCAGAAAACAATCCAAATGCCTACGACGACAGTATGAAGTCCTACCTTATGGATTTTGTAGTTGTGTTAGGGGACGTTTTTGATGTGATGCTCGAGTTTGTACAGGATGCGCCCAGACTTCCCGTCACACAATATCCGAGAGACTTCATTGATTTTGTGGAGAAAAACAACACCAAACGGGTAAATCCCTGGTCTGCATATCCAAGATTGACAGTAATTGACATTATTACCTCCCGATCATTCCGGTAAATAACAAACACTCAGGGGGGAAACCAGATGACCAAACTTGATCTAGATGATATTCAGGGAAACATTCTGCGCGGATACAGAATGAACAATGTGCGCCACATGGCACTTACCTTTGGCTCTGCCCGTGGCGCTTGCAGTATGCTTGGAATGTTGGTTAATGGAGATTCTGATAGTTGCCCCCAAATAACAACCGCACAAACCTGGCGTGAAACACCCCGATACTGCCTGAATTTGGGTATAACTGCTGCAGGCCTGAAATTGCTCGGCGTTTCAAACTCCATCATGTCCTGTTTCCCAAAGACCTTTCTGGATGGACCGGCCGTGAACCCTGCCGCGCTTGGTGACGATGGACCAAGCGCGCCTGAAAACTGGATTCTGGGCGGCCCTCAAGGCCCCGTGGTGCATGCAATGCTAAGCCTGCATACCAACGAAGAGTTTACTCCTGCGGTTGATGATTTATCTGCCTGGTTGCAAGCGTTATGCGTTCAAAATGACATAGAAATAGCCCTGCAAAAAGACGGGGAAGCATTTCCGGACGATTTCGTTCATTTCAATTTTAAAGACAATATTGCTCAACCACATGTATGTGGCGCGCCTGGAAAGGATAGCCCTGATATGCAGCCTGCCTCGAGTACCGGCGAATTTCTGCTGGGCAAAAACTATGAAAATCAGTTTCGGGGCAACTTTATTGCAGACCTTCCCGGTCGGCTTGCTGATAACAGCACTTATGGCGCATTTCGAATACTGAAACAGGAAGTATTCAAGTTCGAGAAATTTATCGAAAATTCCGGCCTTAAGTACAATATGGATCCGGAACTTGTAGCCGCCAAAATGGTAGGTCGCTGGCGCAACGGCACACCACTGGTAAAATCTCCCGAAGAGAATGTTGAGTTACCACAAGAACAACTTAATGATTTTGATTACTGCCCAACCAAAGACAATCCCATGTACTTTGATGATGCAGATGGCTTTCGTTGCCCGATAGGCGCTCATATCAGACGCATGAACCCACGTAGTAGTCTCGTTATGGGTAAACCTCACACACGGCGAATCATCAGACGCAATATGCCGTATGGACCTGCTATTAAATCAGCAGACAAACCAGACGATATTGAACGCGGACTAATTGGTTACTTCATCTGTGGTGATCTGGAAATGCAATTCGAATTCTTGCAAAAAATATGGGCTAATCTGGATATCGCAACCAGCGGGATTCGCGGCACGCGTGATCCCATAATTGGCGCCCAACCAACAACGGGCGGACAGTTTATTATTCGCACAGAAGACCTCAAAGACCCGGTCATATTCGATGATGTACCCCGTATGGTTGTCACCCGTGGCAGCGTTTACTGTCTGATTCCATCAATAGCCGGACTAAAATTTCTTTCCGGGCTAAATGCATAAGCCAATGGCTGAGTTAACCCTCACCCAACAAATCAAGCGCTTGTCCAAACAGATTAGCGCAAAAACAATTCCTTGTGGATTGTTTGCCTGGTGGCCCAACAATAAATTCCCTGATGGAAACAAACGCACCCCGCAACTCAATCAATTGCAATGGGAGGGCTGGTATTCCTTATTATCACTTGCAGCCATACGAGCTGGACTAGTAACTCCGCTGAGCGAACTCAAAGCCAGAGTACGCGATGTACCGCAAGACGGACCCTTCCCTCTCGTAGTTGCTCATTTTCAATACACGCGGCCCCGCCGAAAAGTTACCAAAAAATTCGTGCGTGCTGACAAAATGGGCACCAGTGTAAAAAGAGCTCCTGCTGAGCTGGGTGAGATTCTGAAAAACAATACCGCATTTATGGCCACCTGCCTGTTACCAGAACAATGGGCACAATCAGTACCATTGGCGCGTGCGCGTGTATTCCAGATTAAAATTGAACGCTCTTTTTTTATCGGCCCACCGGGCAACCCGGTTCCGGACGAGCTTCGTATAGATACAGGGAAAGGTGAAGAAACCGTTAGCTTTGGAGACAGGGTTACCTGCTGTCCTGACAGTTCTAACCAGGTTTCGATTGTGGTGCGCGCCAGATATCGGGACAAATGGTTGACAGCAAACTGTACCATCGGTGTAGCAAACGAACCAGCGGTGCCCGAAGCAGATGATATCTGGCTGCTTTCTGTTCCCGGTGGACTAAGCGGCCGTGCTTACGTATATCGATCTGCGATAGCTGGAAAAATTCGAAGATACCTGATCATGGCCGAAGGTTTTCCTGGTGGGTACGCCGCTTCATATTTGTATGACAATCTTAATCAATTGGGTTTGTTAAACACGCTTCGTGCTTCGGGATACGACATAGTCACTATTGGTTTTGATCAGGGAGCAGCAAACATCCAGATGAATGCAGACGTTGTAATGCAATGTATCAACCGGGCAAGTTTAACGGGTAAGAATCATATTGTGGGTGGAGTGAGTATGGGCGGTTTAACAACGCGTTATGCATTGGCTGCAATGGAAGCGCGCGGCATACCCCACCATACGTCAACTTACATAAGCATAGACACGCCACACCAGGGATCACAAACCAGTATTTCAAATCAGTGGTTTGCACACTATTACGAAAGACAGGTCCCAAACATGGATGGTTTTGTGGCACTGCTCGATTCACCTGCCAATCAACAGTTTCTGCCCAACTGGTATCACGATGGCAAGGTAGAGCAGAGCACCATCCGCACAACACTTTACAACGAGTACACAATGATGGGGAATTTCCCTTCACAAGCCAAACTATATGCAGTAGCCAGCGGAAGAGGTGACGGTTGCACTTCAATGCAACCCGGCACTCCAATGGTAAGCTGGACCGAAAGTAGCATTGCATCCGCTTGTCTGAGGTCATTGCCCTTACCAGATTCAGGTATCATAGATTGTGAAGGTACCTGGATTTGTCCCGACGAGGTACACCCTGACCAACTACTAAATGCCGATGAGATCAGTTGGGAAGGGGTAGCCGGATCTCTGGATACCTATAATGCAATTATAGGTGCATCCGCGCAGTTACTCGGAATAGGCAAGGTGGAGACCCATGAACCTTTCGCATGTGTCGTTCCAACAATTAGTGCTCTGGACCTTCGTCAGAACCCGCACCTGCCTATTCCAGATCCTGAAACCAGTCGCTCCCCATTTGATGATTATGTTTGTGCCGCCAGTAACTTGCCACACATCGCAATCGATCTACAAATACGCGATTGGATTCTTGAAAAACTGCTTCCTGTTAACAAGACGGATGAATGGAGTAATTCATGACAATAGATTTTGAACCAACATCTTTCGACCCGGCCCGGTTCAACCCTCATGATCCGCAATACATAAAAAATCCGTATTCGGTATATAAGTGGTTCAGACACAATAAACCCGTCTGCTGGGTGGAAAGTATTTACAAAAGTTACTGGGTTTTCCGCTATGAAGACGTAGCGAATGTTCTCAAGGGCACAGACTTGTGGATTAAAAACGATCCCAACCATGATCAACCTCCACCAGCCGGGTTTGGAGTTCTGGCAAATATGCCCAATGGCATTTTTACTGCGGACAACCCTCGCCATGATGAAGTCAGGCAGGTGATGGAGCCACTATTCAAACAGGCTATCAAGGGCATTGCCGATGCCGCACAATTGATTGCAAAACCTTTACTCATGGAATTTTCTGATAAGCGCAGGTTTGAACTGATAACTAATTATGCTTTGCCCATGCCCTCGTATGCGCTCTGCCACATGCTCGGTGTGCCCGAGAAGGATTGGCCGCTCTTGATGCAGTGGATTTCGGGTATTTTAATGGCAAATGATCCCTCAAGGGGAATTGGCACTCTGGTCACAGGAGGCACTACTTCTATGGCGCTTCGCGCCTATTTCCACGCCCTTATTCCAGGACCGGTCTCCTGTCCGGTTAAAGGCCGGATGGTTGATTTGATGGCTACAAAAAGCAAGGAGTCCCCCTCAGATATAAGCGCTGATGAGGTAATCGCAAATGCTGTAACGATGTCCATCGCAGGTTACTATTCGACAACATTTCTGATTGGAACGGGCATGCTCAATTTGTTGAAAAACCAGCAAGCATTACTTGCCCTGCGCGAAGCAGTACAGAGTGGCAATGATAGTGACTTGCTTGCCAGCGCCCTGGGTGAAATGTTGCGTTATGATGGCCCCGTGCAGCTGATAGATCGCTTTGCTTCAGAGGATACGATTATCGGGGGTGTGAAAATTCCGAGGGGTCAAAAAGTAACGGTAGTTGTTGGGTCAGCAAACTGGGATGAGGAAATATTTCCTGACCCGGAGGTTTTTGATATTCAGAGAAACACCGAAAAACTACTATCTTTTGGAGAAGGAATTCATCGGTGTATTGGAGAGCCAATGTTTCAACAGGTAGCACCCGTCGCATTTAGAGCCTTACTCACGCAGTTTCCTGTCCTGGAGTTGTCTGGATTGCCCCAATGGCAAACTGACCCCTACCTGAGGGCAATCAGTAATCTGCCATTGTCTACAGAGTAGATTGTAGTATATTACCAAATGCTCACAAGATTCCGTCCTGCTCCAACAAGGCGTCTATGTTCGGCTCTCTACCCCGAAATTCGACAAACAGGTCCATTGCATCCGCTGACCCACCTTGTTCCAGTATGCTCGATAGAAATTTTTCCCCACTTTGACGATTGAATATACCCTCCTCCCTGAACAGCGCAAACGCATCTGCCGACAACACTTCAGCCCATTTATAACTGTAATAGCCAGCCGCATACCCTCCTCCGAAAATATGCGAGAAGGCATTCTGAAAACGGTTGAATGAAGGCGCAGGCAGGACCGCTAATTTGGCCCTGGTTTCATTGAGAATATCCTGGACCTGTGAATCAGATTCACCACTAAATTCCTGATGCAGGCGAAAATCAAAAATGGCAAATTCCAGTTGTCGCACCGTTCTCATTGCAGATTGGAAGTTTCTGGCAGCCAACATTTTCGACAACATTTCTTTAGGCAATGGCGCGCCAGTTTCGTAGTGTCCGGATATAAACTCAAGCGCTTCTTCCTGCCAACACCAGTTTTCCATAAACTGGCTGGGTAACTCGACAGCATCCCACGCGACTCCATTAATACCGGATACGGCGGCACAATTTATCCTGGTCATCATCAGGTGCAAACCATGTCCAAACTCATGAAACAAGGTTACTACCTCATCATGCGTCAGCAGGCTTGGTTTATCCCCAAGCGGGGACGAAAAATTACAGGTAAGATAAGCAACCGGTAGTTGCAGAATTCCGTTATTGAGAACTCGCCGAACCCGGCAGTCGTCCATCCAGGCACCACCCTGTTTATTGGTACGGGCATATAAATCTAGATAAAAGCGCGCTATTAGCTGACCCTCTTTATATACATTGAACGTTGAAACATCTGCATGCCATGTTTCAATGTCATTTGTCTGTTTAATTTCGATGTCGTACAGTCGACGTACCACCTCAAACATCCCCTGAAGTACTTTGGGTGCGGGAAAATAGGGGCGCAGGGATTCTTCTGATATATCGAATGTATGCTCTTTCAGCTTTTCGGAATAATAACTCACGTCCCATGCGTTAATGGATTCCATTCCATATTCCTGTTTAACAAAAGCTTCCAGTTCCGCGAATTCGCGATCGGCTGCAGGTTTCGATTTTTTTGCAAGCGCCTGCAAAAACTCCATCACCTGATCGGGGTCGCGCGCCATTTTAGTAGCGAGTGAATATTGGGCATAATTATCGAAACCCAGTAGCTGTGATCGCTCTTTGCGTAACGCAAGTATTTCAAGAATGAGTTCGGTATTATTCCATTGACCAGCGTTGGGACCCTGATCAGACGCACGGGTGGAAAATGCCTCGTAAACTTCTTTTCTCAACACCTGATTATCACAATAATCCATCACAGGAATAAAACTTGGATACTCCAGAGTCAGCAAATAGCCCTCTTTATCGCGTTGTTGTGCAGCCTGTTTTGCAAGCTCCAGTGCACCCGCAGGCATTCCTTTTAACACTGTCTCGTCAGTAATCAATTTTGTCCATGCCATCGTCGCGTCAAGTACGTTATCACTAAACTTGCTGGATAATTCCGACAGGCGTTTCGAGAGATCAGCAAACCGAACTTGATCGGGTTTCTCCAGATCAATTCCGGATAGCCTAAAATCCCTGATGGCATTTTCGAGCGATTTTCGTTCGGCAGTGTCCAACTCACCACCTGTTTTACCCTCTAACAGGTGTGTGTACGCAGAAAATAATTCAGCATTTTGCCCCATCTCTGTACGGTACTCGGAGAGCCTCGGTAAAACAGCGTTATAGGCATCCCGCAACTCAGGTGAATTTACTACTGAGTTCATGTGGCTTACAGGAGAAAACGACTGATTTAGAAAATCATCCATTTCTTCTATTGCGTAGACGAGGTTATCCCAGGTCAGCGGAGCCTGATCCAGCAATTCTGATACATTCCTCCTGTTAGCGATCAATATCTGGTTTATCGCAGGCTCTACATGTTCCGGCCTAATAGATTTAAAAGGGGGTAATTCGTGACGCTCCAGTAGTGGATTATTCAATCGGATTTCCTATTAGTATTAATGCAGTTTAAATGTGTTGGCAGGAGCAGAGCGGTGTTTTACCGGTTTGTGGTCTCAGAAAAATTATTGTCATACAGTTCCTGCATTCGTTGCCCGATCCTGTGCCTGAAAACGGGCAGCATCAGCGTATTCCCAATCTCCCTGGCAAGTTGGAGAATCAGTTGACTACGAGAGCTGACAGATGCGTATGTTATGAACATTTCCGGCCCACCATCAGCGTAATTTCTGAGGGACACTCGATTTAAAACATGGCGATCTAATCTACCCAACATGGATCGTAATTTTAACACAGCACATTCCCGCCGCCCAGCAGCCACACCGGTGTTCGGAAGCTTTGGTGTCCATACCCAGTTAATATTTGCGTTACATTCTTCCAGACTCGTCACCTGGTGCGACCAATATCTGGGTAAAAACAACATGTCTCCTTTTTTGGTTTCAAACTCGTAAAAGTCTATGCTTTGCGGATCTGGTTCAAAATTTTCCTTAACCATCGCCATCCAGGAAAAAGGCATCATACGCGGATAGGTTTCGGGAGAAATTAGTAACCAGCGTTTGCGTCCGGCCAATTGCCAGTTTAAGCCATGCAAACTATTGCCATCATAGTGAAGTAATGTTTGGTGCCCTCGTGGATGTAACCACAGCTTGAGTGGCTTTGATTTGTAAACTATGTCGTCGCGAGAAAATATCGAGCTTATCAGTTCCGGAGTATCGCAGATTGTATTTGCACCAGAAAGTGGTAGTGCCATGTGTGCATTGCGCTTCTCTGCAAATCCCGTGTTTACCAGGGACCACATATTCTTTAACACGTCGTTTTCGGGCAGTGTCTGCAAACCGGTTAATAGTACTGGCTGCTCACGGTTGTAAAAATTCGCATAAAATTCCTGTACGGACAATTTCTTCGCTGCAATTTTTTCTATTTTCAATCGCATGAATTATTGCCTAAACCGCCACACAACCCAATTATGCTTCTGGGAGCCAAATATTTGCCAGCTCACAATCAGGGCTTCGTTAATTGCACCCAGTTTTTCCTTGAATTTGCGTGCAGGGGTATTGGCAAATTCGGTAATACTATAAATGTCCTTGCGACCATGCTTCTGTGCCTCGACATAACATTTAAGTCGCAAGTAGGGTGCCAGGTTTTTACCTCGATAATTTTCATCAGAATATGCGTCAAACAGATACGCCTCCTGGGCGGTCAGCTTACGGCTAAACAAGGCTGAATTAATATCGTGAAAGTTCATCCACATTTTTGCAGCTAGATGATCACCGTCCTTGAGACCAAAGCACAACATACCGCAACGCAGAAAATCGCGATAGCGCTCTATGCTCATATCCGGTCTTAGCTGGTGAATTCCAGGAAGATCGTTTTCTGTTAGTGAACAGAAACTAATTTTCGGGTCAACACGAATTTTGCGCGATGCTGCATCCAATGCAACAGGATCCTGTGCCTCGCGTACCAGAAAACAGGGTACGATAGAAACTCCCACCTTACCTAGTCGGCGCAACGTACCCCGCAAATAACGATGAAAGTTCGAGTTCATTAGATTTAGTAGCGGCCTTTTAAAAACTGCGTTCTAGCTTCCCTTTAACGCTATTGCTTTCAATATGCGGGGGTCAAGTTCAAGACCCTGAATAGCCTGTTTGCAACCGTAAAATGTAGCAGCAATGCCTGACAGTGTACCAATAATGCGAATTAGTGACACCACCGTTCCGCTGAACTGTCCCAGTACAAACCACATAAAAAGTGCGACACCCAGCCCCAGCACGGCAAATCCGGATGCGTTAATTTTACCGCGTTTTAACCTGGCTATAGTTGTGGCGAATTTTCCACACTCGGTCAAAAGTAATGTGCCCAGTAGCCAGGCTAACAGGAAGCGTTGAAACATAGGATGATGCACAAGCAGTGCAAACGTTATTCCAAGAAACAGCAGGGCAAACGTTACTCTGAAGAGCGAAATTGTACCATTGCTGCGAAAGACGGCCAAAAACGCCGCACAGTACAAGATAGACCAGCCCAGAGTTTCTATGTAAAACAGCGATATCAGACTACTCAATATTAGTGGCACACAGATAAAACCACCCAGAAAAAACACACCACATATAAACGCCAGATAGTCTTTGCTTCGATACAATTTTGCAGTTCGCAGGTGCCGAAAATCCGCCGCTGAAAAGGCGGCAAACAACATATTCAGTTTTGACCTGATATTCTGGACGGGCTGCATAGCAATACCTGAGTAATCACTGATAAGCATTCAGCAGCGATCCCTTGCTAGCATTTCGAAAATAACACTGTGTTCCCTGCATATCAAGAAGCCAAAACGCGTGCAATTGCCCTGCATAGGCAATAGCGGTTAGGCTAGGCTTTAACAGGAGACGCAGGAAAATCCTTATGACAGATTCTGAGCTGGACGTAGACGAGTTAAAACGTTTCTCGTTCTCGGTGTGGAGCTACAAACAGGGAGAAATGGTGTCCTTAATGATCCATATCGGAGATCAACTGGGATTGTATAGCGCATTGGCAGGAGAGGCGCCGATGACAGCTGCTGAACTTGCAAGTAAAACCGGACTGAAGGAACGTTGGTTGTTTGAGTGGTTGCGAGGTCAGGCCGCAGCCCGATTGTTAAACTACCACGATGAAGACCGATTTGAACTTTCCGCAGTCGGCGCAGCAGTTCTAGCCGATGAGAATGACAGCCTCTCCTTTGCCGCAGGCGCTTTTAGCGGCTCTACTCCACCCGAAACTATTGAAAAACTGATCGATGCTTTTCGCACAGGTATAGGATTATCGTACGAGGAACTGGGAGCAAATGCTGCCCACCGCACTGAACGAATGCTGGGGCCGTGGGTGAAGCAGGCCCTGGTTCCCGAGATATTACCCGCGTTGGACGGCGTAGTTGCAAAACTGGAAAAAGGCGCAGTTGTAGCAGATGTAGGCTGCGGTGGTGGGATAGCTATAGCTGCGATGGCCGCCGCTTACCCCAATTCAGAATTTCATGGTTACGACCCGAGTTCTCATGCAATTAACAACTGCAACGCGAAAATAAAATCCCAAAACCTGGGTAATATGAAAACCTTTGTTGCAGGTGGTAAAGACCTGCCCGAAAGTGCAACGTATGACTTTATTATCACTTTCGACTGCATGCACGATATGACACAACCGGCCGAGGTCGCACGGGCTATTCGTGGGTCAATAAAAGAAAACGGCACATGGTTGATAAAGGACATCCGAAGCCAGTCCGACTTTAAAAAGAATATGCGAAATCCACTTCTCGCGATGTTCTATGGATTTTCTGTATCGGCTTGCATGTCCTCAGCACTTTCGGAGCCTGATGGTGCAGGCTTGGGTACTTTGGGCTTTAATCCGGAGGTTGCGGAATCCATGATACGGGAAGCGGGGTTCAGCCACTTCCATCAACATGACTTTAATGACCCCAGTAATTTGTATTACGAAGTACAACCATAGCGGGATGCACATATTATGACTACACCGGCTACACACCCGTCCAACATTATCGTAGTCGGCAATTCTTCGGACAATCCCTTCGCAATAGATGTTGCTTATGCCATGGGGCAAAGAGAGGACATTGCTGACCTGATCAGCATGAAATCATTCGCAAACTCGGAGTTTTGCCCCCGGTTCATTTGTGGGGCTCGAGGTGATACAGCAATTGGATGCAGATTAGCTGACAAAACGGTAGTTGTAGTGAGCACATCCAGCAGAATTGTAAGCCGCCAGGACCTGGCGATGCGCAATATGCTGATAGCACGCTCGGCAAAGGAAAATGGGGCAAAAACTGTCGTTTTGGTGGAACCTGATCTGTACTACAGTGCGCAGGATCGTGGTCCCAATCACGACCTTGGTAAAACAATTACTGCCCGGAGCAAGGAAGACCTTAAAAAATTTGATGGCCAACCCTTTAGTGCAAAATTGTATGCCGAGATGTTAAAAATGTCAGGCGTAGATACGGTAGTTACTGTACATAACCACTCCTACTCTGTTCAGAATCAATTCAGCGAAGTATTTGGCGGGCAGTTTCATAACCTCATCCCTTATGAAATTTACCGGGATTACCTGCTCAATTCGAATATCGTATCCCACAGCGCAGATGGAGAAGGCCTGGTTCTATGTGCTCCGGATCGTGGTGCCAGAGAGTTTGTGCGAGAAATGTTCCATCAACTAAACTTGCCAAAAGCCAAGTTCATTCTTCTGAACAAGGCAAGGTTAGGAGAGCGGAAGGTCAAAATTAGCCTGGATGAGGAAAGCGTTACCGCATTTGAAGCGATAAGCGGCCATGACATTGTGCTTTTTGATGACATGGTTCGAACAGGATCCACTGTAGTTAAAAGTTGTCAGTTTTTGAAGCAACTTAAACCTGGTCGCTTAATATTTGCGGTTACACATTTTTATGCGAGTGACGAAGGTCGGGAAAAGATGGCACACCACGCAATCGATGAAATCCTCACCCTCAATACGCTCCCAACTGTACTCAATCGCGACGTGCAGGGCCGGTTAAGGCGAAAAATGGTTGTGCTGAAAATTGAAAAATGGTTGGCGCGCAATCTGTGCAAAATTCTTGATTTACACGATTCCAGCCAGGGCAGTTTGTATCAGATAGATATGTCATCGAAAAACCCGAGGTTTTCCAGAAAAATCTGGAGTAACTCAGAGCTCTCTGAACTGCGGGAAGAAAGGGAGGCACACGTCGCGCATGTAGGTTCAAGTCAGCTATCAGTGGACTAATTGTCTGCTTGTGCCTTCCAGATAGTACTTCGGATTGACAGGGGTAAACCAAGCAGATAACCTGCGCAATCTAGCCAGGGATCGCTACCAATAAGCAGTTTTAATTTTATACACTGATATTTCGCACGCGAACCCGCTTCCATGCCTTCATTTAATTCTCCTTTGAGTAACCATGCTATTGCATATTAAACGTTCCGCACGATTTGTCGTTCTTGTTTTCGCAACGCTTCACTCTCAAATCTCCCTGGCAGGAAGAGATGATGCAGAGGGTTCCCTGCCCTTTCATTTCACAGATCGACCGCTTTCGGCAGAAGGACTATCCAGCGTACGTACCGCGGTGGATTCCTTTTTGGATTCCCTGCCATTAGAAGAACAAAAATCTACATCAGATGAGACCGTTGTCATAGAAGAGCTGCCAGTCAGCCAGTTGGCAGATTCGGAAGCCGAACATCAACCTGAAGTAGAAATAGAACTTGTTGAGGAGGTTTTGCCAGATGAGGAAATAGTACTCGAGGAAGATCCCCCTTTTGCTGAAGATCAGGCCCTGGAAAATCAGGATAACGCGGCGGTATTGGAAGAAACGGCAATTGAGCCACTGGAGATACAGGAGGCTGTTAATCCAGCCGTAGACATGATCCTCAGTTCGACCTGGGTAAATTCAGGTGAATCCGTCACTCTAATCTGGAATTCGCAAGCTGTAAGCCAATGTCGTGCTTCGGGTCACTGGAACGGATCCAAAACAACCTCGGGCACACTATCTACGGGACCAATATTTGAAGATTCCAGTTATAGCCTCACCTGTGAGGGTCTGGAAGGGAGCGCGCTTGCGATGGCTACTGTTCGAGTAAGGTCTGCAACGCTTAGCTGGAGCCACCCGGCACAAAACTCGGATGGTAGCCCCCTCCTCGACCTGTCTCGCTACCGGGTATATATCGGAAACAAACCTGGCAGCTATGATAAAACCCTGGAACTTGAAGCAGACTTAACGCAGGTGACAGTTGATCTATTGCCAGGACATTACTTTTTCGCTATCTCAGGTTTTGACAGTTCGAACAATGAAAGCAAGCTTTCACCGGAAGTGAGTAAAACCATCCACTGATACAACATATGAACATCGTTGCTACCTCACGAAAGTGACCTGCCTGATTTTTAAACCAACTTCGTGAATTTAGTTTCTTTACATCGTAATGGATTAATGTAGAATGCGCGCGCTGGTAAAGAATACAGTAGCTATTTATGTCGATGATATTGGTAACACTTCTACTCCCTCATCTTGTTTGTTCGTAAGTACCTTCCCGCATCTTTCAGCACAATATCGTTCAGGTATACGCCTTTTCGGTTTTAATTTAACGCCTATGGAGACAACTAATGGCAAATGGTAAAGTAAAATGGTTCGATGAGAAGAAAGGTTTCGGTTTTATCGAACGCGAAGACGGAAATGATGTGTTCGTACATTTTCGTGCAATTAATGAACCTGGCTTCAAAACATTGGCCGATGGTCAAGAAGTAGAATTTGACGTAGAACAGGGTCAGAAAGGACCACAAGCAGTAAATGTTACTGTAGTCTGATTCCAATTACGGATACAGATTAAGAAGGGCTGTGCGGGTTAAGCTGTACAGCCTTTTTTATTAGCGCAAGGATGCCAAAACACTTAGACCCGTCAACACAATCACGCCACCCAACCAGTACGATAGGATATTAAGGGAATGGAGAGAATGCGCCGTGTTAACTGAAGCCTCATCAGGCTGTTCGTCAATCGGTTCTGGCAAACAAATAAGACAATAACCCTTCTTTGGTATGGTTTGAATAAACTTTGGGGTGCTGGCTTTGTCATGTAAGGCTTTTCGCAGTTCAGAAATAGCACGGGTAAGGGATTCCTCAGTAACGACTTTCCCAGCCCACACCGTTTCCATAAGCGAATTGCGGCTCACTACTTCACCAGCGTTTGCCACCAGAACCTGCAAGACATCAATAAGTTGCGGCTGTAAATGAAAACGCCCATTCGGACCTTCAAAACAACCCTGTTCAACATAGACCGTAGTTTCACCCAGCCTGTATTTCTTTTCTGATAGTTTAATCCTTGCTGATTTCACCAGAGTCGGGGAACTATTGCGTCGCGTATTACCTCGACGCTTAAAGCTCAGGAGACGACGCGTCGATTTCGATCGATTAATCAAAAACAAGGGTTTACAACCTCTCAATCACTTCTGAACACACTTCAGAAACAAACCACTACCCACATTAGATGCCCTGATGCAGAAATTAGTTGCATAAAAGTTCTACATCTAAGGAAATATTCAGTTGATTACGACCTTTTCAGCAAATCTTCTGCCACTTTTAAGCTATTACGAAGTTAAAAAATTAGTTCCCCGCGCATGCTTATCCCCATGTTTTGCAGCGGTTTTCGATCATGCTACAACGATATTGCGAGGCCGGAATGGGGCCGGAAAATACGAAATTTGTAATCGTACCGCTAATGTTCGCCGTCCTGATAAATATGTTTTCCGCAAGAGTCGCATTCGCTGAAGCTCCCATTCAAACAAAAATGTTTGGCACAATGGAATACGATTCAAAGCTGGAGGCGATGATAGCACTGGGGCAAAAGTTTTTGGCTCGTTCCATAAAAGAGGATGTGGAGCATATGGGTGCGATTCTTGAAACGCCTGCAGGAACCTATCGGGTATCCCACGGAAAAAGTAAAACTGCTCAAAACCGATTTCATTTTACAGTCTTGCGGCCAGAAAGCTTAAAAGTAGTGGCATACTGGCATACCCACGGTGCACCAGGAGCGCTAAGAGACAAATTCTCGGTCACCGATGCACAAACGGTGATAAAAACCGGATTGCCCTTCTACCTGATCACCCCCAAAGGAGAATTGAAAGTGCTTAACATTGCGAAAACCGGTGCGCGACGTACCAGGGCGCAAACCATTTCCAGAGACATTCGCCGAGCCTAACTACGCTGGACACTAGGGAGGCACGGGAAAAGCGTCTGTTTCCTGATAATCCAGATTCTTGTATATCTCATTCTCGGCAAAAATCACGGCAGAGCCTTCCAGAATATTGGGCTGCTGTTCGACGATAAAAACGCCCTCAGGGGATTCAATATTTGCGAAAACAGAATCTCCTGCCACAGTAATTTGTATCGCATAAGCCGATTCATCAACCAGCGCCTCGGCGAGTAAAGTCTCGCTATGCTGGTTGAATCGCTTTTCAATGACATTAGCCGACATATTGATTCCCGCTTGTGGGATAACCACGGAAAAAGTGTCACCACTCCCCAGTCCCCTCAACATTTTCATATCCAGTTCAACGCGTTGCGCATGAATAGGATGTGCGCGTTCCAGAGTAACACTCTGGGCATTTTTGCCCGCATCCCATAGCGGCGCCGGTGAAAGCGCTAACGCGGGTTTCCCGGAGTTTTGTATTACTTCCGGATCTTTCTTTTGATATACATCCGACGCGCTATATGCCTGGTCTGTTACCTCGGATAAATTTTCACTTGTGGCTACTAACTCTGAATCATGTTTGTTCTGCATCCAACCGATAAGTACGGAGGACGCGATTCCGGCTACCAGTATGATGACAATTGTCCAGATCAAGTTCCTATGCATCGTCAAATTGTAAATGACAAATTACTTTAGCATTACATTTTTCTTTCAATTCACTTTTGAGCATGGTTGAATACCTTCGCGTGAATGGGACTGCTGCTAGAACATTTTTTGTTAATTAAATGTTTAAAAACAATAAGAAAGAGATCTGTCTTCATAAACTGTTTATCCGACGGGGATTGCAGACAAAGGTCACTGTAGTGGCATGGCATAGGAACGCACCAAATATGGCCGGATGGGGGCAACAGATCCTTAGATCCTCAGTTTGTGGGGGTTTTCTCCTTTCACTTCTAATTTCAGTATTTGGCCACGCGGCCGTTTTTGCATCAGCATCCGTTGATGTACTTGCTATCTATTCGCCTGAAGCAAAGTCAGCCTACTCCAATCCAGAAGCCCGAATTGAAAGTCTGTTCGCAACCGCCAATCAGACTCACAAAAACAGCAAAACTGGTGTTTCCTTCAATCTGGTCCATATTGAGGAACAAGCTCGCGTAAATTTCTTTGAGGTAAGCGCCAATGCGCTATATTCGCTCACTGGAAGCGCTGAAATCAATCAATTGCAAAAAGCCTATGGTGCCGATCTGATTGTATTATTTACCCCTGCAAGCAAAAATTTATGCGGAGTAGCCTTTGTTGCATCAGGAAACGAACTGGACGGTATAACAGGCATAGCACGAAGGTCGGTAGTGGGTATCAACTGTAGTGGACGTAGCCTGGCACACGAAATCGGACACAATTTCGGTCTGAATCACTCTGCCAGGCAGGGTCTTGAGGGAGCAGTCGTTCCATATGGTCGAGGGTTTGGTAAAGACGATAAATTCGCAACTGTTATGGCCTACAATAAATCCTATGGCAGTGCGATATCCTTAAACCGCTTTTCCCAATATGACAGTTTCGCATGTCAAAACCTTGCCTGTGGCATTGCACCGGGAAAAGTCGGCCAGGCTGACGCAAAACGGGCCATAGAGCTGGTAGCACAGGATGTACAAGCGTACTCTCCACCGTACGTACCCGAGGCTCCTTCGGAACCGGAGCCGGAACCGGAGCCCGAACCTGAGCCCAATCCGCCTGCGGAGCCTGAACCCGAGACTGACCCTATTCCTGATTCTGGTCCTGACCTTGATCCATTTCCACTCCCAGGCCCGGATTCTGAATCCAATCCGGATGGTCAAGCAGAGATATCGCTTGAAAAATTTATTGCCTTTGCGAATCCCGCAAGCAATGAGCAACAGAAAACCGTATTGCGATTTGTAAATAAACAGCCTACGTTTGTGACGGTGGAGGTACATGGAACTGATGATGCAGGAGCTACAGCCCCCGGCGGCGTGGTGAGATTCGCATTACCCCCCCTATCCAGTAAATACCTAACAAGCCTCGACCTTGAACAGGGGAACAGCGCGAAGGGATTGCAAGGCAGGATGGGCGATGGCAAGGGTAAATGGCACCTGCGGGTAACATCCTCTGCCGTTCTTGAAATTATGAACCTGATTGTGTCTCCCAACGGAAATATGACGAGCGTGGCAGAAGTTGTTCCTCGCTCCACCACAGGGAATCCGGAAATATACTTCGCCAATCCAGCCAGCAACGTCTCGTTGCAGGGTTTCATTCGAATCGTAAACCAATCCCCCACCTCGGGTGAGGTCACAATCACTGCAATTGATGATTTGGGCCTTGCGGCACCCGGAGGCGGCTTATCTTTTTCATTGGCCGCAAACGCTGCCACACAGTTCAACAGCCAGGACTATGAATTCGGAAACCCAACAAAAGGCCTAACAGGTGCACTGGGTCACGGCACTGGTAAGTGGCGTATGCAGGTATCATCGCCCTTGAAACTCTCCGTAATGAGCCTGATACGCACCGCAGATGGGTTCCTCACCAATTTAAGTAGTGTCACTCCTACGGACCAGTATGGGAGAAAGCGCGTCTTTTTTGCCAATCCAGGTGATGAAACGAGGCAAAGAACATTTCTGCGCATTATTAATCCATCTGAATCACCCGGCACGGTTCTTATCTCGGCGATTGACGATACAGGGAATCTGGCACCTGGGGGCGACCTGCAACTCGATTTGGGGGCGCGCCAATCTGTACAGCTGAATTCGATTGATCTGGAACAGGGTAGTCTGGAAAAGCAACTAATGGGTGGTTTCGGCGTCGGCGAGGGACGATGGTCCATCAGTCTGGAATCCGAACTTCCCATAGAAGTCATGAATCTGGTACGAACGCCTGATGGTATGGTTACCAATCTAAGCACTTTGGTACAAGCACTTACTCCAACACGGAGTGAGGCGCTATTAATGAACCCCGCGAGTGAAACCACTCAGAATAGCATATTGAGAATATCCAATTTTTCCAATCAGGCCGGAACGGTCACCATAAGAGCTGTGGATGATGCCGGGAATCCTGCACCAGGTGGGCTTGTGCTTTTTGAAATACCTTCACTTGGCAGCAAAGAACTCAATGCGTCCGACCTGGAGTTCGGAAACTACTCCAAAGCGCTTACGGGCGCGTTGGGTAATGGCACAGGTACCTGGCGAATAAGTGTTTCTTCAAGCCTGGAACTTAAAGTGCAAAACCTGTTGGACACATCAAGTGGCTTTCTAACGAACCTGAGCCCTTCGCAAAAGTAATACTTCAGGCATATGAAGAGAAGTGCCACTCCTTACATTATCGCATTGTTGACGATGCTCGCATTAACTACGGTGCTTTTCGTATCGTATTGTGAGCGCTATGACACTGTTGGTAAAAACAGGCTATTCAATGGAGACTTTTCGAACGGACTGGAAAGCTGGCAAACTTCTGCGCGCGGTGTTACAGCGCTGCTGACCAGGGAATCGGGTGTACATCTAGCTTCTCTGAATACGAAGCAACGCGTTCAGCTTAGTCAGAATGTGATCATCGGGAATGAACGACTGATGGTGCTTTCCGCAGAAATAAAAAGCGCTGATGTCTTGCCAGGAAACAGAAAGTGGAAAGCTGCGCGACTTACCGCCGTACAAAACAGGGTTTCTCAATCCAGTCGCTATGGGCATCCCAAACGCAATAGGCATCGAGATGTCATTTCCACAATACATGGAACCACCAACTGGAAAACGGTATCCGGAGTGGTGGCAATTCAGGAGGATACTGAATCCATGGACGTGGTCTTTGAAATACTGCGTGTAAAGGGAAGCGCGATGATGCGCAATGTCTCGTTGGTCGAAGTAGAGGAAAATCAAGGTTTTACCATTAGCAGATTCGCTCTGAAAGTTTTATGGGGACTAATCACCCTTACGCTGTTAGGGATGGGTATTCGAGCTGTAAAAGGATCAGTCGAAAACTATGCAATCATATCCGTCGGGCTTACCATCATTGTGGGCGTAATTCTCCCTGCCGGTGTCAAAAGTGCAATTGGCAATCAACTGGCACATCTCTTTCCGGTGGATAATCAGGCGTTAATTTCCCTTTTCGGAGACTTGCATACACTGGATGAATTGATGTTTACGCTACTGCATCTGCTTGGATTTTATGTATTGTCATTATTGCTGTACTTTCAATCGCGGAGCATCAAACATTCCCTGTATCTTGGTCTGTATGTGCTAATTTTTGCTCTTTGCACCGAGGCCCTGCAATTACTCTCAGAGGCGCGTCAGGCATCCTTACAGGATGTCCTGATCGATGCTACCGGAATACTTGCTGGGTGGTTTACCTGGTTGTTGACAAAAAATCCAGGGAACAACACACGTTCGCTTGACTAGCGTTAGAAAATAGTAAGCGCGATCGTTTTCGTCCTGTACATATCTGTGTAAAATGCGTCTCTTCTGGAGAGGTGGCCGAGAGGCCGAAGGCGCTCCCCTGCTAAGGGAGTATACGGCAACGTATCGAGGGTTCGAATCCCTCCCTCTCCGCCAG
>JAJFJZ010000017.1 GCA_021773565.1 Gammaproteobacteria bacterium | reverse complement strand
GTAAAATTGCCACTAACAAGTTTACAAATCACTCCTAATATCATACCGTTAGCGGCTTGTAGTCGGCTAAAAGTCACACGATATGAGCCAGATATCCGAGATGCACAACCTTCCCCCGCCAACCGCGTATGCGCGATTGCTTGATAAAAAAAGGCGTCCTTCCAATTTATCGGATGTCAGTCCTGAAAATGCGCGTCTTTTGCTCGTGGATGACAAGCCGGAGTTGTTGGATAGTTTGTTTGAAGTGGTAGTCAGCGCGGGTTACCAGGTTGAAAAAGCGCTGGGTGGTCAGGCCGCACTTGAATTTCTGGCCAACGAAGATTTTGATTTGATCCTGCTCGACCTAATCATGCCCGAGGTAAGTGGGCAGGATGTGCTGGAATATGTTACGGCGCACGATATCTCTGCAAAAGTGGTGGTGGTAAGCGGGGATGCGAGTTTTAGTGGTGTGAAAAATGCCTTAACCCATGGGGCCTTTGATTTTGTGCGCAAGCCCTACGAAGCGGCGGAGCTTTTGGCTACTGTTGAAAAGACACTGGCGCACCACCGCTTGCAGGAACAAAATCAGCTGATGGAAAACCAGCTACGCGAGTCAGAAGAGCTGTATCGTTTTATTGTACATAGCTCACCAGACCTGGTGTATATGCTCGATCGTAATGGTTGCTTTACCTTTTTAAATGATCGGGTAGATGCTTTGCTGGGTTATTCCCAGGAAGAACTGATTGGTAAACACTATTCTGAAATTGTTGCCGAAGAAGACCTGGAAGCGGCACGTTTTTTGTTTAACGACCGTCGTACCGGCAAGCGTTCAACACTGAATGCAGAGGTCCGGTTACGTGGCAAGCGTACCTATAAAACCGTTGGGGAGTCACCCGAGGATCGCAAAGCCCGGGTCGTATGGACGGAACTCACTGCCAAGGGAATATACCAGGAAGAAGAAGAGCGTACGCGGGAAAACTTTGCTGGCACCTATGGCACGGCCCGGGATATTTCCGAGCGAAAGGAAGCACAACAGGTTATCAATTTTCAGGCCTACCACGATTTACTAACACATTTACCCAACCGGGCCCTGCTAAAAGACCGCCTGAGTCTGGCCATCACACAGGCACAACGTAACAAACGCAAGCTTGCGGTCATGTTTTTGGATCTGGACCGCTTTAAACTGGTGAATGATACGCTGGGTCACACCATGGGAGATCGTTTGCTTAAAGCCGTATCCAACCGTTTGCAAAGTTGCCTGCGTGGTGGTGATACCTTATCCCGCTTTGGCGGAGATGAGTTTGCGCTGCTGCTGCCAGAAGTAAGAACACGGGATGATGTGGTAGTTATTGCTGAAAAGATTCTAGACCGGCTAAGCACGCCTTTTGTGATTGATGCCCATGAGCTTTACGTAGGTGCAAGCATAGGTGTTGCCATGTACCCCGAGGCAGGGGATAGCGGCGAATCGCTTATCCAGAATGCCGACATTGCGATGTACCACATCAAGGGTCGCGGCAAAAACGGCTACCAGTTTTTCTCGGATGAGATGAACCAGCAGTTTTCCACACGCCTCTCTCTTGAGCGCGAGTTGCGCAGTGCCATCAGTAATAACGAGTTACGCGTGTATTACCAGCCCCAGGTGGATTTGTCCGACGGTTCCATTATCGGGGTAGAGGCTCTTATTCGCTGGCAGCATCCCCAACGTGGCCTGATTTTGCCTGATGAGTTTATTTCGGTTGCAGAGGAGACGGGTTTGTTAACGCAGCTGGATAACTGGGTACAGGCTTTTGCATTCAGGGAAGTAGCCAGTTGGGCTGAGCAGGGGCTGGGAGAGATCAATCTTTCGGTAAATATGGCGTCCAATCAACTGGAACAGGAAACTTTTTCGCAAACTTTTCTTGAGTCGCTGGACGCCTCGGGTTTTGCCCCCGAGCATCTTAAGGTAGAGATTACCGAAAACACGATAATGAGTGATATGGAAATAATCGTGCCCAAGCTCAAACAACTGCGCGCAAAGGGTATACATATTGCCATTGATGATTTCGGTACCGGGTATTCATCCCTGAGTTACCTGCAGCAGTTTCCGGTAGATGCCCTGAAAATAGACCGCAGTTTTGTGAGTGACATTCGGGCGGATGAAGGTGATGCCAATATTGTTAACGCAATTGTTGCCATGGCACGCGGACTTAAGCTCAGTTTGATTGCTGAGGGTGTTGAAACCCGAACTCAACTTAAGTATTTACGCTCACATGGATGTAGTGAAGTGCAGGGTTTTATTTTTAGCCAGCCGGTTCCCGCAGCAGAAATGATGGTGCTGCTCAGAGACAAACCATTCGAGGCCCTGCTGCGCAAGGAAACCCAAACCGAGGTCAAAGCTGCGGCAGCCGTATAATGCCTGAACTGGTTCTGAGTACCGATTTACCCCTGCCAAACAAGCGTACCGGCAAAGTGCGCGACCTGTACGATTTGATGCTGCCCGATGGCGAGGCTGGAATTTTGATTATCGCCACAGACCGGGTAAGCGCCTTTGACGTGGTTATGCAAAACGGCCTGCCGGGTAAGGGTGTGGTGCTAACCCAACTGTCCAGTTTCTGGTTTGATCACTTTTCAGGTGGCGTTGAAGGGATAAAAAACCATCTTGTGTCTACCGATGTAGCCGATATAACGGGTATAAGTGATAAGCAGCGCGATAGCCTGCGCGGGCGCGTGATGCTGTGCCGCCTGGCTGAAGTCGTGCCTGTTGAATGTATAGCGCGGGGATATATTACCGGTAGCGGGTGGAAGGATTACCAGTCGACGGGCCAGGTGTGTGGCATCACGCTGCCAACAGGGCTGCAAAATGGCAGTCGATTACCCGAAGTATTATTCACGCCGTCTACGAAAGCCGAGTCCGGGCATGATGAAAATATCAGTTTTGAGGAAGGTGCAAGTTCAGTAGGCACGGAATTGATGTCCTGGCTAAGGGAACAAACCATATCTCTCTATAGCAGGGCCAGTGCGTATGCGGCTGGCAGAGGCATTATCCTCGCCGACACCAAGTTTGAATTCGGCATGCTTCCTGGAGGCACAGGAAAAAAAGCGCCCATACTTATAGACGAGATATTTACCCCTGATAGTTCCAGGTTCTGGCCGGTGGATTTATGGTGCCCTGGCCAGGAGCAGGTCAGTTTTGATAAACAATATGTGCGGAACTATCTGGAAACCGTTGTTGAAAAAGGCGATTGGGACAAAACCCCTCCGGGGCCCGTACTACCAGATACGGTTATTGACGCCACGATGGAAAGATACCTTCAGGCCTATAAAGGGCTTACCGGTAAAGACATGTTATTTGACTAGTTGCTGTACCTTGTCGGTACCGGTTATTTTACTTACCGGGCCAGATCCATAATGTCATTAAAACCCGCAGGCGCATAAGGTCCCAAAATCAATTGCTCCAGCACTCCTGACCCCTTAAATATACCGTCGTTGCATGCAAGTTCTGCTTTGCAAAAGGCCTGGATGTGAAAATGTTCCGTACTTGAAAGATCCATATCCTTGAGTACGTATTCTTCGTAGGCACTCGCAAAATCTCCGTGGTTAAGTCCATGTCCCCATTCCGGGTGCCCGTAGCCCAGACCGCGCATGTAGAAATTAAATTCGGGGACCAGTGATATGCGGTATTGACGGGATTGTGCATCACTAAACTCAAGGCCTGCAGACGCAGCATGCCTGCTGTCTTTTTGCATGACCAGTATCGAACTTTGTTCGCTCATTTCCTGATGGGGGTCTGGATGGGACGACGTTTGATCCGGCTTTACTAACACGGCCTTGGTGTTCCACGGCGTGCCGGTAGCGTCTGCATTCAAGTGATAGTAGCTGCAGTAATCATCGAAATTAAGGGGTGCCCACAACCAGTAAAACTGGGGCAGGCCCTGGTCAGGATTAACCTGTTCGTCGCGCTTGCCCACTGGTCTGATGCCCCAGGACCTGTCACGTGTGCCCCGAAAATTCTGCGTACTTAATTCAAAGTGTTTGTCCTTGAGTTTTATCCAGCCCTGGTAGTTGCCATTTTGGGTCATTCGAGTGCTGTCCATACCCATTCGAGTGCCAGTGCGCTGGGTGAAGCGTGGTTCTTCAATGGGGTGGTGACGTCCGGTGAACACCAACTCTGCCTGCAAGCCCTGTTCTGCATCATCACAGGTGAGTGACAGACATTGCAGTGGTTCGATAACTTCAACGCCAATTGGGCCTACCTGTGTGTCCAGCCGCTCCATTTTTAAATGTTTTGAGGCATGCAGGTTATATTGGATGCCCTCATGCACGACACAGAAGCTGGCATCCATTATATTCAGGTGCGGATATACGCCGAGGGCTGCTGCAAAAAACAGGGTACCTTCGGGATCGTAGCCGTTAAAAAAATAACGGTCGTAAAAATTGCGGTCAGAACCGGAATAGGCAATGGGTTCGGGTGTTTGGTGAATGGGATAATCATCGGCTTTTGTTAGCATAGTGGGTATTGTGCGAAGGGCGAACATTGAGAGTACCTAATGGCAGCACCAGATACAAAATTTGTGTGCAAAGTGATATTGACGTGAGGAGCGAAACAAATGAGCTGGGAAGTAGAAGTTAAAGAGCTTAAGCGTCGACGTGCCCTTGCCCTGCAACAAGGTGGTAAGGAGGGGGTCAGCAAGCAGCATGCCAAAGGCCGCCTGACCATCCGCGAGCGTATTTCCAGCCTGCTGGATGCCAATAGTTTTAACGAATCAGGTAAAGCCACCGCCATTCCAGACTATGATGAAAATGATGAATTGCTGGGTTATGTACCCGCAAATTATGTGGTTGGCACCGGCGAGATAGACGGCCGCGCTGTTGTGGTAGGCGGTGAGGACTTCACCCTGAAAGGCGGTTCTCCCAATGCCGCTGGATTGCGCAAAAGTGTGTATGCAGAGCACCTGGCAATGCAACAGCGCACGCCACTAGTAAGGCTTCTGGAAGGCGGGGGCGGTAGTGTAAAGGGCTCGGGCAAGCGTGGCGCAACCAGCGGCCCGCCCGTGTATGCAGAGCCCCGCTTTAAGGTTATTTCGGACGCTCTTGGTCGTATACCAGTAGTATCCGCGGCGCTCGGCGCCGTTGCCGGCTTCCCTGCCGGTCGATTAGTGGCCTCCCATTTTTCTGTTATGACAAAAGATACTGCGCAAATTCTTATTGGGGGTCCTGCGCTGGTGGAACGCGCTTTGGGAATAAAATTGAGCAAGGACGAGCTGGGTGGTTCACAGGTGCACGCCTACAGCGGCATTGTCGATAATATTGCAGAAAACGAAGAAGATGCCTTTCGGCAAATCCGCCAGTTTTTATCCTACCTGCCTGCCAATGTCTGGGAGTCTGCTCCACGCACTGGCTGTTCGGATCCGGCTGGGCGAATGGAGGAGGAATTACTGAATATAGTACCCAGAGATTCCAATGCACCTTTTGATATGCGAGCCTTGTTAGGCATGGTTCTGGATGTCGGTTCTTTTTTCGAGATGGGTGCGACCTATGGCCCGAGCCAGATTTGTGGTCTGGCCAGACTGGCAGGACAAGCGGTGGGAGTAATGGCAAATGATTGCACGGTGTATGCAGGTGCCATGACTGCAGAAGCTGCACAAAAGTATCGCCGTTTTGTAGAGATGTGCGATATGTTTCATATTCCCATCGTAAATTTTGTAGACCAGCCTGGATTTATGATTGGTCCGGAAGCTGAGCGTTCCGGAACCATTCGATATGGAATGGCTGCGGTGGCAGCTGCGGTTCAGGCGAGCGTGCCCTGGGCTTCCATTCAGGTACATAAAGGCTTTGGCGTGGCAACTGCTGCACACTACGGCCAGAATGCTTTTGTAATAGCCTGGCCTTCTGCTGAAAGTGGCGCACTGCCTATTGAGGGAGGCGTTGCAGTGGCGTTTCATCGCGAAATTGCTGCATCAGAGAATCCCGACGCTACGCGCAAGGCCATGGAAGACAAACTGCGGCAAGCGCGCTCACCTTTTCCTCGTGCAGAATCGTTCTCGGTTCACGAGTTGATAGACCCTCGGGAAACCCGGCCGGTTTTATGCGAATGGGTAGAGAGTATTCAAACCAGATTAAGCACTTTATCGGGACCAGTAAATTTCCCCTTCAGGCCCTAGGCGCTTCTTTTAACACGGGGTTCACCGTAGTCACCAGTGCTGTACAATACGCTCCAATTTTAACATATCAGTTTAAGGGAGAGTTTTTGCAATGAGCATAGGATTTGAGGGCAAGGTAGCAGTAGTGACGGGCGCCGGTGGAGGATTGGGTCGCTGTCATGCTCTTGAGCTGGCCAAACGCGGAGCCCAGGTGGTGGTAAACGATCTGGGTGGGGCTATGGATGGCACTGGAGGATCTTCTGATGCGGCAGACGCGGTGGTTGCTGAAATTAAGGCGGCCGGTGGTGAAGCCTGTGCAAATGGCGGCTCTGTTTCTGATGAAAAAGGCGCCAAAAGCATGATTGAACAAGCCATGGATACCTATGGCCGTGTCGATATCCTGATTAATAATGCTGGTATTCTGCGGGACAAAAGCTTCGCCAAAATGGAAATTGCTGACTTTCGTCTGGTACTGGAAGTGCATTTGATGGGCTCAGTGCTTTGCACCCAGGCTGCCTGGCCGATCATGCGAGAACAGGGTTATGGACGTATTGTTATGACCACATCTCCTTCCGGTCTGTATGGTAATTTTGGGCAGGCCAACTACGGGGCTGCCAAACTCGGACTTGTCGGGTTTATGAATACGCTAAAAATTGAAGGTGCCAAAAACAACGTACATACAAACGCTATTGCACCGGTAGCGGCAACGCGCATGACAGAAAACCTGATTCCCGAAGAGGCATTAAAGGCTTTGGGGCCAGAGCTCATCACACCTGCTGTTGTCTACTTGTGTTCTGAAGCGGCACCCAACGGCGTAATCGTGCAGGCTGCAGGTGGCAGATTCTCGGTTGCCTGCGTGGTAGAAAACCAGGGCGTTGACCTGGGCGTTGATGCAACGGTTGAAGACATCGCAGAAAACTTTGAGGCTATTGTAGACCTCACCGGCGCGCAACCACGGGGCATGTTGCAGTTAGGCTAGGTATCAGACTGCAAGCATGGGGCGTAGTGTTGTTATGAAATCCAAAATACCAGGCAGCCGCGATCCACGCACGGACCTTGGTATAGATTTTGATATTGACTGTATCAAGGGATTTCTGGATGCCGCAGAAGGCATGCGGCTGTATGAACTGGCATGTGCAGTCCGCAACATTGGGCCCTGTCTTGAAATTGGCAGTTACTGTGGCAAGTCTACGGTGTATATAGGCAGGGCCTGCCTGAAACATGGCAACCTTCTTTATGCGGTGGATCACCATCGCGGTTCCGAGGAACACCAGCTTGGCGAGCAATACCACGATGCGGAGTTGTTTGATAACAAGGCAGGTATGATGGATTCCTTTCGTGAATTCAGGGTAACGCTCAAAGCTGCGGATCTGGATGATGTGGTAGTGCCTATAGTAGCTTCGTCAAAACTGGCATCAAGTCACTGGAATACCGGGCTTGGTTTGGTATTTATAGATGGTGGCCATAGCCCGGACGCAGCCCTGACAGATTACCGATGCTGGGCACCGTGGGTACAACCGGGGGGTTATCTTGCTATACATGATATTTTCCCTAACCCGAATGAAGGGGGGCAGGCGCCCTACGAGATATACAAGCTGGCCGAAGCTTCCGGTTTTTTTGAGCTAAAATCCATGACCAAAACACTGGGAGTACTACAACGGATCTAGAGCTCCATTCGTCGGTTTACAGGTTCATCAGCAGTGTGGTGCGTGAACAGTTTTGCTGCCGCAGTATGCGACGTAAGTGCATCTGCCGCCAGTAATACCGCCCCTGCGGTCCACGTAGGACGTTCGTCAGGCCACAATACCTTGTCGGTAAACACATACCCGGTCCACCATGATCCATCGTCCAGACGAAAAGCATGCAGCCAGCTAAATAGTACGCGTGCTTTAGCAGGCTCTCCGGCAGCCAGTAATGCCATGGTAAGTTCGCAGGACTCTGCGATGGTTATCCAGGGTTCATCGGCGACACACCTGCAGCCCAGTTCCGGCTCAACAAATTCTTCCCAGCGTGCATGCAGACGATCTCTTGCCTCCGCGCCCTGGTACACTCCCGTAAGCACGGGATAAAACCAGTCCATGCTGTACCTGGATTTGCTTTCCCAGGTGCGGTCGAATCGCGCAGGTTTGTGTTTTAGCGCATCCCCCAAACCTGCTCGTGCGCTTAGCAGGTGTTCGCAATTGCGACCGAGTGTATTGGCTATGTTTACAGCGCATTTCAGACTCATATAAATAGAGCTGCAACCGGTTATGAGCGCATCTTTACTGGTACCCGATTTAGCATCAAGCGCCCAGTAAATTTCCCCTTCGGGGCTCTGCATAGCAATGACGAAGGTCATGGCTTTTTCTATCATAGGCCAACATTCTGACAAAAATTGTTTGTCTTTGCTTATCAAATAATGGTGCCACACACCGGTTGCAATGTAGGCGACAAAATTTGTTTCTATTCGCGAAGCGTCTACCGCCTTACCGGACTTATATGCCGCCCACCATGAGCCATCCTGGCGCTGCAAGTTTTTCAGCCACCTGAAGGCGCGGCGTGCTGCATCCAGTTCACCGGCCACACTTAAACCCATTGCAGCTTCTACATGATCCCAGGGATCCACAATACTGCCCGCTTCCCATGGAATAGCACCGTCGTCTTCCTGCAAGCCAAGTATGTAATTGGCAGTTTGCGAAAAGTACTCTGTTGGATACTTTCCCTCGTCCATTAACAGTTTGTGCATGGAAACTACATTCATGCTGCACCCTTTACAAAATACATAACTACACTTTTTCCAATCAGGGGATTTAATGCCTGTTCAAGCAAACGGGTTGATGTGGGTTTTTGCATTAAATCCCATACCAGAAATTTATGGTACCACCGCACCAGACGGGATTCGTCTGCGGTCGACCAGAATAAACATTTTAGCCACCAGAAGGGGGAGTGCAGGGCATGGGCCCAATGACGTTTGTAAAAGTACAGGCCCTGCGCTTCTACATTTTTGCGCAGTGTGGACGCCTTGAATATGCGGATATGACCACCTTCCACTTCATGGTAGGGGCGCGATAATTGCCAACAAAGCCACTCAGGCCCAAAACGGGGAACGCTAACGGCAAATAAGCCACCAGAAATGAGCACGCGACTGATTTCAGAGAGAACTTTCTGATAATCCGGTATGTGTTCCAACACTTCAGAACAGATCACCCGCTCAACGCTGGCGTCTTCAAACGGCAGTTGTAGTGCACTACTTTGAATAAAGTGAAGGGATTTGTCCTGCGCTTTCTGATTACTGGTACCCAAACCGAATTCTTTTCCTCGTGTAATCGCGGTGGAGAGATCCTTGTGGGACAAATCAAGGCCCACAGCGTGCACCTGGCAACTTAAACAGGCAGTGATGGTGTGACGACCCTCTCCGCATCCAATGTCTACAACAGTTTGTCCCTTTGTCAGTGGAAAGTGTGCCAGATTGATGGTTTCCAGACTCATGTGCGTACTACGCCGGGATTTTGTCCGTTTTGTGCCAAATGGCTACGATAGAGTTCTGCCGTTTTGCGGGCTGTCTGCTCCCAACTAAAATGTGTGCGCACGCGAGCAAGCCCCAGATTGGAGAGTGATGTGGCCAAGTCTGTATCCAGTAGCAAGGTCTTGATTGCGCCCGCCAGGGCTTCAGGGTTTTTAGCGGGGACAAGCAAGCCCGCATCTCCTACCACTTCAGGAAGCGCGCCTCCATCGGTAGACACCAGGGGTATCCCGCAGGCCATAGCTTCTCCAGCGGGTAGCCCAAATCCTTCATAATCGGAAGGGACTACTGCTATTGCAGATTCTGCGTAGAGCTTGCGAATTTGTTCGACGGATAAATCATATCGCTGGGTAATTTTGTCCCTCACGCCCAATTCTTCGCATAACTTTTCGTTGTATCCACCGGTTTTGAGTTTACCAATTATGGTAAGGCTCAGGCGTGGAAATTCAGGCAGCAGGTGGGCAAATGCGCGTAGTAAGTGGCGCGTCCCCTTTAGCGGCTGGTCTGAGCTGGCTGTGGTAATCAATTGCCAGGGATTACGGGATATTTGTGCATCTGACGAGATCGCAGGGTAAAAGTCATCGGTATCAATACCGTTGTGCACAATGTGAACCTTACTTTCGTGCAAGCCAAAATCCTTGCATAAATCGCGTTTTGAATTTTCGCTTACGGTAAGTATGACAGGTAGCCGCTTGGCTACTCTGATTTGCATCTTCAGAAAATTGTGCCAACGCCGGATTAACATACGCTCACCTCTGTTAACAGTATTGGATAGAGCGATGTCACGGTCGGAGGTTATGGGGTGATGGATAGTGCTAATCACAGGAACCTGGTCTTGAATTTGAATTAGCGCATGACACAGACTCTGATTGTCATGAATAATGTCATAGCGCAGGGGGTTAATGCGCAGGTAACGCTTCAGGCGGCGCCCAAAAGTGAAGGGTTCCGGAAATCCCCCGCTTGCCATAGATGCCCACTCGAATAAATCCGTAACGGACAGCAGGTGCTTTGGTTTAAGTGCTGTTAGATGGTTGGGAGCGGCAAATAGATTCAGTCCGGGTAACTTGACCAACCCGACAGCGGCATCAAGATCTGGATAGGGTTCGCCGGAGATAACGTCTACCGAGTGTCCCTGTTGTACCAGCGCGCGCGATAGGTACTTAAGGTAAACACCCTGGCCACCACTGTAAGGGTTACTTCTGTAACCCAGCAGCGCAATACGCAAGGGCTTGTTGGGAGTAGCTGCTATAGCAGTAGGCAGTGCTTGCGCCGGCATAGGATTATCGCTGTATAATTATTTGCACCAGCGCAACATGCACGGCGAAGCGATCCATTCTATGACGAGTCCAGAGTTTTGTTAAGGCGCGATGGAATTAAAATATATGGGGACAGATGAGAATGATTATCCTGTGCGCGTGTCCCCATTCATGCGGTTTGCAAGTTCCTTGTCAGAAGCACGGCGTTTGAATTGCATATCGGGAACGCTTGCGGGCTTACGCTGAGGTCCATACGTGGGTTCACATTGTTGTTCCACGTAGACGTGGCTGAATAGATTGGCGATCCATTGTTGTCCTGTCTGGGTTTTGCGCAGATAACGCAGCCCCTCGGATATATAGGGGCGAACATAATTGAAGAAAAAACTCGGATAACCCGCTCTGAGCGCTCCAGGGTCTGAATAACCGAACTGCTCTGCTTCATGAGTTTCTTCGAATTCAGCATAGAGTTTTGACAGCTTCTGTATGTATTGCGGGTCTGCCAGCTGTCCGATCAAATCAGCTGCTCTAACGAGGCCGGCAAAATCTCCAACGCGCTGGTAATATGCATCTTCAGGGACGGGAAAGCGTGTCATTTCTATATACTGGGCGAGCGTATCCACATCTACAAGCGCTTCCGTGGCAAAACGCTCGCGAACATAAAGTGCACCACGCGTTACATGATACGGGCCCATATAGGCATCCGTTGCACCAGGAGGTGGTCGCAGCACCGAATTGCTGTCGTCCGTTATGTAGGCACTATCTTGATCTCCATTGAGCAGGCCGCGAATAAAGCCGATATCGTGGTACAGCATTGCAATGCTTGAATGTACCCAATCGTGTGGTGTTACATCACCCTGTGACATTAGTCGTCCCCAGAGAATCGACTGGCCAACATCTGTTACCAGAATGGTATGGTTAAGGTCGTGATATGGACAATCCGTGTTGGCAAGTGCCTCCAGAGCCATGTAACCAGCCTGTTCCAGCAAACTGGCATAAGCTGGATCTGCATTAGGAAACGCGTGCTGGTAATTACCGATAGTTGACTCAACAAAGGCGTTGATGACAACTCGACTGGGGTTAAACATCATCTGTTTCCCAAGCTAATTTTTATTGAGCAAAATGATTGTAGAACAGGATTTCAGGCGCATAAGTGAACTGGTGCACACTACAGCCTGATTACCTAAAATTTAGAGTCGACAGGCCACGATTTCATGAATATATTGCATGTTATTGCTATCTCAGATGATTTCTAGTCATGAACTATCTGGAACTTAGACACCTCAGAACCCTTGCCGCTCTAAGGGATACGGGCAGTCTGGTGGAAGCCGCAGAAAAGCTTTATCTCACCCAGTCTGCGCTGTCTCACCAAATCAAGGATCTGGAAGAAAAACTGGGCTGTAGCCTGTTTTTGCGAAAGAGCAAGCCAGTGCATTTTACCGCTGCCGGGCAAAGCCTTTTGTTGCTGGCGGACAGAATACTTCCACAAATTCTTGCCACAAAGCGTGAAATCGACCGCCTGGCCGGTGGTGAAACCGGAAGGTTGTATATGGCTATTGAATGTCACAGCTGTTTTGAATGGTTGCTACCCGCTATTAATGACTACCGGGAACAATGGCCCGACGTTGAACTGGATATTTCTGGCGGGTTTAGTTTTGCGCCGCTGCCAGCTCTGGCTCGTGGTGAACTGGACCTGGTGGTTACTTCCGACCCCGTGCCTGATCTGGGGCTGAGTTACCACCCCCTGTTCAGCTATGAATCGAAACTTGTGCTCCCAGCCAAACACGCACTCGCGGACAAAAAGACCATTGAACCGGTAGACCTGGCGCGGGAAATACTGATTACCTATCCGGTTGATCGACATCGCCTGGATATATTTTCTCAATTTTTGGGGCCCGCGGGTGTAGAGCCCAAGTCAATAAGAGTTGCGGACCTTACCGCCATGATGATTCAGTTGGTGGCAAGTGGGCGAGGAGTAGCTTGCCTGCCTAACTGGGCGCTGCAGGATTATGTACATAATGTCTTTGTTACCCAGCGCTCCTTGGGTGAAGACGGGGTGTGGCCGGTATTGTATGCAGCAACCCGGCGAACAGAAGACAGTGCCGCCTATTTACAATCCTTTATTTCTTCCGCTGTGCAAACCTGTTTTGCCACACTGGTTGGTATTATTGCAGCCGATAGTGAACTACTGGAAATTTAGCGGGTAACTAGGGAATGAGTACCTGTTTGGTCCAGCCATTCACATCCATTTGCCAAAGTGATCTGGCATGCACTTCGTCTTTTAAAAGTTCCAGACGCTCTATTCGCTGAACATTCAGGTACAGGCCTTGTGCAGAGGCAGGGGCTTTATCCGCTGTATTATTGCGCGAATGTTCATCCAGTGAACGCTTGAGTTGGCCCCGACTCTTAACAGGAGTGGATTGTGCTTGTACTTCTGTGTAATACCAGTCCATCTGTCTGGGTATTTCGGGACGCAGTAACCAGCTTTCGTCGACCAGGGTTTTTGGGACAGGTTCAAGTTGTGCATCCAGTCGATATTGAACGGCTATGCTTGCCAGGTAAACGGACAACTGCGTATGTCCTCCCACAGGCAGTTCTTTGAACTTGGGGCTGGTGGCGTTTATAAAAATTGCCAGCCTGTTATCGATATCCCTGAGTACCAGCGTACGCACCTGCACCTTACCGGTGTGGCTAATACTGGCTAACGCACACAAGCCAGACCATGGATCAGCCAGCTTGTGTGCTGCGCTTCGATCCTGCCTGAACAGCTCTAGAGGATTAATCAAGGGCATAACATGGAACTTCGCTGTGCCTTAGGGTGCCGACATGTCCTTTTCTCCTAGCTGGATGATTCGTCGGTACCCGGGTCTGCTTTACTCGCCGCTGACTCTTTTTTCGCCGCAGGCGCTTTTTTGGCTGGAGAAGTTTTCCTTGCAGCTGGCGCTCTTTTGCGCGCGGGTTTTGCAGCAGGGGTGGCGTCTGCTACATCGATCAAGCGTTTGCGAATATCAGCTACGTCGCGCTGAATTTCACTGATTCGAAAAAGCAGGTCGGGAAGCTGGTCAGAAATACGCCATGCCAGGTAGGCTATGGCGGCCAGCATTAGAAATTCGATCAAGCCCATTACTTACTCCTTGTCTGGAAATTGGTTTTTGGTATGAGTAAAAGATATTAAGTGTTTCATAATGCTGTCCGTCTGTCCCCCCCTACAGAATTTCAATCACTCAGCAGTTTGGGTGTGCTAATAAAATCCAGCCTGCCACAGGACTCAGAAATTACATTCCATGTCACGTCGATATTAAACCGCGCGATGCCCAGAGTGGGCAAATTATCAATCACGGTTTTTCCTGCGAGCCAATTAATAATTTGGGTGGATGCCGGATTATGCGATATGACTGCGAGACTGGTTATTTCTGACGGAGTTTCAGCTATTGCATCCAGAATGTTGTAGAGAGAGGGCAGGTACAGTTGGTGCGAAAAAATTACCGGAACCGAAGAATTCAACGCCGCTTGAACATATTCACTGGTTTCCCGTGTGCGATTGGAGTCACTGGATATAATCCATTGCGGTAGACAGTCCTGCCGTTTTAACCATGCCTGCATTACCGGACCGTCGCGCCGGCCACGTTTGTTTAGTGGCCGGTCAAAATCCGAAAGTCCAGGCTGATCCCAGGACGATTTGGCGTGACGAATTATCCACAGCTTCATAGGTTTGGCGGTCCCATTACAGGGCTTAGTCCCAGATACCAAAAAACTCTTCAAAGGCTTTAAACTGCCCTCCGTTTGCCGAAGAGGGGACTATAATGGGGGTGCGGATACCAGCATCAAACCAGGCCTCTATTCCCTCGCGAACCATACTGGCGCTCCCAAAGAGGGTAGTGTCAGCCAGCCATTTGTCAGATAACAGTTGTGGGATCTTGTCCCTGTCACCATTATCCAGTGCTAATTCTATGGCCAGCATTTCTTCTTCGTAGCCTGCCTGCTTCCAGTAATTTCTATAGTTTGGCAGCATCGCATAACTGGTAAGTGTTTTTCGGTTCACCGCTTTTGCTGCCGCTAAATCGTCTGATATGCAAGTGGGAATCATATTGCCAATAAAAAAATCATCATCGTTCTGTTTATCAGAGCTGATGTTTGAGAGCGAAGCGCGCATGTGGGATCTCGCCCCGTTGGCAAAAACCATACCCTGGGCTATTTCTTCCGAGAGCCTGATCATGCGATCTCGAAGTGTCGCCAGAATTATCGGCGGTAGTTCACCAGCACGGGGAACTGCGCGCAGCTCCGCGACAAAATTGCGTATATCTGTGAGCGGTTTGCCCTGGGATACATTCAGGCGGTCCATTACGGGTGCATGGCTAACGCCTATCCCGAAACGAAAGCGGCCTTGGGACACTTCGTGGATAAATGAACTCGTTTGCGCGAATTCGCGTACGTGGCGTGTGTAGATTGGCGCAATGGTGGTTCCAAAAACTACCCGCTCGGTTACCAGTGCAAGCGCTTCACACAAGGCCAGACCATCTCCCAGGCTGGGACAAAATATTCCCGGGAAACCTTTTCGCTCAATTTCTTTAGCCAGTTCAAGTGTGGCGATTCTGCGCCCTGGCACGGCTGCCAGGCTAAGCGCGGGTTTTTGTAAAGATGTGGACATGTCTATGTTCCCTTATGGTTTTTGTGTTGTTAATTAGATTTCTCTGAAACAGGCGTTGCCTTTTCTAAAGCAGGCGATGCCTGGAGCGGTGAATATCAGTTAGTGCGCGATGTTTCTCCAGCAACTCATTATTGGTGAATATCTTTATAAGGCCAATACCCGCAAGAAAACCTCCAATATGTGCCCAGAATGCGACCCCACCGCCGCTGGCGCCAACGGAGGGTATTCCGCCCAGCAACTGAAGTAGAAACCAGTAGCCCAACATAAAGATTGCCGGAATAGCGACCGTGGTTGCGTAGAAGCCCAAAAATATAAAGGTGTGTACATGGGCACGAGGATATAAAAGCGCGTAAGCCCCCATAATTCCTCCAATGGCTCCAGATGCGCCCACCATCGGAATGGCGCTGTCGGGGTTGGAGAGAATTTGTGCCAGTGCTGCGCCAAGGCCGCAAAGCACATAAAAAAACACGAAACGCACCGACCCCATTATGTCCTCTACGTTGTCGCCAAAGACCCACAAAAACCACATATTACCGATAATATGCAACCAGCCTCCATGCATGAACATAGAGCTGATAAGCGAATAGGTGTAGTTATCTGTGGAGATAATGCAAACGAGGGTTTCACTTATGCGAAAACCACTGCCGGGTTGAAGATTGCCAAGCAGGTCTGCCGGGATCAGGCCAAACTGGCACAAGGAAGTGCCCAGGGCCGGATCAGTCCCAAAACCCTGTAAAAATATCCACGCGAGCAGGTTTAAGGCAATAATTACTATGGTAGCCCGTGGTTGCCTAAGTGTTGGATTTTCGTCTCTTAGGGGAAACATTTTCTCGCTTTATGATCCGTTGTGTTGTCGCGCGAGGTGCGCGACTAAATTAAACTTACGCATTCTGGATGGAATTACCTTGTTGATAATAGCGAACAAAGGTGAATAAAGTAGCCTGGAAAAACTAAAAACCATGTCATTACTGCTAAACATATCAAAATTAACACACAGTGAAGGGGAGAAGGTCCTGTTTTCTGATCTCGATCTGGCTATTAATGCCGGAGACAGAATCGCGCTTGTGGGTCACAACGGCTCAGGTAAATCGACCTTGCTGGACATAGTGGCCGGTGATCGCGAGGCTGATACAGGCAGTATTAATTATAAACGGCATTTGAATCTTTGCCGTGTCGAACAGTTTGTGGATGTAAAGTTGGCGACGCAAACCGTGTTGGAGGCTGTGTGTGATCGGCTTGAAGAGTCCGGAGAAAAATGGAAGGCAGAGGCCTTACTGTCCGTCATGCAATTTGATGAAACTCAGTTTGATGTTGCTGTCGGCAATCTTAGTGGTGGTCAACAAAACAAGGTGATGTTTTGTAGAGCGGTGATAGGGGATCCGGAACTTCTGTTACTTGATGAACCTACCAATCATATGGACCTTGAGACGCTTTTGAGTTTCGAACAGTACCTCACACAGTTTAAGGGTGCCTTTGTGCTGGTTTCCCACGATAGGGAATTTCTGGATCGTATGACCAGACATACATGTATTTTGCGCGATCAGCGCCTGTATTCCTTCGATTTGGGTTTTAGTGAAGCGCGCGAGGCACTGGACCATATGGATGAGGCAGCACGTCAAACCCGCGAGACGCAAGAGAAGAAAATCGAGTCATTGCGCGCCAGCGCCAAACGCCTGGCTACCTGGGGACAAGTATACGATAACGAGACGTTCTCGCGGCGCGCAAAAAGTATGGAAAAGCGCATTGATAAACTCGATGCACAGAAAACTTTTGTTACTGCTGGTTCCGGGCTGGATCTGAAAGTGGATTTGGAGCAAACGCGCTCGCGACAGATTTTACGCGTTGAGAATTTCAGAGTTTGCATCCCGCAGGTGGACCGGTGTTTGTTCAATGTGGAAGATTTTTTAATCAGGCCGGGAGACCGGATTGCTTTGTTGGGGCGCAATGGGGTCGGTAAAACTACCTTCATTAAGCAGTTAATGGAGATATATCGAGAACGCGACAGTACAGTAGTGAAGGACGCGAATGTTGGGTTTAGTCCGCAAACGACACTTGGGTATTACGATCAGGAACTTGATGAGGTCTCTGACGCCAACTCGATTGAAGATTTTGTTTGTCGACGCGTAGACCAAAGCGATCATGAAATTCGTGGTGAGTTGATCGCGGCGGGCTTTCCGTATGACAAACACCAACAATCTGTGGCTAGCCTGAGTGGGGGAGAACGAGCCCGTATATTATTTGCAGTATTGTCGATGCAAAGACCCAACTTTTTGGTTCTGGATGAACCAACGAATCATATTGATATTGAGGGTAAGGAACAACTCGAACACCAACTCAGACACAGTGGGGCTGCCTTGCTCATCACGTCTCATGACAGGCGATTTATATCCAGGGTTGCTCAGCGTTATGTATGGATAACCGGAGGTAAACTACTTGAATGCACCTCACCTGATCAGTTCTATTCCGCGCTTGAGTCGCAGGTTGCAAATCAAGGTGGAGACCGCACTGAATACGGGGTATTAGACGAAAGTACCAGGGGTGAATTGTCGGGGGATGCGTTGCTTGATAGTTTGCTCGAGCGTATTCTGGAACTGGAAACCCGACTTGAGGAAGATCTGCGGCGTAAGACTAAATTTCAGAAGCCCCAACGACAACAATTCTGGCGAGACGAAATTTCGAAACTTTACGCTCACATGGATAAGCTCGAAACCGGGTAAATCTAGAGGGTGTCTGCGTGGATCTGTCTAGGTTAGTCCTATCTGATCCAGTGCCCGTAGCAGCATTGCGTTTTGTTCTTCTGTGCCGATGCTGATTCGAAGTTTGTCTTCAAGAACAGGGGTGTCAAAGTGCCTGACGAGTATCTTGTGCTTGCGCAGGGTTGCTAATAATTGCGCTGCACTGTGCTCGCATTTGTCCGGTACTTCGGCAAGTAAAAAATTGGCCTGCGAAGGGGGAACAACAAAACCTCTGCTGATGAGTTGCTTTCTCAATGCACGGCGAGACTGGCGAACTTTTTGCCAGGTATTTTGTGCATATTCCTGATCCTTTAAAGCTTCCAGGGCAAGCGTTTGCGATATCGTGTTTATGTTGTAGCTGTCTCGGGTTTTGGTGAGCATCGGCTTGATCAGGTGTGCCGGAGCAATGGCATAACCTGCACGCAAGCCAGCCAGTGAATATCCCTTGCTCAGCGATCTTAGTATCACCAGATTGTCAAAGGCTTTAACCAGTCGCGTGCTGTCGTGCCGTAAGGCGGGGTCAACAAAATCTATATAGGCTTCGTCTATCAGAATAACGCCCTTGAACTCGCTAACTACCCGGCTGAGTATGTCCATGTTCACGAGGCTGCCGCTGGGGGCATGAGGGCTGACGATGCAAGCCAGTTTCACACCCTCATTATTCAGTCGCTGGGAAAAGTCCCTTGGCAAACTCCAGTCCGTTTCCAGGTTGATGCGCACGACTGGACTATCATTAATTTGTGCAAGTACCGGGTAAAGAGAATAACTGGGTTCCGACATTCCAAAGGCTTCACCAGCATTGAGAAATGTTGTGAATAACAGGCGCAGCAGCTCATCGCCTCCATTTACTACCAGAAAATTTTCTCGATCCAAATTGTGCAAACCGGCCAGAAAGTCCCTGAGCTCATCTGCTTGTGGTGGTGGATAAACACGCAGCATATCTGCTGAAATTTCTGCAAGTGTCTTGGCCACTCTGGGGCTTGGGGGATAGGGGTTTTCGTTGGTATTCAGTTTTATAACAGTTTTGCTATCGGGTTGTTCTCCCCATGTATAACCTGACATGGCTTGAATATTGTCTCGCTCCATAGGCATGCCTTTCAGGATGTTTCTTCTTGCGTCACGGCGCCGGGCGCTTCCTGGGCGTGTTCCTGATGAGCCTGCGGCTGCACATCAGCTGGCCCCAGTAAATAACCGATCCAGGCAGTAGACTGGTTCGCTTCCAGTGCAAGTTTTGCAGTCATGGTGAGTGGTACCGATAAAAGCAGGCCAACAGGTCCGAGAATCCATCCCCAGAATATCAGGGAGAGAAACACAACCAGCGTAGACAGGCCCAGACCTCGCCCCATAAATCGGGGCTCGACCACATTTCCCATCACCAGGTTTACAATTACGAAACCAGCAGCCGTTATAAGCGCATGAATGGGACCAAGCTGTATCAAGGCAAGCAGCACGGGCGGTACAGAGGCGATGATAGAACCAATTGTGGGAACGTAGTTAAGAAGGAACGCCAGAAGACCCCATAAAATGGGGAAATCGACGCCCAGAATGGCCAGAAATGCCGAAATAATGATGCCGGTGATTATGCTTACCGTAGTTTTGATCGCCATATACTGATTCAGGTTTTCTCCGAAACGATTAAATATTTTCATGTCCTTGTCGGGATCTGAGAGAATATTTTTTAGTTTTGTTGGAAAACTCGAGGCTTCTGAAAGAATAAAAATTACCGTAAACAAAATAAGCAAGCTGTTGCTTAACACACCACCCAGTCCTCGCAATGTGGTGCCCACCATGTTCAGTGCCATGCCGGGATCAAAACGTGAAATTATGTCTGCTGACAAATCCAGTCCCAGCGGTTCGAGCATTTGCGTAAACTGGGTCATGAGTGTACCCAATCGATTTTGGTAGAATGGCAGTTGTTCGGTAAACAGGCCGACGGATTGAGCCACTACAGCACCCAGCCCGGAAAGGGCGATTAATAATGCAGCCACTACCAGAAATATAGCCAGGGCATTGGGAACCCTGCGGTTTTCAAGCCAGAAAACCGGTGTTGCAGCAACGGTTGCAATAAATACGGCCAACAAAAAGGGCACAATAAGTGTTTCTGCTGCCTTAAGGCCCGCCACACATATTACAAAGGCTGCGAAGCCGAAAAGAAATCTGGAAATACTGTCCTGATGTGACATATGTGCTACATACCTCCCCTGGGAGCAGCCTGGTTTACTTCCTGTGGTGTGAATGACCGGCGGTTCTTGATACTTGGCACCTGTTGTCTAACCCGGCGCACGAGATCGGGGTCGATTTCCGCAATCGCCATACCCGGTCCTTCACCGCACTCCGCCACGATACATCCCCAGGGATCGACGATCATCGCATGCCCATATGATGTTCTGCTTTTATAGTGGTGTCCCCACTGGGCTGCTGCAAGCACATAACTTTGACTTTCTATTGCCCGCGCTCTCAGCAGGGCATGCCAGTGATCCTTGCCAGTGCTCAGTGTGAAAGCTGAGGGCACGGCCATAACTATTGCACCCTGATCTACCAATTGCTGATATAACAATGGAAACCGCATGTCGTAACATATGCTAAGCCCCAGCGTGCCAAATTCGGTTTCAGTAACCACGGACTTGTCACCTGCAAGGGTGCTGTCGGATTCACACAGTCGCGTACCGTCTTCAAGATCGACATCAAACATATGTATCTTGCGATACATAGCCTGAATCACACCATGTTTGGTTAAATGAACACAGGTATTGAATGCCATCTGTCGATTATTGTTTTTTTGCCCCTCCAACTCAGGAACCAGTGGGGGTCGTTCGTGAAAGCCTCCCAGTATCAGATCACATCTGGCGTCCATGGCAATTTTTTTGCATCTGTTGAAGATGGGTCCGCCCTCCGGCAGTGGCTCGAGCAAATCCTGTTTTTCGGAATCGGAGCCAATGAAGGAAAACGCCTCAGGTACCACTATAAAATCAGCGCCCGCATCTTTTGCTCTGTTCACCCAATGCTGAAGACTGTCAAGATTCTCATCCACATTCGGTGTTGCATTAAGTTGCAGGACCGCGACTCTTTTTGGAATTGGATTCAATGCTCTGTCCTGGTTGTGAAAATTAAGCTGGGTAGCCTAGCCAACGGATTCGCCATGCTCCCCAAACTCCGGGTGCTGGCTGCGAATGGCATGGCCAAGATATTCCTCTATTGCCGGTATGTTAAATGCGTCATCCTCGGAGATGAACGAAATTGCGATGCCTGTGGTACCTGCACGACCGGTTCTGCCAATGCGGTGTACATAATCTTCTGCCTCTTCAGGCAAATCGTAGTTAATTACATGGGATATGTCATCGACGTGAATTCCTCGACCGGCGACATCGGTCGCTACAAGCACGCGGGTTTTGCCAGACTTGAAATTGTCCAGCGTAGAAATACGCTTTTTTTGTGGTACCTCTCCGGACAACACAGCATTGTGTATCCCTTTGGAGGTAAGAAAACTGCTTACATAGCGGGTCTGGTCGCGCCGGTTTGCAAAAATAAGAATGCGGGTGTGCCCATCCTGTTGCAGTATTTTTAACAGAATAGTGTTTTTTTCATCGGAGCTTACCGCCCAAAATTGCTGGTCAACAGTATCGGTTACTACACTCTCGGGACTCATGACAACGTGATGGGGATCGATAGTCCATTGGGAGGCAAGGTTCATAACTTCGTCGTTAAAGGTAGCGCTGAAGAACAGGGTTTGGCGTTTACGCTTGTGCGGAGTCATATGCACAATGCGACGAACGTCGGGAATAAATCCCATATCCAGCATACGGTCAGACTCATCAATAACCAGAATCTCGACTTTGCCCAGGTTGATGATGCGGCGTCGGGCGAAATCCAGAAGACGTCCCGGAGTTGCTACGATTATGTCGATACTTTCTGATTCCAGGCGATCTTTTTGTTTCTGAAAATCTATCCCGCCAACCACACACATGGTTTTCGAATCAGTGTATTTCCCAAGTTCCTGGGCATCGCTTTCGATTTGTAAAACCAGCTCACGTGTTGGTGCGATGATAAGCGCGCGTGGTGTTCCCGGCGCATTAGGCACCTGTAGCGGATACTCAAATTGTTGGGTCAGTATTGTTATAAGAAAAGCCGCAGTCTTGCCAGTGCCTGTTTGTGCCTGGCCGGTAACATCGAAATCGCTCAGGCTGTACGGTAGAGCCGCACCCTGTATGGGTGTGCAGTATTCAAATCCCAAATCGTCTATGGCCCTTAATACCCCCTTGGGAAGCATGAAATCCCTGAACATTTGTGGCTTTTCTTCAGGGACGCTTTCAGAACTGTCTGTTTCTTCTGTAGTGCTATCGGTCATAATTTTCCTAAAAGTAGTTGTTGTACGCTCGCCAGCCTTGTACATAGAATCAGGATATCCATTGCGGATTCAACTTCTTCAAGTTTGGGGAAAGTAGGAGCGATTCTAATATTAGTGTCATTCGGGTCTTTGCCATAGGGAAAAGTTGCACCAGCAGGAGTCAAAATCACGCCTGCTTTCGCCGCCATGCTAACAATTCTTGTAGCAAGGCCTTTGGGTACATCCAGAGATATGAAATACCCTCCCCGGGGTTGGGTCCATTTTGCAACGTCGTCCTCTGCAAGTCCTGAATCCAGTGCCGATTGTACGGCTACGAATTTTGGCCGGATAATTTCAGCGTGACTCTGCATGTGTTCTGCCAACCGGTTTTTTAAGAAAAGCGCATGGCGTAGCTGATTGACCTTGTCATATCCGATTGTCTGATACTGCAGGTGGCTCAAAAAGTTTTTTAGCACTGACGTTTCAGCACCCATAAATCCCACACCTGAACCGGCAAAAGTGATCTTTGAGGTTGAAGCAAATACCAGAAGGTTTTGCAGGGTACCGGCATGGACTGCCAGATCGAAAATGTTTAGCAGTGGTTCGTCCTCAATAACTCCATGAACAGCATAGGCATTGTCCCACATAACAAGAAAGTCAGGAGAGGCTATATTGGCGAGATTCGCCAGGCGTTCCACCGTGAGGTCGGAATAAGTACAACCCGTAGGGTTGGAGAATTTTGGTACGCACCAGATTCCCTTGATTGAAGGGTCGCTTTTTACCAGCGCTTCCGCCATTTGCATGTCAGGACCCTGATCGGTAAGCGGGATATTGATCATCTCTATACCAAGGGATTCGCATATGGAAAAGTGACGATCGTAGCCAGGAACCGGACATAAAAACCTGATCTTTGAGGTGTCTTGACCCTCGCCCCGCCATGCCGATCCTGCACCCCATAAGCCTTTTTGAAGTGCGAACTGAACGCTCTGGAACATAAGTGACAAGCTTGAGTTTCCACCCACCATCACATTATCAGCGGGCAAATCCATGAGTTCGGAGCCCAGACGCCTGGCTTCAGGAATACCCGATAGGCCGCCATAGTTTCGAACGTCCTGACCGCTCTCAGTTGTGTACTTGCCTGCAAGAAAGCCATCCAGTGCATCTGACAGTGCAACTTGTTCAGCACACGGTTTACCGCGTGTCAGATCCAGTTTGAGCCCGGCAGCCTGCACCTGATGGAGTCTTGCAGACAGGTTTTCTTCCAGCTTTTTTAGCTGTTCAACAGTGCGTTTTGCCAGAGGTCCCTGGCCTTCCTCAGTTGGCATTTTTCATCTCCAGGCCGGTTGTTTGCGTGATGCCAAGCATCAGATTCATATTTTGTACGGCTGCCCCGCTCGCACCTTTGCCCAGATTATCGTACCTGGCAAGTAAAACAGACTGCGTATCATTCCCGAAAACAAACAGATCGAGATAGTTGGTGTTGTTGCACGCGGTAGGCGATAACCTGCCCTCACTGAGTGCAGATAAATCACCCGGTTTGTGCACTCTGATAAATGGAGTATCCCGATAGTGGCTGTCCCAGGCCTCAAATACTGCATCGTGTGAAAATCCGGCCTCGCAATTATTATGGGATATGGGAACCTGCACTATCATTCCGGCGTAATAGTTAGCGATGATCGGACTGAACACCGGAGCCCGCGTTGGCCCGGCGTAGCACAACATTTCCGGTAGATGCTTGTGATTAAGATTCAGGGCGTAGGGTTGTGTAGGCAAGTCGGAGTTTTCCCATTGTTCGATTGCCTTATTGCCGCCCCCGGAATAGCCGGAAAGCCCCTGCACTGTCAGCGCGATGTCCGAAGGGATAAGTTTCTCCCTAACGAGTGGCTGAACAGTCAGTATATATCCGGTTGCATAACAACCCGGATTGGATACGCGATCCGAGTTTGCTATCAGTTTACCTTGTCCGGAATTGAGTTCAGGTAAACCGTAAACCCAATCCGGATGGGTGCGAAAAGCGCTGCTGGCATCCAGAATTCTCGTGTTTTCACCTGCCAGATCGGAGATTGCTGAACAAGAAGCATTGTCGGGCAGACAAAGAATAACCAGGTCTGCACTGGCATAACATCGTGCACGCTGTGTGATGTCCTTTCTTTTGGAATCTTCTATATTGACCATCTCTATATCATCGCGTCCCGACAAGCGGGAGACTATCTGCAGGCCCGTAGTACCTGCCTGTCCATCAATGAATACGCGCTTACCCATTTGTTGAATCTCGAACTTCTGGCTAATTGGAAAAAACGCTGCAGTTTACTTTACTTGGGGCAGGTTGCGAAGCATGACACACCTGGTTGCTGGCACTCATTTTTTTGGTGGGGTGAGTACATTCCATGTCGCGCGAACAATTTTCTGAAAGACATACAATATTCCTATGGGAATAAGCACGGTTTGTAGAATGTACAGGACAATAAGATTAATGATGTGATTAATAGATGATTCAACCCTTTCCTTGAGGCTGGTGAGGCGTGCTTCCATGTCCAGCGCCTGTTTTTGTTCTGATAAATAGTCAGAAACCGAATCAAGAATAGATTCGCTCTGCTTGACGGGGATGTTTACCTCTTGTTCCACGAGGCTTGAGGTATGCTGCAGCACACGTATGGAATCGCTCCGTTTGTCTTCAAGAAAGAACTGGCTGAGCAGGCCTGCTGCAAACGTGACCACTGCCAGAGTAAATCGAATTAACATAAGTACGCTCGCAAGACGAACGGCATGCCCGGACAGCTGGCTGTTTTGCCCAAAGAAGGGTAATTGGGATCTGCAAAGCCAGACACAGGCAAGACACAGACCAACCGCGATGCTGAATATCAGATTGACCGCCGGATTGGAAAAAATACCGGTGAGGGTAATTTGTATACCCAGGGATGCTGCCGCCATTAATACCAGCCATGAGAATCGCTCCACCAGGTCATTCAGGGGGTCCAGAACCTCTCCAGCCGAAAGAATGACACCCACTCCCGCCGGTTGCAGCGCAATCTCGGTACCCTGGGCAACAGAAAGTAACGAGTTAAGACCCCTGGCGGTGGCTAGGGTAATGAGACTGTTTTTGAACGCTGGCTGAAGTTGGTCGTCTGCCATCTGGTCGAGCCATCCAGACCAGGATAGCCATATAAAAAGGCTAAAGAGAAAACTCAATATTCCTGTTCGAATGAGGCCTGGTCCCGCCATGTTATTAGGGTTTTGCATCATAATCAGGTGGATCACAGTTCCAGGAAGTTCTGTCCAGACCGCTGTAGTGCGTGCCAGATTGGTCGAGATTAATCAAAAAGGCAAGATAATCACGTGTCGACCTGCCTGTCATATGCGAAATTTCGGCAAGCGCTTGTAGTACGGGAATGTCTTTTTGTCCCAGTGTACGGGCTGTGTGCAAAAACTTTATTATTCGAAATGCATCAAACCACTCGTGAATTGATCGCAACAAGCGATCCTGTGTTTTGCATTTTCGAAGTTGCAGTTCAATAAATCGTGGAAAGCCCATTTTGTCCAACACTTTTAATAACAATGCGGCCTCGTTTGCATTGTGAAAGTGGGCAGACCATAGGTCATCCAGCGTATCAGGACGGTCCTTTATTTGGCCCAGTTCCAGATAAAACAGCCTTAGTATGGCAAAACTTGCTGGAGCGTAGGTTAGCCGCTCGCCACTTTGTACAATTTTTAGCAGGGCAGGACCGGTGCCAAAAGGCACCCTGGTCGAATATCTGGCCTGTACTTGTACTGGTGGAAAAGCCGGACAGGCAATCCGGCCAATTTTGGCCAGTTTGTTTAACAGGTAAAAGTCTTCGGCAGCAGGTCGGCCAGGAAAGCCTCGCACCATTGCATAATGTGTAGCGGAAATCACTATTAGACTTCCCAGTGCTGGAAAGGCGTAGGGAGAGCCACACCACCTCAGACGGTTAACAAAATAACGCATGTGTAATTCGTACAGTTCGCTGGCAGTTTCTATCTCGCGTGCATTTTGTTCATCCGCGTTGGATTCCGGGTCCGAGCTTTGTACAAAGTGGCGGTATGGCAATACCACGGCACTTACATCCAGGGTGTCTGGTGCAAGACTACCGGACATCAGAAAGTATCCCCTTGGCAGGTGAGCATCTGCATCGGTACAGTAAATCCAGGGGGATCGAATTTGCCCCTTGTTTATCAGGTTTAAACAGATATCCGCACCCAGTTTGCGAACAGCCCCAACACCCTTTCGATAAGGCACGCGGTGTTCTGCACTAACTAGGTCTATTACAAGCACATCGATATGCCGGGTGGGGTCATAAGAAACAACTTCAGGACAATTGCCCAATGGCGATAACGAACGCAGGAGTGTCAGTGTGCGTTGTGCAGAGGGACAATCGGCGGGGAGTCTATCTGGCGCATTCACCAGGAGTATGACCAGAATATCCTCTGCATCGGGTGGGATGAGCTTTTTTAGAAAATCCACGGGTTCGTCAAATGCGGGAAGGACGAGTGCACTGGTATAGTTATCTGTAACCGTAGCAGCCGCTATGGTGTTACGCGGATCTGCGTGTGAGTTCAGGTATTTAACGACGGGATTGGACACCAGTGTCGCTCTAGTGCAGGGCGGCGCGTATGGGCAGGGCACGGATTATTTCCGCCTCTAGGACCAGAAGTTCTGAAAGTCTGGAATTGAGAGTTTCGCTGTCAAAATACGTGTTGGCCAAATGCAGAAACAACTGGTAGTGCCGCTCTTCACTGGCAACGATAGCCTCGTAAAAATGCTTGTCGGGGCCTTCCGGCAGAGTGTGCATTAAGATGTTGAATCGTTCATGCCCGCGTTTTTCTACAATGGCTGCAACCAGCAGCCGGTCGAGTAAAAAAAATTCCGGTGCACGGCGAACCTGTTGATTCAATGCATTTATGTACGGGTCTTTTACGTCTGCAGCCGGTGAAATGTTGCGAGCGCCAAGCAAATGCAATACTTCCCTGAAATGGGATAACTCCTCTACAGCCAAATCTCCCATTGCAGCAACGATATCCGGTTTATCCGGATAGTGTGCCAGCATACTCAGGGCCATACCCGAGGCTTTTTTTTCGCAGGATGCGTGGTCCTGCAAAAAGCCGTCAAAATCCTGCATTACGGCATCTACCCATCCGATGGGGCTTGCTATACCCAAATCGAAACCAACTACTCTGTTTTGCGCATTTTTTGCCGTCATGTTCATTATGCTTGTGGTGATTTGGATAAGATAAAGTGGAGCCATTGTGAGATATCCCTGATTTCGCTCTCACAAACCTGATGCCCCATCGGATACTCATGCCACTCTACAGGATAGTTCAGGGCTTGCAGTGCCGATTTAGCGCTGACCGCCCGGGCGATGGGAATCATCGGGTCCATTCGGCCATGTGCCATAAATATTGGTGTTTCAGCATTCGCGAGCCCAAGCCTGCTATTGAGATTCTCAAGGTCATGTATGTAGGTGGACAGTGCCATAACGCCTGCCAGCTTTCTGTCATACCCCAGCGAAAGTTCCAACGCGATTACACCTCCCTGGGAAAAACCTGCGAGTATGATTTGCTCGGAACTGAGTCCCTTTGCCAACTCGCGTTCTACAAGGTGACTTACCTGTGCTACAGACAGAGCGATATCCGAGGCTCCGCTTAAAGGCGATTGCGGATCAATATCGTACCAGGCACGCATTTCCATCCCGGCGTTTATGGTTACCTGACGCAGCGGTGCATGGGGAAAAATAAAGCGGATATTAAGTTCCGAAACGTTTAACTGAGGTACTATAGATTCGAAATCGTGGCCGTCTGCGCCCAGGCCGTGCAACCATATTACACAGGATTCAGCGCTTTCATTGGGCTCAAGCTCAATGATAGAGAGGATTGTATCTGCATCTGTCATAATTTTGTTCCTTGTAGTAGGCGCACATTCTAAGGATTCTTTTATCGAACATGAAACCCGACGGGACATAAAACTACTAGTCCCGGTCATTGAGTTCCTAAGACCGTATCTCTGGCAGATGGTAGGCGCAACGCTTGCGCTTGTTTCTACCGCAGCTATTACATTGTCTATTGGTCAGGGCTTGCGTCTCTTGATTGATGATGGATTTGCCAATGGGGATGCCGACACGCTGGTGCGCAGCATTGTTGTTTTCGCGCTTCTCATGGTATTGCTGTCCATTGGAACCTTTGCGCGTTTTTATCTTGTGTCGTGGATTGGAGAGCGCGTTAGTGCTGATATTCGCAGCAAGGTCTTTGAACATTTACTGGGCTTGCATCCCGGATATTTTGAGGAAAATTTACCAACCGAGGTCCAGTCACGTATTACTACAGATACTACTTTATTGCAGTCGGTTATTGGTTCAACGGTTTCTATTGCCCTGAGAAACATATTGATGTTTACAGGTGGTGTCATTTTGTTGGTGGTGAGCAACCCGAAACTCTCCATGGTAGTAATCATCAGCGCTCCTTTCATAGTGGCACCGGTAATTTATATTGGCCGCAAAGTAAGGTCGCTTTCACGGGATAGCCAGGACTCTCTGGCAGACGTGGGCAGTTATGTAGGCGAATCACTAAGACATATTAAAATTGTGCAGGCATTTAACCATCAGAAGGACGATGTGCTGGCATTTGGCGAACGCGTGGAGCGTGCATTTGAAATTGCCCGCCGACGTATTGTGCATCGCTCGTGGTTGGTCGTTGTCGCGATGTCGCTTGCTATGGTAGCTATGGCCGCCATGTTGTGGATTGGTGGCCAGGATGTGCTTTCCGGGGAAACGAGCCCGGGAGAACTAACCGCCTTCATATTTTATGCATTTATTGTAGGTGGCAGTGTTGGGGCCATTAGCGAAGTTTACAGCGAGTTGCAGCGCGCGGCAGGTGCTGCAGAGCGACTTGCGGAATTAATGGATTCAAAAAGCATCTTGCAGGTCAAAGTACAGCCCCAAAAATTAAACGGTCAGAGATTGCTGCCCCTGTCCTTTAACAAAGTCAGTTTCAGTTATCCCACACGCAAGTCTGTAGCGGTGATCAGGAATGTCTCCTTCGAGATTTCACCGGGCGAACAGATAGCACTGGTTGGACCTTCCGGGGGCGGAAAAAGCACGTTGTTTGATCTGATGCTGCGTTTCTACGACCCGGACAACGGTTCGATTCTGCTGGATGGCATCGACCTGAGAGAGCTCACGCTGGAAGATGTACGCGAGCATGTTGGCTTTGTATCCCAGGATCCGGTTCTTTTTGCTGGAACGCTTGAGGAAAATTTGTGTTACGGGTGCGTCCATGCAACGGAAACAGACAAACGTGCAGCATTGGAAGCCGCAAATGCGCTGGATTTTGTTGAACGCCTGCCTCACAAACTGCAAACCAGGGTCGGAGAGAGCGGGCAGGGATTGTCAGGAGGTCAGCGCCAGAGGTTGTCTATTGCTCGCGCCTTACTAACAAAGCCCGGGTTGTTGCTGCTGGATGAAGCCACCAGCGCGCTGGATGCAGACAGCGAAGAGTTGATTCGTAGTACGGTACAAAATCTGAGAGGCGTTTGTACCGTGGTGATTATCGCGCACAGATTATCAACTGTGGTACAAGCGGACCGTATACTGGTTGTCGATGAAGGTGAGCTGGTGGCCCAGGGTACGTATAATAGCCTGATTGATGAAAGCCCTCTGTTTCGGCGTTTTGCCGAAGTGCAGTTTGCTCAGAAACTGGATGTTTAATAAAACGTATTACTCTTCAAATAACAGCAGTTGTTGTGCGCTGAGAGGATGCGATATTTTTACACCGACGCCAATTAGACGTACATGTTCGTCACTTCTTATTAGTGCTTTTTCCAGCAGTGCATCAAACACTGTGGCATCAATATCGCTACGAGTTTCACTTACAGTGGTTGTTCTAAAATCACTGAAACGAATTTTGATCCAGTATTGGCTAATGCGATTACCAACACCGGCGGCATCGACTCGCTGAAATAGCTGTTTTGTTAGTCTTTGTACCTCGGAAGTACACTGAGTGACCGTTTTCAGATCGTTGGTGTACGTTGTTTCAACGCTGACCGATTTACGCAATTGGTGCACTTTTACTTCACGATTGTCTACGCCACGGCTTAGTTCAAACAGGCGTGCCCCCAATTTTCCGTACTGGCGAGTGAGTTCAAGAAGCGGCCATTGTTGCAGGTCTGCACAAGTTTTGATGCCATCGGCCTGCATTTTTGCTGCTGTTACCGAGCCGACGCCGAATATTTTTTTTACGGGTAATTGCAGTACAAAGGTGGCGATTTCGTCTGGTGTGATGGTGAATTGTCCATCAGGCTTGTTCCAGTCGCTGGCAATCTTTGCCAGAAATTTGTTGGGCGCAATTCCGGCTGAAATAGTAATTCCCAGGTTGCGGCGCACCTTATCGCGAATCTCCCGCGCGATAAGGGAAGCACTGCCACGACAGGCAGTACTGTTCGATACATCCAGAAAAGCTTCATCCAACGATAGCGGCTCGATGATTTCTGTATACTGCTGGTATATTTCTGTCACAAGTCGAGATACGCCCCGATATTTTGCCATGTCGGGTTTAATGATGTGTAGGTGGGGGCAGCGTTTGACAGCCTGACTCATAGGCATGGCGGAATGAATGCCATATTTTCGTGCTTCATAATTGCAGGTTGCGACCACACCTCGCTGGTTGGGAGAGCCACCAACCGCCACAGGGGATGCGCGCAGGGCTGGAAGATCACGCAATTCGACTGATGCATAAAAACTGTCACAGTCACAGTGCACTATTTTTCTGGGCATAATGCTTACAAACAGTTTCCATGAGCCGCAAAAGGGGTAAACTAGCTTATTAGAGCGATAAATGATGCGCGCTGTACATATGAATCAGATTATGAGGATAAGATGGGTCCACTACAAGGCTACAAAATAATAGAGTTGGCGGGTATTGGTCCAGGGCCTTTTTGTGGAATGATGCTTTCTGATATGGGTGCTGAGGTTACTCGTATCGATCGTATCTCTGACAATCCGCGCCGCCCGAAAGACGTTTTAAACCGTAATCGCCAGTCGATCGCGGTAGACCTCAAGCAGCCCGAGGGCGTTGAGCTGGTTCTGAAGCTCTGTGAAAAAGCTGACGCCATCTTCGAAGGGTTTCGGCCTGGAGTGACCGAGCGATTGGGCTTGGGTCCAACAGATTGTATGGCGCGAAATAAGAAGCTGGTGTACGGGCGAATGACCGGTTGGGGACAAGAAGGTCCGCTCTCAATGGCTGCAGGACATGATATTAATTATATCGGGCTCTCTGGCGCGTTACATGGCATAGGTACAGCCGGTAATAAGCCGGTGCCCCCGCTAAACCTTGTGGGCGATTTTGGTGGAGGAGGAATGTTTCTTGCTTTTGGCATAGTATGTGCCTTACTCGAAGCAAAGGGTTCTGGTGAGGGGCAAGTAGTCGATGCTGCAATGGTGGATGGGTCGGCGATTCTCATGTCGATGTTTTTCTCGTTTGCGGCTGCTGGACGATTTAACGATCAGCGCGGTACCCAGATGCTGGATGGTGGTGCACATTTTTATGATACCTACGAGACTCAGGATGGTTTGTTTATTTGTATTGGTTCTATAGAACCGCAGTTTTATGCAGAACTGGTACAACGGGCCGGGCTAGATGAAGAATTATTTGCGCCCCAGCTCGACACAAGCAAGTGGGTGGATTTAAAAGCGGAGCTGCAAAAGGTGTTTATGAGCAAAACGCAGGCGCAATGGTGTGAACTTATGGAAGGATCTGATGTCTGTTTTGCACCGGTACTTTCTATTTTTGAAGCACCAAAGCATCCCCACAACGTGCATAGAGGTACATTTGTTGAAGTGGATGGAGTTGTGCAACCTGCGCCAGCCCCTCGGTTCAGTCGCACGGCGGCTCAAATAGCGCATAATGCGAGAGCACCAGGAGAAGATTCAGAGTTGGTTTTAAAGCAGTATGGATTTAGCGATATGGAAATCGGGCGCATGCGAGAAGCGCGCATTATCCCTGGCTATTCGGAGAATTAACTGGATGCAGGGATAGGGTAGAATCGTTGGAAAACGATGACAGCCCGTTATTTAAATGGCCGTGAGGCCTTTGGTTTATTAATTTGTGAGGTGAAAAATGAGTGTTGAATTGTTGGATACCCCTAGGTTTCACGGCTTCAGGGTAAGACGTCAGATAAACGGTAAAACCTATCAGGAGTATTTCTCCCTGAAAGCAAACAGCAAGCGTATTCGCGGAGCCAAGCGGGCTGCGATTAAAGCGGTTGCAGAGGCAAGGGATCTGGAACTAAAAACGTCCCAGAGTTCTTTAAAGGCCAAAGCAGCCAAGGAAATACATATTGATTCCAAAGGTCGGGTGCGGGGCATTTTGTTTCGCATGAAGACAGAAAAGAGTGGCACAAACACGCCGGTCTTTCAGATTGGAATTATGTCAACCCTGGAAAACAAGATTGTAAATACTACAGTATCGATCAATCTGCATGGCCTGGAAGGCGCATGGGCAAAAGCGGTGGACTTTTACACCAAGCATAAGCAAATCAGCAAACGTGCCAAGGCCTACAAACAACTCATGGGTGCCAAACCCAGTAAAGCTGCTCTGACCCGGCTGGTAAATTCTCAGCCTAAAAAGAAGGCCGTTAAGAAACCAGCCAAAAAGGTGGCTAAAAAGGTGGCTAAAAAGGTGACCAAGAAGGCAGCCAAGAAAACTGTGAAAAAAGCGCCCAGTAAGAAAGCAAGAAAGACTACCAAAAAGCGTTAATTCAGGCCTGTACTGCGGGCTGCACGGGCGGCCCGCGTGCGCCAGAAAAGGCAAATACGCAGTAACTATGATAATTGTTCATGGCAATATTCCAATTAAACCTGACCAACGGGAACAGGCTTTGCAACTTGCCCGTAAAATGATGGAGGCGACCCAGAAAGAACGCGGTTGTTTGTCCTATGACTTCTTTATTGGGCTGCGCGATCCCAATACGCTGGTCCTGTTTCAGGAATGGGAAAGCATGGATTTACTCATGGCACACTATCAAACCCCGCATATGAAAGAGTTTCTGAACGATTTGCCCAAAGTCATCAACGGGAATATAACCACGCGCAGATATGCCGTTCAGAACATTGAAGAGGACGAGGAGACGGCGGTGAACCCGCCACGTGTTGTGCACTGAACCGTAACCTAATCTGCTTCTATTTTAGTGTTTAGCCCCAGTTTTTTGACCAGATAAGCGGAGCTTATGCACAGCAATAGAGCAAACCCCACTTCGGCCAGGCCAAAAATCCGGGAAGCGGGATCTACCACCTGCACGACTCCATGTGTGAAGTACAATAGCGAAACCATGGCCAAATAGAATATCTGGCGACTACGCAAAAATATTACTCCAAACACCAGGAATAACAGAGGTGCAACCTGCAAGAGTAATACTGTTGTGCTGGTGAGAAGAGAACCGAACGGGTCGACGAAAAATCGGTAGAGTGCAAGTAGCGAAAAAATACTGCCAAGACTTATCAGGTTTACCATTTGCAGTATCTTTACTGACTGAATTATTGCGCCTGGGCCATTATTGCTCATTGCAGGCAACTGGTCATGCGGGCAATTCGCATCCCCAATGCCTGCGCAATAGTTTCTTCGTCTTTGCTTAGCGCGGGGGAAGAGTCAAGCCCTGACACATGCGTTGGACCATATGGCGTGCCGCCGGTAGTTGTACTTCTAAGGGCGGATACAGAGTAGGGAACACCCATTAACACCATGCCGTGATGAATTAGCGGCATCATCATAGTCAACAAGGTCGACTCCTGCCCGCCATGCATACTATTGCTTGAGGTGAAAACTGCTGCAGGTTTGTCCTCAAGTACATTCTGCATCCACAGATCCGCGGTATCGTCCAGAAAATACTTGAGGGGGCTTGCCATGTTCCCGAAACGTGTTGGGCTACCCAGAGCCAGGGCACTGCAAGCGCCAAGTTCTTCTTTGGAACAATACACTGCTCCGGAATCAGGAATGGCTGCTGCGCTTTTTTCCACATTTGGAGAAACTTCGGGAACCGTGCGTAATCTCGCTTCAAACTCTCCGTGCCGGGTAACCCCGCGCGCAATATGCTGTGCCAACATTGCCGTTGTACCAGTGCGGCTGTAATACAGTACAAGAATATATTTGTTAATAGCGTTCTCCAGCCTTCAGCGGCTTTTTATTAGAGCCTTCAGCGGCTTTTTATGAGAGCCCTCAGCGGCTTTTTATGAGAGCCTTCAGCGGCTTTTTATGAGAGCCGCGGAATGCTCTGGTTAATAAGTCCCATCACAGATTCAGGGGGTCTGCCGATACAGGCACCGTTGGCGCATTCCACAATAGGACGTTCTATCAATATCGGTTGAATCCGCATGGCACTGATGAGTTCTGCTTCAGAAAGGCCTTCATCCTTCAGATTTAGTGATTTGTATACGCTTTCACCTTTTCGCATAAGTTGTCTGGCTGTCATTCCCAGCAGGTCTAATAGCTGTTGTAGTTTCACATCAGAGGGTGGATTATCCAGATAATAAATTATTTCTGGCTCAATTCCCGCATTCTCTATAAGAGCCAGGGTTTGACGGGATTTGGAGCAACGTGGATTATGGTAAATTGTTACCGCGTTTTTGTGCACACTGGCGCTGTTGTTCATGTTTCTCTTCCTCAAGAGGGCTCACTGGGCTTCAATGGCAATTACAAATCCCAAGGATACTAAATGCTGAACAATTTGTGGGATCTGACCCGATGGTTTATTGCTGAGCTTGTACAACAGTTTGTGCAAAAGGATTGTTTAAGCCGGGCAGCATCCTTAACGTATACCACCCTGTTTGCGGTCGTTCCTTTTATGACCGTAACCTACATCATTTTGTCCACGTTTTCTGACCTTTCCGCAGTTGGGGAAACTATCAAAACGTTTATTTTTAACAATTTTGTACCTGATAGCTCCCGGGCGGTTCAGGAACAACTAACGCGTTTTTCCGAAAAGGCACTGGGGCTTACTTCCTTTAGTGTAGTTTTTCTGTTTGTCACATCATTTTTGATGATTGTTACCATAGAACGGGCCTTCAATGTGATCTGGCAAGTGCCTGTGCAACGCCGGGGGTTACCGAGATTATTGTTGTACTGGGGTGTGTTGACAATTGGACCACCTCTTCTGGTGGGTGGTTTGATAGTGAGCTCGTATCTTTTGTACCTGCCATTTATTAGTGGTCTGGATACGTATGGAATAAGAGAAACGCTTCTGGCTTATATTCCGGTCGCATCAGAAGTGGCGGTATTTACCTTTCTGTATTATGCCGTGCCAAATTGTCGAGTGGTTTTCCGACACGCATTGATAGGCGGGATGGTAACAATGATCCTGTTTGAAGGTGCTAAAAATTCCTTTTCAGCATTGCTGTCTGGTTCATACCTGGAAACTATATATGGGGCTTTTGCGGCAGTTCCGCTTTTTCTGTTCTGGTTGTACCTCGTGTGGGTATTGGTTTTAATAGGGGCGGTATTGGTAAAAACACTGTCCAAAGTGCCAGTTTCGGGCGCAGGTGACGTTCCCGAGCTGGTGCAACTACTTTCTGCTTTACAGCTGCTGAACGAGGCCCATCAAAAAGGTGATTCTGTTAGCGAAGCACATATGCTCAGAGAGGGCAGTCTGGATGAAGCAAGTAAAGATACTGTGCTGGGAGTCTTACACCGCCTGAAGCTGGTTGGCCAGTCGGAAGATCAGCATTATGCCCTCACACGAAGTCTCAAGACCGTAACCTTATGGGATTTATATCAGGAACTTCCCGAGGGCCTGAACGAAGAGGCATTGCTTCGCGTAAGTGATGCGCCTGTGGGTGTACTGCAGTTGCTGGAATTTACACGCAATGGTGCGCGTACCCTGAATCAAAATCTGGATAGCCTGTATGAGAATAGTTAGTAAGCCACTGGTTAAGCTTTTTTGTCTTAGCTGCCTGAGTGTAATGGTAATGGCGTGTGATGTTGCACCAACCGATAAATTTTCAGGGGGTGGCGGGCTTAACCTCGAACAGGTACGGGGTAGCTGGTTGATCGTTAATTACTGGGCAGAATGGTGTGCACCCTGCAGAGAAGAGATTCCGGAACTTAACGAATTGTATGCAGAAAGAGCGGCGCTAAACCTGGATATACTGGGCGTTAACTACGATGGATTACGTGACCCAGAACTGGCTGAAGTTATTGTCAGAATGGGCATTGCCTTTCCCGTACTCACAGAAGACCCGCGCAACTATTGGGGCGCTGAAATGCCACAGGTACTACCCGTTACTCTGGTGATTGGCCCGGATGGGAAACTCGTTGCCAATTTGGTTGGACCTCAGACCAGGGCTAGTTTACTGGCGGTTCTGGAATAGAGGCGGACCGGAAGATATTCTGCAAGGGGGGCGCTAATTAACATCGCCACCGGAAAATGCAACATCCGGTGTAAGCAAAGATTAATTTGCCAATGAGCCACAGGCCTTAAGACCATATTTGATACAGCTTTGCTGAAGTTCGGGCAGGTCTTCACTCGCGCGGGTTTGCCAACTACTACGCCATACAGTTACGACCTTCTCGGGGTATTTTAAACGGCCACGACTACCGTTATATCTAGCCAGCGCCTCCACCAGGTCGGCATTCGAAATTTCAATATAATGTGCAAGTATCGTTGTACCATATCGAATATTCGTATCTATCTCTGTCAGATTATCCCGGGGACGCCCTATTTCGTCCAACCAGAAAGGCATGATTTGCATTAATCCCTGGGCACCTACCCTGGAAACGGCAAATCGGTCGAAGGCGCTCTCTACCTGCATGAGAGAGAGTACCAAATCGGGATCCAGGCCCTGTCGGTGTGCTTCACGATAGGTCGAACGCAATATAATCAATCGTTCACGTTCGTCTTCGACATATTTTTTTAGCCGGGCTTCGCTACTGATTAACCATACCTGTGCATCAAACCGGTCATCCTGTTCGAGCTCACCTGACAGACTGGTGGCCAGTTTCCTGATCAGGGCCGGGTCGTGTATCTCGGCAGCCTGGACAGTCAGGCAACAACTTACTAGAAGTACGCTGAGGCATTTTTCTTTCGAGAAGCAGGGCGCTAACATGCCTGTGAAAGTGTCTCGAGGATGGCATCGACAGCCACCAGCTGTTTGTCCTTTCCGGCACGGGTTTCAAATTCCACCTGGTTGTCGGAAAGGGTACGTTCACCAAGTGTTACCCGTAATGGAATACCCAATAAGTCCGCATCGGCAAATTTGATGCCGGGGCGCTCTGGTCTGTCGTCAAGTAGAACCGGTAGATTTACATCCTGACAGTTTTTGTACAGCAGGTCAGCTGCCCTTCGTACCTGATCGGATTTGGTGTAGTTAAGGGCAAGTATGTGCACCTTGAAAGGGGCAATACTCATTGGCCAGATTATTCCACGCGCATCGTGCGATTGTTCTATTACTGCTGCGACAAGCCTGGTAACGCCCATGCCATAACACCCCATTATTGGCGCAATGGATTTTCCGTCCTTGTCCTGTATGCTGGCTTTCATTGCAGCACTGTAAAGTGTGCCCAATTGAAATATGTGACCAACTTCTATACCGCGCTTTATTTGCAATACGCCGGAACCGTCCGGTGATGGGTCACCATCCAGTACGTTGCGCAGATCGGCAGTTTCATACTGCGACACATCCCGGGCCCAATTCACGCCAGTGAAATGTTGTCCATCCTCGTTGGCACCACAAACGAAGTTTGCCGCAGCAGCTGCACTATAATCGACAATGATGCGTATATTGAGGTTGACCGGTCCAAGTGAGCCAACGCCACAGCCTAATTCGGCATTGATGCGTGCCTCCTGTGCAAACGTAAGCGGGCTTGTGATGCCGGGCAAATTCTGGGCTTTAATCTCGTTGAGCACATGATCACCTCGTAAAATGAGTGCGACCAACCTGTCCTCTCCCTCGACAATCAGGGTTTTCATGGACCTTGATTTATCGACCTCTAAAAATTTGCTAACAGACTCGATAGTTTTTTGTCCGGGCGTTGCCACCATTTCTCGATGCCGTAGTTTTTCACTCTCGTCCGGTAGCGGGGCTATAGCTTCAGCCTTTTCGATATTTGCGGCATAGTCGGATGTGTCTGAAAAGGCGATGCTGTCTTCTCCGGTGTCTGCCAGTACGTGAAACTCGAAGGATTTTGCGCCGCCAATGTTGCCTGAATCAGCTTCTACCGCACGAAACTTCACGCCAACTCGTTCAAGAATCCGCGAATAGGCCTTGTGCATTTCATCAAAAGTTTCATCAAAGGCATCCTGATCCAGATCGAAGGAATATCCGTCCTTCATAGTAAATTCCCTGGCACGCATGACTCCGTACCTGGGTCTAATTTCGTCACGAAACTTGGTTTGAATCTGGTAGAGATTGCAGGGTAATTGTTTGTAGCTGTGAATGGTGTTGCGAAACAGATCAGTAATCACTTCTTCATGTGTTGGGCCCATGCAAAAATCCCGTTCGTGGCGGTCCTGCATCCGCATCATTTCAGAACCCATTTTTTCCCAGCGCCCGGATTCTTCCCATAACTCTCTTGGTTGAACAACAGGCATAATCAGCTCTTGCCCGCCTGAGCGTTGCATTTCCTGTCTGATGATAGCCTCCACATTTCTCATTACCATGAGTCCTACAGGTAACCAGGTATACATGCCCGACGCGACTTTTCTTATCAGGCCGGCGCGCAGCATAAACTGATGACTGGGAACATCCGCATCTGCTGGTGTTTCCTTTTGGGTGGGGATGAGTAACCTGGATGCGCGCATAACTGAATCTCTTGGATAATATGAGGCTTGCTAAAGCCACGGGTTCTATTCTTGCACAAATGGGCGGGAGATAAAAAAAAGGGGCATAAATGCCCCTTTCCTAATAGTGCAAAAAGATATTGGAGACTTAAACCATATCTTTCAGGCGTTTCAGGGCTGAAACACGTACACGGATTGATGCAGGCTTTGCCCCAATCATAATTTCCTCGCCAGTGGCCGGATTTCGACCCAGGCGTTTCTTGGTGGCGGGTCGCTTTACGGACTTAACTTTAAGCAGACCAGGTAACGTGAATTCGCCCACAGCGCGTTTTTTGATGTGTCGCTCAATGAGTACTTCAAGTTCCTGCAATACGGAGCCTACCTGTTTTGTGCTCAATTCTGTTTTTTCAGCAAGTTCTTTTAGAATTGCGGTTTTGGTCATTTTGGCCTTTATCGCCGGAGCTTTTTTAACTGGTGCCGGTGCTGCAGGTTTTTTAGCAACTGTTTTCTTTTTCACTGCTGCTTTCCTGGCTGGTGCTTTTTTCTTGGCAGGAGTTTTTTTTACAGGTTTACGAGCCATTAAGATTCCTTAGTTTTTATTAAAGTGTGTAATTCGGCATTAACGGAAAATCGGATTTTTCTGTAACTGCGCCGTGTGAATTATCGTTGTTTGCCGAAACTGAATCTGCGAATACAATTTCGCCCAGTCCAGCAAGCGCGCTTTATAGCCTATAAGAACTACCCTCGCAACAAAAAAACAGGGAAAATGCTCCTAATTGAAAGATAATGCCAATTAATCTTCCTTGAAGGGAGATTAGCTATCCCTTGGTCAGCTATAATCCGCCGCCATGATTATCAGGACAGGAATAAGTAATGCCAATTTATGAGTACCAATGTGGGTCTTGTGGTCATACGTTTGATACCTTGCAAAAATTTAGTGATCTTGCGCTCACCATGTGTCCGGAATGTAATGAAGAGAGTTTGCGCAAGCTTATTTCTACTGCTGCTTTTCGTCTAAAAGGAGGTGGCTGGTACGAGACAGATTTTAAGTCGGGCAATAAGAAGAATATCGCTGGTTCTGAATCGACAGAGAAAAGCGCATCCAAAAACGGGGATGCTCCCAAAGACGATAAAAAATCGGGGCAATCCAGCGGCGAAAGCAAAAGCGGTTCAGACAGCAAAAAAACGGGTGATAAAAGCGCAGGCCCATCAATAAGCACTTCTACCAGGAGCACAGCTTCCAAAGAATAGGTATCAAACCATAACCGGCCAAAAAAGGCTTAATATGAATCCTGCAGAATTGTCTGAAAGCTGCCGGACCGAGTTCAACTTTAGTTAACAGACTGAATCAGCTAAGAACAAACTAGGATCAAATATGCGTAGTCATTACTGTGGTGAGATAAATGCATCCCACCAGGGTTCAACAATAGATATCTGTGGGTGGGTACACCGCCGCCGTGACCATGGTGGAGTAATATTTCTGGATATTCGGGACCATACTGGAATAGTCCAGGTAGTATATGACCCGGACACCGTTAGCAGTTTTGAACTGGCGGACAGGGTGCGTAATGAGTACGTATTGAAATTGTCCGGCACCGTTCGCCCACGCCCCGAGGGCAGCGTAAATCCGGAGATGGCGACAGGGGAAATAGAGGTATTGGGTAAGACCCTGGAAATTCTAAACGTTTCGCAAACGCCACCCTTTCAACTGGATGAATACACGGAAGCCGGCGAAGACGTGCGTCTGAAATATCGGTACATCGATTTGCGTAGACCAGAGATGCAGCACCGTTTGCGACTACGCGCAAAAATTGTCTCCGCGGTGAGAAATTATCTGGAATCGCTGGGCTATCTGGAAGTTGAAACACCAGTGTTGACGCGGGCTACGCCGGAGGGTGCCCGGGATTACCTGGTTCCCAGCCGCGTACACCCGGGGCAATTTTACGCTCTGCCTCAGTCACCGCAAATATTCAAGCAACTGCTGATGATGGGTGGTATCGATAAATACTACCAGATTGCCAGGTGTTTTCGTGACGAAGATCTTCGAGCAGATCGACAGCCGGAATTTACCCAGGTTGACATAGAAGCTGCTTTTGTAACTGCTAACGATATTATGCAGTTAAGTGAAGGCATGTTAAGGCACGTAATGAAAGCAGTGCTGGATGTGGAGTTGGGAGCTATTCCTGTGTTGACTTATGCTGAAGCAATACGGGATTTTGGTAGTGATAAACCAGACTTGCGCAATGCTATGAAGCTGGTCGATATCGCAGACTTGATGCAGACTGTTGATTTTAAGGTATTTAATGGCCCGGCAAATGACCCCTCAGGTCGCGTTGTAGCGTTACGAGCGCCAGGAGCCAGCAGACTTTCCAGAAAGCAAATCGACAGCTATACCGATTTTGTAGCGAAGTTTGGTGCACGGGGTCTGGCCTGGATAAAGATAAACAAACTGGATGCGGGTGTCGCCGGGCTGCAATCTCCCATATTAAAATTTTTGCCGGAAAATGTAGTTTTTCAAGTGCTGCAACGCTGTGAAGCAGAGGCAGGGGATATTATCTTTTTCGGTGCGGATTCCGCCAAGACGGTAAATGATTCGATTGGCGCCTTACGTGTGCAGTTAGGTAAAGACCTGAGCCTGATTTCAGAAGGATGGGCTCCATGTTGGGTAATTGACTGGCCCATGTTTGAGATGGGCAGGGATAAACGCTTGAATGCAATGCACCACCCTTTTACCAATGCACAGGGTTCAATCGAGGAATTGAATTCAAGTCCTCAGACAGCACTGGCGGATGCTTATGATTTGGTTTTAAATGGCCACGAACTGGGTGGTGGTTCAGTGCGCATACACGACTCACGGATGCAGCAGGCAGTATTTGAACAGCTTATGATCGGGCAGGAAGGTCTATCGAAATTCGGTTTTTTACTGGATGCTCTGAAACTGGGTTGTCCCCCTCATGCCGGAATAGCCTTCGGTGTCGACCGAATAGTAATGTTGTTGGCTGGAACGGATGCGATTAGAGATGTAATTGCGTTTCCCAAAACGCAATCTGCCGCATGCCTTTTAACGGCATCACCCAGTGCGGTGGACGTTCACCAGCTTCGGGAATTGCATATTCGTGTAAACAAACCCTAACAATACAACAGGCAGAAAGAAATCAGGCATCACATATGGCAGGTCACAGCAAATGGGCAAACATCAAACATCGCAAAGCAGCCCAGGATGCCAAGCGTGGAAAGTTATATACACGTTTGATCCGGGAAATAGTGGTTGCGGCCAAGCTCGGCGGTGGCGAGGTTGATGATAATCCGCGCTTGAGAGCGGCCGTGGATAAAGCACTGGTTGCCAATATGACCCGGGAAACAATTGACCGGGCGGTAGCGCGGGGTGCCGGTGGTCTTGAGGGCAGTGATGTTGACGAGTTGGTCTACGAAGGTTACGCGCAGGGTGGTGTTGCGATACTGGTGGAAACCATGACGGATAACCGTAATCGAACGGTGGCGGAAGTACGGCATGCTTTCAATAAATATGGCGGTAGTATGGGCACAGATGGTTCGGTCGCTTACCTGTTTAGTAAACAGGGACTTATTCACTTTGCTCCGGGTGCAGATGAAGAAGCGATTATGGATGTGGTTCTTGACGCCGGTGCTGAAGATATTGAAACCGAAGAAGATGGTTCCCTTGCCGTTGTGACCAGCATGGAAAGCTACCAGGGTGTCGTTGCCGCTCTTCAGGATGCCGGGTTACCGGCAGATCGTAGTGAGTTGGACATGGTTGCGACTACCAGCGTTCAACTGAATGCAGAGAAGGCTGAAAAAGTAATACAACTAATTGACGCGATGGAAGAATTGGATGATGTGCAGAATGTCTATTGTAATGCCGAATTTCCAGATAGTGTCTTCGCGGATCGATCAGAGGATGGATAAATAGGCGCACTGCGTATATTGGGCATTGATCCCGGTTCCCGGGTAACGGGATATGGATTTGTTGAGTATTCACATTCCAGCTTTACATATGTTGCCAGTGGTTGTATCCGAACACCAAACGGAGAACTTTGCGAACGCCTTGGTGTGATTTATGCGTCTCTTGATGCTCTCATTCGGGAATTTGCACCCGACGAGGTGGCTATTGAAGAAGTGTTTATGGCGCGCAACCCCCAGTCTGCACTCAAACTGGGGCAGGCACGCGGAGCTGCCATTGCGGCCGTTGCCTCCCGGGAATTGCGCTTGTCGGAATATGCTGCACGCTCGGTCAAAAAAGCTCTAACAGGTACGGGTGGTGCTAACAAGGAACAGGTGCAACATATGGTTAAAGTGATCCTGAGTCTGCAGGAAGTACCTGCCGAAGATGCAGCTGATGCGCTTGCCATAGCGATTTGTCACGTTAATACTCAGGGACTGGCTCGAGCGATAAAAACATGATTGGTAGAATTCAGGGAAATTTGATCACCATCGATGACAATCGCCTGCTGGTTGACGTGCATGGAATAGGCTACGAGCTGGAGGTCACTGCAGCGGCACTTGCCAAGGTGGTGGTTGGTGTTGATCTTGAGTTGTACACGCATTTTACGGTGCGTGAAGATGCGCAGATTTTATACGGTTTTGCCAATCAGGCTGAACGCGATTTGTTTAGAGTACTCATTCGGGTAAATGGGGTTGGCCCCAAAATGGCCATTGGCCTTTTATCCGGAATGGGAACCAATGAATTTGCGCACAGTATCATGGCACAAAATGTAGCTGCCCTTGTCCAACTACCCGGAGTCGGGAAAAAAACTGCAGAACGCCTCGTGGTGGAGATGAAAGATAAGGTGGCGCAATGGATTGATACCGAATCCCTTAGGCCCGATCGGACAGAGGAAAAGACCGGGTTTCAAAATGAAGCGGAAAAAGCGCTAGTGTCTCTTGGTTATAAACCCCAGGAGGCCAGCCGCCTGGTTAATTCTGTATTTAGGGCCAGTATGTCTATTGAAGAAATTGTTAAGGCAGCCTTGCGTAGTGGTCTCAAACAACTTCTGTGAGAAATTAAATGAGCATTGAACCGGATCGATTGGTCACTTCAGTTGCAGATAACAAAGACCAGGTTCTGGATCGGGCGCTGCGTCCCAGGCGGTTGAAAGATTATGTAGGACAAACCGCTGTGAAAGAACAGATTTCCCTGTTTACAGAAGCAGCTCGAAAGCGTTCAGAGAGTCTGGATCATTGCCTTGTTTTCGGGCCGCCAGGATTGGGTAAAACCACACTTGCCCACATAATAGCCAATGAGATGGGTGTGGCACTCAAGTCGACGTCCGGCCCTATTCTCGATAAGGCCGGAGATCTGGCAGCACTGCTTACTAATCTTGAACCGGGAGATGTGTTGTTTATTGACGAAATTCATCGACTAAGCCCGGTGGTAGAAGAAATTCTCTATCCGGCTATGGAAGACTATCAGCTTGATATCCTCATTGGAGAAGGTCCTTCTGCACGTTCAATCAAGATAGAACTACCGGATTTCACCCTGGTCGGCGCAACCACCCGGGCGGGCCTGCTTACGGCGCCGCTTCGGGATCGCTTTGGTATTGTACAGCGTCTGGAATTTTACTCCGTAAGCGAGTTAACTGAAATTGTTACTCGTTCTGCAAGGGAAATGAATATATCCGTCACAGAGTCGGGTTGTCGGGAAATAGCGGGCCGGGCGCGTGGTACTCCTCGAATTGCTAATCGCCTGCTGCGCAGGGCAAGAGATTATGCGGAAGTGAGGAGTGACGGAAATCTGACTTCCGAAATTGCGGATATGGCCTTAAAATTGCTCGATGTGGACAAACTCGGCTTTGATGCCATGGACCGGCGCGTGTTGTTGGCAATTATAGAAAACTTTTCCGGGGGTCCGGTTGGTCTCGACTCACTGGCGGCTGCCATAAGCGAAGAGCGCGACACCATAGAAGAAGTAATAGAACCCTATTTGATTCAACAGGGGTTTATCCATCGAACCCCGAGAGGCCGCGTAGCTACCGAAAATGCCTATCTACATTTTGGTTTACAGCCCCCCGGCACGATTGAGTAAGCTGTGAGGAAAACACCTTGAACGAACCCCTATCGATTTTTGAGCTAATCGTTAACGCCAGTCTTCTGGTGCAGTTGGTTATGGCTGTGCTGGTCATCGCATCGCTTGCATCCTGGGTAATGATTTTTCAGCGATCTTCAGTTTACCGCCGTACCCTGGACACGATTGACAGCTTTGAAGAATATTTTTGGTCTGGCATTGACCTGCGAGAGCTTTATTCAGAACTGGAAGCGGATCAGGCCGATCTCAATGATATAGAAGCCATTTTCGTTAGTGGATTTAAAGAATATCTAAGGTTGTCGGACCAGGCGGGAATGGATGCCGATGCTGCCCTGCAGGGCGCGCAACGCGCCATGAAAGTAGCGTTAGTTCGCGCTGAGGAAAATCTGGACAGGCATCTGCCATTTTTGGCCACAGTGGGATCCACTAGCCCATATATCGGTTTGTTCGGTACCGTTTGGGGAATTATGAATTCCTTTCGAAGTTTGGCCAATATGACCCAGGCCACCCTGTCTGCGGTAGCACCGGGTATTTCCGAAGCGCTAATTGCAACCGCGATGGGTCTTTTCGCTGCCATACCGGCAGTAATCGCGTACAACCGCTATTCGGCAAGATCAGAAACTCTAATGAACCGGTACGACACCTTTGCCGAAGAGTATTCGAGCATTCTGTACCGGGCTGCCCATGCAAAAAAATCAGACCAGATTTGAGATGGATCGTGCAGGAGTGGTGCACATATGAGGCTTAAAGGTAAACGCAACAAACCAATGTCCGAGATTAACGTCGTACCCTATATCGACGTAATGCTGGTTTTGCTGGTAATTTTTATGGCAACCGCCCCACTGGTTACGCAGGGTGTAAAGGTAGATCTACCGCAAAAGCCTTCTGATGCCATTGCCGATGTTCAGGATGATCCACTGGTTGTATCTATTCGGGAAGATGGTGCCCTGTTTATGAATTTGGGTGTTCGCGATAGTCAGGATTCCGGCCAACGCGTCACCATCTATGCCCTGGAAGAACAGGCAGGTAAAATCATACGGGCGCGGCCGGATGTACCGGTATATCTACGTGCAGATAAGGCACTGGATTATGGTGAGGTAATTGGTGTAATGACTGTTTTGCAGAGTGCTGGTGCCGAAAGTGTTGGCTTAATCACTGATCCCCCGGAGCTGTAAGCATGCTGGCCTGGATTCGAAATTATAGCTTACCCCTGTTAATGGCGCTTTTTTTGCACGCGCTGATTGGTCTGGCCCTGTTTGCTGGTTGGGAAGCACAACCTGCGCCAACCATACTGGTAAAACCCAAAATCATAAAAACCGAATTGATACAGTTAAAACCTGAATCAAAGCCAGTTAAGAAAACGCCGCCGCCGCAGATTCAAAAACCAGCTGCCGAACCGGTAGATAAAAAACCGCCTCCCAAGGTCGTTGAGAAAAAAAAAGAAGTCGATCAAAAATTGCTGGCTGAGCAGGACGCTAAACGCAAAGCAGAGCAGGAACGCGCAGAACGTCTTCGACAACTGGTCAGCAGCTCATTCGAAGTTGCGCTGAACGATGAGTCCAGAGAGATTGTTGAAAATGAAGATGATGCGCTCGCAAAGTCGTACATTCAGGGGATCTATGAGCTCATTGTGGCTAACTGGTCCCGTCCGCCCAGTGCACGAAACGGTATGCGTGCTACCCTGCAGGTAAATCTTGTTCCCACGGGAGACGTAGCCCAGGTTGTGGTAACAGAATCGAGTGGCAATCTGGCTTTTGATCGATCCGCAGAAGCTGCCGTGCGCAAAGCTGGCAAATTTGAGGTACCCCAGGAGTCACGTGTTTTTGAAGAAAATTTTCGTAGTTTCCCAGTGATATTTAAACCAGAGGATTTGTTAAGGTGATGTTGTTGCGTAGTTTGTTGGCTGTACTACTGTTTTTTGCTGCACAAGGTTTGTTGGCTGCACTAGCCATAGAAATTGACCAGGGAAGGGATAACCCCAAAAAAATTGCTGTGGTTCCTTTTGGTCAAAGCCTGAATATTGAAATCGACCAGGACATTAGCGGAATTGTTGCGTTTGACCTTGCGCGAAGTGGTCAGTTTGCTCCAATGTCTGAAGATAATATGCTGAGCCTTCCCGACAGTCCCGAAAAGGTGTTTTTCAGGGATTGGAAAATACTAAAGGCCGAGTATCTAATTATCGGGCGAGTACAACAGGAATTTAATGGTGACCTGTCTGTTGAATATCATTTGTATGACGTCATAAATGAGCGGCGGTTGTTATCACGCCGGGTGGTCGGTAAACCCGAGCAGATACGGGATATTGCACACGAAATTTCCGACAATGCGTATTTGAAAATTACTGATGTGCGGGGTGCGTTTAGCACCAAGATGATTTATGTGCTTGCACAGGATCTTGGTACCAACAGTAGTGAATTTAAACTGCAGCTTGCTGATACCGACGGAGAGCGGGTTAAAACACTATTGACCTCAACTGAGCCGATACTGTCTGCAAACTGGTCTCCGGACGGAAGCCAGGTAGCCTATGTGTCTTTTGAGTCCGGTCGTCCGGTTATCTACCTACACAATGTGTACACAAATATCAGGCGACAATTGGCCAGTTACCCGGGTTTGAACAGCGCACCAGTATGGTCTCCGGATGGTAGAAGACTGGCGTTAGTGTTATCACGGGATGGAAATCCCGAGATTTATATACGCAATATAGCTTCATCCAAGTTACAGAGGGTAACCCGCCACCACGCCATCGATACTGAACCGGCCTGGACGCCAGATGGTAATAGTCTGATTTTTACGTCCGACAGGGGTGGAAGACCACAAATTTACCAAATTAACCTGTCCAATGGCATTACCGATAGACTGACATTTGTAGGTGACTATAATGCGCGAGCGCGTCTGTTGCCGGATGGAAAGCATTTGATTTATGTACACAGATCGAATGGTGTTTACCATATTGCGCTACAGGATCTCGAACGGGATCGAATTATGGTGCTTACGCAAACTGATATGAACGAATCACCATCGATAGCGCCCAACGGAGCGATGTTAATTTATGCGACTCAGGACAAGGGGCAGGGTATACTAGCCGTGGTGTCCATAGACGGAAAAGTGAAATATCGCTTACCGTCGTCTTTGGGTGATGTTAGAGAGCCAGCGTGGTCTCCCTATTTGAAATCTGTGTTAAACAGCACAGATTTGTAGAAAGTTAATGGAAATGAGCTAATGCAGGAGAAAAAAATGCAACAGCAATGGTTACGCAACACTTTAGGCTTGATTTTGGCAGGCCTTATTCTGGCAGGTTGTGCCAGTAAATCGACTACCAGTGAACCGGCCCCAACTCCCGGAGAAAATACACAGACAGAAGCGCCTGCGCCGATTGACGTGGTTGAAGTTCCAAAATCTGTGGATAGCATGGGTAATCCCCTGAACCCGAATACCGGGAATCCATTGGCCAGAACATTTTATTTTGAGTTTGACCGGGCTACCTTATCTGCATCAGATCTGGCAGCACTGGAACTGCATGCCAGTTTTCTGCGCGGAAACAGAGACAGAAGTGTATTACTCGAAGGGCATTGCGACGAACGTGGCACCAGAGAGTACAACCTGGCTTTAGGTGAACGGCGCGGCGATACTGTGGCAAGCTTTTTGACCAGTTCTGGCGTTAATCGCTCGCAAATTGAAATCGTAAGTTACGGTGAAGAAAAACCGGTGGATGCTGGTCACTCGGAAGGATCATGGGCGCGTAACCGTCGAGCAGAGATGATTTATCGCTAACAGCCATGAGTGGTTCTTGTAAACAGCCATGAGCGGCTCTTGTAAACAGCCATGAGCGGTTCTTGTAAACAGCCATGAGCGGCTCTTGTAAACAGCCATGAGCGGCTCTTAAGAAAATGTGATTTCTATGAAAGTTGTTTTGCACTACGTGGTAACGATTCTCATAAGCCTGTTCGCCTGTGTTGGTAATACGACACAGGCCGCTGCAGAACAGGCGCCTGTGGAAGATCAATCCACTACCAGCCCTACTGCTACATCCCAGGCTGAGGTTGGTGAGGTGCAGGAGACATACAGTAATGACTTGAGAGTACCGTTTGGTGGCAGGCAAAACGCCACTGGCCCAAATAACAGTTTCCCCCCTGATAGCGTAGAGCGTGATTCAATTGAGCGGCCGGTTTTTCGGCCTGTTGAATCCGGTCCTTCTACTGCAAGTGGAGCCTCCGGAAATTCCCAGCTGTTTTACAAGGTACAGGTTCTGGAACAGGAAGTTCGTGAGCTCAGGGGTTTGCTCGAAGAACAGGCACATCAATTGAGTCGCCTGGAAAGAGAACAAAAAGACCAGTATCTGGATATTGATCGTCGACTAAGTCAGACGAATCGTAAGGTAGCTGATTCAGACACTCCTGCGCCCGCTTCTTTTTCTTCTAATACAAATTTGGGCCCAACTACATCCGATGTTGCTGCCGCTGCGGGAGCAGACCCTGAATCACGCGATTATAACCTGGCTTTTGCCCTAACCCGGGAAAAACAATATCAGGCAGCCATTGATGGATTTACCAAGCTGGTAAATGATTATCCTAACGGTGCTTATACCGGCAATGCTTTTTATTGGCTGGGAGAACTGTACCTGGCGCTTGAAAGCCCGGATATAGAGAGGTCCAGGCAGTCATTTGTACAGGTGGTAAACCTGTTTCCGGATCATCCCAAGGTACCCGACTCGCTGTATAAACTGGGGGTAGTTTATCATCGTCTGGGTGATTTAATTCGAGCGCGTCAATACCTGAACCAGGTTACCTCCCAATACCCGGCTAGTGCATCGGCGCGATTGGCGAAATCATATCTGGCTGATCTACCCTAGTTTTTATCGCCTCGCGCAAGAAATTCAAGAATAACCGGATTTACTATTTCGGGTCGTTCGTAATGCGGGAGATGTCCAGCTTTTTCCACGCCAAGAAATTCAGCATTTAGGGTTTGGCGCACCCCTTCACTCTCACTGAAGGGAATGGTGGCATCTTCTGTTCCCCAGATGAGTAACACGGGCTTGTTGAGCTTTCCGACCTCTGCGTATGCTGCGGCGATATCTTCGTGAAAGTAATTTCTCATGGTTGAGAGAATGGCTGCTTTAAATCCCTTGTACTGCATCTGAACCCGAAACTTGTCCGGCCAACCGGGAAAACGTTCAGGCTCCACAAAATCTGTGCTTTGCCCTTCAGCAAAGCCGGGTGCGAAAACCACATCCATCAAAAACTCTCCAATTACAGGAAGATCCATGATGCTGCGGTTTTCTCTTTTTTTGTGTGAGGGATCAAGTAAGACCAATCTGCGGACCTTTTCCGGTTGATGCGCTGCGAAATTGGTAGCGATGGCGCCTCCCATGGAGAGGCCAAATACGTCAAGAGGGGTGGTTAATTGCAGTTGCTCGATCAGATCAGACAGTTGCTGCTCGAATAATTCTCCGTTGTAGGTGGCATCAGGCCGATCGGAATAACCCCGACCAAACAGATCAAATCTTACTACCCGATAACCCGCCTGGCTCAACATTTGGGATGTAGGCTCCCAAATATAGGCAGGTACACTAAAACCATGCACCAACAGTACCACAGGCCCATCATCTGGCCCCGATTTTTGGTAGTGTGTAAAGCCTCTGGTGATGTGGATGAATTGTCCCGGTGCCATTGCTCTTGCATCGGCATCCAGAGTTTGGTGTTCATTGTTGTATATCGCTGGCAGAATTAACCATACCCCTAGCATCAGAAGTATTAGCCCACAAAAGATTGTTGTAAGGGTTCGCTTAATGGATTTCATGTTGATGTCTTGTTTTTTAAATTTGCGCCGCTAAACTATGCGCCTCTTTTTGTAGCCGATATCTGGGTCGTTAGCTCAGTTGGTAGAGCACCGGACTTTTAATCCGATGGTCGTGAGTTCGAGCCTCACACGACCCACCAGCTATCTCGTAAGTGTGTAAAAGCCATTTTTTGTTATCTGCGACGGCGAGTCAATCGTTGTTATGCTGGTCTGTGCGTCTGCTTCACACACATATTCCTCACAAATACCACTATTGTCATAATAGCAATTTTATCTCAAGCATGATGTGATGCCTGGATGAACCCGGCAGATACAACATTCGCCTTATTGCATGGAACCTGCAGCTGATGGATCGTAGACGGTTTTCTCACCTGCTTGCCTCTGGTTTTCTTGTGCCCTGGACTCGCGTAATTGCGGGAGATAGTAATAGTAATCTGGAGCTGTCCAGGCTTGTTCCTGATGTGGAAGCAGCACGAATCGTGGGGCGCAGCTATTTACAATCCCATCGGCATCTCAATGAACGTACACTCAAACTGGATTTAGGGCTTGGAACCAGTTCATCGGCTGATGGGTTGGAGTGGATGCTTCGAAGGCGGATTCGGGACGATTTTTACGCATCTCGTACCGTTATTGTTGAGGGCTGGCTGCTGGCTCGCGGCGAGGCAGCACTTTGCGCGCTTGTTGCTCTGGGTATAAGCCATGTTTCTCGACTTTAGTAAAACTGGAAACGCTCTGGCTCCCCGTTATGACGTCTGTATTGCGGGTGCCGGAGCTGCAGGCATTACGATGGCTATGCGACTGGCTGAAAAAGGGGCACGGGTTTGCCTGCTTGAAGCAGGTGGTACCGAATTTGATGCGCATAGCCAGGCGCTTTATAAGGGCGAGAGTACGGGACGGGAACGCGTCGGTCCTGCAGGATGCAGATTGCGCTATTTTGGTGGCACTACCAACCATTGGGAAGGATGGTGTGCCCGCCTTGAAGAAATTGATTTCCATGTTAGAGAATGGGTGGCGTTTAGCGGCTGGCCCATCAAACGATCCGATCTGGATAGCTACTACAAACAAGCATCCGGGATATGTCAGCTTGGGGAACTGGGAGACTTCTCATCGCCACCGCTAAACCATTTACCGGAATTCGATCCTGCCAGGTTATGGGAACGTAATTGGGTTTACTCTCCACCTACGCGGTTCGGTGATGCTTATGGAGACATATTGCGTGGCTCACGGTTTGTGGATGTGGTGCTTCATGCAAACCTGACCCGAATCCTTACGGCAGAAGAGGCCACCCGTATAGAAGCCTTTTGTATTTCAAGTCTTGACGGCCGCGAGGGTGTTGTAAACGCAGGTGCTTATGTTCTTGCCTGTGGCGGACTGGAAAATGCCCGATTGTTGCTGGCAAACTCGGATCACAATAAACGCGGGCTTGGCAACGGATCAGATTGTGTTGGACGATTCTTTATGCAGCATCCTGAACACAAAGTTGCACGCATCTTGACCAATGAGCCGGTGCGTTTGGCGAAACTATTCAGAAGGCGCTCTTTCGGCAACAGCAAAACTCGACCATTCCTTGCTGTAGGCAAACAACTGCAGAGCCAATTCAAATTGCTCAATGGCGCGTTTGATTTTGATTCGGATCTTGTCGCCATGGGGGAGGGCTATCAAACGCTTAGGGGCATCTGGCGGGATGCCGCCGCCATGAACTGGCCGACTAATCTGGATCAAAAAGTCATGCGTGTGCTTGGCGATCTGGACGGATTGGCAGAGGATGTCTGGCGCGCGGAGGATGAGCGCATAAGCGGGGTACAGTTGCGCATGCGAAGCGAACAAATGCCAAATCCGGACAGTCGGGTGACGCTTGTTGATGCGCAAGACCAGTTCGGGATGCGCAAACTGAGCGTAGATTGGCGTCTGACAGACGAAGACAAGCGATCCATGCTAATCAGCACCCAGCGTATCGGTGAGGAGATGGCTCGGCTCGGGATAGGAAGAATCCAGATAGCGGAGTGGCTGCGTACGGATGAGTGGCCGGACCCTATCTGGGCAGGCTGTCACCATATGGGGACCACACGCATGAGTGAAAATTCTGCAAACGGGGTTGTTGATGGCGATTGCAAGATGCATGAAATAGACAATCTGTACGTGGCGGGCAGTTCAGTGTTTCCAACAGGAGGATATGCTCCCCCAACGTTGACCATCGTAGCATTAGCCCTGCGTTTGGCCGATTTTCTACATGTTAAAACCAAACAGGCAGGCAGATGAGGTTAGTCATTTTCCTGTATTGTGGATTACTCCTTTTTGCAGGATGTGATAGCAATTCTCATGAGGGTCCAATTGTGCAGTTGCGATTCAACGCCTCCGCAGATACCACCAATGTACTCGACATGAGCGGACGTCCGGAAGAAATGATCCGAATTCCTGCAAGTGAAGCCCTGCTCTCAACATCTTCAAACATAACGGTATCGGTGTGGGCATATCGCCGTACGGAACAGAATACCGCGCTGGTGGCCCTTGATTACCCCACACTTTTTCTTGGTTTTCACCGCTGGCAATTCAAGTGGCAGATACAGCTCGATAATAAGAGACGGGGCGTGTGTTATGCGGACAAAACGCATCGGGCCGAACTGGAACACTGGTATCATATTGCTGCCTCGTTCGATGGCTGGTTAACGCGCCTTTATGTAGATGGTGAAGAGATATGCCGGGACTGGACCTTTCTGGGTACAATACCTGTTTCTTCTGCACCGTTTACCATCGGTGGTTACCTCGACGAAAATAACCAGGTGATAGACGCCATGGACGGGGTTCTGGATGACGTTCGTATTTATGATCGGGCGCTTTCGACGCAAGCAATACGTACACTGTGGCGCGAAGGTATGGGGACAGGGTTCGAAATTCCTACCCAATACATTGAATAGTCAGGTTTTCCTGCATATTTTCACTAAACAGCTCAGGAGGCTTTTGTAACAAGATTCCTGAGCTTTTGTGCACCCATTGCCAAAGCGAGTGCAATACCGGTTAACAAAACCAGTCCGGTGTCGAAATTACTGCTGAGATCATACAATACACCTATCGACAGTGGACCCAAAACTCCACCCAGTTCAGCTGCAGAAAAAAACAGTCCAGTCGCTACACCAACGTATCGTTCTTCGATGCCGGGTAATTCTATAAGCGTTAAGATCAGTACCGTCATTAGAGAAGATCGGGCAAGCCCTTGCATCAACAATCCTGTAAACAAGAAAGGTTCTGATTGGAAATGAAGCATGATACTGGCACCAGCCGCAACCAGACTCAGAGTAAGTAATATTTGAAAGCGTCTGCCCGGAGTGGCTAATCTGGGAATTAGAAGTGAACCTGCAAGTCCGATAACGGTGGGAATGGCTGCCCAGTAGCCTGCTTCGAGTAAGCTCATTCCTCCAGAACGTAACAATTCGGGTAACCAGTTATTTAATCCATGATTAAAGAAAAATACCCCTACACTCATGCCCAGAACCAGTAATACTGTTGGTTGCCCGATCAGTTTTCCGAGAACCTGGCGCTGGGGAATAGAGGGCGTGTTATGTTCGGGGCTTCGGTCTGAGCATGTTAGCTTGATGCTGGAGATGGCTAGCCATGCGAGTGCTGCGATAACGCATACCATCGCCCAAACTGTCATGACTTGCCGCCAGGACTGATCAAATACAGGGAGCAGAACAGAATGTGTCATTGTCAGTGAAATAATTCCCCCAATAGCTGGACCTGTCATATAAATCCCCATTGCCAGACCGCGTGATGATCCTGTGAACCATTGGGTGACTACCTTTGGAGCGCCGGAAGAGATAATTGGACCTCCCAGACCGAACAACATCACTGCCAGAAGCAGTTCGGTATAGTTTTCAGCAGACCCCCGGGCCAAAACCGATGCTGCCATTAACAAACCACCAATCGTCAGCGCTTTGCGAGACCCGAGCTTGTCCAGCATCAATCCACATGGGATGGCAGAAAATATGTATACCAGTTGCCATGCGCCCATAATGCTTCCCATTGCCGCATGGGAGAGATCAAGGTCGGCTTCGATAATGGGAATGAGGGGTGCCAGGCTGGTGACAACCAATCCGAATGCGGCATAAAGCAACCATACGGCTGCTAACAAGACCCAACGATACCAGGCAGGTGCAGGCGAATCCGGTGATTTCCCAGAAGCGTTAAAAGACGGGTTAAAAGGCAAGTTAGACTTTCAGGAACTGGTGCATTCTTGCAATGACATCATCCAGTCGTGTAAGTACAAACAAATGTCCGCAATCAAAAATTTCCAGTTGTGCATCAGGAAGTCGATTTGCCAAGAGGCGTGCGTTTGCCATGGGAATAATAGGGTCGTCATCTCCCGCCATGACAAGGGTGGGTGCAGCTATTTTGTGCAACCAGAACAGGCTGGTCCACCCGCTCATTGCATAAAGCTGGCTTAGGTAACCCCAGATTGAGGGTGGGCTCATGGCACGTTGGTGGCGTTGGCTTCGCTCACGATTGTTACGAAAGTCTCCGCCGTATATATCGCCCGCTATACGGTTAAAGTACCCAGCGTTTAAATATCGCAGGGGCGTGGCCATGCGTAACATCACCAGTATGCTGGGTGGCAGCATTAGATGCCCGGTAGAAGTTGCGGCGAGTATCAGTCTTTGCGTGGAGTCGGGGTAACGTCGTGCAAATTCCTGGGCCAGGCCTCCACCCCAGGAAATTCCCATAACATGACATTGCTCTATCTCCAGTTCGTCGAGTAATTGTCGGGCAAGAGCGGCATTCTGGTGCATTCGTCTTGGCCAAAACTGTGCAGGTGACGATCCTACACCCGGCAGGTCGAAGGCGACCACTGACATTTGCAGTGCACCTATCAGCGGCCGTAGAAGGTCCGCTGAAGCACCGATCCCGTTAAATATTAGCAGGCAGGGGGCGTTATCTACGTGTGTGGTCAACACACGCAGCGTGTTGCCATTTACCAGTCGGACTTCCTCTTTAATCTGTATCACGACAGCTATTCGTGTACGTACGTGCCTGGTGCCGGGACCAGTTCGGGGTAATCCTTGTTGCCCAGGTGTTTTGGCGCAGGAATTAGTTTTCCGTGCAGGCTCTTCATCCATTTGGTCCAGTGTGGCCACCAGCTACCAGCGTGGGATTCAGCTCCTTGCAGCCATTTTTTTGCGTTCGATGGTGTTTTTTCATTGAGGTAGTATTGGCGCCTGGAATTCAACGGGGGATTTATTAGCGACTGAATATGGCCGGCTGTGCTTAACACGAAAGTGGTTTTCGTGCCCAATAGCTGAGTCGTTCTGTAGCACGCCTGCCAGGGTGTAATGTGATCTGTAGTGCCGCCAGTAACATAAGAGGGACAGGTGATTTTTTCTAGATCTATGTTAACGCCATCTATCGCAAAGCCGTCAGGTCGCGCCAAAGCCTGATCCTGGAATATGTCCAGAAAATCGCTGTGGAGCCGGGCTGGCAAACAGGTAGTGTCCCCATTCCAGTACAGAATGTCGAAAGCGGGTGGTGATTCTCCATGCAAATAATTCGACGATACATAATTCCAGATAAGGTCGTTGGGGCGCATCCAGTTAAACACGCGCGCGGTGTCTTTCCCATCCAGTACGCCTTGCCTGGCAGATCGCCTGCGTGCCGATTCAATAGATTTTCTGTTTGCAAAAAGCCCCATAACAGAATCATCAGTAGCGTTTTTTAATACATTAACCATAAGGGTGAGTGAAGCGATTCGTTTACCCTTTCCCTTGCTGTACATATATGCCAACGCGGTAGCGAGCGTTATGCCACCGGCACAAGCACCGACCATATTTATTCGCTTGCAATTGCTTATAGACTTTACCGCTCTCATTGCATCTTCAATCGCATGTACATAGGTGTTCATACCCCAATCCCGGTGCTCGGGTTTTGGGTTACGCCAGGAAACCATAAAGACCTGGAAACCTTCACTACGAAGATGATCGGCCAGACTTTTGCCCTTCGACATATCGTAAATGTAGAATTTGTTGATCTGGGGCGGAACAATCATAATAGGTGTGGCATTCACCTCGTCCGTATTCGCTTCGTACTGGATAAGCTCGATCTGCTCACTGCGATGTACAACTGATCCCGGGGTGGTAGCCAGATTCTCGCCAACTTTGAAAGCAGATTTATCCACCTGGCTAGGCATTCCCTGATTATTCTTCAGGTCTCCCAGCATGTTCTTCAGACCAGCACCCAAACTGGCACCTCTGGTTTTAATCGCTTTGTCAATTGCTGAGGGGTTACCCAGAAGAAAATTAGACGGGGCCATCGCATCAGCAAAAAGATTAACTACAAATCGCGCTCGCTCGAGATCGTCCTCATCGTCAAATCCAACATCTTCAACCCATTCGAGCAGGGAACGCTGCCAGGCAATCCAGGCTTTGGCGGTACGTGAGTGAATCGGATTTTGCTGATAACCCTCAGCCTGAAAACGACGATCTTTTGGGTCAGGTTTCAGTTCAGACCTTCCCAGCATTACCCGGGTTACCTCCACGCCAAGTGTGCCCAGGTGTTGTAGGGCAACTGCGGGTTGCCGGATGCCCTGTTTTATTACCTCTGTTGCCGCGTCCAGTAAATCTTCGATGCTTAGGCCCACTACGGGATTGAGCGTTACGATTTGTTCATCGGTATTATCTTCAGACATGCCGGTATATTGCACTTTTTCAGCACCCAGAGCCATAGCAGTGCACTCAATGTAATGTGTATTGCAAGCAGGGTGGTGGTAGCATAAAAAGTTACACAGTTCAGAGGATGTGAGTGTTATGCCGACTAGCCTGACTATCGAAAACATACTGGATCTGGATAAATATCCGATACATGATCGCGAAAATCCAACACGAGGGAATATCATCTCTCATTGTAAAGCTGATCTGGATAAGCTTATGTATTGCACAATTCCAGCTTTTGTCCGTCCTCAAGCACTGGGTGAAATGGCCAGGGAGGCCAGTTCACTTCGCAAACAGGCGTTTGATAACAATTCCCGGCGAAACGTATATTTACAGCGTAAAGCAAACCCGAAACTACCAAAGGAGCATGCGAGAAATATCCTTAGCAGTACCAGTACACGTATGATTGCCTATGACCAGATAGCAGAAAACTCGCCCCTTAAAGTGTTTTATCATGCAGATGAGGTGCGGGAATTGATCGCAGCAATTGTTGGCGCGGAAGTTCTTTACGATAATGTGGATCCTTATCAACCGGCTAATTATGTGTGTTACGACGAAGGGGACCGATCGTCCTGGCATTTTGATTCGGACAACTCATTTACCGTGACACTTATGGTGCAGGCTGCCGAGATCGGCGGAGAGTTTCAAATGTCCCCCAATGCGCGTAGTGATACAGATCAAAACTATTCGCATGTTGCGCAGGTGCTAAGGGGAACGCGCGATGAAACTATCGTTTCCGTTGGGCGCGAACCGGGAGCCTTGTGCATTTTCAGGGGCTGTAATGCCTTGCACAGGGTATCCGAAGTGCGTGGCAATACTATGCGCATTATGGGTGTATTTGTTTATGAAAGGGAACCCGGAATTCTGGGTGATCCTGAAATCAACGCGACGATTTATGGACCAAGGGTGGCATAAGAAAATTATTCACAGCATTAGCTCTGTATCTTTCTAAATAAATCTACCCGGTTGGGAATCTGGAATACGAATCCCTCAGCACTCTCGTGTTGCATAAAACGACGTTTAACTTCTGCGATGGTTGGTACGTCCAGTTCATGCTTCGTGTGGGTAACACCGAGCACATTATCCAGATAAATCTCGAACGATGGCAGGCGGATACTGTTTTTGAAAAAATATTCTTCTTCCAGATGCAGTACATTATTCTCAACGGCTTTTTTTAATGCGTCAAAAGCCTGCTGTCTGACCCCTTCTTCATTGTGAAACAGACGCATAATTTCGTTGAATTCACCGGCGAAAACCGGTTCGGATATGTAGGCATAACCACCCGGCTTCAATACCCTGCGTATTTCCGATAGCGCCTCTTCCATATCATTTTGCGGAACATGATGAAGTGACTTAAACATTATAACGGCATCAAAACTGTTGTTCTCTTCAGCTATTTTCTGGGCGCCATAAGATTTAAATGTAACCTTTGGTAAATCCTCGGTACGAAGATTTTTCTCGTGCTGGACCGGATCTATTTCTACAGCAGTGATAGACGCAACATTTGTGCGCTCTGCAATTAAACGGGTTTTGTCTGCGGCACCACACCCCAGCTCGAGTACGATTGCACCAGCGAGCGGCAGCATGCGCTCGAGAACCTTAAGTTCACTGGTTAATGTTTGCTGCCGGGGCCCAACCAGCCGCATTGGCGAAGACATGTTGCAGGATTCGATTTCCATGTGCTACAGGTTGTAACCGGACTCTTCGTGGGAAACAATATCCAGCCCCCTGTTTTCATGCTCCTCATCTACGCGTAGACCCCCGGTGATTACGGCTACCAGTTTTAGTACTACATAGGTTGCCGCAGCTGTGAAGATAACTGTTGCCCCCACAGCGATAAGCTGAACAGTAAACTGTCCCGCCATTGAATAAATGCCTTCTGCAAAGCCGTACCCGCTAAATACTCCCAATTCTGTGGAAGCAAAAATACCTACCATGAGCGTTCCCAGAATACCGCCGACACCGTGTACGGGAAATACGTCGAGAGAATCGTCTATTTTTAGTACCCGTTTTATGTATTGCGTTGCATTAAAGCAGACAAACCCCGCCAATAAGCCAATTACGAGGGCACCGGCAGGGCCAACAAAGCCTGAGGCTGGGGTAATGGTTCCCAATCCGGCGACCATTCCTGTCACCGCACCCAGGGCACTGGGTTTGCCAAATTTTTTCCACTCTATAAACATCCATGTAATGGCGCCCATGGAAGCCGAGATATGCGTAACGAGCACGGCCATTGCAGCATCGCCATTTGCAGCCAGTGCACTTCCCCCGTTAAAACCAAACCATCCTACCCACAGCATGCCTGCACCCCCAATGGTCATGGGCAGGTTGTGTGGAGGCATGGCAGTGGCCGGAAAGCCTTTTCTGGGCCCCAATACGATGGCTGCTACAAGAGCGGCTACGCCTGCAGAGATGTGTACTACCAATCCTCCGGCAAAATCATAAACACCCAGGGCGCCGAGCCAACCGCCGCCCCAAACCCAGTGTGCGATGGGTGCATAAACAGCCAATAACCAGATCCCACTGAATAACAGCATGGAAGAAAACTTCATGCGCTCTGCAAACGCGCCAACAATAAGAGCTGGAGTTATAATCGCAAAGGTCATCTGGAACATGGCAAACAGGGATTCCGGGATGTCACCGGATAGGGAATCGCGCCCGATATCGGCAAAGAGCACTTTGCTAAAATCCCCGATTAAGGCGTTTCCCTCTCCAAATGCAAGGCTATATCCCAGAATCAGCCAGAGAATGGAGACGACACCGGTAATTGCAAAACACTGCATAAACACTGACAGGACGTTCTTGCTTCGCACCAATCCGGCATAGAACATGGATAATCCGGGTATGGTCATAAACAAAACCAGGGCTGTAGATGTCAGTATCCAGGCAGTGTTTCCGGCGCTGGCTTCGTCTGCCATAGCGAAAGTTGGCAGGAGCACGAGCGTAAGGGAAAGTGCGCGTATTTTTGATTTTGTTTTCATACTGTTTTTCCGGAGTTCTTGCCTGATCGTAAGTAATTTGTTGTCATACATTACATACGCAATTCTATTCTCGCAATCTGGTGTGGAGTAAATATTCATGTTTGCAAAAATCTTTTCTACTGGTCTCCCGGCGATGTTCGTCCTGATAGTTACACAGGGTAGTACTGCGGGTTCGCCCTCGGTCCCCTTTGACGATAATGCCGGTTGTATGGAAGGCCCAATGGAACAATTTGGCAGATACCTTGGCGACTGGGATATTGCTGATTCAAGTCTTCAAGCTGATGGAACCACATGGACGGCTGGTGCGGGTGCGCGCTGGACTTTCACCTGTTTGGGTAACGGAACGGCGATACAGGATTTCTGGATGCCTAACAGCGGAGGGGTAGGAACCAATCTACGTACTTACAACAATAACACCGGGTCCTGGGACATAGCGTGGACAATGAAAGGCATGCCTATTGGATTTGCCCATATACAGGCCAGCGAATCAGAAAATGGCGATATTGTAATGACCTACAAATCCCCGGTACCCACGCCTGCGCGTCGCATTACTTTTTTCCCTCCCGGTGCAAATTCATGGAAATGGAAACTGGAACAGACTTTTGATGAAGGAAAAAGCTGGACGGAAGTGTACCGAATTAATGCTACGAGAAAATCTGATTCTGGCTAGTTGGTGTCTTTTTAAACTGGCTTACACAAGGCTATAATGCGCGGCCTTAGTCCTATACTCTTATACGGCCAAATTTTTGTACTCCTATGTTTACGCTTCTTAAAAATGCCGACATCTATTCCCCCAGACATTTGGGTTTGGGACACATTCTGGTGTGCGCGGGCAAAATTGTTTTTATAGATACCAGCTTGCCCACGCTGGGTACGGGTTTGGACCTAACCACACTCGATATGGAAGGCAGGATGGTGCTTCCAGGTTTGATAGATGCGCATACGCATGTAACCGGGGGTGGGGGTGAAACCGGTTACTCAAGTCGCGTGCCAACAGTGCCATTGAGCGATTTTACCCGCGCAGGCGTTACAAGTGTTGTTGGTCTGCTTGGAACCGATGACGTTATGCGATCTACCTCGTCGCTCGTCGCAGCCACGATGTCCCTGCGGGAACAAGGATTAAGCGCGTGGTGTTATACCGGTGGCTATCACTTTCCGTTGACCCTGCTTACTGATTCTGCAGTATCGGATATTGCGCACATCGAATGTGTAATCGGCATAGGTGAACTTGCTATAAGTGACCATCGTGGTAGTCACCTTACCTGCGAAGAACTGATTCGGTTGGCCGGACAAGCACATGTTGGAGGTCTGCTAACGGGCAAGGCGGGTGTGTTACATCTGCATCTGGGTGATGGACGAGATGGCCTTGCCCTGGTAAATCAGGCGCTGGATATTGGAGAGGTACCGGCACGCACCTATAACCCCACGCACGTGAATCGGCTTTCCGGTTTATTTGATGAAGCCTGCGAATTAACCCGGCGCGGATGTAATATTGATATTACTGCGTATCCTGTTGTGGAAGAGGATCCGGATCTTGGCGTTGTGCAGGCAGTTCAAAGATATATGGCCGGGGGGTATGCGGCAGACAAACTTACCGTGAGTTCTGATGGCGGGGGTTGCCTGCCCACATTTGATAAGAAAGGCCGGTTGGTGAAAGTTGGATTTGCCAGTTCACTGAGTTTGCTTACGGCCCTGGTCGAACTGTTAAACGCAGGATTGGCACTTGAGGAGGCAGCTCCCTTTTTCAGCCGAAATGTCGCAAAATTGTTACGATTGACGCATAAAGGAGAGCTTCAGATTGGTGCTGATGCCGATCTGGTTGGTTTGGATAACCAGTATGCGGTTACCGAAGTTATGTGTTGTGGTGAAATGCACATTCGGGGGGGCGAAGTTGTTAAAAAGGGTATGTTCGAGTGAGTTACCTTGAAAGTAGAGTTTTACGGGAAAAGAACTATTAGTAAATTAGTAGAGAACAATCGGGGGTCTTATGCCATCTCCCGGTAGGCAGGGTATCGAACGCGGGTATGTTATACCCATTGGCGGCGCAGAAGAAAAAATTCACAACAGGGCAATTCTGAGGAGATTTGTTGAACTGTGTGGTGGGCGTGCTGCTAATATCGTGGTTATTCCCACTGCTTCGGAGCTTGAAGATACTGGTGACATTTATGTGCAGCTCTTTAGTGAACTGGGTGCCGGTACTGTCAGTTCACTTACCATTGGCGAGCGTGCGGATGCATCCCGCAAAGACCACCTTGAGGCCCTGGATGATTGCAGTGGAGTTTTTATTACCGGTGGTAACCAGTTGAGGCTGTCTACACTTCTGGGCGGTACGCCGATCGCCGGCGCCATCCGAAAATTAAATGCACACGGAACCCATGTGGCAGGTACTTCCGCGGGTGCCGCGATTATGTCTGAGCATATGATTTCCGGGGGAGATTCCGGAGCGACACCGAAGCAGGGCGCTGTTAACCTGAGCCCGGGGCTGGGTTTGACCAATCGCCTGGTCATTGACCAACATTTTAGGGAAAGAGATCGTCTGGGCAGACTCATGTCAGCTGTAGCCTACAATCCGTTTCTCATCGGCCTGGGTCTGGACGAGGATACTGCGGCCTTCATAGACCCAGATGGTGTCATACATGTGGAAGGATCTGGCGCGATCACCATAGTAGATCCCGGTGACCTAGAATATTCGAGTATGCATAACGCAGGTCAGGGTGATACGGTCAGTTTGATTGGGATGCGGGTTCACCTGCTTGCCAAAGGTTGCACATATTCCATTTCTACTGGTCAGGCGGCATTTCCAGATAAGAGAGAAATCTCGGAAGTGTCAGAGCTGGGAGTCATATGAAAATAACCGGCACAAATGTTTATGTAGGTCCCAATGTTTATGCAAGTTTTCCCCTTATCAGGCATGAGGTAGACCTGGGTGTATTGGAAGACTGGCCATCGGTAAAGCTCGGAAAGGAATTTACCGACGGTCTGGTTGCGCAACTTCCCGGTTTAGCCGAGCACGGTTGTTCGTATCGAACAGCCGGTGGATTTCTGCGGCGTCTCACGGAAGATGAAGGTACCTGGATGGGGCATACCTGGGAACATGTGACCCTGGAATTGCAAAACATGGCGGGGTCTGATGTCAGTTTCGGACGAACACGCGGTACCGGAGAACCAGGTTGCTACAATGTGGTGTTTGCATATAAGCAGCGAGATGTGGGTCTGGAAGCGGCGCGCATAGCGCGGCAATTATTGCTAAACCTGCTTCCTGAAGATCTCAAGATACAACTCGCTGAATTTATAGATGCCGACTTTTGTGCAGAGGACGATATTGAGGCATTCATTCGCTTTGCCCAGAAAAAAGAATTTGGACCCAGCACAGCATCCATTATTGCCGCCGCAGAGGCACGCGATATACCCTGGTTACGACTCAATAAGTATTCCCTCGTGCAATTTGGGCATGGGCGGTACCAACAGAGAATCCAGGCCACGATTACCAGCGAAACCCGCCACATTGCCGTGGAAATAGCCTGTGATAAGGAAGATACCCATAGTTTGCTGCGCGATCTGGGATTACCTGTACCTCAACAACGAATGGTTTATAGCCAACGCGCTGCAATTCGTGCGGCAAAAAGCATTGGTTTTCCCGTGGTGTTAAAACCTCTGGATGCGAATCATGGTCGAGGAGTTTCAATTAATCTAACTACCAACGAACAGGTTGAGGCAGCGTTCGATAATGCCCAAAAGAGCAGTAGCAGCAAAGCAGTACTGGTAGAAAACTTTGTCACCGGCCTGGATCATCGTATGTTGGTTGTAAACGGTGAGCTGGTAGCAGTAGCCAAACGCATACCCGGACATGTAGTAGGCGATGGCAAACTCACTGTGGAAGAACTCGTTGCGCAGGTAAATGATGATCCGCGCCGGGGTGTTGGCCACGAAAAAATTCTGACCCGATTGGAGTTTGATCACCAGGCGGAGCGCCTGCTGAAGGAGGCTGGTTACAATGCCGGGACGGTTCTCAAAAAGGATGAGCTGTTTTTCCTGCGATCTACAGCAAACCTGTCTACTGGAGGAACTGCGGTAGACGTGACCGACATTGTTCATCCGGATAACAGGCAGATGGCAGAGCGCGCAGTAAAGGCTGTCGATCTGGATGTTGGAGGTGTAGATTTTCTGACAGACGACATATCTGCTTCATACAAGGATATTGGAGGCGCCATCGTTGAGGTAAACGCAGCGCCGGGATTTAGAATGCATGTTGCTCCCAGTGAAGGACAATCCAGGGATGTAGCCGGTAAAGTGATCGACATGTTGTTTGAGGCAGGTGCTCCGTCACGCATACCTATTGCCGCAATAACCGGGACAAACGGCAAGACCACTACTTCACGCATGTTATCGCATATTATGAAAACGGCTGGCCATACGGTGGGTATGACCTCGACAGATGGTGTGTATGTTGACGGACATTTGTCGGTTAAAGGTGATATGACCGGTCCTGCTTCGGCACAAATCGTATTGCGCGACCCGGATGTAGATGTTGCTGTTATGGAAACCGCCAGGGGTGGAATTTTACGCAGTGGTCTTGGTTACAGCAGTTGTGATGTTGCTGCCTGCCTGAATATAGCTTCGGACCATCTGGGATTGCGAGGCATAGACACACTGGACCAACTGGCTGAGGTGAAACGTGTAGTCGTGGAGACGGCTACAGACACGGTGGTGCTGAATGCGGATGATTTATTGTGTTTGAAAATGGCGGACTACACACATGCAGAAAGACTGTGTTATGTAACCAATGACCCAACACATGGACTCGTGCGCGAGCATATTCGTGCAGAGGGATTAGCAGTGGTGCTGGAGAACAGCATCAATGGCGACATGATTACCATTTATGACAAGGGTGCGCATATTCCCTTGTTGTGGACTCACCTCATTCCCGCGACGCTGGAAGGGCGTGCTCTGCACAATGTTCAAAACGCGATGTTTGCAGCGGCCATGGCTTACTCAATGGGTAAATCTTTGGAAGATATCAGGCATGGTTTGAGAACCTTCAATACCTCTTTCTTCCAGGCACCTGGCCGAATGAACGTTTTTGATGAACATCCCTTCAAAGTCATTCTGGACTATGCGCACAACCCTGCTGCTATAAAAGTAATGTGTCAGCTGGCTGATAGGCTGGATGTGAACGGTCGACGTATTTGTGTGTTTTCCGCGCCCGGTGATCGCCGTGATGAAGATATTCTGGAACTTGCAGATACTGCCGTGGGACATTTTGATCACTTTATCTGTAAAGCAGATGATAATCGGCGGGGTAGAGATGAGAGAGAAGTTCCCGAAATGATGAAAAAGCGCCTGATCAGTCAGGGAGTGGCTGCTTCCAGTGTAGAAGTAGTAACCCATGAGGCAGGAGCAGTCACGCACGCTCTGGAACTTTGTCAACCTGGAGATTTGTTAGTTGTCTTTGGTGACGATATTACCCGTTGCTGGAAGCAGATTATTCACTTTCAGTCGGACCAGGGTGTTTCACCTGTCGGCACGTCAGGCAAACTCGCCAGCGGTCCGGAAGAGATCGAACATTTTGAATTGTCTGAAGGCGAATCACTTGTGCGGGATGAACGGGGCGTGAGAATTGCTCGCCACGAAGAAGGTGACGATTAGCTGTGTTCGAATTTGAGGGACGGCGACTGACTGGAGCCAACTTTTTTTCGCATCTTCCACTCGTGATTATTGATGCTGAGATACCCTCAGGCCAGGTCGAACGTATTGTTAAAGATTGGGCAGAAAAAGTAAAAAGCCTGCACAAAAAACTGGCAAGAAAACTACCCGAGACAGGCTATCGAGCACATGAAAAGGGCCAGAGCCTGTACTTTACCGCCCCGATAGACGCTCTGTACTCCGCAATTGATCTGGGAGAGTTTGCGCTTGGGATTGCGGCAGGTGAAAGTCATCTGGATGATTTGTTATCACAGGATTCCGAGCATGATGTTATCAGTGTAGTCGATTATCTGGGCAAACTCTTTGAAGAGGAGGCCAGACCGGACCTGTTAAATTTGCAGGCTTTGGCACACCAAAAAGAAGTCCCCTTTTTATGGTGTGACGATTATGTGTCGCTGGGCTACGGGCAGTTTTCACAAACGTGGGATCGGGACAAGTTACCCGACCCCGAACTACTGGACTGGAACAAGTACAAAACGATTCCATTGGCCTTTGTCACCGGTACTAACGGCAAATCTACCACAACTCGACTGTGCAGCCAGATACTTAAGGGTGCTGGACGCACGGTTGGCTTTAGTTCTACCGACGGCATTTGGGCAGGCGATAAATGTCTGGATAGCGGTGATTATTCCGGACCTGGAGGTGCGCGTGAAGTATTGCGAAACCAGGAAGTGAGTGCCGCGGTTTTGGAGGTGGCGCGTGGTGGCTTGCTCCGGCGAGGTCTGGGAGCAAGCAATGCTGATGTTGCGCTTATCACCAATGTTGCCAGGGACCATCTGGGTGAATATGGCGTTAACACCCTGGATGAGCTTGTAGAAGCAAAATTTGTGGTACGAAAATCTCTCGCTCCAACCGGTAAACTGGTTCTGAATGCGGATGATGCCGGCTGTGTGAACTTTGCAAAAAATTTGCAGGAAGACATTGTCTGGTTTGGCCTGGATAAAACCAATCCGCTTATTCAACAGGATTTGGAACGCAACAGACTGGTGTTTTTTCTCGACGGTGAACACATTCGATATAGTGATAGCAAAGGTGAAAAAACGCTGTGCGCTGTCAAAGATATTCCTGTCACTTTTGCCGGTGCTGCTCGCCATAATGTAGCGAATGCGATGGCTGCCAGCGCCGTGTGTTATGGCTTGGGTATTAGCGCTCTACTTATTGCCAGCGGCTTAAAATCATTTGAAAGTAACCGCAAAAATAACCCGGGACGCGGTAATCTTTTCAAGGTAGGTAAGGTGTCCATCATGGTGGATTTTGCACACAACCCGCACGGTTTAAGTGCAGTTGTGCGCACCCTTGAAAAAATGCCTGCCAGGAGACGCCTCGTAATGATGGGTCATGCCGGGGACCGAAGTGATACAGATATCCAGGAACTGACACGAGTGGCGCTGAAGCTCTCACCTGAGCGTATTGTTTTATTTGAGCTGGAAGAGTATTTACGTGGCCGATCGCAGGGTGAGGTGTCCAACATAATGTTTAATACGCTGGTACAACAGGGAATTGACCCCGGTATAGTTTCTCTGGCGGACAGCCCCTCAGCGGGTACTAAAATTGCACTGGATTGGGCACAGGATGATGACTTTTTGTTATTGCTTGCGCTTGGGGACCGTGAAAAGGTGTTCGACGAAATAGATCTTTATGCACAGAAATAGTAAGTGACTGAAAGGATTTTTGAAGTATTTTTTCTACAAGTGTGGCAACAACAAATTCGCATAACACAAAACCACTCTGGTCGAGCAGCAGTTGAGCTTCGTTTGTTGAGCTCTATATTGAACTACCGTTCAGCTAGGGCTCAACCACCAGTTTCCGATATGATCTTCAGATTTTGATAAGGGCGCAATCGCTCTGTGGCCAGGTGATTACAAGCTATTCGGCAGCGAGTTTGATTATAATGTACTGCTGGGTCGAATTTGGTGGAGAAGAACAATGTCATTAACAATGTCAGTTGAAGAAAGACAATCATTCCTGGCCGGTTTGCATGTTGGGATTGTCAGCATTCCGAGAAAAGATCAGGCGCCACTCACGGTACCAATCTGGTATGACTATGCACCCGGCGGTGAATTGTGGATGTTAACGGGGGCTGAATCGAGGAAAGGTAAGGCACTGCTTGAATGTGAACGCATTAGTTTGTGCGCGCAAACAGAATCGCTTCCCTATAGGTATGTCTCGGTAGAGGGGAAATTTGAAATTACTGAATCTAACAAGGAAGTCGGACTTAAAATGGCGGTTCGTTATCTGGGTGAAGCGGCTGGAAAGCAATATTCAGAAAATTCCGGCGGTGAACAATCAGTGTTAGTGCGTTTCGTACCGGATAAGTGGCTTACAGTAGATTATTCTAAAATGACGTGATGTATTCTTCGTCAGGTTTAGTTTACAACGCTTTCATTCTTGCCAGCCAAAGGCGATTTATTTGCCAGATCGCTTTTTCATACAGACTTAATCGCCCCTGTTTTGTGGAGCTTGCCTGCAATCCCTTCCATACGCCTTCATTTGCGGTGATATCTTCTTCATGGATAAAGCGGACTCCGGCACGTTTTTCCATTCGCGTTTTTTCATCCATCGTTTCGGCAACTTCAGGAAACGCCAGCGCGTGGATGCGCAGATGCATACTGTCATGGGCTGATGGCTCCAACTGGTACCAGTAGGCGCCATGGGGCGAGGCAGCAAGTAGCAGGTTTGGATAAACACATGCGGCGAACAGTTCAAATAACTGGGCGCCAGCCAGTTTTGGAAAAACGTTTAATTCATCTTCCCCTTCGGTTTTCGGCGGACGTCCGGGCATTCGTAACATAAACCAGGGTTTGTCATCATTGTCCTCAATAAACGAATCCCGAGCCGGATACGTTGGTTGAAAGGTGGTCTTATGGATACCAAGATGGTGGTAGGCTTCCAGAAAATTTTCGACCAGTATTTTCCAGTTATACGGGCTGGGAAATTCCAGGGTTTCTATAACTTCAAGTCGTTCGAAATCATAGTTTTCGATTAGTGCAGCAAATTTTTCCAACTGGGGACCCAGCGGCTCAGGGTTGTTGTTGCAACTTACAAAAACAAATCCTTGCCATATTTCGGTGCTAAAACGCGGCAGCGTGCAATGCTCCTTTCGAAAGCCTTCAACCGCCTGCATCATGGGGGCACTTCGCAACGAACCGTCCAGCTCGTAGTTCCAGCTGTGGTAAGGGCAGGTGAACCGTTTGGTATTACCAGCACCCTCAACAATCGGCATCGCACGGTGTAAGCAGACGCTGGAAAGCGCGCGGATTATGCCAGACAGATCCTTCACTAGAACGATTGGCTGATGCGGCAGTTCAAAACAGACGTAATCCCCCGGCTTTTTAAGCTGTTCCTGACGCGCGACACATATCCAGTCCTTATCAAAAATGTTAGCTATTTCCGCCTTGAAGACTTCCGGATTTGTATAGGCACCCGGTGGCAATGTCCATGCTTTGTTAAGCGGCGCGGCAGCGTTCTGTAGCTCTTCTTTGCCAAGAATTAGGCTGAGATTGTATGTCATGTATGTCTTCCTGCTGGTTCCGTAAGGCCAATCTTTTCAGGGTACCCTAATAGGGGCGACGCGGGCTTGTTATTTTCATGTCCGATTACTTAGTATTGGGTTTCATTTTTACAGAGATCGATCATGGACCTTGAAAAGCTGGAAGGTAGAATTACCCGGCTGGAAGACCTTGAAGCCATCAAACAATTAAAAGCCCGGTACTGCGAGATTTGTGATGACAATCATAATGTTGAACGCATAACGTCCGTATTTACCAAAGATGCAATCTGGGAAGGCCGTGGCATTGGAAAGGCAGTTGGGCATCCAGAAATAAAAGCATTGTTTGAAAGTTTTCAAAAAACCATCACTTATTCACAACACATGGTTTTGAATCCCATAATTGAGATACATCAAACCACTGCGACTGGCATCTGGTACTTCTTTGGCCCCTTTACATTCACCGAGAATAATCAGGCTATGTGGCAAGCGGCTCGCTATCACGAAGATTATAAAAAGATCAATGGTGCATGGAAAATAAGCCATCTGCGCATAAAAGGGCCAGGCATGCGCGCAAATTATGAAGCCGGGTGGGCGGGATGAGCGGTTTTCGCAAAGGCGTTGCAATGCTCAAGCAAGGTGCTTTAAAGTCAATGCACCATTTTTGACATACAGGTTGCGGATTGACAAAACTTGGCAAGTTAAGCCGGTCGGTAAAAGGGCGGGTAGCAATAATCACAGGTGCAGGTAGCGGTATGGGGCGGGCAACCGCCAGAGTTTTTGCCGATAAAAGTGTGCGGCTGGCCCTTTTCGACATAAATCAGGCTTCCCTGGACAGTTTGCTGCAGGAGCTTGATCAAGCCAATGTTGATGCGCGCGGATGGGTTCTTGATGTATCTGACGCGCAAGCCATCAAAGATGCCGTAGCCTCGGTGCATGCGCATTTTGGCGGTATAGACATACTGGTCAATAACGCTGGTATCTCGCTTCCGGTCCAGATTGATGACGAGGATTACGAAGTTAAATGGGAACGTTCTATATCGGTGCTGCTGAGTGCGCAACATCGCCTTATACGCGCAGCTCTTCCAGCTCTACGTGAATCAAATTGCCCACGCATTGTGAATATTGCTTCTACAGAAGGCCTGGGAGCTACCCGTTTTTCAAGCCCCTATACAGCTGCAAAACACGGTGTGATCGGTTTAACTCGCTCTTTGGCAGTGGAACTGGGGGCGGAAGGTATTACGGTAAACTGTATTTGTCCCGGACCCATAAATACTGCTATGACAGAGCAAATTCCGGACGACCAGAAAGATGTTTTTGCGCGTCGACGTGTTGCCCTGCGTCGTTATGGAGACCCTGAAGAAGTTGCTCATGCAACGCTGGGTTTTGTGCTTCCGGCAGCATCTTTTATGACGGGTGTCGCATTACCCGTGGATGGTGGGCTCACAATCCGGAATGCCTGAAAAAAAGCTCCCCTTGCGAGACGCAATAGCCTTTGCAGCACCCGCAGTTGGCCTTGGGTACATGTACCTGCTGGTTATACTCTATGTGATGAAGTACTCAACGGATGTGCTGCTTATCGGCCCGGCAATTATGGGCATTATATTTGGATGTTCGCGCATTCTCGATGCTGTATCAGATCCTCTTATTGGTTTTTTGAGTGACAGAACCCGCTCCCGGTATGGGCGGCGCAGAGTGTGGATGTTCGCAAGCATTGTGCCCACATTTACTTTGTTCTACATGATTTTTACGCAACCTGCAGGGCTAAGCGAGGGTGCGCTGGTTCTCTGGATGGCAGTTGCGATCATTGGTTTTTATGTGGCTATTACGCTGTGTTTTATACCACATATGTCTCTGGGTGCAGAGTTGGCAAGCGATTATCATGATCGCAGTCGGCTCTATGGGTATCGGCATGCAGCCTATACTGTTGGCTCCATACTTGCTTTGTATAGCATGCAATTGTTTATTACCGCAGAACAGGATAGCCGGTCAGCGGTACAGGAATCTGTGACACTTTACGCTGTCATTGCGGGAGTGATATTCGCCTTGCTGGTGGTGTATGCCGTGGGAGTATTGCGTGAAAAAAGTGACTTCATGGGTAAGGCCAACAAAAATGCATTCTCAACTATTGCGGATGTTTGGCAAAACCCCCACGCCAAATTGTTGTTGATAGTCACATTTATAGAACATATTGGTTCTGCCGCCATTGGGGTGCTAACTTTGTACATTGCACAGTACATTGTGGGGCGCCCACTGATGGCCGTATGGATAATACTGGCCTATATGGTGCCGTCAGCCCTTTCAGTTCCTCTTTGGATACCCCTTTCCAAACGTGTTGGAAAAATACGTTTGTGGCGTTACTCAATGCTCCTAACAGGAACATCATTTGGTGCAATGTTCCTGCTTATGTATATTGATGGGGAGGCACAATTGAATTTTATGCTGGTGCTGGCAGCTTTCGCAGGGCTGGCGGCAGGATGTGGAGGCACAGTAGGTCCTTCTGTTCAAAGTGATGTGATCGATTACGATGAGATGCTAACAGGTGAACGCAAGGAGGGTGCCTACTTTGCGGCATGGAATTTTGTATACAAAAGCGCTTATGGCGCAATGCTCCTGATAACCGGTTTTGCGCTACAGGCGACGGGTTTTGTTCCCAATGTTGAGCAGACGGAACTGGTAAAGTACACCATGTTGACCCTCTATGGTTTATTGCCCCTGGTGTGTTATTTGATAGGAGCCCTGCTGTTTACGAGGTTTAAACTGGACGAGCAAATACATGCGGCTATTCGAAGTGATGTGGCCAAAAGGCAAAATCTTACTGCCTTGCAAAATGCAAACAGCCAGGCCAGCTAACTAAACCCTCGCAGGACTGCCTAGTGCCCTTTAAAATCCCCTGCTCTGCGTTCTGCAACTGCCTTTAAACCTTCACGATGATCGTCCGTTTGTTGCAGGCGATACTGTTCAGAAAACTCGTGATCGGTACTGACTCTAATTGCATGCGCTATGCCACGGCGCATGGTTGCTCGTACCGACATCACAGCCAGAGGCGCATTTTCGGCGATTTCGTTCGCCAGTTGAAAGGCACCTGCCCGTACGTCATCGTTGAAGACATCTGCCAAGCCCCATTCCAATGCCGTAATCCCGGTTATTCTTCGACCGGTATAAAACATCAGATTTGCACGTTGCTGGCCGATCAATTTAGGTAGCGTGTACGTCAGCCCAAAACCAGGGTGGAAACCCAGCTTGGTAAAATTTGCGGTAAAGCGGCTTGCTGCACATACAACTCTGAAATCAGGAACCAGTGCCAGCCCAAAGCCACCACCAACCGCGGCACCCTGTATAGCACCCACAATAGGTTTTTTGCAGTCGAATAATCGCACTGCTGCTGTATATAGGGGATTTGATGTGGGTTGTCCGGGACTATCCTGCTGTTCTACGGGTACCTTACGGCGTTGGCTAAAATCTGCACCTGCGCAGAAATGGCGTCCCTGTGAAGCCAAGACGATGGCCCTGCATTGATCATCGTTATCCAGTTCTTCCAGTGCATCCGCAATATCGCATATCAATGAGAGATCAAAGAAATTGTTTGGTGGTCGTAGTATTTCAATCAGCGCCACGTGATTCTTCAACTGCACCTGAATGTCTTTTTGCATGGTAGTTTTCCTTATGCACTCGAAGTGCAGTAACACACTATCGTTGTATAAGCCGGAGCTGTTTGCAAGGGGAGCTCAGGGCTGTTTATGAAAAGCTCAGGGCTGTTTTATAAGCCGTGTCCTCACCGGTGAGGATTTTTAGTGTTTGCAAGCCTCCGGGGTTTGCCACGTTAACTTCAATAACATAACGCTCTGCCAGGTCTATTGCGGCGAAGCGAATTTTACGTTTTTCGAGGTGATCCATCACCAGAGCAAGATTAAGTTTCTCAGACGTAGACAGAGAACACAGATTACAGGTCGCACCAACAGACAGGTTGGTGCGAAAATTTTCTGCACTGGTGCGCAGGTATGAGCCAATAATTTTGCCGTTCGCGATAAGGACACGTTTCTCGCCTTGCTCGATCTCCGGAACGTAGGTTTGTAGTACCGCATAAGCCCCGTCGGTAAGGGAATTTAGTATGCTATCCAGTTTTTGAGTGCTGGCCGAGACTCTGTAAACGTCTTTACCATAGCTGCCTGCTGTTGGTTTAATGACCCATTCCCCGCCAGATTGAATCCTGGCTTTTAACCAAGCCCCATCACCTGATACCCAACTGGGTGGAAACAGGTCCTGCAAGGCGCCCTCGTTTAGCGAATATTTTGCATGCAAGTTCATCATGGTCTGTGGTGGATTTACGAATAGAGAGTCATCTAGGCGGGACAGAATCTGGAATCGATCGATGCAACTTTGCCGGCGTCCAAAACCGAGCAACCATATAAGATTCAGGTTACGGGGGTCCAAATGTCCAAGCATAATACCTGCTGGCGTAAGGCATACCTGTTCCTGGGGCAGCACGCTAACTCCCCAGCCAGCTAATTTAAATGCCTGGGGTAGCAGTTCATGATTGTTATTGCCGTAGACCTTGCTGTCAGGAGATTTGAGAAAACAGATTTGCCTGGCCATCACTAATTACTTATTCGCCAATGCCTACGTGGTGTGGCTGGTTCTGCACACTTTCCATCCACATGCCTATATTGGGATATGCAGAAAGGTCATATCCACCCTGATGTGCGACATGCGTGTATGCATAGAGTGCAATGTCGGCGATTCCGTAAGCACCTGCACTAAAAAATGGGGCATGGCCCAGGTGATTTTCCATCACGCCAAGGGCGGCGCATCCTTTTGGCTGATTGGCGGCAATCTGGGCTTCAAACTGGTCGGGGTCCTTGAGAATGTGCAGATAAAACCTGTTTGTCGCAATGAATGGTTCATGGCTGTACTGTTCGAAAAACAACCATTGCATTGTCTGTGCCCGAGCCAGCGGGGTTTCCGGAACGAGATTAGCGGAATGGTTTATTTGCTGGTCTGATGCGGAAAGTTCTGCCAGATAAAATAATATGGCATTGGATTCGGCCAGTGGTGTTCCATCTGGCAAGATTAACAGTGGTGTACGGCCATTGGGGTTCAGCTCCAGAAATTCGGGCGTGCGACTCTCTCCGTTTAGTATATTGATGGGTCGGCGCTCGTAGGCAATGTTTAACTGGTTGAGAATCAGGCGCACCTTGTAACAATTGCCTGAATCGGCCATTTCATAAAGCTGGTAGGTATTTTCTGGCATGTGTGTATCTCAAAATGCTATTCTTTCTGGACGTTCAACTGCCCGATCCAACACTCTCATGAGCCTACCAGATTACGCACTTAAGGTAGAAGATATTCCGCTTTTCACTCCTGCATCGTTGTCTGCGGAAACGCGGGACGGATTGAAGCAGGAAATTCGTGAGCTTTTGCACAAAAAAAACGCCGCAATTGTGGCCCACTATTATGTTGATGAAGAGATTCAGAAACTTGCCGAGAGTACGGGTGGGGTTGTTGCTGATTCACTGGAAATGGCGCGATTTGGCAGCCTGCATCCGGCAGAGACACTTATAGTGGCAGGTGTTCGTTTTATGGGAGAAACAGCAAAAATTCTTTCTCCCGAAAAATGCATTCTGATGCCCAGCCTTAAGTCCGAATGTTCGCTCGATCTGGGATGTCCACCGGAGGCTTTTGAATCTTTCGTGCAAGCACACCCGAACCGAACCGTGGTTGTCTATGCCAACACGTCAGCTAAGGTGAAAGCATTATCCGATTGGGTTGTTACCAGCAGTAATGCCCTGGCCATTGTTGAACACCTTGATTCTCAGGGACAAAAAATAATATGGGCACCGGATAAGTATCTGGGAGCCTATATCCAGAAGCAGACTCAGGCAGATATGTTGTTATGGAGTGGGGCCTGTGTGGTACACGAGGAATTCAAGGCCAAAGCCCTGCTGGATCTTAAAAAAATCTATCCGGATGCTGCAGTGCTGGTGCATCCTGAATCACCAGGCCCGGTTATCGCTCTGGCCGATGTAGTTGGATCCACAACACAGATTATTCGCGGCGCACGAGAATTGAAAAACGAAACTTTTATCGTTGCCACTGATCGGGGTATTTTTCATAAACTGCGCTCTGTAGCGCCGGGCAAGCGTTTTATTGAAGCACCGACAGCCGGAAACGGTGCAACTTGCAGAAGTTGTGCGCATTGTCCCTGGATGGCGATGAATGAGTTGCAAGCGCTAAGGGATGCTCTTAAGGATGGGTGCAATGAGATACTGGTGGATGAACAAGTGCGATTGAGAGCCTTGCAGCCACTGCAAAGGATGCTTGAATTTCCGATTTGATTGTCGGGGCCTGGCTAGGCTTTTTTGCGTCCCTGCATTGCGTTTTGAAAGTCAATTATTCTCTGGTTCAGTTTTGCGGACAGTTTAAAATCGTCCCGATCCGTTAATCCACGAGCATACTCCAGGTGCTCTACAGCTTTACGGTAGTTTCCTACCAGCGCAAAAAACTCTGCACGCGCCAGGTGTACTCCAATCACGTCACCAGCCAGGCCCGTAATCTCTGCCAGTTCGTACCAGATATCATGATCATTGGGATGCAGGGTAGATTGAGTCTTTAACACAGCAACAGCCTCATTAAAACGATTCTCGTTTGTATAAGCCTTGCTTAGAATCATAGCCATTGGTTGGTTATTCGGGTTAATTTCCAGTAATCCCCTGAGCAACTTGATGGCTTCTTCGTTACGTTTTGACATGACCAGAATTTCGGCATAACTAATGGCAAGCAGCAAGCTGTCCGGTTTTTTAATGTGTAATAATCTCGCAGATTCCAGGGCCTCGCTGAAATTTCCAGCCTTGGCCTGGGCAACCGCAAGCCCATAGAAAGCGGCGTCTGATCGGTCTCCTCGGGCTATTTTATCCCTGAAAAGCGTCACTGCCGCTGCCGGTGTGTCTGCGTAGTATATTTGCACCCTGGCACGCATCATCTGGTACTCGGGAGAATCCTGGATCTCTCTTTCCTTATATTTTTCGGATTGATTCCGTGCATCGGTAATACGGGATTCGGTGACGGGGTGCGTCAGCATAAATTCGGGTGGCTTGCGATCAAACCTGAAAGCTCTTTGCATACGGCCAAACATGCGCGCCATACCATTTGGATCAAAACCAGCCGTGTAAAGTGTATCAACACCCAATCTGTCGGCCTCCTGTTCCCTGGATCGGCTATAGCGTAACTGCCCCATTTGCGCGGCGGCCTGGGCAGAACTAATCGCAGCCATACCAGCTTCTCCGCCGGCTGCTGCGGCAATAAGAATTGCGCCCAGCAATGTTGCTACATAGGGTAAGGTCTGCCGTTGTTGTATTTCTATTCCGCGAGCGAAATGCCTTTGGCTCAGGTGGGCCAGCTCATGCGCCAGTACAGAGGAAAACTCATGGATATCGTGGGCAAATAGATAGAGACCGGCGTTTATTCCGACCACGCCTCCTGGCGCTGCGAAAGCATTAATATCGCTGCTATCGATAAGTACAGGATGTAAGGCTTTATCTTTTACTTCTGAATGTACAGCCAGATTGTAAAGATGCAGTTCGGTGTAATATTTAAGAATGGGGTCATCAATGGTAGGCAGTTGCGCTCTGATTTGTCGCAACAGATCCTCACCAATAATACGCTCAACAGCTGGTGAAACCGAGGCGGATGACGTGTCACCCATCTCCGGCAGTTCCTGGCGGGCGGCTGCCGCAGAAAAATTAAACAGAAGTATCAGCAATCCAAGCGCCGCGCTTGACCGGTAACTACCGAAGTTGGGGCGAGCTAATTTTACGAGTTTCACTAATATGCGGACCATAAGCAGTTTTTTAATCATACCTCATGGATTGCGTATAGGTAGTAAAAGTTCCGTGAGGCTGTGCAATAATATGACAATCAACATGAAGATAACTGATAAAACAAAACGTACTCTGGATGTGAAAGGTCTAAACTGTCCGATGCCGCTGCTAAAAGCAAAAATGGCATTAAATGAAATGGCGGCAGGGGAGATTCTGCAAGTCTTTGCTACCGATTCTGGCTCGGTACGTGATTTTTCAGTGTTCTCCCAACAAAGTGGCCATCAGCTGCTTGAGAGCACTGAAAATGACGGGGTTTACAGCTACGTCTTACGAAAGAAGGTCGAGTAAAGATGCGATTTCTGGGTGTAATTGAAGGATGGGTTAATCGGCATTTTTCGAATGAAGAGGCGATTTTTCTGGTCGTGTTGTTATTTGCCTTGTTCGGTTTACTGGCGCTGTTCGGGGGCCTGCTCGCTCCTGTCCTGTCCGGTCTGGTGCTGGCGTTTCTTATGCAGGGCCTGGTAGCACGGCTCGTTGCATGGCATGTACCTCGAACCGGCGCGGTGTATATCACCTTTCTGGTTTTTATAGGTGTGCTCACGGGGATGTTACTTTTTTTGTTTCCCCTTGTGTCGCGTCAGTTAAGCCAGCTGATTGGTGCGGTACCGGAATTACTTGAAAGGTTTCAAACATTGATTACGGGACTTCCCGAAGCCTTTCCTGAGTTTATCGATGCAGAACAGGTAGACATCTGGTTAGGGCTAATCAGTGGCCAGATAGGGGATTATGGCCGTTCACTACTGAAAACCACGGTAACTCAACTTCCTTCGCTGGTGGGTTGGCTAATTTATCTTGTAATGGTTCCAATTTCGGTGTTTTTCTTCCTGAAAGATAGCTCGCTAATTGTGCGCTGGCTTTCTGGCTTATTGCCCGCAGACAGGCCCCTGCTTAATCAGGTGGGCGCTGAGATGAGCGTACAAATCGCCAACTATGTACGGGGCAAGGTTATTGAGATATTTATTGTAGGGGCGGTTTCGTATTCCAGCTTTGTTTTTCTGGGCCTGGATTACGCTGCATTGCTCGGTTTTCTGGTGGGTGTGAGCGTGCTCATTCCTTTTGTCGGGGCAGCCATTGTTACCATCCCGGTTATGTTAGTCGGATTTTTACAGTGGGGCTGGAATGTTGATCTTTTTACACTGTTTATTGTCTATTCCATTATCCAGGCAGTTGACGGCAATGTTTTAGTGCCCCTGCTGTTTTCCGAAGCGGTAGATTTGCACCCGATCGCAATAATAGTTGCGGTATTGTTTTTTGGGGGTATCTGGGGTTTTTGGGGCGTATTTTTTGCAATCCCGCTCGCGACGCTGGTAAAGGCAATTATGCATGCATGGCCAAAACTGGAAGAGAATATTTGAGTTCTTGTGATAGTCATTGAGCGACAGTACTATGTGCGATCTTTTTCAGGGCGGTCTTGCCCATAGAATATCTCTAATGAATCCTCTCAGATATCACAATGCCGGAGTTTGGCTGCCATGTTAGAGAGCAGCCGGATCAACGGCAGTATTGTTGCAATAGTTACGCCCATGCTCGGAGGCGAACGCTTTGATAGTGGTGATAATGAAGCTGCCAACGAGTGTGCGATTGACTGGTCTGCGTTGGGAGGGCTAATTGAGTGGCATATCGAACAAGGCACAAGCGGCATCGTCCCTGTTGGAACCACTGGTGAATCTGCTACCTTATCAGTTGAAGAGCATCTCGAGGTAATTCGATTTACTGTACAGCAGGTAAATCAACGGGTCCCTGTCATCGCCGGTACAGGTAGTAATGCAACCTGGGAGGCAGTGCACTTGTCAAAACAGGCTGTCATTGCCGGCGCCGATGCCTGTCTGGTAGTTGCGCCCTATTATAACCGGCCGACACAGGAGGGCATGTTCAGGCATTACGCCCATATTGCCGCACAGATATCAGTACCAATAGTGCTTTACAACGTGCCTCCACGTACAGCGAGTGATCTTTTACCCGCAACGGTTGTGCGCTTATCCCAAATTCACAACGTTGTCGGGATTAAGGAAGCCAGTGGTGATCCGATGCGTGTTTCCCGGATTCTGGAATCATGTAACAAGGACTTTTTTGTGTTGTCGGGAGAGGATGCACAAACTCTGGAAATGATGAATCTCGGCGCCTGCGGTACTATTTCCGTGAGTGCAAACGTTGCACCAAATTTGATTGCCGAAATGTGTGCAGCCCACCTCGGCGGTGAGCGTGAACGGGCAAAGGAGTTGGATAATCGACTTCAGCCCCTGCATAAAGTTATGTTCAGTGATCCGAATCCTGGCCCGGTAAAATGGGCCCTGTTTCAAATGGGAAAAATTCAGTCCGGAATTCGACTGCCGATGTTGCCCATGGATACAAAAAAGCGTGCAGACCTTGTCACCTGCATGAAATCCCTGAGTTTGCTTTGAATAGCACAAGCGCATCCACAACGTGTTTGAAAATTGATTGGCCTTTTAAAATGATGGACATACTGGAGTTAACAATGTCTCGAGTTCTTATTTCACTGATTTTCGTGATGGTGCTTGGCGGCTGTCGCTTCATGAATGACGACAAAGGTTTTGTAGTTGACCGTTCTGATGATTACCTCGACGCGGAGCAGGCACCGCCCCTGGTTATTCCCGAGAACCTCAGTAGCGAAACACTGGTAGATACTCTGGTTATTCCGGATCTGGGAGAGCAGCCCAGAACCGTTTTTTATTCAAAAGAAGCACCCAGACCCAATCCTGTGTTTGCGCGGGAGAATGGTCAGCAGGTAAAAATTCAAAAGCTCGGTGAAGGTCGCTGGCTGGTGATTGCGCAAAAGCCGTCGGTTGTGTGGCCTAAAGTTAAACAGTTTCTGGCAGACAATGGCATTGGTGTACTGCAGGAAGATCCCCAGTCTGGAAGACTCGAAACTGGCTGGTTTGATGTGGTGGCAGGTGAGAGTTATCGGGATATTGTACGCTCTTCAATACAACAGGCGCGAGAGACAGAAAACCTGGAAAATGGAAAGGATCGCCTGGTATTCAGGGTAGAGCAGGGTTTACGAGTTGGCTCAACGGAAATTCATCTGCGGCATGAAAATGACAGTCTGGACAGCTTGAGAATAGGTGGCGCGAACTGGCCAAATGAGTCCATGTTGAAAACCCTTGAACAGGTGTTGCTCAATGAACTGGGGGGTTATATTGCGGCCGATGTTGCACAGCATTCAGAATCCAAACAGGCTATTGAACTTGCCAGCCAGCGTAAGGCAGAAGTTATCAGCGACGCAAATGGAGATCCGCTGTTAAGGTTTAGTATGGATTTTAACAGAGCGTGGGCGGTAATCGGGCAAGCGCTTTCCAACGCTGAAATTGAAGTGAGTGATCTGGATCGAAGCGCGGGTGTTTTCTATGTAGATGTTACCGCGGAAGACCTCATTCAGGATGAGAAGCCCGGTTTCTTTGGCAGGCTTTTCAGTTTTGGATCCGATGACGGCGCTGTGTCCCTGCAAATTCGCTTGTCCACGGAAGAAGATAACCAGATAGTGCGTATTTATGAAAAAGAAGCGCTGGCGCAGATAGAGGTAAGCGTACAGCTGCTTACCTTGCTGCGAGACTTTGCGGGCTGATTTGCCTGTGCTGCCGTATTGAAGCCCTCTGATAACTGGCGTTTTGCATCCCTTGGAAGTGGCAGCAAGGGTAATGGCACAGTAATTAGCAAAACGGACAACAACGGGACTGCCTGCTTTTTGATTGATTGTGGGTTCACATTAAAGCAGAGCCTGTTGCGCCTTGAGCGCCTGGCTATATTGCCACAAGAGCTTAGCGCTATTCTTGTGACGCATGAGCATAGTGATCATATACAGGGTGTTTTGCCCCTCGCCAGAAAATTTGATATCCCGGTTTATTGTTCCCACGGCACTTCCCGTGCAAGCCATCGTCGCGGTACACGAAGGGGTCAGGAAAAAGACAGCAGCCTGCGCAATAGCAGCGATATTATGCTGCACATAGTTGAGGGTGAGAAACGGGTGGATATTGGTTCTGTTTGGGTTCAGCCTGTGTCTGTACCACACGATGCCCGCGAACCACTTCAATTCATCATTGGCGATGAATCGCTGAGTATTGGTGTTCTCACTGACATAGGCCATATTACACCGCACGTCGTGAATAGTTATGCAGGGTGTGATGCTTTGCTGGTTGAGAGTAACCATGATCTGGATCTACTCCAAAACAGTAATTACCCGGAACAGCTAATTCAGAGGGTGAGTGGTTTGCATGGTCATCTATCGAATGCCCAAACAGCCGGTTTCCTTGAAAGTGTTATGCATCCAAAGTTACAGCATGTGATTATTGGCCACATGAGCGAACAAAATAATACCCAGGCTAGCGTTCGGGCCGCATTTAACGGGATCGAGGAAAGACTGGAAAGACTGACCTTTGCAAGCCAACATGAAGGAACAGGCTGGATAGAGGTGAGCCCTCCATCCAGACCTGCCGGGTCCGCTTAAGCTTTTGAAACTTTGGCAGCCTTCCTGGCTGCTTTTTCTGCTACTGCTTCAGCAGTTTTGCTTACTTCTTCTATGGCTTCGTCAGCTGCTTCAACTGTCTCCGCCTTCATATCAGCTGTTTTTTCAGCCAGAATTTCGGAGACTGATTCGGCGGCATCTACCACAACTTCGGATACGGAATCTGTAGTCGGCTTTACGAAGGCCTTTAATAGCTGGCCTGCGTTATCCAGATTTTTACGAGCAAAACTTACCTGGTCACGTACAACACCAGTGACATTTTTTTGCATAGCGGAGTAATATTCGCGTTGTGCATCAATTACGCCAGCAAAATCTTTCACTTCACGCAGTGCAGCAAACCGCTCACGATTATCTTCGTATGCCGAGATAACTGATTTCTTCTGGATGCCGTAATGGCCTTTAATTGCTGACTTATTGAGCTCAACCATGTTGTTTGCTAATTCCTGACTTCTTTCTAATACGTTCATTTCTGTCTCCTTTAAATGGTGCAGTGCAATATAATGGGTGCAATTTAGTCTAGAACAAGAAGGTAGTCAAGCTTTTTTATTGCACTGCACAATAAATTTTGCATTCGCCTTGTCTCACCCCAAACTAGCCTGTTGGCGTAGATTCAGGACAATGTTGTTGATGTTGGTTACTATAGATTGCGCACCGGAGCGATAAAAAAATGAAAGAAGCTCAATTTAGCCTGAAAGAGATCCAAAACAGCCCGGAAGGGCCCCAAATCGCAGCATTGTTTGATTTTGACGGTACCATTATTGCCGGTTTTTCTGTCATGGCCTTTTTACGGGAAAAGTTAACCAGTGGTGATGCTTCCATAAGTGATCTTTTTGAGCAATTTACCTCAGTATTGAGTTTTGGTCTGGGCCGAACCGGGTTTTCGGGCTTGATGACCGCAACCGCACAAATGATGCGGGGCACCAGGGAGCAGGAGTTTGTTGATTTTGGTGAAAAGGTATATGAGAAACATATCGCCGCTACCATTTATCCCGAAGCGCGCGCGCTTATAGATGCTCACCGTAAAAAAGGGCACACCGTCGGCATTATCTCTTCCGCGACCCGATATCAGGTTACACCGGCGGCGGAAGATCTGAATATTGATAACGTGTTGTGTACCGAACTGGAAGTCAAAGATGGTCTGTTCACGGGTAACATTGTTCCACCGACCTGTTTTGGACAAGGCAAGGTATTGGCCGCTGAAATACTTGCGGCGCAGTTTGAATGTGACCTGAATAACAGCTTTTTCTATTCGGACAGTGATGACGATCTGCTGCTGTTGGAAGCTGTGGGTAAACCCCGCCCTCTAAACCCGAATTCGCGCCTAAGCAATATTGCCAGAGACAAGGGCTGGCCCGTACGCTCGTTCACCAGCCGAGGTCGGCCAGGGCTGGAAAACCTGGTGAGAACAGCCATGACCTATTCAACAATCTTTCCTGCAGTAATGGCGGGACTGCCGATTTGGGCCATGACGGGTTCCCGATCCGAAGCAGTAAATTTTTCGTTTTCCGTGTGGGCAGATTATGCAAGTGCCCTTGGTGGACTCAATGTGCGTGTTAAGGATGAAGTAAATCTATGGGCAAAACGTCCAGCAATTTTTGTCTTTAATCATCAGAGCGCGGCTGATGCAATTATTCTGGTAAAACTGATTCGACGAGACCTTGCCAGCGTAGGCAAAAAAGAGATAGCAAAAATCCCGATAATCGGCCAGCTTTTTCAGTATGGGGGAGTGGTGTTGATAGATAGGGTAAATAAGGAAAAGGCCATTGAAGCCATGGAGCCCCTTATAGACGTTATTCAATATGAAGGTAAATCGGTCGCCATAGCACCGGAAGGAACCAGAAGTGTTTCTACCAAACTGGGTAAATTTAAAAAGGGTGCTTTTCATTTGGCCATCCAGGCGGGTGTGCCGATGGTACCCATCGTTATTCACAATGCGCTGGATTTTATGCCAAAGGGAGATTTGTTTGTTCGCCCTGCTGATGTAGATGTCACGGTACTCGCGCCGGTAGACACCAGTAAATGGAAGGTGGGAACAATTGATGAGCATGTAGAAGAGGTACGCAATATGTTTCTGCACGCATTGGGTCAGCACGTTGCTTCCCCGAAGCTGGATGAAGTGTCTCGGGAAACACAGGCAAATGCCCCCGTCGACTCGATATCAGGTAGCATGTTGTGAAACTGCGTGCGAGTGTTCTGGGTGGCGGCTCATGGGGATGTACGGTAGCTTCACTTATATCCTCGCATGCGCATACCACGCTATGGGCGCGAGATGCGGCAACAGTTAATGAGATTAACACCAGGCACACCAACGAAAAATATCTGCCTGGCGGTGCCTTACGTGTGAAGCTAAAAGCATCGACGCAACTCGATAGTGTAGTTGGCGATGCTGACCTGATTGTAGTTGGTATTCCCTCTTCCAGTTTTCGACGCATTATGGAGCAGGTACAGAATCATATTCGTCCCTGGGTTCCCATAGTCAGCCTTACCAAAGGGCTGGAACCCGGTACCCACTTCCGTATGACTGAAATAGTTAATGAAGTGTTGCCTAACCATCCTGTTGGAGTGCTTACCGGGCCGAATCTGGCCAGAGAAATAATTGCCGGGCAGGCTGCTGCAAGTGTTTTGGCTATGAATCAGGAAGGGGCGTTAACACAACTGCGCAGTGTGTTTCAGTCTGCCATGTTTCGAGTATACACCAGTACTGACGTTGTTGGGTGTGAGTTGGGTGGGGCACTTAAAAATGTTATCGCAATAGCAGCGGGTATGGGAGACGGTATGGGTGCGGGTGATAATACCAAGGCCGGGGTAATAACCCGCGGATTGGCAGAACTTACCCGGCTCGGCATCGCCATGGGCGGGCGACCGGAAACGTTTGCCGGACTGGCCGGCATGGGGGACTTGCTGGCCACATGCAGCAGTAAATTAAGCCGCAATCACACAGTAGGTGTAGAGCTGGGTAAGGGGCGTGCGATAAAGGACATTATCAGTGAAATGAATATGGTTGCTGAGGGGGTGAAGAGCAGTCAGGTTGTGGTTGATCTCGCAGCCCAATACAAGATTGACATGCCCATTGCACATGCCGTTTTTGGTGTGGTGCATAAACGTAAAACCGCGAAACAGGCTTTTCGTTCCATACTGAGAACCCAGAGCGGATCTGAAGCGGATCCTGGATGATGCAGGGCCGATTAACGCCAGAAATAGAGCGCTTCGGTGAGCCATGGCCGGTCTTGAACGCGGGTGATCCCCGGTCACTTCTCTTCCTTGTGCACGCTTCTACCCCTCTGGAAGAGAGCCTGGTCAGAGAATGGATAGAACTGTGTAAGCCGGATCTTCAGATAGAGTATTCTACGGCGATAATGTCCGGGCCCCGAGGTAGCGTTCCCGAGCACGGGGGCCTTGCTGATACCCTGCAGACCGATGGTTCGACCATTGTGGTGCCGCTTCATGTTGCCTGGCGCTTGCCTCAGGTTGAAAAACCCCGAATGCGCCAACTATTTTTTGGTGATCCTCGTGAGCCCAACCGGTGGAAGCAGACAAGAATATTGGCGAACAAACCCGAGTTAATCGCCCTTGTGGCAGCAAAACCGGCTTCCATCGATGACCTGTTAGCGCGTCACAAATCACAGGAAAGTGAAACCGGTGTAGAAGCATTTGCGAGTTTTGTGGTTCGACAGGCCATTCTGTCCCTGGAACGCGCGGAACGTGGAGTTAGTGGCATGCGTCACAAAATGCCCAGATTTGTGCGCGAAACACTAACTGCCGGAAAATCGTTCCGACAAGCAATCGAATCGGTGGGTGATGGCGAAGACGTGAAAGGAGGGAATAGCCTGGCCCAGGCAGACGAGTACCTGAAGGAAATGGTATCGGTGCCCCGATCTTTTTTTGTGGATTTTAGTACGCGCTTTTTTCGGTATATGTATACAAGAGGATATGAAGAGAAGCTGGTTTACAGCAAGCCGGAACTGGATAAGGTGAGGCGACTGATTCGACAGCATCCCGTGGTTTTTTGTTTCACACATAAATCTCATGTAGATGCAGGTGCCTTGATTTGTCTGTTGCATGAAAACGGTTTTCCAATGTTGCATACCTTTGGTGGCATCAATATGGCTTTTTTAGGATTGGGCTCTTTGTTAAGGCGCTCCGGTGTGATATTCATTCGCCGCAGCTTCCAGAATAATCCGGTTTACAAGATGTGCCTGCGATTGTATATCGCCTACTTGTTGGAAAAACACTTTCCGCTTGCCTGGGCTATAGAGGGTACGCGATCCCGAACCGGTAAGCTGATGCCGCCAAAACTGGGCATACTAAAATATGTAGTCGAGGCGGCAAGAGAAGTAAATTCCGGAAACCTGCATGTCATACCCGTATCAATCGTGTACGACCTGATACCGGATGTTGCTGACTATGTGGCAGAACAGGGTGGCCAGAAAAAAACTGCAGAAAGCCTGAGCTGGTTTTTTAGTTATGTGTTGGGGATGCGTAAGCCACACGGCCGTATTTCCCTGGAGTTTGGTCAAGCCGTCGAAGTAGAGTCCTGTACAGATCCCACTGAGCCTCTGGTCGAACCGGATACCCTGGATCTACACAAGATTGCGTTTCAGGTCTGCGTAAATGTAAACAAGGTAACGCCCATAACGTCCAGTTCGCTTATAGCGATGGTTTTGTTGGGAGCAGCGCCCCAGGCGCTTACCTATTCCGAGGTGAGTCGCGAATTGGGTCGTCTGATTGCCTGGGCGAGAGAACGAAACCTGCCCATGAGTTCCGACTTCAAGGAAGCGACAGAAGCACGTTTTGTTAGCATTGTAGAAAGTATGATTAACATGGGAATAATAACCCGCTATGACGAAGGTCCTGATGAGATTTATATGATCTCCCGGGATCAGGACCTACTGGTGAGTTATTACCGTAATACAGCCATTCACTTCTGTTTTCACAATGCAATTATTGAATTGGCTCTGTTGAAGGCCCTTGATCGCGACAGTGATCAGCTTCCGCTTCAGGTATTTTGGAAGGAAGCATTCAGGCTGAGAGAACTGCTGAAGTTTGAATTTTTTTACTCACCTGCAGAAACGTTTCGTGAGGAAATTAGCGAGGAGTTGACCCGCCAGCATGTGGAATGGTCCTATATGATCGAATTGGGTAATTCCGGGATCAACGAGATCCTGGGCGATATGCGTCCGTTTTTTGCGCACTCAACCTTACGGGCTTTTTTTGAAGCCTACAGTATCGTTGCAGATGTGTTGCTACGCTCGAGCGAAAAGGCGGTTGGAGACAAAAAACTGTTTCTCGCCAGTTGTCTTAAGTCGGGTAAACAGGCATACCTGCAGCGCAGAATAAGCAGTGAAGAATCTATCGGTGGTAACATGTTTGAAAATGGTCTAACGCTGGTGAGTCATTTAAATCTGGTCGGCGATACTGTAAAAGCAGGTGAAAGCCACGAATCTGCTCGTCTGGATTTTGCGCGGGAACTCAAAGACATTCTCCGTAGAATCCAGCTTATCCAAACAATTGCAACCACGCGGCACTACACGCCTCATTACGCCAGCGTGCTCTTAAACGGAAATGAGTAGTTCGTTTCACGCTTAAATTTTGTAGAATGCGCCTCTCCTGAACTTCATAACATGTGAGTTATCTGATTTGTGAATACCCAACCTAGTACTTTTGAAGTTGCCGCTGAATCCTTTCAGGAAGATGTAATAGAGCGCTCGCGCCAGTCTCCCGTAGTAATTTTGTTTTGGGCAGAACAGGTTCCCGAATCGGTACAGATGAGAAATACCTTTGCCGCGCTCGTGGAACAATATGCCGGTAAATTTGCACTTGGACTGGCAGACGTTGCACGTGATCAGTCACTGGCGCAGCACTTAAGGGTACAGGGTTTGCCTTCACTGCGAATAGTGCATGAGGGCCAGATAGTTGATCAGAAAGACGGTCCACAGGACGAAACTGTGCTTCGGGAAATGCTCGACGCACTCACCATGAGCGGTAGTGACAAGATTGCTGATCAGTTGGCGGCACTTCTGCAGAATGGAAATGTGGAAAGTGCACTGGCGCTGGTACGGCAGGCGCTGCTAGAAGAGCCAAATAATAGCGAATTTAAAGTAGAATATGCGGATCTTCTGGTAAGGGACGGTGATTTAGCGGCTGCCCAGAAAGTCCTGAGTGACATTTCCGAAGAAGTTATCAATCGAAAACGTCCCGCCATGCGGTTGTCGTTGACACAAGAGGTACAGGATTTTCCGGAGCTTGGGGAATTGCAGGCTGCGCTGGAATCTGATCCTGATAATTTACACTTGCGCTATCAGATTGCATTAAGGTACGTGACAGACTTTCAGTACGAGGCAGGGCTGGAAATGTGTCTGGGGATCATGCAGGCAGACCGCAATTATGAGGAAGAATTAGCGCGCAAGACAATGATCCGGATATTTGACCTACTGGATAAGGAAAACCCCCTTACAGGCCAGTATCGCCGCCGAATGTTCGCCTTTTTACACTGAATCTTCCAATTGGCCGGTAATTAGCCGGATTTACGCGAACCAGATCGCAGATTGGGCCGCAATACTTCACGTATGCTGGGCCGGAATAGGCACAGACCCGAGAAGGTTTCCGGCATGGACGCGCGGCAGTTTCCGAAACATACACAATCAGAATTCGCATCCGCTACAGATGTAGTGCTGTCCCTGGATTGGGACGGTCTTGCTGAGCCGCTAGTACTCGATAATGGCGAGGCCATAGTGGTTGGCAGAAATGCTGGTGCGGACGTGTGTTTTCCCCAAACATCAACTTCTCGTGTACATGCCCGGATTCAATGGCAGGGTACCCATTTTTTGCTATCCGACTGCAGTACAAACGGTTCTTTTCTACGCACCGAAGACGAACAGATACGGTTCATCCGTCGCGAAGGTGTTCGATTGTGGGGAGAAGGCAGCATTTGTTTTGCAGGGTCGGATTTTTCCAGCTGTGTACTCAAATTTCGACACATAAGCGGATAGATTCATGTCGATAAAATGGAGTTGTGCCAGCGAGTGTCATACCGGAGTTCTCAGAACAGTGAATGAGGATTCCATTCTTGTACGTACCGATATCGGATTGTGGGCGGTTGCAGACGGAATGGGCGGACATGCAGCCGGGGATCTTGCCAGTAGCAGTATTACCCAGGCCTTGTCCGAGATACGCGCTTCAGATTGCCTGAATAGTTTGCTGAACTCTGTAGACGACACTGTGGTTGAGGTGAATCGTAGTTTGCGGGCCCACGCACGGTTGCACAATAACGGCAAGACCATTGGAAGCACGGTTGTGGCCTTTCTTTCCAGCGATAAGGTTGGAGTGAGCATATGGGCAGGTGACAGCCGTTTGTACCGGCTTCGCGGTAATAAACTGGAGCAGATTACACGTGATCACAACCCAATTGCAGATTTGTTAGATGATGGATTAATTACCGAACAAACAGCCTTGGCAAAGGAAACCAACATTATTACGCGAGCGGTTGGCGGCCAGGAAAATCTGGTTCTGGATGTAGTGGTGTTTGATGTAGAACCACAGGATACATTCCTGTTGTGCAGCGATGGATTATACCGGGAACTGGGATTTGACGAGATTGCAGACATGATGTCGGTGGACAATCTGCACCGCTGTTCCCAACATATGTTGAGAGTGTGTCTTGAGCGGGGAGCGCGAGATAACGTGTCACTTATACTATCCCGGGCGAGTGCAGTCCATTGAACAGGAAAGTGACAGCAGGGGATAATCGCTTGCAGAGTGATGATGTTACCGTGCTTCGAACCGATGCCAGCAGCAGTGCAACTTCCTCCGGAAGTGGGCGGGCTTCTCCTCCCCGGATTCTAAAACAACGCTTTGTACTGGACGTGCAGTTGGGGTCCGGCGGTATGGGTACCGTATTTAAAGCCAAGGATCTTAGAAAGGTTGAAGCACGGGACCGTAACCCCTATCTGGCGATAAAGGTGCTCAACAATGATTTTCGGGAACACCCGGAGGCGTTTGTTGCCTTGCAACGGGAAGCTTCCAAGTCACAGGCGCTGTCTCACCCTAATATTGTTTCCATTTTTGATTTTGATAAAGAGGGTGATACACCCTTCATGACCATGGAATTGCTTGAAGGCAACGAGCTGGCCAAATTGATCAAAAAGTATCCGGACGGAATGCCCGACGAACTAGCCTGGTCCGTTATTACTGACATGTGTGCAGGACTAAAACGCGCCCATGATGCAGGAATAACTCATGCGGATTTTAAACCGGGAAATGTGTTCGTATGTAGAGACAGAACGACAAAAATACTGGATTTTGGTATTGCCAGAGCCGTTCGCTTTAACCGGCGTCGTGATGATGACACCGTTTTTGATCCTGCCAGATTGGCAGCATTAACACCAACCTATGCCAGTCTCGAAATGCTGGATGGACAGGTCCCTCAACCTGGTGACGACATATATTCTCTGGGCGTGGTTATCTATCAAATTCTATCCGGAAAGCATCCCTACGAAAGGGTGAGCGCTGATTTAGCTGAAAAAGAACAACTACAACCTGAGCGGCTGGCACGATTGTCGCGCCGAAAATGGAAAGCACTTAAGCGAATCCTTGCTTTTAGACGCGAGGATCGCCCTGCGGATATGGCCGAACTCATCAGTAAGCTGCTCCAGCCGCCTCCTTTGTGGTACTGGTTTGCGGGGGCGGGAATTGCGGCGCTGATGCTGGTTGGGCTGAGTATGCTTGTTGTGGATGCAACCAACATTAGTAGCGTTAAACAGACTGCAGCTCTGGATGCCCTGGTAGATGCGCAGATAACGCGGATTAATGAACTGGTGAGATCACCGGATTTTGATCAAAATTGGGAAGAACAGATAGCAGAAGAAGTCTTGCAGCTGCAAAGCCTCGACAAGGACAATATCCATTTGAGCAAGGTGAAGCAGGATGTGCTCGATCTTTATCAGGCAAGGATTGTTAACACGGCAAAATTTGAAGACGCCTATGCCCTTCTTTCCAGAGCAGACCTCTATGCCCCAAACACCCACTTTAACGAAGGCAGAGCGTTCCTGCAGGCCCGGTTGAAGTCTAATATTGATGCACTGCTAGATCTTGAACAGCCGCCCATCGATTGGCATATGCAAATTCATCGTGCCATAGAAAGTTATGAGCGATATTTCCCGCACAGCATCGAACCAGCTTATCTCAAACATGAGTCGGGCCAGGCTTTTTTGGCGGCATTACCGGGACTGATCGAGCAGGGAGAAATTCGCAATGCGCAGCAATTATTCAACAATACCAGCGAGCTGGTCTTTGACTATGATGCTCTGGAAACTATTGATAAAGATATCAATCGGGCGCAGGAAAGCATCCTGCGACGGCAAACCGAGTTGGTACGCGCAAGCGAGCTACAAAGTTATGAGCTTGCCATTAGAGAGCTTGGCGACAGTCTATCCTGCCAGAGCGTGCGACTGGTTGAGTTCAGGCAAGGGCTTGACAAACTGGTGTCCCGTTTTCCTGCTTATGCAGTCTCGGCAAAACGTGAAGCCATGCAAGCCGTAGTTAGCTGTGTGCGTGAAGTGGGTGAGTATGACCAGGACAAGGCGATGTCGCTTAAACAGACTGCAATTCAGCAGTTTGGTCAGAATGAACTGCTCTCAACAATAGAAATAGACCCTTGTGCGATGTTATATCTGGTTGGTGCGGGTCGACAGCCAGGTCGTAGTGGATACTGTAGGGACAGTATTGGAAATGCGAGTGCGATGCCCCGAATGGTGGTAGTGCGCGCTCTCAATGAATCACGCTTCGCCATTTCAAAGCAAGAGGCCTCCTGGAAGGAGCTTGCGGCATTTTGCACGCAAACAAGCCAATGTGAGATTGCAACAGATGAGAATTTGCCTGTAACGGGTATGAGTCTTGAGGTAGTTCTTTCTTATGCTGAGTGGCTTTCCGAGCGCACCGGGTACACCTATCGTTTGCCATCATTTATGGAGTGGGAACTGGCTACACAGGGCGCTGAGGCATATCTGGACCCAAACCGTAATTGCAAAATAGAACTTGCCGGTGTTGAACGTGGACAACAATTAGCCAGTGCTTCTTCCGGCGAAGAAAATGCGCTGGGTCTATTGCATACCGCTGGCAATGTTCAGGAGTGGGTAAAAGACGGAGGGCAATTGCGCGTTGTGGGAGGGGCGTATGCCGACCCCTTATCCGAATGCAGTGTACAAACGCAACGCGACCATACCGGACAGGCGGATGGTAAGACCGGTTTTCGCCTGATAAGGGAGATCCAATGAGTCTGATGCAGTTAAGCCCCGAAAGCCAACGCCTGCGTAAAGTGGTTAAGGCTTATGCAGCTGGAGAAATGTCACAGCAAGCCTATCGGGAGATCCGGGCAGAAGTGGTTCACGAGTTCGGAAATCCGGAAGCGTTCAGGACTGACGAAGATGCTACGGAACAACGTCGTACTGCGAATAAAAGCCGCAGTCAATCTGGCCGCGCTGTAGTGCGTTCCTCGAATCTGCGATGGACGATTGCACTCGTTGTTCTTGCTGTATTAAGCCTGGTGTTTTCGGAACGGCAGGTGTTTGCGCTGGATGTTATCCCGGGAGTAAATGAACGCGACCCCAACCCGGCAAACAGTTTGCGTTTTGATGTAAGCGGTTTCTACGTCGAAAACTTCACTGATCTTGATGGGCTCTCTCTGAGTGAGGAAAAAGTAAATGCATTTCTCACTGCGCAATATTCCAGTCTTAAAACCCAGTCGGATATCAAATCCCACGGTTTTACCGAAAGAGAGCTTGTTGAACTCGCCAGTTACCTGCAATCCCTTTCTGTACACGAACGCAAAACGGGAATAAGTCAGGCAGAAAGCGAGGCTTTGGTAGCACTTGTACAATCGCAAAAATCCCGACGCGGTCTTTCCCTGGTTCAACTGGAACAGGTGGCAAATAACCTGGCCCGGTTATATCGGGACAGCGGTATGCCTGTGACTGTTGCCTTTATCCCCGCGCAGAAGGTCGATGAACGCGTAGCTTTTACCGTACTTCCCGGGGAACTGGAAGCGGTCAATATTGGCGGGGGGAGGCAGCTGAAGAATGTGCGACTTGAAAAACAATTTTCCGGACTGCTCAATCAAGCGGTGAAAAGTAGCGAAATAGAATCTGCGCTGTTTTTGATAAATGATTTACCAGGGCTCGATGTGCAGGCTAATTTTATAGCCGGTGAAGCGCTGGGAACAACGCAACTTCAGCTCATGTTAAATGACGTTCAAACCTGGACTTCACGATTGAGCCTGGATAATCAGGGTGACAGGGAAACCGGTCTTCAACGCGCTATGGCAGTAAGCAACTGGAATAACCCGACCAATCGCGGTGACAGAATTCAGCTTGGCATTCTACATTCATGGAATTCGGGGGATAGCGACCGCGGGTATCTTGACTATCAACTTCCGGTGTTCGACCTGGCAACTACGGTTAACCTGGGTTTCAGCAACTCGGGTTTCGAATTTGATGACGTCAGCCCGCAGATGGGAAATGGCTCCAGAATTTTGCGTCTGTCCATGAAGCGTGTGATGCGGCGATCACGCAACTCTTCATGGAATTTTCGATTGGGCAGCTCTCTTCAACACCTGGAACTGGAAGAACCGGGTGGTAGCGGACGGGAATCGCAGAAACTATGGTATTTTTTGGGCGCCCTTGAAACAGATCTGGTGAGTGATACTTACAAAACACGTTCAAATATCAGATTGGAAGTCGACCTGGGTAATATAAGCTCCGGGGCGTTGGCGGGACAGGACAATACCTTCTGGCGAGCCCGCTTGAACAGTGAGTTGGAGAGACTGATTGTAGTTCCTGGAATGCCGGGACTGCAGGAGCTAACGTTTTCGCTGGTGGGTCAACTGTCTAATAGTTTGCTGCCAGTGTCTATGGAGATGGGTTTAGGTGGTGGTGATAATCGGGTGAACGGGTTCTACCGGTCGGATTTTTCTGCAGACAGTGGTTTGCATTTTGGATCTGAATTGAGACTGTTTCCTCAACGACCTCTGGGTAGTTTTGTGCTAATAGCTGGTGTCGCATTTGGAAAGCACCATACACAAAATACGAATATCAATGGAAGGATGTCCAGTGTTGGAGTGGGGTGGGATGTGTCGTTGTTACAGGGGCAGTTGAATGGGAAGCTACGATGGTCTTTCCCCCTGGCCTCAAGCAATAATATCCGGCAAAGCAGTTCCCGGTTGTTATGGTCAATGGAGTATCAGATAAAATGAAAATTTTCCTGGCGTTCATTTTTCTTTGCATAAGTTTTGACATTTTTGCTTGCCAAACGCTGGCAGATGAAGTTCCGATCCCAAAACAGGCTTCTCATCCATCCGGAAAGTTACCTGAGATGCACAAGAAGCAAGTTGGTGAAGACCCTGGAAAAAGCTTTAGCCTGACTGAGGGTATTAAAATTGGCCAACAAAGAAGCCTGGACCCCGCTGCATTCACCATGATCAGGCCATTTACTGTGGATCGCAGCCCCGTGAAACTACCCGTGGAACAAATTCTCGATTGAGCAGCACACTGAAAGTTGACTTTCATGGGATATTTTTTTGCACAACTCAAGCCGCTGGGTCAAACCGAGTAGAATTGTTGGGCTTACAGCCTCATTAAATACAACTCTCGATCGTAAGGATGTGGTATTCACTGGCACTTAAAGTGAGTAAGCACTAACGTGTAGGACAAGCATCTTATTCACAGCAAAGTTCATAGCCCAAGCAACATAGATAGATGCCTCATATCGTTAATCTTAAGAATTATGAACAGCGTATAAACCATTGAATACTAAAGCAAAAGAGTGATTTCTATTCGTTTTGGTGTATTTTTGCAATGGTGAACGCTAAACAATGGCGGGGCATTAGCGGTAAACTTATCCTCAGACTTATCCACAGGCAAGGCCCTTATTCTGGGGGTAAGTCGAAAAATATCTTGGCTTTGAGGGGTAGACAGTGTCGGAACAGATTGCGGATAAACTCGTGGAATACCGGGAGAAAGGCGTAAGCCGGGTAAAACTGGGACTTACGGATTTAGACGGCGTTATTCGGGGTAAATATGTAAGCCTTGCCAAATTTGAGAGCCTGTTACGCAAAGGTGGCGGCTTTTGCGATTGTATTCTGGGCTGGGATGTTAACGATGTTTTATACGACAACGCAGAATTTACCGGCTGGCACACGGGTTTTCCGGACGCGAAAATCAGATTGCTGGTAGAAACGGAACGTTGGTCAGCGGAAGACAATTGTCCCTTTTTTCTGGGTGAATTTGTCTCTGAAGATGAAAAAATTCCGCATCCCATATGCCCGCGAACGCGGCTTAGAACGCTTCTTGAGCGGGCAAAATCTTGCGGTCTCGATTACAAGATGGGATTCGAATACGAGTTTTTTGTGTTCTCGGAAAACTCCCACTCCGTGCGTGAAAAAAATTACTCCGGTCTTAGACCGCTGACACCTGGAAACTTTGGCTACTCGGTACTTCGAGCAAGCAGCCAATCCGGGCTTTTTGGTGCCTTAATGGACCATTGCGAGGAACTGCGCTTTCCGCTGGAAGCCATTCATTGTGAAACCGGGCCGGGTGTATGGGAGGCAGCGCTGGCAGCAAGTCCTGCATTGGAAGCCGCTGACCGCGCAAATTTATTCAAAATGTCCAGCAAGGCGTTTTTCCAGAAGCGGGATCTCATGGCAACTTTTATGGCCAAGTGGCATATGGATTATCCCGGGCAGAGTGGGCACTGTCACTTTTCTATAAGTGGCCTGGACGGCGAGAGCGTGTTTGCCAAAGAAGCCGGTGTGATGACGGATAGAATGCGGCATGCTATTGGTGGCTTGCAAAAATACCTGCCCGAACTCATTGCGTTGCTGGCTCCCACGATTAACAGTTACACGCGCCTGGTGAAAGGTGCCTGGGCACCCACGGCCAGTACCTGGGGTATTGACAATAGAACGGTCGCCATACGGGCCATACCCGGTAGTGTTTCTGCCCAACGCATCGAGTGTCGGATTGGCGGAGCAGACGCCAATCCCTATCTCACCGCCGCCGCTATTGTTGGCGCAAGTTTGCTCGGGATAGAGGAAAAAATTGATCCCGACGCAGCTGTAGCAGGCAATGCCTATGAAGTGCAGGACAATTTGCCGGATGGAATGAAGTTTCCCACAACTTTACGGATCGCAGCTAGTCGTTTGTCAAATTCAGAGGTTGCGCGAAACCTTATGGGGGATGCATTCGTAGAGCATTTTGCAGCTTCAAGAATTTGGGAAAGTCGGGAGTACGAGCGGCATGTGAATAGTTGGCAGCTCGAGCGATATTTCGAGATAATCTAGTGAAGCAAAAACCTGATAAAGCAGTACTTATGAGAATTGGTATCTTTCAAGTAGATTCAGTAATGCCTGAATTCATAGATCACTTTGGTAATTATCCGCAGATGTTTGAATCTATGTTTTCTGACGCAGCATTGGAACATGAACGCCTGAGCTTTAAAAATTATGATATCCAGAAGGGGGAGTTTCCCAAACAGATAGATGAGTGTGATGCGTACGTGATTACCGGGAGTAAAAACAGTGTTTATGAAGCACTGGATTGGATCCGGGATCTGGAGAATCAGGTTATCGAACTGCATAAAGCCAGAAAGAAACTGGTAGGTATTTGCTTTGGCCATCAACTGATTGCACATTGTCTGGGTGGGGAGAGCGGGCTTTCCCCCCATGGTTGGGCCGTTGGGGTTCAAACAAGTGAAATTACGTGCGATGTAGATTCGCAAATGGACTGGATGGAACCCGCTGTAGAAAAATTTAATCTTATCTCAAGTCACAAAGACCAGGTGTTGAAATTGCCGGATGATGCACGGGTTTATTGTGAAAGTACAGCCTGTCCTGTGGGTGGATTTTCTTTGGGTGAACACATTATTACGTTTCAGGGTCACCCTGAGTTTTCTGCTGCCTATTCAAGTGAGCTAATGAATTTTCGTCGTGACCTGCTTGGCGAATCCTGTTATTCACTTGGCCAGGCGTCCCTGCAAAAACCCCTGGACAGAACATTGGTGGCGCGCTGGATCCTGAATTTTATTGCTGAATAATATGGCCTGAAGATCAATGGCCTGTAGAATTCCTTCGGGCTATTGGTAATCTATTCAAACTGAGGTTAAGAGTCCTGTAACACTGGCCGGCCAGATAGCCTCGAATGTTTGGAGATAGTTGCCATAATGGGGTATAAGGTTCAGATTAAACGGAAGAAATACAAGGATTCTGGATTGCGTGAGAGATCATCGCTGTTGTCGTGAGGACGTCCAGATAATTACCAGAGGGGGAGTTGGTGATGTACGTTAACACCTATGTGATCGCGGTACCCGAGAACAAGAAGCAGGAATATATCCATATGGCGTCTCTTTTCGCGGAAGTTGCCAGGGACTTTGGGGCACTGGAAATATTTGAAAACTGGGAACTGGAAGTACCGGATGGTGAAATCACCGACTATCGTAAAGCTGTACTTGCAAAACAGGGTGAGAAGATAGTCGTTTCATGGACGATATGGCCAGATCGCGAGACCGGAGCCAGAGCCCATAAAGATATGTTCGAAGATTCGCGAATGAAGGATATCGGTGAGTTTCCAATCGACGGTTCACGTATGATCCTGGGGGGGTTCGAACCAATTCTTGCGTACCACAAGGATTCTACATCCAGTTCTCAATCATGAATCGTTCTGCCTTTCTCTTCTGCGCACGCCTAACTAATAGTTGGAGTAGACGGATTGATAGCCAGCCGAGCTTGCCAGCGCAAGCTCACCTGTCTTCAAAATGTCGCTTAACCGGATTTTAGGAAGCTGAATGAATTCAGTGTCCATCGGAGATAAATTATGAACCGGGAAGCGCTCGCGAGAAAATTCCTTAGAGGCTGCAGAAACCTCGATACACTGGGCGAGTTAGAGTTCGTACAGTTCTCAGCCCATTTTGGGCGCACGTTTCGCATCTACGAAGGATTGTACTTTCATTATATAGTGGGTCGACTTAAGGAAGAAATATGGCTCGGGATGAGAGCAAGCATTGAGTCTTTATGTACAATGGCCGGATTGAAGTTATGGTGGCCACAACGTAAGGATTGCTTACGCAACCAGCATGCCAACTCACTATGCCGAGTAACTAATTGTTATGATTCTAATCGATCAGAGTTCATCTGTACCAAAATAATATGAATGTTGAGAAGCTAAACCAATGGTTAGTGTTTGCAGCAAATATGGGTGTTCTCGGCGGTATTCTCTTTCTTGCATATGAGATAAGGCAGAATACATCTCAAATGCGAACAGAAGCCTCACACTCGATCACCGAAATGGTTAACTCTCTAAATGCCGATGAGTACAGCGACCCGAACCTGACGGATCTACTTTTGCGAGGTAATCAAAATTTCAATGGCCTGAGCCCAATTGAACAATACAGGTACGGGCAATTTCAGTTTGCCAAAATTAATTTGGCGCAATATATTCTATTGCTTGAAGAGGAAGGCCTAACTGATGTCCAGTTCCCATATGTAGAAGTCACCGTTGACACCATTCGACGTAATCCTGGAGCCAGGGACTGGTTGAAATCGGTAGAGGATACATGGGTAGGTTCAGAAGAACTTTGGGGAAAATTGAACACCCCGCAAGAACGATAATCATTACGGTAAGTACTTCAGCGAGAGCAAGACATAACAATGCTATCAACTACGCATCATTCACTTTGTTCATTCGGCCGGATTCACGATTGCAGGCTTCACCTGCTGACATTTCAATGTGGGATTGGAGGTGTTTGGGTAGCGCCAGTAATCGCTCACTCAACTTTTCTGTTGGGTGCGGCATATGTACATATTCAGGATATTTTGATCAACGATAATCTAAACCCCGGGAACGCAGGTCCAATTTTGTTTTATGACATTGCTATACCGATGCTGGCGTGCAGTTTGTTGTTTGCTCACCATCTCTATGGAGGGCTGGAAGATGCCTAGCATGCAGTTGAAATCACTCATTTCATTCGCGCAATTCGACTTGGAAGTTGCTTCGCGACGACTCAGCTTCCGATTAACTGGTTGTTAGATGGCTATGAACTGGGAAGCACTCGGTGCAGTGGGAGAGTTTTTTGGTGGGATTGTAGTTATTGTTTCTCTGATCTATTTTGGTAGACAACTCAGACAATCGAATGAACATGCGGAAGCTAATGCATATGTTGAATGGAACTCCGCCTGGAACAGGTTGTTAAATGATCTGGTCACAGATCAAAATGTCCAGGAAGCGATTCGTCGTGGATTTACGAGTTTCTATGAATTGGAGAAACATGAGCAGGCACTCTTTCAAATGAGAATAGGCGCGCTGGTAAACCACTGGTTAGTTGCTGCAGAACTTAAAGATAAGCAACTGATACCCGATGAACTCTATTATGGTTGTCTCGATTTCGTAATCGCTATTCTCGCCACCCCCGGCGGAATGGAATATTGGGAGCATGATGCAGAATTCACACCGAGAGGCCAGGAATTGATGATGATGATCAAGAATAATGTACGGAAGGTAAAGCCGGTGACGGAAGTTCTCCCGTGGTGGTCTTAGGGGCGCCATTAAACATGCGGTTGAATGCTCTCAATTCCTTCGCGCGGACATCGCGACCCCTCGCGTATTGATTCCGCAATCTACGCGTCGGTACGCTCACGCCGCTTAACGAAGAGTTAGGTACACATAAGAAGAGTTCGCATGGAACTTCAAGGAACAATTAACCACATTGCGCTCACGGTAAGTGATCTTGATGGCGCATTAAAGCTTTTTGGGCCCTTATTGGAAGCATTGGGATATACAGTTACAAAACCATTTCCGTATAACGAAACTCGCCTCTGCGTTAATGTGAATATGAACAACGGAATCGCAATAAATATTTGGGAAGCCAAACAACAACATCCGTTCGAGGTTTATGAGCCGGGGCTTCATCATCTGGCACTTAATGCCGGTTCCAGGCAGCAAGTTGATGAAATTCATACGCTTGTCAAAGGATTGGGCGCTACAATCCTGGATGGCCCGGCTGAATTTCCGTTTGCTGATACGGGTTATTATGCAGTGTACTTTCTAGGTCCCGACAATTTGAAATTTGAGGTGGTTTATATGCCGGAACTGGATCTTGCTGTTCAACAAAAGGAGAAAAATGTCTGACAAAAAAAACAAGCGGAAGAACGGAGTTGGCTTTAAGTATTACCAACCGCGTCTTGCCGGCTACGTTGGCGTTATGTGTCGTGAGCAATAACCCGACAGTAAATGTTCAGATGTTGATAAGGCGTCCTGTTGAAGAGGTGTTTGCCGCTTTTATTGACCCAGACGTCACAAGCAAGTTTTGGTTCAGCCGTGGCACTTCAAAATTGGAAAATGATGCACAGGTTACCTGGTACTGGGATTGGTATAATGTATCAGCCGAACTAAGAGTTCTGCGTTTGGTCGAGAATCGAGCGATTGAGATTGAATGGGGCGAAGATTCTCAAAAGGTCCTATGGGAATTTGAAGAGGTGCTTGATGGAACTATGACTGCGATTTCCATTACAGGGTTCAGTGGTAGTGATAATGAAGTGCTGGCACAGGCCATAGACTCAAAAGGCGGTTTCTCCCTTGTGTTGGCCGGTGCGAAAGCCTACCTGGAACACGGAATAGAGTTACAACTTGTTCCAGACCAGAACCCAATGGAAGGTAGCTAACATGCAATTGCTGTTACGTGCATTACTTACGGCACTATTGTTTTTCGGATCCCCTGCTATCGGGGACCCTGCACCGACGTTTGTTGAACTTTATAGAAAGCCGATCGCAGACTCGGAAGCACTTGAAGTCGTCGTCGGCATAATTGAGCGCAGCGGTGCGTCAACAACTTCAAAGCATTACCATCCGAGAGGAGAGTATGGTGTTGTGTTGAATGGCAGCATAACAATCGTTTCCGACGGTAGCGTGTCGACTACTCTGGAAATTGGAGACACGTTCTACCAATCGCCGGGGGAATGGCATATCGTTTCCACTGGCAGCAGTCCTTCCAAAACCGTCGTGTTTCGAGTCGTAGAAAAAGGAAAACCCATGGTTGTACAAATGCCGTGAAAATTCGGAATACCGCATCTGAAATTTGAGTAAGGTCTAGAGCTTTTGGATAAGGAAATGATATAAATGACCAAAAATGAGAGTGGATTCCAGCTAAAGGGTGTTGGTCCGGAAGCTTATTAGCGTTACACGGTGCGAATAAATTGCAAGGCGATAGGCAGGCCACCCGCCAATCACACAACGCATACGCCTATTACGTGTGCGTGCGCAAACTCGGATGTTAATTTTCTTCCAGACAAAACCAGGCAATGACATAGGCGGCAACAATCCACTTGGTGAAAAACAAAGCCGCGACAAATGTGCAAAGGCGACACAGATCAAGATCTACATTAAGCGTCCTGGAAAGCCCCGCGCACACGCCTGCTATCCAGGCGTTTTGTTTGTCCAGCCGTAATCTATGCGTGAATCCTGGCATTGCCATTCCTGTCTCCTGTTTAGGGGCTTATTCTTATGCTGCTCAATATATCGCTGAAACATATGTTACCCATCAACCCGGGCATTATCGCTTGCGTAGATAGTACTTGCTGGCTTATATCGGCATGTGCATTTGCCCAAAGTCCAAATAGACCGAAAACCACTACCAGTAGCATGAATGCGCCCAAACTCGCCCGTGGGTGACTGATTCTGTTTAGATTGAATTGATTGTTCATGATTGCTTACTCTTGCTGTCCTTTGACGCTCTGGCGTCATTTGTTGCTTTCTCGTTTGTTTGCTTTACTTTCCTCTATGTACTTACCTGTATACACTTCTCGTGCCAACTTTTTGTTAATGGGTAAACTATTGATTAATAATAAGAAAATGGCTATGAACAGCATTTATGCGCATGGTCAGATAGACCAATTATTAGTTTTTTACTTCCCGGAGGAATCTACATGTCAGAGTCAGTAAAGCCAGGGCCGCTCGAAGGGGTAAAAATCCTGGATCTAACCAGCATGATTTCGGGGCCCATCGCAACAATGATGTTAGCGGACCAGGGTGCCGACGTTATAAAGGTGGAACCACTTACCGGAGACCTGGTGCGATATCTGGGACCTCGGCGGGGGAAGCTGACCTCGTCTTTTATTTCTGCCAATCGAAGCAAAAGGTCTCTGGCGATAAACCTGAAAACCGAGACAGGCATTAAGGTACTCAAACAGCTGGTCAAAAGTGCAGATGTGTTTGTACAGAATTTTCGTCCGGGTGCCATCGAGCGTATGGGTTTGTCCGAAGCGGTAGTCCGGGGCATCAAAGCAGACATAGTTTATGTCTCTATTTCCGGATTTGGTGAAACCGGACCTTATGCAAACAAGCGGGTTTATGATCCGGTAATCCAGGCCTTGTCAGGACTTGCCGCTATTCAGTCGGACCGGGAAAGTGGCCGGCCAAGAATGGTACGCACGATAATTCCGGATAAGACAACGGCTGTAACTGCCGCCCAGGCTATTACAGCGGCCCTGTTTTCCAGAGAGCGAACCGGAGAAGGCCAGCATGTAAAACTTGCGATGCTGGATACAATGGTGGCTTATCTCTGGCCTGAAGGAATGGCGGGTTTTACGTTTGTCGGGGGGGAAGTAAGCTCGGCACGCGCCCAGCTTGCCCAGGACCTCATTTTTGAAACGACTAATGGATACATAACCGCAGGGGCCGTTTCCGACAGCGAGTGGGAGGGCATGTGCAAGGCCTTTGATAGAGAGGAGTGGTTGCAGGACGATCGTTTTGCCACAGCCGCGGGTCGAGTTGCCCACGCGGAAATTCGCCTCTCGATGGCGGCTGAAGTGATCCGCGATCACAGTAGCGAGTACTGGCTGGAACGACTGGATGCAGAGGGTGTGCCATGTGCACCGGTCCTGTCGCGCAAGGAAGTGCTGGAACATGAACAAATATTGGGGAATGAAATTTTGCAGGAGTTCGAAGATCCTGTGGCCGGTACTTACCGTCAGCCCCGCCCTGCGGCAATATTCAGTGAAACACCGGCGCGACTTCGCAGTCATGCTCCGCAGTTGGGTGAGAACAGTATCGCAGTGCTTCGTGAAGCGGAGTTTGAAGAAGAACAGATAGCAGCGCTCAAAGGCGCTGGCGTGATTGGTACACACTCGCATTGAATAGCAATTTGATAAAGCGATAGCAGCGTGATCTACCGCGCACTTGCATTCTGGAGGCAAAGTTCTGTTACTATCGAGTGCCGAACAAGCGAAGCCAACCATTGAGTTCTTCATCGACATCGACGCGTAACCTTGCGGTATTTGAATCCATTGATTTTGACCTTGCCATTGTAGGTGGCGGAATTACCGGTGCCGGTATTGCCCGACATGCAGCCAAATGTGGCCTGAAGGTTGCCTTACTCGAGGCCAACGATTATGCATCGGGCACCTCCAGTCGTTCTTCCAAACTCATACATGGTGGGCTTCGCTACCTGGCTATGGGTGACATCGGCCTCGTTCGGGAGACTGCGCTTGAGCGCAAAAACGTTCACAAAATCGCGCCGCATCTGGCCGAAGCCGCGTGGATGGTGTTGCCGGTAAAATCCCGCGCCAGTTTGCTGAAGTTTCGTGCAGGAATTGGCACCTACGAACGTCTTGGAGCGGTGGCGGTTAAAGATCGACATAAGAATTTTGATGCAGCCGGGTTGGCTGAATTTGAACCTGCGCTCGACCGGGAGCGCTATCCCTGGGCTTGTGCCTATCGCGAGTATGTGACGGATGATGCACGACTCGTACTTGCTGTGCTTAGAGGCGCGCGATTGGAAGGCGCCATGATTGCCAACTATCTTGAGGTTACCGGCCATAACATCAGGGATGGCAAAGTAGTTGGGCTTAAAGCGCGTTGCAAAATCACCAATAGCAACATTCAGGTAAAAGCCCGGGTGGTAGTAAACGCGACCGGCCCCTGGGTTGAAAAAAGCATAGAAGCGTGGGAAAACCATAAAGCCAAGGTAAGCCTGCACCTATCCAAGGGCGTGCATATTGTAGTACCACACGAGCGGCTGCCCCTGAAGAACATTGTGGTTATGAACACCAGTGACAAACGCTCCACCTTCGCGGTTCCCAGGGGAGATATTACCTATATTGGAACCACCGATACATCCTATGCAGGACTGCCGACCCTGTGGCCGGAAATAGAGCAGGCAGATGTTGATTATCTGCTGGAGACCATCCCGAAGTATTTTCCCGGAGTAAATCTCGTACGGAATGATGTTGTTGCTGCATGGGCGGGCTTGCGGCCCCTTGTGCATGAGCCGGGAAAGTCGTCACGCGAATTGTCCCGCAAAGACGAAATCTGGATTGGTGATAAAACCGGAATGATTAGTATGGCGGGTGGTAAATTGACCGGCTTTCGCAAAATGGCTGAGGATGCGGTTGCCGTGGTTGGTAAATCTCTGGGATACGATCTGGTTTGCAAAGACCCGCTTGCTGTATTACCAGGCGGCAATATGAAGAGTGTAACACAAGCGAGTAAAGCCCTGGCAGACTCGCACAAACTGTCGCCTGATAATGCGCTGCGCCTTACGCGCCTGTACGGCAGCGAAGCTGCAGAGGTGATTGCGTTAAACAATAAACCCGTTGCGAAAGGCTCACGTATTTTCTGTGGTGAAGTAGATTGGGCTATCATTCACGATAGCGCACTAACCCTGGAAGACGTGTTGTACCGAAGGTTGCGCACGGTATGGTTTGAGCCAGATGAGGTTGTGCAGGTATTGCAGGCCATAGCCAGTAGAATGGCAAATCAGCTGGGCTGGTCAGAAGAAGAAAAAACACGACAAATCGAGTTGGTGAATACTCAAATTTTGCGTGATAACGCATTCTAAAACTATACGGCAGGCAATATTCAGTTGATGGACAAGATAATATCGCAACTTAAGAACATAGTTGGGTCAGGTGGTATAAGCCTGGATGATGCAGAACTAAAAAGGTTTAGCAGAGATACGTGGGTACTATCTGATCTACGCGATTTTCTGGGCGCTGGGCCAGACAGCCCAATGGCAATGGTTTCGCCTGCAAATACAGAGCAACTTTCCAGTGTTGTGAGTCTGTGTTTCGAGAATGCAATCCCGATGATTCCCTACGGGGCAGGTTCCGGTGTGTGTGGCTCAATTGTAGGCCAGCACGATGCCCTGGTTATCAGTACAGGAAAGATGCAGGGGCTTATAGAGCTGGATGAAGAGAACCTGCTGGCTACTTTCTGGGCAGGAACCCTGGGTGGAGAGGCTGAAAGAAGTATTGCAAAAAAGGGCTATACGATTGGACACTGGCCGCAATCTATAGAAATTTCCAGCGTTGGAGGATGGCTCGCAACCCGGGCATCCGGTCAATACTCCACGGCCTACGGCAACATAGAAGATGTCGTCTTCTCTTTTGAAGCAGTATTGCCAGACGGAAGGGTGTATAAAAGTGCCCATACTCCAAGAGCCGCGGCGGGACCGGATTTGCGCCAGTTGCTCATGGGCAGTGAAGGAACACTGGGGATATTTGCTAAAGTTACTTTCAGTATTCGCAAACAGGCCGCTGAAAAACAAACGCAGGCCTTTTATTTCGAGAAATTTCCGCTCGCTCTGCAATGTGTTCGAGAAGTAATGACACGCGGCTACAGACCACCCGTGATTCGTCTTTACGACGCACGTGAATCCCACAGGCACTTCAAGGATAGCTGTCCCAAAGGACAGATGATGCTGATTTTTTTACACGAAGGTGAGCCGGAAGTAGTACGTGCCGAGGCGTCCGGCGTCGCTGCAGTATGTGAAAGTTTTGCCGCCAGTGCGGCAGAGCAGAATGCCGTTGAACAATGGTTTGAACGTCGCAACGAGGTGCCCAGCTTTCGAAGCCTGATCGAGCAGGGATTAATTGTCGATACGATCGAAGTTGGTGCCGTGTGGTCGCGTTTGCATGAAGTATATGAACGGGTGATGAGCGCTGTGGCGGAGGTTGAATCGGTGATCGCAGTTTCCGCACATTTGAGTCACGCTTACAAAAGTGGCGCCAATCTCTATTTTACTATTGCTGCAGCACCTGGTACGCCTGAACAGATGGAATCGATTTACTTTAAATTCTGGGATGCGGCAATGCGTGCAACCCTTGAAAGCGGTGGTGGTATTGCACATCATCACGGCATAGGTCGCGTACGAAAAAAATACCTGGAGCAGGAATTGGGAGCAGGGGGCTTGTCGATACTGAAAGGCATTAAGGCATCCCTGGACCCCGGTGGATTGATGAATCCTGGAAATTTGTTGCCCTGATATGGATCTGGTGCTCTCCATAGATTTGGGAACGACGGGTGTGCGAGCCGCAGTTTACGATCAATCGGGAACTGCCCTCTCCAGTGCGTATGCCAAATTGGGGATGGATGTTTCCGAGGCCGGCTGGATTAGTCAGGACCCGGAAGAAATGTTTAACACCAGTCTGGCGCTGGCCAATAAAGTTGCTAAAGAGTTTTCAGGCTCAATAGCTGCACTTGGCATTTCGGCCCAGCGCGGCACTGCAATTGCGTGGGATCGAAAGACCGGAAAATCATTGCACTCGGCTGTTAGCTGGCAGGATCAACGCACCCTGGCACGCGTACAGGAACTCATTGATATGGGTATTCCGGTCAATACACTGGCTGGATGTACAAAATTTGAGTGGCTTGTGCAGCAGGTTCCGGAGGTTGCAGCCGCCGCGAGTGCAGGTCGTCTGGCATTTGGAACACCCGATGCATGGTTAAGCGCTTGTTTTAGCCAGCAACAGGCACTGGTGACCGATTGTAGCAATGCCGGGGCTACCGGATTATACGATGCTTCACAGCAACAATGGTTCGACATGGCAATGGAGTTGTTCCATCAGGATCCTGCATGGCATATGGAACTGGTAAAGACAGATGCAGCGGTAGGTGAAACGGACCTGCTCAATTGTGGCAAGGGTGTGATTCTGGGCGGTCGAGCTGGCGATCAGCAGGCCGCCTGTTTTGCGCACACGCTAAAGCAGGGCCAGTGTAAGCTTACTCTGGGTACGTCCGGGATGCTGGATCTGCATTGTGGTGCAGCAGCACCCGAGGAAGCCCCGGGCACCCATGCATTACCTCTGTGGCATTTACAAAATCAGGATCAGGTATATTGCCTGGAAGGCTCGGTATTAACTGCGGGCGCCAGTATTGAATGGGCACAGCGCGTGGGCTTGCTGCGCGATCTGGACGAACTTTCTCAGCTGGATTGGAATGCCCAACAGCAGGTACTATTTATTCCCGCGCTGGCGGGTTTGGGCACACCTTATCTGGCTCGAGAGGTACGCGCACAATTTAGTCGGCTGGACCTCTCTTCAAGCCGCTCGGATCTGTTAATGGGAATTGTTGCAGGTGTAGCGCATCGTTGCGCAGATTTGGTGGAGACGCTGGAAAATTCTGCCAGTGCCAACCAGATCGAAACCGTGTTTGTTGACGGCGGCTTGAGCCAAAGTAATAGTTTAATGCAGGGCATTGCTGATTTTGGGAATGTCATAGTACAGCGGTCTGACAAGCCGGAAATGACTGCACTGGGGGGCGCTATGCTGGCGAGCCGGAATATGGCAAAGCCGATTAATTCAGAGGGCGTATATTCCCTGTTTACGCCTGCTATAAGCACTGAGGTAAAGGAACAACAACGAACTATCTGGCGCACTCAAATTGAAGCGCTTTGTAAACCGTAGGGGGTAAGAATATGGCGATGCAGCACACACCACTGTTAATGATTACATTAATGGAAAGAGGGGCAAAAGTAGCCCCGGATGAAGAATTGGTAACCGTTACGACTGATGGTATTCGTCGTCAAACCTATAGCCAGGTGCGAGACCGTGCCCATCAACTTGCCCATGCCCTGACAGATGCAGGCGTTCGAACAGGAGATCGTGTAGCTACCTTTATGTGGAATAATTCCCGTCATCTTGAAGCCTACCATGCAGTAGCGGGTATTGGTGCAGTGCTCCACACACTTAATGTTCGCCTGTCCCCTACTGATCTTGAATACATCATCGGTCACGCTGAAGACAGGGTAATTATTGTCGATGTTGATCTTTTACCTGTACTGGAAGAACTGGGAGCGCGTATTCCCACGGTGCAACAGGTCATTGTAGCGACAGAAGAAGGGTTTGAAGGATGGACCAGCGACTTGCCCAGGGTGGTGGACTATGAAGATTTTATAGCAGATAAACCCACGCGCTTCGATTGGCCGGTGCTGGATGAAAACAGCCCGCTGGGGCTATGTTATACCAGCGGTACCACGGGTAACCCCAAAGGCGTTGAGTACGAACATCGCTCCCAATACCTGCACACACTTACACAATGCCTTACCGATGCAATGAGTATGTCTGCAACAGACAGCATTTTGGGGATTGTTCCCATGTTTCACGCTATGGGTTGGGGCGTGCCCTGGGCCGCAACAATGCTGGGCGCCAAGCAGGTATTTCCACATCGTTTTATGGATCCAGCGCGGCTTGCGGACGTGATGAGTTCAGAATCTGTTACGCTTTCTGCTGGCGTACCAACCATATGGCAGGGCATTAAGGCGCTGGTTGAGGCGAATCCCGGTAAATACGATTTCTCACACTTAAGCAGACTGACCTGTGGAGGGTCTGCCCCCCCGCCCTCGCTCATTCGCTGGTTTTATGACGAATTGAATGTGGAAATGATACAGGGTTGGGGCATGACAGAGACCAGTCCGCTGGCAACACTTTCGCGCAGGGTGGCAAAACGCAGCCAGTTGAAACTTTCCCTGGATGAGCAATTTGAGAATGTGGCGAAGGCCGGTCAGTTAATGCCAGGAATAGAGTTGGAAATATTTGACGAGGCATTTAATCCCGTTCCGCACGATGGTAAAAGTGTTGGCGAAATATTAATTCGCGGGCCGTGGATTTGTTCGGAATACTATAATGATCCTCAGCCAGACAAGTTTCATGATGGCTGGTTGTTAACGGGGGATGTGGGGAAGATTGACTCGGAAGAGTACCTGATAATTAGTGATCGCTCCAAAGACCTGGTTAAAAGCGGGGGGGAGTGGATTTCTTCTGTTGATCTGGAAAACCATATTGTTGGAATCGATGGTGTGGAGATGGCGTGTGTCGTTGCACAGCCGCACCCGCGTTGGGACGAACGTCCACTTGCGCTGCTAGTACTGCGAAAGGGTGCTGAAGTATCAATCGAACAGGTACTGGAACACTGCTCGTCAAAATTTGCCAAGTGGCAATTACCTGCCGATGTGCTTTGTGTAGACACTATTCCCATGACAGGTACCGGCAAGATGAACAAAAAAGAGGTGCGTGCCAATCTGGATGAACAGGGTTATGTATTACCCGATCTGCGCTGAACGATAATCAAAATATAGTTGTATAGGAATAAATTGATGGCTTTTAAAAACCGGATAACCGACTTACTGGGCATAGAAATCCCTGTTGTTCAGGCGCCCATGGGCTGGATTGCTCGCTCTACTTTGGCTTCGGCGGTCTCTAACGCCGGGGGTCTTGGCATCATTGAGACATCGTCTGGTGAATTGGACGTAATCAAGGAAGAGATTAAGAAGATGCGACACCTCACCGACAAACCATTCGGTGTGAATATTGCACAGGCTTTTGTAAGAGACCCCAACATTGTCCAGTTCGTTGTAGATCAGGGCGTGAAGTTTGTAACAACCTCGGCAGGTAGTCCTGAGCGATATACCGCACCACTTAAAGAAGCTGGCCTGACGGTTTTTCACGTGGTACCCAGCCTGAAGGCTGCACTTAAGGCAGTAGAATGTGGGGTGGATGGCCTGGTAGTAGAAGGCGGCGAGGGTGGTGGATTCAAAAACCCCAGAGATGTTGCCAGTATGGTTTTACTTCCACTGATACGCTCGCATGTGACAGTACCGATCATTGCGGCTGGTGGATTTGTAGACGGCAAGAGCATGCTGGCCGCTTTTGCATTGGGCGCTGAAGCTGTTCAAATGGGAACGCGAATGGTTTCTGCCCTGGAATCACCCGTGCATGACAATTGGAAGCAGGCCATTGTAAATGCAAAGGAAACCGATACAGTTTTTTTGAATCGCTTTCAGTCACCAGGGCTAAGAGCGCTACGCACCGAAAGAACCACACGACTTGAAAAAGAGACCGAACACAATGCCATGAGTGAGTTTGGCAAGGCGACCGATCTGTATTTTGGCGGGGACATGGAATCCAGCATCGCGCTAACTGGCCAGGTATGTGGCCGTATTGAAGAGGTGCGTAGTGTTAAGGATATCGTGGCTGATGTTGCCCGTGAATTTGATGAAGCACTTCAATCCATGAGTTCTTTATATCTTGCCCAAAAGCCCACCTAACGTGCGCTATTAAAAAGATCAGGACCTCGCAAACTCCAAAGCATTGCCTGGCGTACTGTCCGGGAAACTGCCCCGATCGTATTTTAGTCTGCCATTTACGAAGGTCTGCAACACGCGGGATGTAAAGGTGTGGCCGCTAAAAGGTGACCAACCGCATTTGGAATAGATCTCGCTATCATCTACAACGGTTGGCAGGTGCTTTGACATAACTACCAGATCTGCCCAATATCCTTCGCGGATATAACCACGCTCTTTAACATCAAAAAGCAGTGCCGGTGTGTGGGCAGTTTTTTCGACCATTTTTTCTATGGTGAATACGTCCTCGCTTACCATGTCCATCAACATAAGCAATGCGTGTTGCACCAGCGGCAAGCCTGCCGGTGCAGTGTTGTAAGGGCGTGATTTTTCAGCCCTGGTGTGTGGTGCATGATCGGTGGCTATTACATCTATCAGGTTCGAATTTACGGCAGCGCGTAGTGCTAGTTGATCTGAAACTTTCTTAATAGCCGGGTTGCACTTGATAGCAGCACCTTTTTCATCATATTGGCTTCCATTAAAAAACAGATGGTGCACGCAAGCTTCTGCGGTAATGCGTTTTTTGCCAGCATCACCGGAACTAAAGTGGGACATTTCCTTTTCTGTGGTGAGATGCAAAATATGTAATCTGGAGCCATGGCGCTTTGCAAGGTCTACTGCCAGTGAAGAAGACAGATAACAGGCTTCTTCTGAACGAATATTCGGATGTTCACTGAAAGGAATATTGTCCCCGTAGCGTTCTTTCCAAATTGCCTCGTTTTTAAGGATGGTGGGCGTGTCTTCACAATGTGTTGCGATAAGCAAAGGTGTGGAAGCAAATATCGCTTCGAGCGTGTCCCTGTCATCCACCAGCATATCGCCAGTTGATGCGCCCATAAATATTTTTACACCGCATGTCAGGGAAGAATCAATAGACTTAATGTCCTCCAGATTATGATTGGTTGCCCCCAGATAAAATGCATAGTTTGCATGGGATCCTCTAGCGGCACGTTCGTGTTTATTCTGCAGGGTAGGCATATTGATAGTAAGCGGATTGCAATTGGGCATTTCCATATAACTGGTTATACCACCAGCCACCGCTGCCCGGGATTCCGTAGCAATTGTGCCTTTATGCTCCATGCCCGGTTCACGAAAATGTACCTGATCATCGATCATTCCGGGTAGCAGATAGTCCCCTTGCAGATCAAATTCATTCGTTCCTTCGGGAATGGTTATGTTTTTACCGATAGATTCAATGCGACCTGATTTAATATAGAGGTCGCCTTCCTGTTGCTGCCCCTCGTTTACGATGGTGGCATTGCGTAATAGCGTATTGGTCATGAGATTAAGGTTAACACTAAACTGCACTACCCTCCGAGCAGAATGATCAATATTCCGGCACTCAGGATAAAGATGCTGAAGACCTCGGTGAGTTTCAGGCCTTCCCTGAATAAAAAAACCGAGGTTAGCATAGCGAAGATCAGTTCAACCTGCCCCAGAGCGCGGACGTATGCGGCACTTTGCATGGCAAGGGCAGTGAACCAGCCGGTAGACGCCAGCATACCCGCTAGTCCAACTATCAGCCCGGTACGCCATTGACTCACCAGCTGTTTAAGCTGGGAACGATGAGAGACAAACAGATATAAACCCATGGCAAGCGTTTGAAATCCCAGTACACAGGCAAGGGTAAACGCTGCTCGTTGCGGAGCCTCCAGCGGTCCACCAAGTGCAAGAGACGCTCCCCGGTACGCTACCGCAGACAGGGCAAAACCCGTACCGGATGTAATGCCAAGTAACGCGACACGCCCTGATACGGCTTTCAGGGATTGCGTGGCCACGATTTCCTTTAAACCAATTAGCCCCAGGATTCCTGCGAAACTTATCAATACCCCTATAACAAAAGGAAGACCTACCGCCTCCCCCAGGACAATAAATCCAATGATCGCAACCTGAACGACTTCGGTTTTGGAAAAAGCGGTACCCTGCGCATACTGTTCGTCTTTAAAGGACATAATCAAAAAAGTAGTGCCCAGAATCTGCGCGCTGCCTCCAGCGAGTATATACAGCAAAAAATGGCTATTGGGCTGTGGGAATTGCACATCAGTAATGGCGTAGAGACTAAAGAGATAGAATAACGCGAAAGGCAAAGCAAAAATAAAACGGGAGTACGCGGAGGCAAGCGCGCCGATATCTCCGGAAAGTTTTTTTTGTACTGCAGAACGCAAATTCTGAAAAAAAGCGGCAGCAAGTGTAATAACTATCCAGAATTCCAATTAATGCATGTCCTTCATTCGTGCGCTTGTCCGCATCGTCATGTAAGCATGCGCACTAGTGTACTGCAATATGGTATAACTCCATTTTGTTCACCTGAGATAGATCTTCGTTTGAAACCTGATCCAGAAACCATTTCGACGGAACTATTACCCATACTGAAATCTGTGCTTCCGCGCAGCAGTATTCTGTCCCGTCGCGCGGCTAAAAAACCTTACGAAACAGACGGCCTGACGGCAATTAGACAAATGCCCGGCATCGTGGTGTTGCCGGAAACACAAAAGCAGCTAAAGGGTGTGCTAAGTGCTTGTCGCGCAACTAACACACCCCTGGTATTGCGGGGTGCTGGAACCGGGCTGTCCGGTGGCGCTCGGCCCCTGGAGGAAGGGGTTTTGCTGGTGATGTCAAAATTCAATCGTATTCTGGAAATCGATCAGGACAATTGTACTGCTCGCGTTGAACCAGGAGTGCGTAATCTGGCTATTAGTGAAGCCTGTGCAAAACATGGCTTGTATTATGCACCGGACCCCTCTTCCCAAATTGCATGCAGTATTGGGGGCAATATTGCGGAAAATGCGGGTGGTGTGCATTGCCTGAAATATGGCCTTACGGTACACAATGTTATTGGCCTGAAAATACTTACTATTGATGGTGACCAACTGGAGTTGGGGGGGAAGGCTTTTGATAGTCCGGGCTTTGATCTATTGGCCCTGTTTTGTGGATCAGAGGGAATGTTGGGGGTGGTAACCGAGATTACTGTGCGACTGTTGCCAATACCTTCGGTTAAACGTCTGCTGTTAGGTGCTTTTTCCGACATAGAACGGGCAGGAGATTCTGTGGGTGGAATAATTTCGGCCGGAATTATCCCTGCTGGCCTGGAGATGATGGATAAACTCGCGGTACAGGCTGCTGAGGAATTTGTGCACGCCGGCTATCCCCTTGATGCAGCAGCCATTTTGTTATGCGAACTGGATGGAAGCGCTGAAGATGTTGAAGCTGAATCTGCTGAGGTACGGCAGCTGATGCAACATCACGGTGCCTATGAGATAAGGGAATCAAAAGACGAGATAGAACGTGAACTGATGTGGAAGGGACGTAAATCAGCTTTCCCGGCCGTGGGTCGCATTCAACCGGACTACTACTGCATGGATGGCACCATACCGCGATCCGCCCTGGGGCGTGTACTTGGCGTAATAGGCGCTTTGTCAGAAAAGTACAATTTGCAGGTAGCAAATGTTTTTCACGCAGGCGATGGAAATTTGCACCCACTCATCTTGTATAACGCAAGCATTGATGGACAGCTGCAAGCAGCCGAGGAAATGGGCGGTAAGATTCTGGAATACTGTGTTGCAGTGGGTGGGACTATCACCGGTGAACACGGAGTAGGAATTGAAAAGCTTGACCAGATGTGTGTGCAGTTTTCCTCTGAGGAGCTCACACAGTTTTTTTCCTTAAAGAAGGCCTTTGACAGTGAATCGTTAATGAACCCCGGCAAGGCCATTCCGACTTTAAACAGGTGTTCCGAGCTGGGTGGTATGCACGTGCATGAAGGGGTATTGCCTTTTCCAGAGCTGGACCGATTTTGATGCTCGACAGTGATGATTCACTGCGCCTTATCTCGGCCGTTGGATATGCTTATGCTAACAAGCAGGGTTTGTCGTTGTGTGGTTCGGGCAGCAAGAATTTTCTGGGAGGTAAGGCACAGGGCGACATTTTATCACTTACCGAACACAGCGGGATAATCGATTACCAGCCAGGCGAACTGGTGCTCACGGCACGCGCAGGAACCCGATTGGATGCCATCGTTGCACTTCTAAAGGATAACGGTCAGCAATTGCCTTTTGACCCTCCCGGCTATGGCGGACAGGGTACATTCGGTGGTGCGCTAGCAACCGGTCTGTCCGGGCCTGCACGCGTCTGGCAGGGCTCGGCAAGAGATGCGGTTCTGGGTATGCGAATTGTAAATGGCCTTGGGCAGCACCTGAATTTTGGGGGGCAGGTGCTCAAAAATGTGGCCGGGTATGATGTTTCTCGCTTAATGGTCGGGGCCTTTGGTACGCTTGGTCTTGTATTGAGTGCTAGTGTACGGTTACTTCCACTTCCCGCTTATACGCGCACCGTACGACTTGAAATGAACATGCGTCAGGCACATGCGCTTACGGTGAAACTATTGCGTAGTCCAGTACCACTAAGCGCCACCTGTTTGGTCGAGAATAGTCTGTATTTGCGTTTTTCGGGAAGTGAAGCAGGCGTAAGCACTGCCGCCAATCAGACTGGCGGAGAAACAGTGCCAGGTGCGGAATATTTTTGGGATCAGATTCGGGATCATAAACACGCCTTTTTTACCGGAGAGGGTTTGTGGCGTTTTAGCCTGCCACCGGCTGCGGATTATCCGGAAATAGGCGGGGAATGGTTAACCGAATGGGCTGGTGCGCAGCGATGGTTAAAAACCGGCGCAAGCTCCAAAAAAGAAGTGCAAATGATGTTTGACAGTGCTGAGGCCCTGGGCGGTCACCTCGTTTATTATCGATCCGGGAAGCAGTTGTCCGGGCCGACGGAGAATATTTTGCTGCATCGGTTTTCCAGCCTGAGTCCGGCGCTTGTGAAATACCACCAGAACCTGAAACAGGCATTTGATCCAGCCGGCATACTCAATGCCGGGCATATGCATCCGGATATTTGATGGAAACACGTATCGCAAAAGAACTTGCTGTAACCGCGCAGGGCGAACGGGCGGCGGAAATCATACGTACCTGTGTGCACTGCGGGTTTTGCAACGCCACCTGTCCCACCTATCTGTTGTTAGGCGACGAGCTGGATGGCCCCCGAGGCAGGATATACCTCATAAAGGAAGTTCTTGAGAATAACGAAGTAGACCCTGTAGTTGGTCAACACCTGGATCGATGTCTAACCTGCAGAGCTTGTGAGACGACCTGCCCATCCGGTGTCGAGTATGGAGAACTACTGGAAATTGGGCGTGAACTGGTAACGCCGCAACGCGCTTTCTCACTACGAGCAAGACTAACCAGGGCCTGGTTGTTGCGTGTAGTACCAGATGCCCGAATGATGCGTCGATGGATTCGCATCGGAAGTCTTGTACGGTGGTTAATGCCACCGAAATTACGCGCCGCGCTACCCCGCATCAAAAAAATTCGCGCTCGCGACATAGAGCGACCAAAACACTATAAAAAGGTATTGTTGCTGGATGGGTGTGCTCAATCGGCTGTTACACCCCATGTTAATCAACATCTAATCGCACTGTTAGACAGCGTGGGGGTTGAAACCATTAGCATTGGGGGGTGTTGTGGCTCGCTGGCATTACACCTGAGTGAAATGCAGCAGGCTGAGTCTGCAATGTGCAACTTGATAGACTCACTGACAACAGTGCTGGATAAGTTACCCGATGGAGGTTCTTCATCGCATTCACATATGCTGAGCGGCGAGCAGCGCAGTGAGCAGGATAGTTTTTCCCGGCATAAATTTGCCAAGGTTGATGCCATTCTTTCTACCGCTAGTGGCTGTGGAGTAACGGTTAAGGATTATAAACGCTTGCTGAAGGATCACGGGGAGTATGCGGGTCTTGCTGCGTACGTATCTGACAAGACAGTGGATATCGCCGAATACCTGAGTGAGCTGGGTGTGAAATTTGACGCAAGTGAGCCTGACAAGGCTGTTAGCTGGCATGCACCCTGTACATTACAACACGGACAAAAGGTGACGGGCCTGGTAGAAAACCTGCTGGAGCGCGCGGGTTACGATTTACTTCAAGTACGCGATCCACACGTGTGTTGTGGGTCAGCCGGTACATACTCAATATTGGAAGCGAAATTAGGTTTTCAACTAAGAGACAACAAACTCGCTTCTCTACTTGCAGAGAAACCCGATATTATTGCAACTGCCAACATTGGTTGTCAGTCGCACCTGCAATCAGGTGCCAGTATCCCCGTCAAACACTGGATTGAGTTACTGGCACCAGTGGAGTGAGAGAAAAATATCGCGGGTTAAAAGTTATAGGCTGCACTTAGCCCGAATATTCGGGGTGTACCGTATTGGTAATAGGGCTCAGTTGCATAAAATTTGCGCGGATCGTTGCCAAAACTGCCAAAGCCCCGTTCAATAATATTTTTGTTGCCCAGGTTTCGTCCCCACAAGGCCAGGTCCCAGTGTTCGGTACGGTAGTGTAAGGCTGTATGGATCAGTGTGTAGGCTTTGCTTTGTTCTTCGTGGCGGGTTGAAAGCTTGAATTTGTTTTTTCCTTCAATGTCTACGGTCCAGCTCAGCTGGGTCAACAGCTGGTACTCTGCTCCAAAGGCAAATTGGAAAGACGGTGCGTGTGCCTGTTTTCTCCCATCCAGATCGATTGACGTGCCGTTCTCCGGATCTGCATCTACGTGTGAGAAACTGTCAAAATTGTCAAACTCAGCATTTAGCAAGCCCAGGCTGCCGTATAGATTTAGTACATCACTTGCATACCAGTTAAATTCCAGCTCCAGCCCAAAGTTTGATGCGCGTGCTGCATTGCTTAAAAAGTCTTCAAAACTGCAAGGGCAATCGTTGCCGATAATGGGTTCTACCTGAGATTGTTTAACCTGCATGTCCTTGCGAAACTGATAGAATACCGCCAGGCGAGATTGGATGAGTCCCTGTAATACCTGGCCTTTTATGCCGCTTTCTATGTTCCACATGCTTTCCGTATCAAATTTACGCTCAGTTGAAGCCAGCGCCGGGTTACTGTTAACACCGCCTGCTTTGTACCCACGTGCAACTTTGCCATACAGCAAAAGATCATTGTTAGTGGTGTATTCCACGCTAATATGCGCACCCCAAAGGTGTTCAGAATTGTCGTGCTCCACCGCATTGTTATCTCTGTAATCAGCCTCACGCCGTTCCAGGCGCAGGCCGGTGGAGAGCATAATCCTGTCTGTTAACTGGCTGTCCAATTGTCCGTAAACTGCATAGTTTGTGGTTTCGTAGTCGCTGCTAAAGTCCGATGCGGCGAAGGTGTAATTTCTTAATAGCTGAACCTCTTCATCACGCAGATAAAATCCGAGAACCCAGGAGCTGTTTATGCCAAAAAATCGAATATCCTGCGAAGAAATCAGGCGTAGATCCATGCTGACGTTTTCGTGTGTGCGATCATAACTATCAAATGATGAGTAAGCCCAACCCTCGCAGGCTGTATCATCGCATATAGCCGGAAAACTCCAGTCCTCGTCAAAAGCGTAAGCCAGTTCGCTATCAACAAAACTTACTTGAGTAATCAGGTCAAAATGTGCATTGGCAGACCATAACGTTTCAATGCCAAATGCCAGGCTTTCTTGCCGGTCGTGGCCTGGTTCATCCGAAAGTGTGGTGCGCGTATTGTCCAGTGAAAATGCGTCATAGCCGTTATCAATGTCCACCAGGTAAGCGGTAAGTTTTACACTTAGTTCGGGGCTTGGCCGCCAATTCAGTTGCGTACGCAGGCTCAACTCGTCCAGGTTATTGGTATTGTCACGACCAAGGAAGGCATTCCTGATATATCCGTCGGAATTATGCTGTTGTATTGCTATTCGATAGGCACTGGTATCTGTTACGGGGCCGCTGATTACAGCGCTCAGAGTCTTCAGCTGATCCTCTCCCAGTGTCGCGGCAATTGAACCGGTGCGTTGTTCGGTGGGCTCATTAGGCTTCAACTTAATCATACCGGCTAGCGCGTTTGCCCCAAACAGTGTGCCCTGTGGACCACGCAATATTTCTACCTGTTGTAAATCAAGCGTAGTTGCGGCACCTCCTATGCCGGTTAGGTCGATACCGTTAACAAGTATGCCAACAGAAGGATTCAGGGGTTCAACAAACTGGCTGCGTTCGCCTACACCGCGAATCTGGATAAATCGGCCGCGAGATGCACCGCTGGCATAGTTCACATTGGCAGCCTGGTGCAAGAGTTGGGACAGGTGGCTAGCCCGTGTGCGGTTTATGGACTGCGAATCAATTACGCTAATACTGTTACCGGTTTTGAGCAGCGCTGCATTTCGAAAATCCGCACTTACGATGATTTCTTCTATGTGGTCTTCCACGGCGATGAGGGCGGGATTGGCAAGAAGCAGGGCGACTGCGATGCTTACTCTTGATGTTTTATTCATGTGTGAGTCTCATTAACGCGATACTTGTTAAAGAGACCCGGATATGGAGTAGGTGTTAGGTGTGTAATCCTATCCCTCCGCCGGCACTATCCGGATCAGGTTCAAAGGGTGCTTCTCAGGCAAAAAAAATGCCGCCCCTCAGGAATGTCAAACATTGACGCTGTTATACTACGCCAGCCAGGTGCATTTGCATATGCGTGTATCAGAAATTAATGTGTCTGCAGAAATGTGCAAGAATGAATGAGTTAAAGGCAACAGGGGACAAAAATGAGTTTGAGTGAAAAAAAGGCCCTGGTTTTTGGAGGTACCTCGGGAATTGGCTTAGCCACGGTAATTAAATTGAGGAATCTTGGCGTTGAGGTAGTTGCAATCAGCCGTGAGCCGAAAAAAGCTGAGAAATTGGGTTCTGTGACCCTGGAAGCATGTGATGTCAGGGATCGTGAGTCGCTGTCAGCATTATTTGCCAGACATGCGCCATTCGACATGCTTATTAGTGCAGCGACAGGTGGCGCACGGGCGAGTGGTCCCTTTTTGCAAATGGATCTGGATGGGTATCAAGCCTCCTTCGACAAACTCTGGGGTTATGCCAATTGCGTTCGTCTGGGCGCAGAACATCTATCTGAACACGGGAATATAGTACTGGTGAGTGGTAGTCCGGCAAGGCGTGCCAAACCCGGACAATCAGCCCTGGCCTCTGTGGGAGGTGCGGTTGAACAGTTTGCACGTGCTATTGCGGTTGAGATTGCGCCGAAACGCATTAATGTCGTTTCTCCGGGCGTCATCGCGACCCCTATGTTTGGTCCGGATTCAGAGCAGCGTGACAGGATGCTCTCATCAGCCACCGCAAATCATGTCATCCCACGCGCAGGAAATGCTGAAGAAGTGGCAGATGGCATCGTATTTGTAGCACTAAACGGATACGTAACCGGTACAACCGTAGACGTTGATGGGGGCTGGTTATTGAGTTAGCGCGTTAATATCAGGCAGTGGACGCAGAGGTGATTTAGGTGGCTTGGCGGCCAGAAAAGCAAGCGATCCGCACAGAGACAAACCTGCTAATAGTGCCAGACCACTTTCATAATCTCCGGATACATCTGCCATATATCCCGCAATGATAGGACCGCCGGCCATCCCAAACATCACGATCAGGGAAGAAAACCCCATGATTGTACCGAATGACCTGGCACCAAAATAATCTGCACGCAGAGCCACCATCAGTGGGCCCCTTATTCCCCATGCCAGACCATGCAACACTGCAAAAGCAAGCACCATCCATGCGGAAGTGGCGAACGTTACCAGCAACAAACCACTCGCATGGGCAACCATACACATCGCGCTGATCAGACGCTTATCCATTTTGTCACCCAGATAACCCCCTGCCAGCTGACCAGTCATTTGAAATGCGGTTAAAAGGGCGACCACACCACCTGCCGCTGCAAGTGAGTAATCCAATCCTTCGATAAGGTGTGGCACAAGATGCACCATCACTGCAGAAACGGTTAGCAAGGATAGAGCATGTCCTACTGATAACATCCAGAAAGCGCGGGTACGCAAGGCCTCTCGTGCCGAAAAATCGACGCTGGCAAAGTAACTTGTCGAATCAGGGTCAGGCGGAAGCGTCATGCCGTCAGGTATTTCTCCATAATCTTCAGGTTTGTGGCGCACCAGTTGTACCAGTGGCAAACCCAGCAACAAAACTACCAGCCCTGACATAAATGCTGTTTGACGCCATCCGTAGGCTTCGAGGAAAAAAATAACTATTGGCACCGCCAGCCCACCTGCGGAGAATCCGATCTGCGACAGGGAAACTGCCTTGGCTCTGTTGCGACGAAACCAACTCACTATGGAAACCATGAGCGTGGCGAAGCCTCCAAGACTGGAGCCCAGTGCGATCAGTGCAAAACTTAAGTAAAACGAAAGTATGGAGTCAACCCGGCTGAATAACATAAAACCAATGCCAAACAGAACTGTGCCAATGGTTAATATTGAGCGAGGTCCAAAGCGATCAACCAACCAGCCTTGAAGGGGGCCAAGAATGCCACTCTCAATACGTGTGAAAGCAAAAGCACCCGCAACCAGGGTTTTGCTCCAGCCAAAATCTTCCTGAAGAAAGACCATGTATGCACCATAGCTTTGCATCCACAGCACGCTGGCCAGCAACTGCACACCAGCGGACGACGCTACAATCCACCAGCCGTAAAATACGTGGCCCTGGGGCCGAATAACCGCGTTTAATTTTTGTACCACTACGCCCATGTTTGTTTCTGATACCTTTGATGTTGTCGTTGCAGACAAATGTCAACACAGGATAGTCCAGTTCGTTCCTGGTAACACCTCACTGTCAGGCGATTATAAGGTGCGATTTGTGTCACAATTAACTTTTGTTTGTGCGGGTTGCCTCAACACGGCATGCCTGCATTCGAACTAATAGGGAGCCGGGTAACTTAAAATGATAGCTAATTGGTCAAGGCAGGTTGAACAGTTCTCATCCCAGTGCGAATGGGTAGGTATCAGGGAATATCGCGAAGTAACAGACACGCTTTCTGCAAGAAATGGTAAGGCTGAATCCACGGAGTCGAAGCTTTCTCACGGCGTGATGATCGAAGTGCTGCTGCGTGGCCAGTTCGCGTATGCAGCCACCATCGATTTATCAAACAAGGGCCTCGAACAGGCCTTTGAAAAAGCCCTGGCGATGGCAGCTTGTTGTGGAAAGCATAAACTTTTTTCTTTTACCACTAATGCACGACCGCCAAACAGGGGGCAATATACGACGTCCGTTGAACGTCGACTTGATTCACTGTCTTTTGCGGAAATTCAAAATAAGCTGATCAATATTTCCTTACACCAGCAAACTTCAGTCGATATTATAGACAGCTGGGCGATGGCTATGCTGGTTCATACACAGATCCATTTTGTCAGTTCAAATGGGGCCGATTGGCAACAGGAATTTTCGATCGTATCCAAGGACTTTGGCGTGACAGCCAGAAAAAATAACGAATCTCAATCAAGATCTTACGGTTTTAATGGTCTTCAGAAAGGGCTTGAAGACCTGGATGATGTTATCTTGGAACAAGAAGCCATACGTATTGGCAGTCAGGCCGTTGAGTTACTGGATGCTGCTGAATGCCCCAGCGATTCGCGTGATCTGATATTGACGCCTGATCAGCTTTACCTGCAGATTCATGAGTCCATCGGACACCCGCTGGAGTTGGATCGTATTCTGGGTGACGAGAGGAATTATGCCGGTTGGAGTTTTGTGTCACCCGAGGACTTTGGCAACCTGCAATATGGTTCCAGTCTCATGAACATAAGCTTTAACCCGGCAACGCCCACCGGCATGGCGTCGTACACATTTGATGACAACGGCGTGCAAGCTGAGAAACAATTCCTGATTAAAGATGGCCTGCTACTACGGGGAATCGGTGGCGTTGAATCCCAACAGCGTTCAAACCTTCCCGGAGTTGCCAGCGCAAGGGCGAGTAGCTGGAATCGCCCTCCTATAGACCGAATGGCCAACATCAACCTCGAGCCGGGAAGTTCCACCCTGAAAGATATGGTATCGGCTACCGAAAAAGGCATTTTGATGCAAACCAATCGATCCTGGTCGATCGACGACTACCGCAACAAGTTTCAGTTTGGATGTGAATATGCACAACTGGTTGAGGATGGGGAAATAGCCGAAACTGTAAAAAACCCGAATTATCGTGGAGTAACCACTGCATTCTGGAACCGGCTTAAGCTGGTAGGCAATGAGGATACAGCCCAGGTTTATGGCTCACCCTACTGTGGCAAAGGAGAACCCAATCAGGTTATCAGGGTGGGCCACTCAACTCCGTCCTGTCTGTTCAGTGATATCGAAGTGTTTGGAGGCGCGTAGTGAAAAACAACTTCAATCAGATGATTGGCCCCCTGTTTTCCGGCTTATTTGCAGATGAACAACTTGTCGTGAATTTTCATGGTGAACAATCGCTGTTTATCCGTTTCAACAAATCCAAAGTTCGACAAATTTCGGACGTATTGCAAATGGAGTTGGCGCTTACCCTGAAACACAAGGGGAAAGAATCAAGCATGACCATTCCAGTCAGTAACAATCTGAAAGCGGATGTTGAAAACGGACATCTCTGCCTTGCCAAATTAAGAGAACGAATATCAGAACTTCAGGCACTGCCATTTTTTGTTGAGGCAAAAAATAATGGTACGTCAAACTCTGTACATGAGGGAAACCTGCTCAGTTGTGAAGAATATCTCGACATAATCAGCTCTGAAACTGCAGACGTAGATATGGCTGGAATACTGATTTCCGGTACTACGTTTATCGGCAATGCAAATTCGAAAGGGCAGCATCACTGGTTTGAGAGCAGTTCCTTTTGCTTTGACTATTCCCTGTACAACGATAAGGAAAAGGCGGTTAAGGCTACCTATAGTGGCACCAGGTTTACCCGCAGTGAGTTTGTTGCAATCCTTACGGATGCCAGGACACATCTTGCTTACATGTCAATCGACAATAAAGTGCTGCCTCCCGGCAAGTACAGGTGTTACCTGGCACCCGCTGCGGTTAGCGAAATACTGGGTACGTTTAACTGGGGTGGTCCCAGTCACAGTGGCCTGAAAAGGGGAAATTCACCCCTCCAGAAAATTGATGATGAGGGCTTGTCACTGTCTGAATTGTTTACTTTGAAAGAAGACTTCACGCTAGGCTTGCACCCACCTTTCAATGCTGAGGGAGAAGTTGCATGTGAATCGACTGATATATTTGTTAATGGAAAGCTGGAAAACCTGCTTACTTCATCCAGAACGGCGAAGGAGTTCGAACTGGTTTCCAATTTTGCCAACGAACAGGAAACAATGCGCTCTCCTGTGGTAGAAAAGGGCAAGCTTGCCAAACAGGATATCCTCAAAGAACTCGACAACGGTATTTACATATCCAACCTTCATTACCTCAACTGGAGTGACTCTAAAAAAGGTCGCATTACAGGAATGACGCGATTTGCATGCTTCGTGGTAGAAAATGGTAAAATTTCGGCACCCATCAAGGATCTTCGCTTTGATGAAACCATATACAATATTTGGGGTACCAATCTTCTGGCGGTGACTGAATTTTGCGAAACTGAAGTGAGCACAAATACCTACTTTCAACGGAGTGCAGGTGGCAACCGCTGCCCGGGCATGCTGGTAAAGGATTTCAACTTCACGCTTTAGCTACTCGAAATGGAAGAATCCCAAAAAAAATTGCTCGATAGTCTGCCAGACCAAATGGAAAGTGAACGCTTGTTGATACGCACCCCTAGACCGGGTGACGGCGCCATTGTAAATGCCGGAATAGTTGAATCGTTTGAGGAACTAAAGCTCTGGGTGCCCTGGGCGCAGAGCATCCCTTCGGTTGAAGAATCTGAATCCTTTGCCCGGGAATCCCATTCAAAGTATCAGGCAAGAATAGATTTGCCCATGTTGCTGTTTCGCAAGGAGGATGGCTATTTTATCGGTGCCAGTGGATGTCCTCGCGTTAACTGGGATGTGCCCATGCTGGAAATCGGCTATTGGTGCCGAAGCAAACTTACGGGTAATGGTTATGTGAGTGAGGCCGTTGCACGAATAACGCGGTTTGTTTTTGAGTGTGCGGGAGCCAGGCGTGTGGAGATTCGCGTGGATAGTCGCAACGCGCGCAGCTATGCAATTCCTGAGCGGCTGGGCTATACCCTGGAAGGTACCTTACGCCAGGATTCCTGGGATAACAGCGGGAAAGTTTTGCGGGACACCCGGCTTTATTCCATGATCTCCCTTGAGGAGCTAACCAGGTTGTAGTTTCAGTCTACAGCGTCTTTACATACTGCCTGATTCTGGCTGCCTGCGCTCTGTCCCCCGTGGCCTCCAGTGCAGTCGCGATGATGTACCAGGCACTTTTCGCCTGAGCCACGCTTTCCTGAGCAAAACTTAAAGATTTTCTGGCCACTTGCTCTGCGTTTTCAAAATTAAGGGCTTCCAGATGTAATCCGGCAAGCTCCAGCCACAGGTCTGCGCTCCTGGGTTCAATGCGCAGCGCTCTTTCAATATGGCTGATTGCCTGTGGGAGATTGTTGTTTGCACGTGATTGCCTGCTTTGTTTGAGCAACGAAAGTATGGCTGGGTTGGAGTGCCCGGAGGCATCAGGGGGGGCCGGGGTAATGACTTCTGTACCGGATGGTAACTCCGCTCTTGTTGGGCTGGAATCCATGGTTGGCACCGTTTGGGGCCTGTATGTACCGGAAGAGGTACATGCGGAAAGCGCCATCGCCAACAACAACAAGATAATAGTATTGTGTGGTCCGGTACATATTCTCAAGGCTGTATTTAGGCTCAAGGCTGTTTTTAGGCTCAAGGCTGTTCTTTCGCTCAAGGCTGTTTTTGAAACCATTGTTTTACCCTTCGGCCAATATCCTGAAGACTTGGAGTACACCCTGAATGCAGGTATACCTCGGTGTTCCTGGGTAGTGGCAGACTAATCAAATTGTTGGAACAGCTGGCGTCAGCACGCTTTCCCGAGTGGTAGTCTACGACTACAGATTCGAAATCCAAAGCAGGTTGAATAGCAAGCGGAGTAATATCAAGAGTAGCTGCGAGTGCATCCCATACTTTAAGTGCTCCGTTTGAGCCGGTTAAATTGGATGCTCGATTATCGTCATAGCCAACCCATACTGTACTCAAAAACTGGTTATCGAAGCCTGAAAACCAGCTGTCGCGAGAGTTATCTGAAGTTCCGGTTTTCCCTGCTACCCCTGAGTACCTGAAGCGTGAAGATTTAGCCGTACCGTGTGACATGACCGTTTTAAGCAGCACATTAAGCTGCATTACATTATCCGAAGAGATTAGCTGGTTAACCGTGAGCGGATAGCGCTTAATCGGTGAGCCGGTTTCATTGAGCACCTCAACCACAGTACGAAGGGGAGTATGGAATCCGCCGGATGCAAACACTCCATACAATTCGTTCACCTGCATGGGAGACATTTCGACGGCCCCCAAAAGGAAGGAAGGATATTGTGACTGCTCCGGTTGCTGCGTGAGCCCGGCGAACCGCCTGGCAACATTTTGTACCCCGATTTTCAAGCCCAGATGTGCCGTTGCCAGGTTGAGGGAGTCAGACATTGCGCGGGCAAGGGATACCTGGCCGTTGACCTTGCCGTCGAAGTTTTTTGGGTTCCACGCATCCTTCTGATCAGGTATCGGCGGCAGGGGTGCGTCATTCAGCGGGCTTAACAAATGGTATTCGGGTTGCTCCAGTGCAGTTAAATATACTACGGGCTTGATAAGCGAGCCGATGGGTCGTACGGCATTAATGGCTCGATTAAAGCCTTGAAATCCTGCATCCCGGCCCCCCACAACAGCCTGTACTTCACCAGTCTGGCTGTTACTCACCAGAATTGCTGCCTGTAATTCCCCGGGTGTTAGCGAGCGTTGTTTTTCAATCGTGTCCAGGGTTTTGAATACTGCATTTTGCGCAGCTTCCTGTATGCGTGGATTTAGCGTCGTAAAAATTTTGTATCCGCGCGAACTTAGTATGTCCTGCCCATACTCCAAAACGAGTTTTTTTCTCACCAGATCCATAAAGGCAGGATAGTAACCACCGCCTTTTCTCACGGTTGCGGTATTGCTGATTGGTTTTCGAACCTCCTGTTCGTGCGCGGCGCTATTGATAATGCCTGCAGCCAACATCTGCCCAAGAACACGGTTTCTACGCTCCAGTGCACGTTGAGGATGGCGTCGGGGATTGTAATATGAGGGTCCACGGATAATGGTTACAAGCAAGGCTATTTCGTGAGGCGCCAGTTCGCGGACAGGTTTATTGAAATAATATTGACTGCCCAGTCCAAAGCCGTGTATGGCTCTTGCCCCGTCCTGGCCCAAATAGATCTCATTAACATAGGCGTTTATGAGTTGTTGCTTGGAAAATCGGGCGTCCAGAATTACTGCCATAATCAATTCGCGAATTTTCCGACTAATGGTACGCTGATTGTCCAGGAAATAACTCTTAACTAACTGCTGTGTTAAGGTGCTACCACCCTGTTCGATATGACCCGCGCGTAAATTGACCCAGGCGGCGCGAACGATTCCCATCAAGTCGAATCCCGGGTGGGTAAGAAAATGTTTGTCTTCCACCGCGATTAGTGTATTAACGAGAATTTCCGGTACATTGCCTGGGCCGAGAATTATCCGGTCTTCACCATGGCTTGGAAACACGCTGCCAATCACCGGTGCTTCCAGACGAATGAGCGGTATTTCCCTTGCATCACTTGCAGACAGTGCAGTAACCAATCCGTTTTTTATGGTCAGGGAAATTTTTACGCTAGCCCTGAATCGGTCTGAAAACTGGAATGAACGAAGATAGATTTGAAAGGTTTGACCGCTGGAAGAAAAAGCTCTGGAATATGAACCTGGGCTCCCTTCTAAGGTACGTAAATAGCCCAGGCGTGAAAGTTCGGTACCAAGCGCTTCTGCCTCTATTTTTGCTCCGGTATAGAGTTCCAGTGGCTGCGCATAAACCCTGGCGGGTATCGACCACATACGCCCCTGAAATGTTGAGGTAATCTGGTGATCCAGAAAAAGCAGATAACCGGAGAAAATTGCAAGTACAAGCGCGAAACACGGAAGGACAAATTTCAATAAAAACCGGCGGATCCATCCTCCTGGCTTTTTCCGGGAGTTTCGTGCGGACTTCCTGGTTTGTCTTTTTTTATTTCCAGCAGCGCTACGTGCGGAGTTACGCCGGGCCATCTGCGCCGGGTGTCAGTTCCTTTGCCAGAAGATAGTCTACCAGTTCCAGCATGCCTTTGCGGTCGAGGGAACTTGGCAACAAATACTTTCCAGCTACCACAAGGGTTGGTACTCCAGTAACCGGTATTGCGGCAGCACGTCTATTAATTTTTTGATATTTGCGCTGTACGGGAAGCGATTTATACGCTTCCAGAAATTCAGCCCTGCTCGTTCCATGCCCATCTACAAAGTCGGCTACAGCCTCTGCCGAGGCGAACTGCCTACCCTGATCGTGAATGGCGGTAAACATTCGCGAATGGTTTTCATCTAGTACACCCAGGTTTTCGAGTGTGAGGTACGCCCTGCCAAGTATTTCCCATGCCGGGGAAAATGCGACAGGAGACCGTTCAAAGACGACGCCCTTTGGAAGTGTATTCATCCACGCGGTAAGATTGGGATCGAAATTTTTACAATGTATACAGCCGTATGAAAAATACTCGGTAACGGTTAGAGGAGTACCCGGTCGTCTGGGTAATGTTGATTCAAGAAGCGTGTAGTCAACCCCCTCAACATATCCTTCTGCCTTTTTTGAGTCGGTATAATATAGGCCGATCGCGAAGACTGCTAATACGGTAAATACCAGCCCACCGATTATATACCGGCGAACATGCTGCAATTTGGCGCTACTTTTGTCTTTCTTGGCGTATTTATTTGTCACTTGGAAAGCTCTCTGCATTACACTTATGGCATAGGTTAACCAAGTTCGATGAAAAAGTAAGTAAAGACTAATTATTCACCTGTAGTAATTCACAAAGAGCGCCTGAAAGTTATGGAACAATCAAAGTCCTGCGGCCTGGAAGATTTTGTACTTTATAAGAGTCCACTTTGTGGCTTTTGTTTTCGCGTGACTCATTTCCTTAAACGCCAGGGCATCGAAATACAAATGCGGGACGTAATGACGGATAGCGGTGCAGCAGAAGAACTACGGGCGGGCGGGGGACGGACCACGGTACCTTGTCTACGAATAAAACAGGAGGATGGCTCAACGCACTGGATGTATGAATCGATGGACATTATTAACTTCCTGAGCAAATGGTGCAATCAACAGCCTTGAGCGGCTCTTGTAAACAGCCTTGAGCGGCTCTTGTAAACAGCCCTGAGCGGCTCTTGTAAACAGCCTTGAGCGGCTCTTGTGAACAGCCCTGAGTTGGCAGCGGGTCAACAAAACCCTATCATCAGGTAAAACCAATATTACCAGGCAAAGGAACAACACATGAAACTAGGCTTACTCGCAGGATACTCCGGAGCGAAAATGTCACTTCCAATGGACCAGATACTGCACGCGGAGAACTTGGGCTTTGATTCTGTGTGGACAGCTGAAGCCTATGGCTCCGATGCCATTACTCCGGCTACCTGGATACTGGCAAACACTACTAAAATAAAGGCCGGGACGGCGATCATGCAGATGCCTGCCCGTAGCCCGGCGATGGCCGCAATGACCTCCATGAGTCTTGCCCAACTATCGGGAAACAGGTTCATCGCAGGGGTCGGCGCTTCCGGGCCACAGGTTATTGAAGGCTGGCATGGCGTGCCCTATGGCAAGCCGGTAACCCGTTTGCGTGAGTACATCGCCATTATGAAACAGATCTTTGCCAGGGAAGCGGTAACGACTTTTGAGGGCAAAGAGTATCAACTGCCTTATACGGGTCCCGGTGCGACCGGACTTGGTAAACCTCTAAAAAGTATCCTGCATTGTGATACTCCCATTCCGATTTACGCAGCGACTATTACTCCTAATGGCGTAAAGGCCGCAGCGGAAGTAGCGGATGGATTCTTTCCGGTGTGGATGGATCCCGAACAGTACAGCGTCTTTCAGGATCCAATTGAAAAAGGCTTTTCCGCAGCGGGAGACAAAACCCTGATGGACTTTCAAATCTCACCATTCGTTACCATGGTTATGGGTGAGGATGTGCAGCAGTGCATGGCGCCGATTCGAGGTTCAATGGCGCTGTATATCGGCGGAATGGGTGCGCGCGGTAAAAATTTCTACACCGATTATGCTACTCGTCTGGGGTTTGGCGATGCTGCTGTGAAAATTCAGGATCTCTTTTTGTCAGGCAAGAAAGATGAAGCCATGGCGGCCGTACCTGAAGAACTAATTGATGCCTGTCACCTGGTTGGCCCTGCCGATCGAATTCGTGAGCGACTTCAGCGCTGGAAAGTAGCTGGCAACAACGGCCAGGTTGCTGCCATGCTGGTAGGTGGAGCCTCCAAAGAGGGTCTGGAAGTACTGGCTGAAGAGATGTTATAGGCTGTTTAAAAAAAGCTGCTCAGGGCTGTTTACAAGAGCCGCTCAAGGCTGTTTACAAGAGCTGCTCATGGCTGTTGACGAGTTTCCAGGCTGTTTGGGCGCGCTGCATGCAGGTGTCTTTGTATTCCAGGGCTTTTTCAGAGCTGGCGTTACCATCCAGGCCGCGTTTGTAAACGCCCTGGATGATGCCTGCTGATCTGAACAGATTATAGATTAGGTAATAATTCCAGTTCTCTATTCCCGCACGTCCGGCTGCGTCACAATATGCGGCGATAAATTCCGCTTCAGTGGGTATGCCATATGAGGAGATGTCGGGTTGCGCAAGGCCTTCGGTATTGTAGCCGTCAGTGTGGTATTCCATGCAGATGTAGCCCAGATCGGCCAGGGGATGTCCCAGCGTAGATAGCTCCCAGTCCAGAACAGCCACTATTCTGGGTTCCGTGGGATGTACAATGACATTACCCAGGCGATAGTCACCGTGCACTATTACGCCCTCACCGGTCTCCGGGCAGTGCTCTGGTAACCATTCTATCAGCTTGTCCATTTCGGGAATTTCGACGGTTTTGGAGGCCAGGTATTGCTTGGTCCAGCGAGAAACCTGGCGGGCATAATAGTTGCCCGGTCTGCCAAAGGTCTCCAACCCAACAGCTTGAACATCAACAGTGTGAAGTGCGGCCAGTACCCGGGCCAAATCCATATAGATTGCCCAGCGCTCTTCCTTCTCAAGGTTCGGAAGCAGGGCTTCAGTAAATACGCGCCCTTCGACCATCTCCATTATGTAGAACCTGGTACCTAGAATATCGGTGTCTTCACACAAAGCGTACATCTGTGGAACCGGCACTCCTGAGTTCGCCAACGCTTTCATTACGCGATACTCCCGATTCACCTGATGGGCGGACGGCAGCAGTTCGCCCGGGGGTTGTTTGCGTAACACGTAGCGTTTGTTTGCTGTGCTCAACCGGTAAGTGGGATTGCTCTGGCCGCCTTCGAATTGCAGAACTTCCAGATCACCGGAAAAGCCTTCCACATGCTCCGCCATGTAAGCTGCCAGGGCGGCTTCATCAATGATATGGGCTGCTCTGATTTCGGTGATTTCCGGTAAATCGCTCATCTTGTTCGCTCTTGGTCAATTTCTCTATATATTCGGGTTGATCTTAACCTCAACATAATGCGAGGCTAGTTCATTATGAACTTAATACTACAGGGTGTGAGATGTCAGTAGCTAGACGTATGGCAGTAACTTTACCAGCGGGTCCTGCAATTGCCGATACCATCGAGCGGGTTGCCTGGGCGAAAGACAATGGATACCAGGATGCATGGTTTGGGGATGGTGGCGCACCAGATGCACTGACCACCGCGGCTGCGCTGGGCCCCGTTTCAGACGGTATACGTATTGGTTGTGCCGTGACGCCGGTATATACACGCACACCAGCGGTGCTGGCAGCCACGGCCAATGCATTGGGACAGATTCTGAAGGGTGGTTTTGTAATGGGGCTGGGTTCGTCCAGTCAGACTATGATGACGGGCTGGCACGGGCTGGCATTGCACAAGCCGGTTACGCGGGTTAAGAACACTGCCCTGATGGTGCGGTCTATGTTAAAGGGTGAGAAATCGGATTTTGATCTGGATGTGTTAAGCAGTCACGGATATCGCCAGTTTCCACTCCCCCACAGCGTGACTCCGCCGCTCTATCTTGCAGCGCTGCGCCCAAAAATGATTGAAATGGCTGCTGAATACGGAGATGGGGTAATTTTTAATCTCTGGCCAAAAGGTGCTCTGCCAAAAATGATGGATCACGTGCGTATTGGCGCTGAACGCGCCGGAAAAGACTGGAAAAACATGGAGATCGTCAACCGCGCGATGGTGCTGGTGACTGATGATAAAGAAGACGGGCGTAATCGATTCAGGGCAAGTTTTGCTCCGTATTATGCAACCCCTGTCTATAACAAATTTCTTGCCTGGGCAGGTTATTCCGATGCTGCCAATACCATTACCGAAGGATGGGCTGCTAAAGACCGTAAGAAAACTTCGGGTGCCTTAAGTGATGCGTTGATCGATGAAATAGCGATTATCGGGACGGCAGACGAGTGTCGACAACGAATCCTGGAAGATGCTGAGGGCGGTGTGCATACACATATTATTGCACCGCTTGCTGCGCCCGGCTCAGAAGAGCTTAAAAACACCTTTGATGCTTTTTCCGGCGCTAATTTCTCCCTGTAGCAAGTCGGCGAAATCAGGAGACATATTGTGGGTGAGGTGCAGGAGCCAGGCTTGTTGGAAACATTGGGCAATGGGGTGCTTATTGAGCAATATGAAGACCCGTTCAAAGTGGTTATGGAGTTTGACGCTGAACTGCGCTTTTGCCATTCAGGTGGAATTGTACAGGGTGGTTTTGTGACAGCATGGCTGGATTCTGCAATGTCAAAAGCGGTAATTCTTGCGACCGGTCATGAGCGGTCGCCCTCGAGTCTTGAGATAAAAGTCAGCTTTATTAAAGCGGCGAAGCCGGGAAAAGTACGCGCGGTGGGTTGGGTAAAACATCTTGGCGGTAAGATCGCTTTTCTGGAAGGAGAGCTGTTTAATGCTGGTGGTGAGCTGTTAGCAACGTCAAGCACTACCGCAAAAATGGTTAATATTGAGCATATAGCGAGGAAGCAGAATGAAAGTTGATGCCGGACTAGGAACCCAGATGGAACTCGTGCCAGAGCAGGTGCGTGAGATTGAGGCTCTGGGTTTCGATGGCGTGCGGGTCGCCGAGATGAATCACGATCCATTTCTTCCCCTTGCGCTCGCTGCTGAGCATAGCCAGACACTGGAACTAGCCACATCGATAGCGGTGGCGTTTGCCCGAACGCCAATGCTGCTCGCCAATCTGGGCCACGACCTGAACGCCTATTCCAAAGGACGATTCACGCTTGGGCTGGGATCACAAATCAAACCGCATATCACCAAGCGATTTAGTATGCCCTGGGGAAAACCGGCAGCTCAGATGCGCGAACTGGTGCTTGCGATGCAAGCAATCTGGGCCAATTGGTATGAGGGCAAAGCCCTTGAGTTTGTCGGGGAGTACTATCGCCATACATTGATGACACCGGCATTTACACCGCGCAATACCCAGTATGGCGCACCCAAAGTGATACTGGCAGCAGTCGGACCGCTTATGACAGAGGTGGCCGGGGAAGTAGCGGATGGCATGATTATCCATCCCTTTAGTACGCTTGAATTTATCGAATCAGTAACACTACCGGCTATTCAGAGAGGCCTGGATAAGAGCGGCAGGAATATGGATGACTTTGAGTTGTCTTACAGTAATTTTGTCGTGTCTGGAAATAACGAGGAACAAATTCAACAGAGTAAGCAAGAAACCTGCGAGCGCATCGCATTCTACGGATCCACACCAGCGTATCGAGGGGTGCTGGAATCGATAGGGGCAGGGGATCTGCAACCTGAACTCAATGCCATGTCCAAACAAGGCCGTTGGAAAGAGATGGGCACACTTATTTCCGATGAGGTGCTGAATGCTTTTGCCGTTGTTGGCGAGCCCGATGCACTGGTTCCGGAGATTAAACGACGCTACGGTGCCTTTGTTAAGCGCACTTCCGCAAGCTTTGAATTTCTGGAGTCCGAAAAACGCAAAGAGCTGATCGCTCAGCTACAGGCGGAATAACCCAAACATCAGTAGGTGGGGTAAACCGGTTTCCAGATGCTTGCTTCAATAGCCTTTGCAATATCGTCAGGTACCTGTCTTGCAAGACCTTCTTCTACTGCGCACTTGGCAATCCTGGCAGCTACGATTGTAGTCACTTCGCTTAGACGCTGCACCGACGGGTACAACAGGCCGTTGGCCAGCTCCTCATCGGTAACGGTATCTGCCAGCGCCTGAGCTGCTTCGGTAATCATGGCATCACTTACCCTGCTGGCTTTTACTACCAGTGCGGCCTGGCCTAGCGCAGGAAATACAAAAACGTTGTTTCCCTGCCCAATCTGGATTTCCCTACCAGCATACTTAACCTTTGCAAAGGGGCTGCCAGTGGCAATTAGAGCCTTGCCGTCTGTCCACTCAATCAGGTCTGCAGGTAGAGCCTCACAATTACTGGTTGGGTTAGACAGTGGCATGATTATTGGGCGCTCAACATTGGCATGCATCGCGCGCACGATGTTTTCCGAGAATGCACCTGCCTGGCCGGAACTGCCGATTAGTATGGTGGGTTTAAAACCTTCCACCACCTCACTAAGGTTTCGCTTCTCCGGATCACCCAGGCCGTAGTTTTGTGCCCCTTTCAATGTCCACTGTAAATTCTTTTTATAGTGATCCCGATACTCGCGATCATCAACCAACAGACCACCCGAGTCGAGTACGGCGATGTGATTTTCCAGATCATGCTCAGCTACACCCTTAAGCCGCAGTGCGGCTTTGATTTGCCCTGCGATACCAAAACCGGCAGCACCTGCGCCATAAATTACAATTCTCTGGTCGGTAAGTTCGGATTTCAGTAAGCGCAGAGCACTGAGAATCCCTGCGAGCGTTATTGCACCTGTACCTTGCATATCATCGTTAAAGGAAAGTACACGATGCTGGTGCCTTGCCAAAATGTTCAGGGCGTTGTCCTTTCGAAAGTCTTCCCACTGGATGAGCGCCTCGGGAAACAATTCTTTTACTGCGTCAACGAACTCATCAACCAGGGTATCGTATTGTTCTCCGCGTATTCGCTCGTGCGGCCAACCCAGATAGTTGGGATCGCCTAATAGTTCAGTGTTGTTGGTACCTACGTCCAGACTGACCGGGAGAGTGGAATTAGGATCGATTCCCGCAGCGGTGGTGTACAGGGAAAGTTTTCCGATCGAGATCGCAATACCCCCTGCACCCTGATCACCTATGCCCAAAATCGACTCGTTATCCGTTACTACCATCAACTTGATGTTTCGCCCATGTGCGGCATTATTAAGAACAGTCCTTATCTTTCCGCGGTGATCCGGAGTAATCCATACACCACGTCTGTGGCGAAATATGGAGCTGAATTTTTGTGTTGCCAGGCCAACGGTGGGTGTATAAACCACGGGCATATACTCCAGAAGATGGGCACGCAGAAGATAGTAGAAAAGCGTTTCATTTCTGTCCTGTAGCGCCGCAAGTTCGATATAAACATCCAGCGGATCTTCAAGTTTTGAAAGATGTGCATAAATACGGTCCGCCTGTTGCTGGATGGTAGTGCACGCAGCAGGTAGCAAGCCCTGTAATCCCAGTCTTTCGCGCTCATCAAGCGTAAACGCAGACCCTTTGTTGGTTAGTGGGTTTTGAAGTAGTGCAGCACCTTCGGAAAGGGGAGATTCAGAATTGGGCAGGGTCATGAATTGATTCTCTTGGTAAAAAAGTTATAAAAAATATGTTTATATTCCAAATAGTGAGCTTGTAAAGATTTGTAAGCGCATCGTCCAAGCCTGGATGGTAGCACAGCGTAAGTGACCACTAACATCTGAACTTTTCATACATTCTCGCTACAGCAATATAGTGAAGAATATCTAGAATACCACTTGTAACGCGAGGCAGTGCATATAAAATGCGCGCGCGGTTTTGAAGTAATAGCAAAAAATCGACATTGTGCATTGCATCATGCGAAGGGAAATATTTTGACTAAACTACTTCTACAGATAAGCACACTAAGCAGGGATGTCCGCTCAGCCGGGATTAGCATCCTGCAAAAAATGCCCCTTCTCGTTCGAGCGCAGCTGGCTGCGGTTTGTCTGGCTTTTATTGTTGCGATATCGGTAGGCACCCTCGCCGGTGATGGTGGGGTTGACCGTATGGCCTTTGCTACACCGGCCAATCCAGACGCCAAAGCCCGCTGGAGTGATAAAACCTCCCTGCTTGCTAACCGTATCAGTGTTGCATTTGAGGTTGATCCAAAGCTTGCCGGTGAATTTTCCAACTGGATACTGGAAGCCTCCAAACGCCACGATTTATCCACAGAACTGATAGCTAGCCTGGTATTCACAGAAAGCTCATTTCGCAAACACGTGGTTTCCGGGGTTGGTGCCATTGGCCCTGCCCAGGTACGACCGGATTACTGGGGTGGATTTTGTGGAACCTCTGATTTGTCCGATCCTGCTGAAAATATTTACTGCGGTGCACAAATTCTCTCGTATTACAGGGATAAATGTGGTGACGATCAGTGCGCGCTACATGCATACAACGTAGGACCGTACACCCGCTACTATGCAGACGCCGGTCTGCGTTACGTGGATAAGGTAAATGATCACCGGGCGCATATGTTGAGTATCGTACTTTAGAGCGTGCAAAATACCAGAGGCAACCAGCCCAGGTAGAAGACCCCAATTTAGTTCCCACGTTCAGATTGCATTCATCTGGCATATGTATTGTGTAACAGAAGGTGTGATTGCTTCCTCTTTCTTTCACTCCTGCGCTTCCATCCTCTCAGGGAAGCGTTTAACCCTTTCTTCGGTTTGGTCTGCCCGGATATTCCGAAGAAAGGGTTTTTTTGGTGTCTGTGGGGTTAAAATCCTGCCTGACCGGCTCTAATGACTTCCAGATAATCCGCATCCAGTAATATGTATTCCTGCGTACCTGGTTTCATTACATACACCGGATCGCTTATCTGGTGAATATCAAAACCCTGCTTGCGCGCTTCACCTTTTAGCATCTTGAACGTGCCGGTTACGTCCAGTTCCTTTTGAACGCGTATAAATACGGGTCGCGCATAGCTGGTCAGGTTTTGATTTACATGTTGCGCCAGACTGGCCATATCCAACTCGGCACAACCCTCGTCAAGAATAAGTGTTGCCATGCCCGCCCGGCCATCCACGTGCGGCACCTCTACGCCGTAAACGTTGGACAAATGTATTTGCGGGTGCTGGTTGATAATCTCGCCAACTTCATTAGTGGAAACGTTTTCTGACTTCCAGCGATAGGTATCACCCAGTCGGTCTACAAATTGATAGTGGCTGCGACCAACGGAGAATCCGACATCAATTTCCCTTATCAGGTCACCAGTATCAAACCACGCATCGCCATCCTTGAACGCATTACGGATAATTTTCTTTTCGCTGGCTTCCTTGTTGGTATAACCTTCGAAGCGTTGAGCTGCGTTAATTTCTCCGATCAGCAGTCCTGGTTCACCCTTTTTGACCTGAATAAGGGTACCGTCCGGATTTCTTTCCAGCGCGTCGTTATCCACATCATATTTCACCAGGGCAATGCTGGAAGTGGTCATTCCAATGGTGCAATCCTTGTTCAGCAGATTAGCGAAGGCAACGTTACCTTCACTGGCGCCGTAGAACTCAGAGATGCGTTTAATACCAAAACGGTTTTTAAATTCGTGCCAAACGTCGGGGCGTAAACCATTACCCATAATATTTACCAGCGGGTTGTTGGCATCCGTGTGGCTCGCCGGCTGGCCAAGAAGGTAGCGACATATCTCCCCAATATATATAAAGCAGGTGGTATTGTGTTCCCGCACTTCCTGCAGAAAATTGCTAGCTGAAAATTTTCGTCTCAAAAACACCGAAGCACCTGAATTGAGAGCAGCGCCAAAGCCGATCATCAAACCCGTAGCATGGTATAGGGGTAGGCAGATATAGATGCGATCAGCCGGTGTACATTTAAATCCTGCTATTGCCGCCATTTTGCTGCTACCAAGAAACTTGAGGTGAGAAAGCAGGGCGGCCTTTGGTAAACCCGTTGTGCCAGAAGTGAAAATGTACAGAGCGTTATCTCCCAGTTGCACGCCAGTAGTATCGTCGGGGTTGTTCTCCCCGGCATTCTGGCTTAGCACGTCCAGATCACGAGCCCAGTGCGGGCAGGGGAGCACACCTTTGTCTTTGACATATAGATAACCTGTTTCCTGGTTTAAGTCGATTTCGGACAGGGTGCCTTCAACGGCAGAACAACTTTCCTCACCGACAATAAACAGACTGGACTCAGTAACTGTGATGCAGTGTGTTAGCTGTTTCCCAGTGAGATTGGTATTGATTAGGGCCGCGGTTGCCCCAAGTTTTTGTATTGCGATCATGCAGGCCAAAAATTCCGGCCGGTTTTCCATCATCAGGCTTACTGTGTCACCCTTGTTGATGCCTGCTGCCTTGATACTGTGCGCGTATCGATTACACAGTTTATTAAATTCTGCCCATGTGTATTCCCTGCTATCAAAAACCAGCATGCTGTGGTCGGGATAGTTACTGGCGTTTTGTTCGAGTTGTAAACCAATAGAATCAAGCGTTTCGGCGGGGCGAGGTTGAAGGTGTTTCTTTATCCTTACCAGGTGTCCAAAATTGCCAAGGGTACCCAGTGTGCTGCTTATGCCCATTACTATCTCCCGCTACCGGTTTTGTTGTTATTAGGGGAAGATAAACTGCGAGGGGATTTGAAGCAACCGGGTTGAATGCCTGATGGTATAGCCTATTCGGATGTGCCGGGGGAAGATACGCGATCCATCCGATGAACACGTGCCACCGCTTTGAGTTTGCGTTCAATTTTTCTTTGCAGCGGGGGGTAATCCAGGGAAAGCACTACAATTCCCAGGGGAAACATCCAAAAACCGAGTACCGGTAAAAATCCCAATACGCCGCATCCCATTAACAACAGTCCCGTCAATGTACGAATACCTGGTGGCAGGCGCCGTTGTGCCCAGCGCATGGTCTGGTACATACTAATCGAGGCTTTGTGTTTCCAGTGCCTGGTGCGTCTACTCAATGTATTGGCTCATTACACTATGCCTGTACTTAAACAAGAATGGGTGTGTCGTCTGGCAGATCATGGTCTTCCGAGTGCGACCGCCGTTTTAGATCGGGATCGATGGAGCGGTAGTAATATCGTCCATCTGCCCTTAGTTCGCGAGCGAGGCGGTTGCGCGCCATCAACAAATGTATGTGTGCAATGGCTTCACCCAAAGCCATCATTACCTGGCGGCCATCGAGTTTGCGCTTGAACAATACCGGTAGCAGCTCAGTCGACACACAGGGCGTAAGACAGTGTTCTTCTATAGCAAGCATGCGATCTTCATGGTGGTTTACCAAATCTCGCAGGCGCTCGCGAACTCCGTAAAAAGGCAGGTTGTGCGCCGGTAATATCAGGGTATCTGCTGGTGTGGACATAAATTTGTCATGGGAAACCATCCAGTCATGTAGGGGATTAGCCTCTGGTTCGCTGGGGTGAATGCTTACGTTTGAGGTTATAACCGGCAGTATCTGGTCTCCTGAAATCATAATGCCCAGAGTGGCGTTGTACAAACAGGCGTGTTCCGGCGAGTGCCCTGAACCCACAATAATTTGCCAATTTGAGCCACCGATTTTCAGGTTGTCGCCGTCGCGTAATCGACGGTATCCCGGGGGCATTTGCGGCATGCTAAAACCGGCTTCCTTGCGAGATGTCCAGCTCTGCTGCATTTGCTCGAGCGCTTTACTGGTCATACCGGCACGATGGTAAAAGTTTTCGAAGTGCCAGTTAGAACCAACTTGTGTAACCATGCTGGAGAAACTCCTGGCCTGATAGTACTCCGCTTGCGTCATATACAGATCGCATTGGTATATGTCAGTGATTGCCAGCGCATTACCTGTGTGGTCGGGATGCATATGTGTACAAATTACACCTTTTACAGGTTTGTTGTTTAAGGCGCTGGCGAAGATCTGCTGCCACAAATCCATGGTACGTGCGTCATTCCAGCCGGTGTCCACGACATACCAGCCGTCGTTATCCTCCAGTAAATACAGGTTTATGTGGTCCAGCGAACCCTCAAGGGGCATGGTCAGCCAGTACACACCTGCTGCTATCTGAAGGGTGCCGCCGTGGGCCGGATGCTCTGCGTAGGGGTATACCAGGTTTGTTGTATCGTTGCTCATGTATTATATTTTTGTCCAGATAATGACCATGTCGTCTCAACATCCTATGCGGATAAGCTCAATCTTGGAAGGAAAACAACAGCGTGCGCTATCCATACCGAAATTATGAGTGGGAAAAACTTCCGGAACAGCAGATGCTTGAGCGATCGGAACAGTTTCTTTATCAGATTAAAAAGCGTCGTACAGTACGCGACTATTCCACGAAAAAAGTGCCTCCCGCTGTCATAAAGAATGCCATTTTGAGTGCAGGTAGCGCTCCAAGCGGTGCGAATATGCAACCCTGGCATTTCGTTGTGGTTAGCAAACCTGAATTACGGAAGCGCATTAGAGAGGAAGCAGAGCTTGAGGAAAGAGAGTTCTATACCCGGCGAGCTTCCCAACAGTGGTTGGATGCGCTTGCTCCGTTGGGAACGAATGATAAAAAACCTTTTCTGGAAACTGCCTCGCACCTGATTGTTATATTTGCGCGAAAGTTTAATATTGATGCGCAGGGTAATAAGCACAAAAATTACTATACGCCGGAATCCGTAGGTATTGCCACGGGGATGTTAATCACCGCTCTGCATAATGCAGGTGTAGCGACGCTTACTCATACACCCAGCCCCATGAAGTTTCTGAATGGTTTACTGGACAGACCCCTGCATGAAAAGCCCTTTCTGATTCTGGTGGCCGGATATCCCGAAACAGGGGCCAGGGTTCCGGATATTCAAAAATATTCGCTAAAGGAATTGGCTACATTTATATAGGGGACAATATGTATGTCGTCACATCTATTTACATCACGCTTGTTATTAGCCTTGCTTCTATTGTGCACTGGCTTGTTATCCGCCTGTACCAAAGAGGCGGAAGAATCAGATGTACTAGCTGAAACAGAAACAGCCCGGACACGCTCAAGTGCAAACGACATACCACTGGGGAAGTTACCCGGACATGCTTCCCCCACCCACTATCAGCTGGATCTGGTCATTGATCCTGATCGGGATAGTTTTTCAGGTAGTGCTGTAATACAGCTAACCCTGCATCAGGACATGGATGGATTGTGGTTGCATTCGGACAGCATAGAAATGAAGAAGATCTGGCTTGTACATGCAGATGACCAAAAGCTTGAACTGCCCGTTGCCAGTTTCTCGCAAAAAGAAAGCTACGGAACATCACGCCTGGAATTTGGGCAGACCATCGCGGCGGGTGATGTCTCCATTGGCTTTGAATACGAAGCACCTTTTGCAAATGATTTGTTGGGTTTGCATGTGGTTAAGGCGGATGGTGTTCGGTATGCAACGAGCCAACTTGAAATGATTTCTGCGCGCAGGGTCTTTCCGGGATTTGATGAGCCCAGGTTCAAAACCACTTTTGATATTTCGATTAAAACCCGTTCGGAATTTGTTGCTGTTACCAATACACCCGTGATAAGTGAAGTGGAAGCAGAGGGCTGGCGAACCACCAAATATGCACGGACACCTGTACTTCCGACATATTTGCTAGCCTTTGTGGTTGGTCCCTGGGAAATTGTAACCTGGGAAGACATTCCGGCTACCGATCTACGCAGTACACCACTTCCACTCAGGGGCATTACCTCAAGAGGAAATGGAGACAAGATTAGAGTCGCACTGGCGGGCTCGGCAGATTTGGTATTGGAACTGGAGCGCTATTTTGGAGTGCCTTATCCCTTTAAAAAGCTGGACATCGTTGCTGTACCTGATTTTGCCTTTGGTGCGATGGAAAATGCCGGTTTGATAACCTATCGTGATAATTTGTTGCTAATCAATGAAGACTCTCCTGCGAGTCAGAAAAAGGCGTACATTGGCGTGCATGCCCATGAGCTGGCGCATCAGTGGTTTGGTAATCGCGTAACCATGCCGTGGTGGAACGATATCTGGCTGAATGAATCTTTTGCAACCTGGGCTGGTACGCGTGCGGCGAATGCAGTGCATCCCGAATTCAAATTTGACAGTGGCTTACAAAGCAGTGCCATAGCAGTGATGTCGAATGACAGTCTGGCCAGCGTGCGCAAAATAGGCGAAGCAGTAAATAACTCTGATGACATCCTTAGTGCTTTTGACGGAATTACGTATCAAAAGGGCGGCGCCGTACTTCGAATGTTTGAGTCTTTTGTCGGTCCAGAGAAATTTCAGGAGGCTGTGCATTATCATCTGGAGCGTTTTCCTTATGGCAGCGCCACTGCAGTGGACTTTTTTGAATCGGTTGAGCATTCAACCGGTGTGGCCGGGGTAAAGGAAGCATTTTCCTCTTTTATTAATCAAAGAGGCGTACCGCTTGTAAACGTAAACGTTGAATGTGATGACGGGGGTGCGCAGCTTCGGGTGAAACAGGAAAGATATTTGCCGCTGGGCTCGACTGCTGAAAAGGATCAGAGCTGGCGACTGCCGCTGTGTTACGCCGTGGAAGTAGATGGGCAACGTAGCTCGCAGTGTGAATTGCTGGGCAAAACGGAAACAAAAATCAGCCTGCCAGCATGTCCAGACTGGGTTATCCCTAACGGTAATGGTATGGGGTACTACAGATGGGCTCTGGATTCTAAAAGTCTCGCACAGCTTGCTGGTGCTTTTGATCAGCTTTCCGAAGGCGAACAGTTAAGTTTTTCTGACAGTATCGCTGCAAGTGTGTCTGCTGGTAAAACCGGTTTCTCTGATTACATGCAGGCGATTCCCGCCATGTTGCGCAGTAACAATCAGGCGGTTGTAACTGCACCCATGCCACTGTGGTCATGGATACACGACCGCTTAAGTGCTGAGGCTAAACAGAATTCTGCTGCGCTTATTGTAGACAGTTATTCAGGATTGCTGGTTGATCTCAACAACAAAGACCGACTAACACCAAGCCAGGAAAACATCAAAAGAGAGGTAACCGGGTTTGTAGCGCGCTTCGGCAGGGATGTGACAGTACGCGAGCGACTGGCAAAGAAAGCTATAGAATTTTTGAGCTCCGAGGATAGACTGGAAACTGTGCAGTGGGATAACATGGCAATTGCATTGACCATTGCCATTGAAGATGTATCTGCAAGGGAAACCGGTTTTGGCAGTGTTGTAGAGCGAATTCAGACGCTGTTTCATAAAACCGAACGCTCGGTAATACGTAATGCCATGTTGCAGGCTCTGGCAGGTGCTAATACCGAAGAGAGTACACTCGCTGCCCGGGTGATGGTGTTTGATGCGCGGCTAAAGATTAATGAAGTTCCCGCGCTTCTCGAGCCATTGGGTGGTGGTGAATTCCCGGAAAACAACTGGCTATGGCTGACTACCAACTTTGATCGCATAGTACCGCGTGTTCCCCAGAGTCGACTGCAACGCTTTCCGCGTTATGCGAGCGGCTTCTGTAGTGCAAAAGATGCGCAGATGGTTAACGATTTTTTTGTTACCCGGATTGATACACTGCTGGGTGCCCGCCGTTCGCTAACCCAAACACTGGAATCGATAAATTTGTGTGCAGCGATGCGCGCGCATCACCTTGGCGATGCGGAGCACTATTTTAAAACTTTGAAAATTTAGCCTGAAGTGTAGACTGTTCGTATGGCTAGTGTTCGACGACCAACAGCATACTTGTCCCGAGAAGAGATGAAGGACTTCAGGGTTCTATCTGCCTGGCGGTCTACCTGGCTGATTGTGCATTGCTGGGCCAGCATTCTTCTCATTTGGGTGGTATGCAGTATCTGGACCAATCCGCTGACCATTGGTCTTGGAATTATTTTGATTGGTGCCAGGCAATTGGGACTGGAGATTCTTAACCACGATGCAGCACACTTTTTGTTGTATAAAAACCGCAAGCTTAACGATTGGGTGTGTGAGTGGATTTTGAATCGCCCCCTGCTTGGAGCATCAGTGGTGCCATATCGGCGCTATCATCTGGAGCACCATCGATATACACAACAGGAAAATGATCCGGATTTACCTTTGTCTGCCCCTTTTCCCGTAAGTCGTGAGAGTTTTTGGCGAAAAGTAATACGGGATCTCAGCGGGCAAACCGCATACAAGCAACGAAAAGCGCTGTTTAACCGCGTAATGGGGCAGGATGCTGGCAGAATCAGAACGCGAGTTGAGAGGGGATTAAGAAGATTCGGCCCCAATCTATTAATTAATCTGGTCTTCATTGCCGGTTTTACCCTGACCGGGCACTGGTACCTGTATCTATTGCTCTGGGTGCTGCCCTCATTGACATGGTATCAGCTGATTACGCGGCTTCGTAACATTGGCGAACATGGCGCGGTACCTGACAATGATGACCGATTGCGCAATACGCGTACCATCCACGCAAACTTGTTGGAACGAATGATTCTCGCACCTTATTTCGTAAACTATCATCTGGAGCACCATCTTCAGGTGTCCTGTCCGTGTTATACGCTCAAGCGCATGCATGCAGTGCTGATAAAAAAGGGTTATGGCCCCCAAATGGAACTAAAACCCGGCTATTTGAGCATGATGCGACATGCAACATCCGGCTAGTCTGTGCTCAGAGCATTGACTTTCTGCGCTGTATAGAGAAACTGGAAGGAATTACCGGCAGACCAATGGGGAAAGTATATGCAGTGTCCTAAATGTAGCTCCGATATGGAGACAAGAAACTACGGGCGCAAGATTTCAGTGCAAAGGTGTACCAACTGTTACGGGCTATGGTGTAAGCCTGACGTTCTTCTTGAAATGAAAAAAGAATGGATGTCTGAAGCACTGGACCGGGGAGATACCAGGATTGGTAAGGAACACGACAAAATTGACAACGTACAGTGTCCCGAATGCCAGGTAACAATGAACAAGGTCGCCGACGAAAAACAAACGCACATATGGTATGAAACCTGCCCGCAGTGTGAAGGAATGTATTTTGATGCGGGTGAGTTCAGTGATCTTAAATACGACACGCTTATGGACCGATTGCGCGATCTGGTTAAAGGTCGTCGCGCCTGAATCCTCCAGGTTTTTTTGGTAAACAGCCTTGAGCGGCTCTTTTTGGTAAACAGCCTTGAGCGGCGTTTTATATTATGCAACCAAAAAATCTCAAGCTAAAACTTGCTGGCTTGTCTGCCCCCATGCGTATTTGTTGGGACAGCCTTGGCATTCCTCACGTGTATGCTGCGAGTCAATACGATGCTTTTGCTGGTATGGGGTACGCTGCAGGGTATGAGCGTTTATGGCAGGCGCACTTAAGTAGCCTGTTTGCTAATGGTGAAGCTGCCTCTGTACTGGGTAAGAAATTTGTACATCAGGACGCGGTATTGCGTACCTTTGATGTGCCCGCTGCACGTCTGGGTGTACCTGAATCTTCTGGTGACTGGATCGTTGACGCCTATTTGAGTGGTATTAATGCCTATGTCGACAGTCTGGATGAGGTGCCAGCGGAATTTTTACATGCAGGAACCGAGCCCAGGCACTTTACGCCAGAAGATATCGCTTCCAGATACCGCTTTACCAACTGGTTTCAGCATCGCACCTGGACCGAGAAAATTCTGCTTGCAAAGTTAATGTCGCAACATGGCGTAGAACGATGGCGTCAGCAGGTGCGCAGGTTCTCTTCCGAAGATTATTCAATCGCAGCAGAGTTACAGGAAGCCTACAAAGCTATCGACCCTGATATTTGTCGTCTGCTTTATCCGGAAATGCCTGCTGTATCACCGGTTTCCGGTAGTAACAACTGGGCGATCACAGGTAAGCATTCCCGTTCGGGTATGCCGATGCTTGCGACTGATCCACATCAGCCACACTCCATCCCAAATACTTTTTTTTACATACATTTGTCTGCTCAGTCCTGGGATGCTTTTGGTGCGTCGTTTCCAGGTATGCCCTATTTTATGATGGGCCACAATCGTGACCTGGCCTTTGGCCTCACCACGGGTTTTGTCGACAATTACGATGTGTATGTCGAAAAAGTAAAAGGCGAGAATATTTTGAGTGCAAGTGGCTGGCAGCCGCTTGAACACAGAACCGAAACCATAAGGGTTAAGGACGCTGCTGATGTTCTTGTTTCCGTTTCGAGGGGTTCGCACGGTCCCTTGCTGGAACCGTTGATGCAATCACTGGGATTAATTTCAGCCCCGGTTTCCAGGGTAGCAGGGGGTGAGTCGATGTATCAAACCTCGGTGCGGTGGAATCTTGACCAATTGCCAAGCTCTGCAGGCACTTTGGCTCGATGTTTGCTGGCCAAAGACAGCGAGGAGTTTGGTGCTTATCTATTTGAGAATGACGTAACACCACTGGTCAATAATATTATTTGCGTCGATAAACACGACGATTTGCGCCGATGGATTGTTGCGACCCTGCCCAAACGGGAAGGGGTAACTGGAATGCTCCCGTTGCCCGGGTGGAAAGCTGAGTATAATTTTCAGCTCTCTACTGCGGATGAAATGCTGGTGGAACATAATCCGGATTGTGGATTCACTGCAACGGCAAACAACGATACGATGGGTGATACCGGTTTATTTCCGATTCATAATTTTCCGGCATCACCGGCACGCGCGAACCGCATTTTTGAACGTTTGCAGCAATCTGTCGAAGAAAAACAACTTTGGTCCGCTGCGGGATTTGAAGCCCTGCAAGTGGACTACGTTGACACCTATGCCCGCCAACACCTCCCTGACATTCTGCAGTTTCTGCAGTGTGATGAGCAAGAGGATCAGGATGGCTTGATCGCCAGGGCCGGTACAATTTTGGGCAGCTGGGATATTCGAAGTAATCCGGAGTCCAGTGGTGCGTGTGTATTTTACAGTTTTATGCATCGAGCCTGGCATCTGGACTTTCTTAAAAAATCACTCGAACTTGATGGCCTGGATGCCTCGCTGATTTCAGTATTACCACTTGGGGCACCTGGATTAAATCGTTTTAGCATTTCCGATTTGATGAAACCTGATTCACCCTGGCTTGCCCATACTGCGCTGTTAAAGTCGGTTGTGCAGTCTCATATGGTTCAGACCATGCAGAACCTGATAAGCGAGCTTGGCAATAATCCGGATGATTGGCAGTGGGGTACGTTGCATAAGATTCATTTTTGGCACAGTTTGCGCAAATTTGATCACTGGTCCCACATGCAAATTGGACCCGAAGCCATTGGAGGTAGCGCTACCACTTTGCGAATGGCAGTACATATGGGTGAAGGCCCGGCTGCGGAACGCGGCTCGGGCGAATCAGCATTTCGCGTTTATCATGGCCCGGCCTATCGGCTGGTGGTTGATCTGGCCGATCCCGGCCATCCACGTTTTGTCGCCGCTAGTGGAAATAGCGGTCGCGCCGAAAGCCAACACATTGATGATCACTTCAGTACCTGGCTGGCGGGTGAGATGTATACCCTTAGTCTTGATCCCGAGGAGTTGGATATTCAAACCGAGTGGTTTTTTGAATAAGTGCGTTCAGCTTCACAATAACATCGATCAGTGTTGACAAACCGTGCTAACAGGTTCATTGTTCGCGCCTGAAATTTTTCGAATGTTATAAACAAAATGATTTCCGCAATTTTTATTACGCAAAAAGATTTCGATACGCAGTCATGCGCCGATCGTCCGTGGGCGATGACCGGCTATGCGCAAGTATCGATTCTGAAAGGAGCATGCTCCGGAGGTTAGTTTAGAGACAAATATCAAGTTTCCTTAAAACCCCGAAGTGTCTTTCAACCTTCGGGGTTTTTTCGTTTTTGGGTGCGATAAACGCCAAAACTACTTTTACGCTGGTTAGTGAATAGAAAGATGAAAACAATAGAACTTTCAAATCAGGAAAGGCTTCAACTCAAAGCCAATGTCAACAAAACGCTGCTTTTGGGGTTTTGTGGTGTCTTTCTGGTAATAATGCCGGTGTTGGTTCCCTTCTTTGAAACGCGGGGGCTGGATTTGCAGGATGTATTTCTGTTGCAGGCCATATTCGCAGCGGTCGTATTGCTCATGGAGATCCCTTCAGGATATTTGGCGGACGTACTCGGCCGAAAGCAAACGCTTGTAGTAGGTGCACTGTTTCTGGGAATCGGGCACTCACTATTACTGGTGGCTGATGACTTTGTCTCGCTTATGTTTTTTGAGATTGGTCTGGGCCTTGGTGTGAGCCTGGTGTCAGGATCAGACCTGGCACTTCTGTATGACACTGAAATTGCTCTGGGTCGTAGCCCTGAGCGACAGAGAAAAGTTGTTGGTCGTTTGTACACTGCGCATACTGTGGCAGAAGCTATTGCTTCGGTAGTCTGTAGTATTGTACTTCTGTATTGGTCGTATGACGTCGCAGTATATGTACAGGTGGCAGTGGGCTGGATGCCGTTCCTGGTAGCGCTTTCGCTATACGAACCTCCCGGCGAGCGTTTGAGGAGTGAAAGTCATGTGCGGAACTTTGGCATGATATTAAGGCGCTTGTTGCTTGGAGAAAGCCTGCTCAGGTATGTGTTTTTGTCCTTGTGTATCTGGAGTCTCACCACTTTTTATGCAGTGTGGCTGTTGCAAAGATTGTGGCTGGACCAGGGCTTGCATGTCCAAAACTTTGGTTACTTGTGGGCCATTCTGATGTTGTCTGCGGCGGTTGCTGGGCGCAGCGCGCATTACGCAGAAGACCGTATTGGTACCACCGCCTTGCTGGTGATCGTTGGGCTGTTACCTGTGTTCGGGTATATCGGTCTGGCTGAATTCTCCATTGCTGGAGGGCTGGCGTCGGCACTGATGTTTTTTGTCGCCCGGGGTTTCGGCATGGTGGTATTGAGAGAGGCGCTTAACCGTAGAATTGAGAGCGTCTATCGTGCTACCGCAAACTCGCTGGCTAGCTTCGGTTTTCGTGGCAGCTTTGTGATTAGCGGACCAATGGTGGGATACACACTTGGTATCTGGGGTTTGCAAGGCACCTTGTGGATGCTGGCATTTGCGAGCCTGGTGATCTTTGCCGTGCTCATTCTGCCACTGATCTTCAGTGTTGAAGTTGAAACCAAAAAAGGGGTCAGGTCCATTTAGTGGACCTGACTCTTTTTTAATTGAACCTGACCCCTTTTTTTACCTCTGGCGTATTGCGCAACAGTGGGCCTTTGCGCTTGCGTTCATACTTGTGCGCGGGGGTGTTGATAATATCTATCAGGGTTCCTGCCGCCAGGCCGACATTCTGCATCTGTTTACTTACTTCGCCATAAGCAGTAGTGCGTTGTCTTGGTGTTCGTCCTGCTGACTCAATTAGCTTAATCATGGCCCGCGGCGAAGTTTCCTGTCCGTGTTCAGAGCCTGCCGCGCGTGTAATGCTCTCGTTCATAAGGGTTCCACCTATGTCGTTGCAGCCAGCATTCAGGCATGCGGTGACGCCCTCATGGCCCAGCTTCACCCAGGATGCCTGAATATTGGAAATGTGCGGATGTAAAACCAGTCGCGCAACGGCGTGCATAAGCACTGCCTCCCGGAATGTCGGTCCTTTTCTGGCATTCCCGCGCAGATACATCGGAGCTTCCATGTGTACAAAGGGCAGGGGTACGAACTCGGTAAAACCACCGGTTTTAATCTGCAGATCGCGGATTTTTATAAGGTGCCGTGCCCAGTTTACTGGCGCTTCCACATGTCCGTACATAATTGTTGCGGTGGTGTTAAAGCCCACCTTGTGGGCGGTTTCCATAACTTCCAGCCATTGCTGCGTATTTATCTTGTCGGGACAGATGATATCCCTAATTTCATCGTCCAGAATCTCGGCAGCGGTTCCGGGAAGGGTACCCAGCCCGGCACTCTTCAGTTCCTTGAGGTAATTCTCCAGCGACATGTTGGAGGTTGCCGCACCCTGCCACACTTCCAGTGGAGAAAAAGCATGAATGTGCATATCCGGTTCCGCTTCCTTGACGGTCTTAAGAATTTCCAGATAGGTAGCGCCGGTATATTCAGGGTGGATTCCACCTTGCATGCACACTTCTGTTCCCCCACGCGACCATGCTTCCTTGACTCGTCGCTGTATCTCCCCGGCGTCCAGATCGTAGGGTCGACCGCGAAGGTTTTCCGAAAGCTTACCTTTGGAGAATGCGCAAAACTGGCATTTAAAGTAACAAACATTGGTGTAGTTAATGTTTCTGTTTACAACAAAAGTAACAGTTTCCCCGTTAACAGTTTTTCTAATCGCGTTTGCCGCCTGTGTGACTGCGCTGAAATCATCACCTCGAGCGCCAAACAAACGCACAATGTCGTCTTCCTTTAACAAGCTCGTACCTGTTTGCACCCGGGCTATAATTTCAGAAATATCCCTGGAGACATTTTTAGGCCGCTGCTTTATCAGTTCCAGTTCGAGCCTGGGCAGAGCGTCATCCTCACCTGGAGACCAATGATCAACACGCGGATTACCAGCGGCATCACTCATATGCATCACGCGAGTTCGTAAATCCTCGTGTAACCAGTCCTTACTCTTTATGTATTGTGGATAGATAGTAAGCCGCTCTTGCAGTAGCTTGCCACAGGCTGCAGTTTCCCTTGCCAGCTCATCCAGGTGTGGCCAGGGTGCTTCCGGGTTAACAAAATCCGGAGTTACCGGAGATACGCCGCCCCAATCATTAATGCCCGCCTGAATTAGCTGGGGCAGTACACCAGGACTAAGATTAGGCGGGGCCTGTATGCTCATATCGCTGCCAAAAATTATACGTGCAACGGCTATCGACCAGAGTAATTCGTTCAGGTCCGGTTCGGGTGCCCTGGACATAAGCGTGCCTTCTTTGGCACGAAAATTCTGGATTATGATTTCCTGAATATGGCCAAACTCGGCATGGAGTTTTCGCAGGTCCAGCAGAGACTCGATGCGCTCCAGTCGGGTTTCACCAATGCCGATGAGAATTCCAGAGGTAAAGGGCACTTTATTCCTGCCAGCCAATGCAATAGTTTCCAGGCGTGTAGCAGGAACTTTGTCGGGCGATCCATAGTGCGGCATGCCTTTTTCTGTTAGCCGATCGGAGGAAGACTCCAGCATGATGCCCATTGAAGGTGCCACAGCTTTTAAAATTTCGAGTTCCTCTTGAGTCATGTTGCCGGGGTTAAGATGTGGTAAAAGTCCGGTTTCCCGGAATACCTGTCCGGCAATATCAGCCAGATATTCAAGAGTGGTTGAATATCCCATTTCAGCCAGGGCTGTCCGCGCAGCCTTGTAGCGTAGCTCAGGTTTTTCTCCCAAAGTAAACAAGGCCTCTTTGCAACCCAGTGCAGCGGCTTCGCGCGCCGATTCGAGCACCTTTTCCGGTGGCATGTATGCAAACTCGATGTGTTTGGGGGTTTGGGCGAAAGTGCAATAATGGCACACGTCCCTGCAAAGATAGGTTAGTGGAATAAATACCTTTTTTGAGTAAGTGATGACATTGTTATGCCCCGCATCTCGCAACTGCGTAGCAATTTTTGCGAGATGAGCGGTGTCACTCATTTCGGCAAATTCGAGGGCTTCTGCGTCACTGGGTAATTTGCCCAGCAAGGCTCTCTCCAGAGTGGTATTCATATGATTCAGATTATCCTGTACGTATTTTGTAAGCTTGGTTGAGCATCCGGGTACTTATCCCGGTGCTTTGCATGTATGTTCCGGTATGGGTTGTACCCACGCTGTATGCCAGGCGGGTAAGGTCTTCCGGTGTATCAATGTCCAGACCGAAGGCCTCACAATGTACTATTGCTGGATCCAGGTTCAGGATTTTTGCGCTTGTCAGGTGCGGAATGAAACTGGTTCCGTTGTAAACAAGAGGGATATTGTTGGGTGGTGTGCAGATAAGACAGTTGGTCCCCAGTTCGCGGTCGTCTGGAACAAGGGTTATTTTTTTGTGTCCTTGCAATAAACGGCCCACATGAACTGTGGTAATCATCGGTACGTCTGCGGGGACGATCATTACGCCACTCGCATTGAGGCCGTCTTTGAGATGGTTTGATGCAGCCCTGATGCTGGCCGACAGATCGCAATTCGCTGGTTCCTGCCAAAAATGCAGGTTTGGGTGTGATGACAACAGGGATTGAATTTTTGGTTCACGGGTGACCAGTAAAACGCCGGTAAGCTCAGGGGAGTTACACAATGCATCGAGTACGTCCTTGAGCATGGCGACCACCAGACCGTGACGCTCCTCGGCCGTGAGAACTGTGGCGAGCCTGTTTTTAACCTGATCCAGTATTTTTAAAGGTACCAGTGCCCACACAGTTATGTCCCCCTCTGGGGTATGCCAACGCGCCCGGGCGCGTGGTTCCGTACCGTCCGTACATAATGATCCTTACATACTAGGAGCGGTGCAGTAAATTAATGAAATTCAGACAAGCTTCAGCCAGCTGAATGCGATCCTGTAACGTTACCATGAGAGTTTGAGTGGTAAAAGCACTCAATCCAAGTTGTTCGACTGCATTTTTTAAACCGGCATCGCTTGAATCCAGCACAAATCCGTCCAGAAAGTCCGAATAATGGTGGGCGACAGCGCTTGCAGTGCTGGGGATGGATAATTCTTGCATCATTTTGGCTGTAGGCCCTTTTATCGCCTGACCGGAAATAATAGGGCTCACGGCAATTACCGGCGCCTTACAATTGTGTAGCAAATCGCGCATCCCCGGCAAGCTGAGCATAGGGTCTATACTCACGTAGGGATTGGACGGACACAGTATTACGCCATGTAGATCCTCATCCAGCAGCAATTGCTGAATGCCGGGATTAACCCTTGCTGTCTCTGCACCCTCGAAGCTAAAGCCTTGCACTTTTGGTACGCATTGTTCTTTCACGAAATAGTGTTGAAAAGAAATCGTACCGGCTTCGGTTGTCACCCGGGTGCTCACAGAATCGTTCGTCATTGGAAAAACAGATGCTTTAATTCCGAATTGTGCAAACAAAGCCTGGGTAATTTCTGTCAACTGTTGTCCAGCGCGAAGTTTTTGGGTACGAATAATGTGTACGGATAAGTCACGATCCCCCAAATTAAACCAGCTTTCCTCTCCCAGTTGTTTTAGGGCATCCATAAACTGCCAGCTTTCGTTCTTTCTTCCCCAGCCCAGTTCGGTATTGCTTTCACCAGATAGTGTATACATGAGGGTATCAATGTCGGGGCAGATATTTAACCCCAGATGCGTGAAATCATCCGCGGTATTCACAGCAAAATGTAACTGTTCACCCTCCAGCACTTTGCTCAGCCCCAAAGCGAGCTTGGCCCCTCCAACGCCACCTGTTATAGCAAGATATTTTTCCATGTGTGCCAGTCAGTACCTGTTTTTGAGATTGCAGCAAGCGCTACAAAAACATGTCCTCGTCTAACGGTCTTATTATGTCTTTAGCGGTGCTATCGCTTTTCTCTGGTGAAAAACCGCGCACAATAACCAGTGGAATTTTTTCTGTGGTTTCACCCATAACCAGGGTGGCTGCACTTGCAATTGCGTCGGCGCGATTTATCAGGGTCACCTTTAACTCACGCCCAAAAATATCTGTGCCCCCACGATAGTCATCCAGAACAGAGATACCGGCACTGCCTATAGCGCAGCCTACGGTCCCCATGCGCCAGGGCCGGTTCATGCTATCCGAGATTATCAGACCCAGCTGTACTCCTGCATGTTGCATAAGTTCAGCCAGAAGCTTACTTGCAGATGCATCCGGGTCCCTGGGTAGTAACAGAGCACTTTCACCAGCCGCATGGTCAACATTTGACTGGTCTATACCGGCATGCGCACCTACCAGGCCCAATCGATGACGTGTGATTAACACGCCGGGTTTTTTGCGCATAACCGAGTCAGACTCGGAAAGAATGAGTTCCACAATTCTCGGATCTTTATCCACCTCCTTCGCAAGCAATATGGCCTCATTGGAAGGATTAATCGTAGCGAGCTCAATACAGCGATCTTCTGCCTTGGATATTATCTTTTGGGCAATAACCAGAACATCCCCGGACTGAAGAATTATCCTGTTTGCATCCAGAGCGTGCAGAATTTGTTCCGCCAGATGATCCCCGGGAGAAATCATTGGCATACCTGTCACGGGTATTATGGTCAGGGTGGGTTGCGGCATATAAAGATGGCTACCTTTTGTGGGTCAGCGCAGCAGCTTTCAGGAGTCTGCCTGGCCAATTATTTTGAGCCCGGAATGTGAGATATCGTGGCGTCGATTGATCTGGATGAGAATTGAAGTCAGGGCTTCTGCTGCTGCAGAATTTTCTATCGGACCAGCATGCCACCCGGTCATTCCGGCTTGCCCGGCAAGCTCTATTACCTTTTCTCGTGCTATTTTTTTATTGCCCGCCACCAGCACGTCGCATTCTATCTTTACATCCTGCTGCAACAAGTGTGCTGCAATGTTCTGAAATGCTGTGACGACCATTACTTCGTCACCTAGCAGATCCTGTGCCATTTTGCCCGCCGATCCCCCGGCAGGCAGCTGTACCTTGCCAACCGCGGGTGGCATGAGGGGCACGGTCACATCGATGAGGATTTTCCCTGTTAGCGCTGATTTTACACTTTCGAGTGTACTGAGTTGATGTGCAAAAGGCACGGTTAGTACTACGATATCACCCGACGCTGCGGCGTCTTCGTTAACCATTGCACTGACATCGGTTTGTGGGCTAATCAATCGTAATGCCGCAACTGCTGTGTCGGCTTTTTCCTGTGTGCGCGAACCAATGATGATCTTGTGGCCTGCTTTGGCCCAACGAATTGCAAGCCCCGTTCCCAAATCACCGGTCCCGCCCAAAATGGCTATGCTTTCCTGTGTGTCTGACATGCGTGATTTAACTCCTGATACGAATCATGATGATTGGTTAGTCATAGGTGACTGCAAATTAATGCTTACAGATTAATAGTTGCGATTAGATAGCTTATCGGTTTACGGTATCGAAAATCAAAACATATGTAACATATTGGTAAGGGGATCGTTATGCGTATAGGTATCACAATGGGGGCAGATGGTACAGAAACTACTCTGGCACAATTGGTAGAGCAGGGTCAGGCTATTGAAAAGAAAGGTTTTGACAGTATCTGGATGCCTAATATTTTTTCCTATGATGCGATTCAGGCATTATCATTAATCGGTCATGAAACCAGTCGTATTGGCCTGGGCACGGCTGTAACTCCCACTTACCCAAGGCATCCTACTGCGTTGGCACAGCAAGCGCTGACCGCCGCAGCCATGACAGATAATCGTTTTACGCTCGGTATCGGTTTATCTCACCAGATGGTGATTGAGAACATGTTTGGTTTCTCATATGACAAGCCCGCCCGCCATATGAAGGAATATCTTAAGGTTCTGATCCCTTTGATAAACGGCGAAACTGCCAGTTTTAAAGGTGAAGAGTATCGCGTTAATGGTGTAACGCTGAGCGTTCCAGGTGCTGAAAAACCACCCGTGGTAGTGGCAGCACTCGGACCGTTGATGTTGAAGTTGGCGGGGGAGCTTGCTGATGGAACCACCACATGGATGGTGGGGCCGAAGACCATGGAAGGCCACATAATCAAAAGTATCCGGCAGGCGGCGTCCGCAGCGGGTCGTGCAGAACCGACAGTAGTTGGAGGCTTTCCGGTGGTACTTACCAATAAACCGGATGAGGCGAGGGCCGTTATTGGCAAGGCACTGACCATATATGGCCAGTTACCCAGTTATCGTGCCATGTTGGACAGGGAAGGCGTGAAAGGACCCGCGGATATTGCGATGGCGGGTGATGAAAATTACATGCGAGGAGAGATCGCACGATTGCAGGACATAGGCGTCACGGATTTTACCGCTGCAATTGTGGGCACAGAAGAGGGCGCTTATGAGCGCACCCTGGATTTTCTGGCCAGCTGTCTGTAGTTGCGTTCATACCTGTCCCCGACAGGACTCAGGATAAGTTTGTGCCACCATGTTGCTAAATAATACTCCGGCTCGCGCGGTGTTATACCCCAATCGATGGTGCAGGGTAGCCACATAGAGATATAACGCAATTGATGGATGTTTATCGATGAGCAATTCAGGCATTTCGAGAATGCTGAAAATTCAGGCCAGGTTACGGGCCTCGCGGGATCGTTTTTACGTGATTTCCGGAATTTGTTTGTTGTTGGTCATTGGCATTTTGGTCAGGATAGTTAATGAGGTTACGCTTGGAGATGCCCTGCTTCAGGACTATCAGCAATCGATTCTGTTGATGCTGGCGGGCATGGCGGGGTGTTATTTTTCTTATCGTGCGGGCGTGCGATGCCGAACACAGATGGAAGGAGAGGCTCGACGCTGGAAACAGAACCTTAAGGGCGAATAGCAGACCTAACCAGAAAGATATTTCTCGTTTCTACGGATCATATTCTTGATATCACGAATGTAGGCTTCTCTGCGTTCCGAGTAGTACAACAGTCCATCGGCGAGCGCCGCTCCTGTCAGCTTTTGTCCTGATTGCCTGAGCGATCTGCGTATCTTGCGTAAAGCGGCGTAACGGTCATGCGTGTTGATATTGAAAAAATATCCTCTGAGGGATTCTTCCACGTTTGCGAATGCCTGGACTTCGTGGGTCCTGCCAGTTGCCCGTGCGCGGGGTACCATCCCACAACCTGTGGTGTAACACCACTGTCCAAACAGATTGTTAGCTTCGCGCGCGAAACGTGAAGTTCCCCAACCTGACTCATTGGCTGCCTGTGCCAGAACCAGTGAGACGGGAATTGCATCCACGCGACCCACCAAATCGTTTACTATTGATTCATCAAACTTGCCGTTGGTGGAATCCAGCTGGTAGAGACTGGCCAGCCTATTTAGAAAACGCCGGTCTGCCCAGCTGATTAAATGTCCGTTTGCATATTTTTCTGCGATTTTGACGAGTTCAGCACGCTGCTTTAACAGAGTCTGGTTTTGCGCAACTACCAGGGGTTCCAAAAATGCAATGAAAGCAGCTTTTCGCTCTGCGCCTGCGTTATATTCCTTAAAGTCAGGCAGTTGCGGTACTACTGGATTAATGTTTCGGTAAATTACAAGGATACAGCCCAACAAAAAAACAAAGGTGATAAGTAATGCAGCAACAGTTACCGGTTCCAGCCTTAGGTTGTTGGGGAGGCCAAATTTATCTGTCAACATCGTTATAGCCTGGCAAGGCGTTCTGTAAGTAGCGCATAAAATCCCTTTGCATCAACTTCGTATAACCAGTTCGCATTTTTGGTGCGCCTGGTTACGCCCCAAAAATCCACGGCGGTATGACCGATGGTAAGTTCGGAATGCGTTTCTATGGAAATATTACACAATTTGCCCTTGAACAGTGCAGGTTTTAGCAACCAGGCTACTGTACAAGGATCATGCAGTGGTCCACCTTTACTTCCGTATTTTTCTGTGTCGTGTCGATTGAAAAATTCCAGCATACCAGCCGTCGCTATTGCAGCCCTGGTGCCGGTGGCGCGAATAGCTTCGATACGAGCCGGTGTAGCTAATACTGTGTGTGTGAGATCCAGGCCGATTACAGTGAGTGGGCGCGCGCAATCAAATACGATTTGCGCAGCCTGGGGATCAACATAGATATTGAACTCGGCAGAAGGGGTGCGATTGCCACCTTCACGCATTGCACCGCCCATTAATACAATTTGTTGCACATTTTTGATGATATCCGGGGCTTTAAGGAAGGCGCTGGCGATATTTGTGAGTGGTCCCGTGGGCACGAGTGTAACTGTATCAGGTGGTTCCGTTCTTAGGGTCTCAATGATGTAATCCACCGCATGTTGGGTCTGCACCGGATTTTGTGGCTCAAACAGATCCATACCATCGATGCCGGTATTCCCGTGTACGTTTTCTGCGGTAACGAGTGCACGTTCAAGTGGGCGATCACATCCAGCGTACACTTTGATGTCTTTTCGCCCGGCAAGCTCGCAAATAATGCGGGTGTTGCGTTCGGTCAGCGCCAGTGGGACGTTTCCTGCTACTGCAGTTATACCCAGAATGTCGAGTTCATCCCCTGAAGCCATTGCCAGCAACAGATTGACTGCATCATCCTGGCCGGGATCCCCATCAATGATAATTTTTTGTGCTTTCATAATGCTTGCCAGATATTTAAGTTACCCGATCAGTGAAGGTAAGGCGTACTAGTTGAGACTGGCTGGTATCAAACAAGCGTGTTACCCACCAATCCCGCCAGCCGTATTTTTGTCGCATAAGCGCACGAATTTTCTCGCGGCCAGTAATTACTTCAGCTTGCGAATCACCTACCGTAAATGCATACCAGCCATCCAGGTTAGCGCCCTGAATACCAATTATATCGGCACTCGCCAAATCCTGTACCCATGGGTTTTGCGGGTGGCCCGCTTCGAGGTAAATTTGACCATCCTCTCTAACAAACCAGACATGTGTATATCGAGCTATCTGCGCTGAACGATCGAAGGTTTCCACGATCAGTACATCGCTTTGTTCGAGTGCTATATAGGTAGTTACCAATAAAATGAGTATGAAGCCACAAAGCGACGTGACAATTATTTTTATCATTTATGCTTCTTAACGTGTTGCAATAAATATTGCCGCACTGCCCATGATAGTTGCACTTATGCGGTTTACAGCCCGACTGTTTTTTAGCAGAAGGCGTGTTTTTGCCGCCAATACAATGTAACTGAGGTCAATAAGGGCAAGTACCAAAAACATGGTCACTGTCATTTCGATCCATCCGGCGAAGGAAATATTTCTTATGTCCAGTATGCTTGGTAACAGTGCCAGATAAAACACCATAATTTTAGGATTACCCAGAGTTACTGCCATACCGGTAAAAAACATTCTTGAGGCGGATTGCCCATCTTCTATTTCTATTCCACTTTGCCTGCTGGCGTCAATTTGCCACATTTGCCAGCCCAGATATAACAGATAAGCCACGCCGGTATATTTGAGCACAACAAATGCCGCGTAGTAAGTCTCCGCTATCCCGGCCAGACCCGCGATTGCGCAGGACAACCAGATTGCTTCTCCTATCCACATTGCTGCCACAAAAGGAACAACGTCACGCCATCCGCAGCTAATAACACGACTGATTAAGGCTATGATACTGGGGCCCGGTGAGCCCGCCGAAATAACAAGAGCGCCAGCGAACAAAAGAAGCGTAGTGGTTTGCATAATTTACCTGTGTAGAAAACTGCTGGATTATTCGTCAAAGCCAGTGACACAGGGTGCTTTCATTCCAGCATCCAGCCAATTGGTGTGTTCTTCCCAGAAAATATTTCGCAGCGGTTCAATTGTAGGCTCTTCATCCAGCGAACCTGCTGGTACGATAACGCTCACGTTGTCAGTCGAAGGGAAAGGCAGGCCTGAACCGCACAGGGTACAAAACACCTTGGTGAATTCTCTTCCTGGATATTCAAAACGCCTTGTTAAGTGCTCACCGGCTGTCCAGGCCAGGTTTTCCTGAGCAGTGAATAGATTTGAGGCAAACGCAGAACTGGTAATTTTGCGACACTGTAGACAATGACATAAATGAAACAGGCGAAATTCATCTTTAACCGTAAAACGTACTTCTCCGCACAGGCACCCGCCATTGAGTATTTTGTTCATCAGGTTTCTCCACAATGCTAATAAAGTGTGGTGGACATCATGCCGCCATCCACTATCAGGTTATTGCCGGTAATAAATCGGGCAGCAGGCGAAGCCAGAAACAAACAGGCATCGGCGATGTCCTCCGGTTCACCCAGTCTGCCAAGAGGGGCCTTGTCGTGCCAGCTTTTTACCCCTTCAGGCCAGGCCTGTTCAAGACCCGCCCGATTGGTCAGCCCGGGAGATACCGCATTCACGCGAATGCCAAATGCGCCAAGTTCCTGGGCAGCAGAGCGCGTAAACATTAACAGCGCTGCTTTGCTGCTATTGTAGTGGCTGTGCGCAGCCGCAGGGCTGGTGCCGGTAATGGAGGTAATATTGATAACAGTGCCTTGCACGTGAGTAGGCTTCTGCTCGCGCATTGATTTAGCCGCTAGTTTCGTACACAAAAATGCAGATTCGACATTTGCCGAATACATGGCGCTCCACTCTTCATGTGACATTTCCAGCAGCGGTTTTACCGGGAAAATACCGGCATTGTTGACCATGATGTCCAGCTGACCAAATTCAGAAGTGGCAGCACCGATTAAACCCTCGGCGCCTTTTTCCGTGCTCAGGTCACAACCATGCGTTATAGCTTGGCCATCGACGGAACGAATTTCCTCGAGTACCCGCTCGGCATCAGCCTTGTTATTGCGATAGTGCACAACAGTTTTTGCACCAGCTTCGGCAAGGCGGCGTGCGATGCTGGCGCCAATCCCCTGGGATGCACCGGTAATAATTGCGACTTTGCCCGTTAAATTAAGCAGGTTTCCAACTGCAGGAATGGGGTGCGACACAGGAATTTCCTTCTTTTGGTTTAGGGTTGTCTAGAGCCCTTTTGCACTAATATATCCCGTGATGCCCAGGTTTCAAACTGTGGAGTGTCCGCGTCTACTATTTCCCACAACGCTTTTTCGCCAATAAAGGTATGCGCTTTTGGATGTTGGCTAAAAGACGTATCCAGTGACCCGAGACGTAGCCGAATCATATCAGGGCTTTTTTCGAGATATGCATATAAGGGGGAACCACAATTTGAGCAGAAGGTTCGGTATTTGCCTTTGGATGACTCAAATTCCCGTAACAGATTATCGCGATCTGATATGTTAAACACAGCGCGATCCACTCCCACGTTGGCACCGTAGGCCGAGCCACTACCCTTGCGACAACTGGTGCAGTGGCAACAACCGAAAGCGTCCAGTTCGGCATTTATGCTGTATTTGATTCCGCCGCACAGGCAGCTACCCTTGTACATAATGATTCCTGATGACGCGCTTGTTCACTCTACGATCCTTGCCCGCAGAGCTTTAATTTTACCGCGTTGGGTTTTGTTATCCACGCGCTTCTTTTTGGCGATTTTTCCTGGTCTGGTGATCCTGCGTTTTTTGGCCACAATACATGCATTTTCCAGTATTTTCTGCAGCCTGGATATTGCATCATCGCGGTTTTTTTCCTGGGCCCTGAATCGTTGGGCCTTGATAATCAGGATGCCCTGTTTGTTAATGCGCCGATCACGCAGGTTCATCAGCCGTTCCTTGAGTTCCAAGGGCAGGGACGATGCTGGTATATCAAAACGTAAGTGAATGGCAGAAGAAACCTTGTTTACATTCTGACCGCCCGCTCCCTGGGCACGAATGGCGCTCAATTCAATTTCGCCAAGTGGAAGCGAGAGCCCATGATTGATGGTTAGGAAATTTGAATTTGTATTCATTCTATTTACAGCTTCGGGCCTTTATTTTGTCGAACCAGGATTGTGTATATATGCCTAGTTCAGAATCGTTGATTGTCGTAGCGCCTACTATCCTGGCGTAAAAATCGATGGGTCCCACACCCCCAATAATTGCATAGGCGTAATCTTCATCGCGCAATGCGTGCAGGCATGACAGCAACAGTGCGGTGCCAATTCCCTTGTTGCGTTCTTTTGTGTCAACGCCTGTTGGCCCGAAAAAGTTTTTGGCGGTAGCGTTGTAACAGGCAAATCCCACCAGCAAATTGTTACGTTCGGCAACAAAGCAGTCTGGAGGTGCCGGGTCAAAGCTTACCGAGCTTTCTACCGACCATTGTTCGCCAAACTGTGTTTTTACCCATTCACACACGGTGGCCTGCTCCCGGGATTCGGCACGCCTCACCGCGATTCCTTCTGACAGGGCGCGGGCGACGCCTGCCTGTAGGCCAGGCAGGTTATACAGTTTAACGAGCATGTCGGGCACGACCTACTTCCTTACGGTTGTTCGATTAACCATTCCTTGCGAGAAATAGTATACAACACATGCTCCCGTAGCGGATTGTTGGCAGGGACTGAGGGGTGCAAGAAGTTGTTGTGGGTATTTTTTAACCCAAGTTTATGCATGACATTTCGTGATGGCTGGTTGTGAACAGAAGTGAAGGAAACCACCTCTTCAAGCTTAAGCCTGGTAAATGCAAAATCGAGGGCGCACATCGCTGCCTCAGTGGCATATCCATAGCCCCAGTAGGTATCAGAAAGGCGCCAGCCAATTTCGGTGCAGGGTAAAAAAGGCAAGGGGCTGGTTGGGATGCTTAAGCCCACAAAACCGATAAATTGAGTGCTCTGCGATAGTTCAACTGCCCACAAGCCCCAGCCTCGTTCCGAGATGAAGTCGGCACATTTATCAGCCAAACTATTACTTGCATCTGTGCCTAGACACTCGATCATGTAGCGCATTACATTGGTATTGGAGTTCATTTCTGCAAATACAGGGTAATCATCTGGTAACCACTGGCGTAGTTTTAGACGTGGGGTCTCAAGTGTGTATATGGGGCTCATACTGGCAAGCGCGACCCTAGTTGATATCTGTCAGTTGTTTCTCCCAGAACATCGCCTGGCCCAATTCCGGATCCAGTTCATATCCGGAAAACCCGAATTTAAGGTAGGCATTCTGAGCGACTGTGTTGCCTTGCAATACTTCGAGCGTAAGTTTGCAACAGCCTCTTTGTACGGCGATTTCCTCTACTTTAACCAGCATCAGCTGGCTGATACTTCTGCCCCGGAAATCCGGGTGCACCATAATGTCGTGTATATTCAACAGGCGCTTGCACTTAAAAGTGGAAAACCCCTCGAAACAGTTTATCAGGCCTGCGGGCTTTTCATCCACGTAACAAATTACACTCCAGGCGTGTGCAAGTTTTGAGAGTTCCACTGCAAGATTGTCCCGCACAAAGGGAGCAAGTGCTTTACCACCGCCCATCGGATCGAGTGCGTAACTGTTCAGGAGATAGGACAGGTCTTTACCCTGTTGAGTATCGGCATAGTCGACTTTAAAGATATTGATGCTCATACGCTTTCAGCCTGAGTGGGTAAATAGTCGTTTCGAAGCAGGCCATACAATTCGGTATCCGAGAATTGATCCCCCACTATCCATCTTTCCCTGAGATAGCCCTCGAGCGAAAACCCGTTCTTTTTAAGCAAAGTCGCGGATGCTGTGTTGTTTGGGTCTATGTCGGCTTCCAGTCGATTCAGGTTCAGGTCAAAAAAGGCATAGTTAATAATGGCTTTGAGCGCTTCACTCATTACTCCGGTACCCCAGTGCGCGCGTGCGAGTATGTAACCTACTTCTGCCCGTCTGCAGTCCTCATAAAAATTGAACAGGCTTATGGTTCCTATCAGTCCGGGTTTTAACCTGCTTTCTATCGCCATACACAGGGATCTGCCGGCATCCCAATGTTCAAGGTGATCGCTAATACTATCCAGGGCCTGCTGTTTTTCTGTATAAGGCAGGTGCCCCCAATATTTCATAGTAGCGCTGTCGGAAAATATAGCATAGAGCGCGTCACCATCCGATTCATGCAGTCTTCGCATGGTAAGCCTTTCAGTTTGCAGATTGCTGTCAGGGAATTTCATGGAAGCCAACTATTCTCCGCAATTTTAATGGTCATGTTCCTGGACAAGTAGTGGTATGCAAGTTGCCTGACTTCAACATGGGAAAACCCGCCGGTTGATAGGTCATAATCAGAGCACGTCGCGGCATGTCCGAATGATTTGCCTGGGAACCATGCACCGTATGTGCATGAAAAAAAACCAGGGAACCAGCGGGCAAGTCAAATGTTACCTCCCGGGATCTGTCAAAACAGCGCGGGTCTGTATAAAACCCGCCCAACATCGTGCCATCGTCAGTGCCAGGCAAACAGCCTCTGGTATGGCTACCCCGAATAATCCTGAAGCAACCGTTTTCTTCTCCCGCATCATCCAGTGCTATGTAAACGTTGTGCAATTCATCCACATGTTTGCTGTCGTGCACCCAATAGGGAGAATCCTGATGCCAGCCAAAGCCGGACCCATCCCTGGGCCGTTTAAGGTTTAGTTTATCGGTCCACAAAGATATTGATTTGCTCCCCAGTAAAGAACACATGGGAGCCGTAATTTTCGGGTTGTCTACCAAAGCGCCCAATGCCGGATCAAGCTCATGCACAGGCTCTATTACTTTTATTGCATCTACACTGGATTCAGGCTCGTACTGCACTGTCGTATGTCCGATATCCACGAATGTTTTTCCATCAAGAATGTAGATGCGCCCTGTTTTGCGCAGTTGGTGGGCTTGCATGGCAGCACGCTCTACGGCCTTGCGTAATAGTGCCAGTTCCTGTTTGTCGAACACACTTTTGCGAACGAGAAACCCGTCTTGTGCATAGCTGGTTAATTCTTGAGAGGAAAGTTGGTAGCGCACTTTTACTACTTCAGTGGAAGAACTTCACTTCCATTTGAAATCTTCCTTCAACTTCAAACCGTCGCGAAACTTCAACTGCAGGCCTGATAAATAGTTGCGCAGAATCTGATCCTGGCAAACACGGTAGTGTTTGTGTTTTGGTGAGCGAAAAAATGCGCTCAATTCATGTTTGCTGACCCGCAGACCTGCCAATTCCAGAATATCAAGCACGTCCTGGGCTTGCAGGTTTAATGCGATATTTAGTTTGCGGAAAACAATATTATTGTTAAGCCGTTTTTCAGGCTCCGGAAGTGGGCCGTCTTTCCTGCCACGTTTTTCGTTTATCAAGCCGTTCAAAAAAACCGCGAGTTCGGAGTCGCTGATTTCGATATAGCCTGGATTTTCTTCTTTTTTCAGCCAGTTGCTAATCTGCTCTCGCGTTACATTAGCATCAGCCTGATCAAATATGGCGATCATATTGGAATCGCTTAAATCGAAGGTATAACGTATTCGGCGAAGCACGTCGTTGTTGTTCATACCCTAGCCTAGCGCTCGCTCGGCGCTATGTCTCGTACTGATTCAGCGAAGGCGGTTATTTCCTCGAGTGAATACCCGGTATGAACCCTGTTTGTTGATGCGGGTTGGTGTTCAAGGCTAACCCCGCTGCGACGCGCCTTGCCAGGCCGGGCCGGCCGTTGGGTAAACCCGCCACCACAGTTCGGGCAGACATTGCGCAGAACATCCTCCACGCAGTAAGCGCAGAATGTGCACTCATAGCTGCAGATCATGGCGTGTTTGGAACTGGCTTTCAGGTCGATATCGCAGTATTCGCAATTGGGCTTCATTTCCAACATCGATAGTACTCCCTAATTTTCTTTTCGCGCCAACCGGGCGGTAACCTGAATTTCGAGCTTCATTGCCTCGTCAAGTAGAGCGGCGACTATCATGGTTGCAGCGGGTTTGGCGACGCCGAGATATTTTTTGAATATGGGCCAGCAGGGTTTGAAATCCTGTCGGTTTGGAAAAATATAATTCACCCGGACTACTTCATCAAGCCCGCTCCCGGCTTCTTGTAATGCGGCGTCAATATTTTTGAAGCATTGATCAGCCTGCTCCAGAACATCTTCGGAAATCGACATGGCTACGTAGTCGTAACCGGTGGTACCGGATACAAAAACATATTCGCCGTCCACCACTGCCCGCGAATACCCGATTTGCTCTTCAAATTCAGAACCACTTGAAATATGTTTTTTGCTCATTCCTGTGGGCGATGGTCACCGCCCGGCCCTGGTGTGAGGTGTAAGAGTTGCGTTTTTTCCAGGATATGTACTCGATGCCATTCACCTTTGGCTACTATACAGGCATCCCCCGGACCCATTGGTAAATCCTCGCCCGGATTGGAATCACTGGTGATACGCACTGCGCCAGATATAACGTACAAAATTTCGTCTCCATCAGGATGAACCTCACCTCCGTGCGGCGCGTCATGTTCCATGGTGACAATGCCAACAGTCATTCCGTCAAGACGAACGGGCGGACCATCTTTTTGTGCTACAGGAGTAACGGAAAGATTACGATCAATTAGAAAACCGAACTTTGAAACGTCAACGGCTGTGACTTTTTTCATACACGGGCCTCACCTGTGAAACTATCGGGTAACCACCCACAATGCGTGCACCATACCGGGAAAGAATACCAGCAAGCAAAGTATGATGTTGATTATCAAATCTTTTCCTGCTCCCTTTTTTAGAAAAACTGCAACGGGTGGCAAAAATATTGCGAGGACGATATGTAGTAATCTGGATGAATCGCTCATTGTGGTTCTCCCTTTCTGCTTGTCGAATATTATTATTGTTAGAAGCTGCTGTTAGGTTCCATTATTTGTATTTGATGCTTTATTTACAACTGTTTTGTCATCTGTATGCTCATTGCGAGAGCGCACGTGCAGATTGTGTAATCAGGCGCTCGATTTTAGCAGCGTCGGCCATTTTAGCTGTTTGAATGTCCAATGTTATCCGCTTCAGCTATCCTGATTTAGGTAGGTCCAACTATCCGCGCCGTCAAGTTTTCTGATTTCGTATTTTGATTGTTCGTCAATCGTGCACATGCGAAAATTTACCGCCATGGTAGGATGCTCGTCAGGAAAGAGTGTTTCCCAATGTGTGGTACAACCACAGGATTTACAGGTATGAACAGCTAATAATTTGTCACCCTGAACGTAAGCGATGGTTGCATTTTCTGCACAGTCGATAAGCACATTTTTGTGGCTGACATGTGCCCATAGCGCTCCTATTCGACGACATATTGAGCAATTACAATCCACCAGCCACTTTGGTTGCTCGCTGATATCAAAATTCACCGCGCCACAATGACAGGAACCTTTACTCACGAGAGATTACCGCCGAAGGCAATACGGCCATCCCCTTCTGGCAGGTACAATACATGTACGTTTTCTACCGGCCTGGAAAGTTCGTTAGCCACGACAGTGGCTATTTGCTGTGCTTCTTTTCTGAGCAGGGGGCGTTCTTCCAATGTGCGCTTGAGTACTTCGACAAAGATCGGCCGAGCACGTGAATCAGGCCTTATTTTGTTTTCAGCATAATGACCGTGGTTAATATGCTGAATTTTGACCCATGTAGTGCCTGCATCACTTTTGAATATGCCGCCCAGTTCATCTGTTAATTTCTGAATGCCTTTGGCACTTGGCCCGCTATTGGAAGGATTGTCTACAATTTGAATGGTTACGATGGGCATTTTTAACCTGAACTCGATTGTTTTGCTAGAGCTGGTATCTCTGGATTCGATTAATCAGCGCCTCATTTTGCTGAATTCTTTCCGAATTTTCATCCCTGACAGATGTGAAATTTCTGATTGTCGAAATATAGGTGTCAGGAAACTTTAGAAACTCAGCTCCAAGAATCACCAGCTCTTTATACCAGTGGTAAGGATGCAGTTCACTCTTGATGTAACCCGGTTGGGCCAGATACACAAAGCATCGATAGTCGCGACCTGCCATTTGAATTGTCACATGTTTGACTTTGTACCCCTTGCCCCTTCCTTCATACCGGTCAAGTGCCGCTTTATCCTCGCGCTTTAGTTGATAGATCGCACCGTGCGCAATGTCAGCATTGTCACGGGTTTCAACCAGGTCGCATTTTCCGGAACCGTCATGGCTTTTTTTGTGGAATAGGAGCTTGTGTTTGTGTAGTGGCGTTATACCCACCATCTGTGCGGAAGGTATACGCTCTTTCAGCCTGAGGGGGTGCAGGTTTGAACCATATGCAAGGTAGTGAATTTCACTGTGTTGCATGTTCACCCCCCTGGACGTAAACCAGTTTAGGCCATTCTATGCAGGGCACATATTTTATTGCCCGATGGATCGCGCAAGTAAGCCAGGTACAGCTTGCCGCCGGTACCTTCGCGTACTCCTGGTGGATCTTCACAGCTGGTACCACCATTAGCTAAGCCTGCCGCATGCCAGGCATCTGCCGCGGCCGTATCCTGTGCTGCAAACCCGATGGTGCTTCCGTTGCCGTGACACGCCGGCTCGCCGTCAATCGGTTTGCTGATGGAAAATATGCCACTTTTGTTAAAATAGAAGCAACGACCCTTATCGTCGATTACACCGGGTTCATAACCCATAGCCCCAAGAATTGCGTCATAGAAAACCTTTGATTCCTCAACGTCATTTGCGCCCACCATAATGTGACTGAACAATATCCTTCTCCTTTAGTTGACTAGCAATAGTAGTTAATGAACGATTCTATCACTTAAACCGGCGGGAGGAAGAAGGAGAGCAAATATATGAATAGGCACTTGCACACGCATCACTATGAAATATTTCAGGGTGCAATTCGCGAAGTAAGCACGTGGTCCTGCCAAACACCGGCAATCTTTAAGTATGACCTTGCCATGCCTTCCTTTTCGAAGCCAAGGCGTGATAGCAGGGCAGCACTTCTTACGTTATGCGGCATGTAGTTGGCCATTATTCTGCGTAGATTTAGTTCATTGAAGACGTGATCAATGGCGGCCGAAAGAATCTCGTACATCATACCCTTGCCTTCGCAGGACCTGGAAATGGAGAAACCAAGATTGCAGGCCAAAAAAACACCGCGCACAACATTTGTAAAGCTTAACAAGGCAACTATTTCTGTCCCATCCCGGGAGAAGGCCGCCAATGTTAAGGCATTATCGACGCGTTGCTGACGCGTGTACTCCCTAATTCTGTGTTCAACGTTATCCAGACTATAGTAGCCCGGTTCTCTGGCGGGCTCCCATGGTTTATGGTGTTCTACATTTTCAAGCAGGTAGCTTCTTAACGCAGGTGCGTCTGACTCCCCCAGTGTGCCAACAAGGGCGCGTTCAGTTTTAAACAAAAGTTGCATAAACTCTTAAGTGTTTCAGTGAAATTATTATTTGGTCACCAACCGTGGTGTCTTCCAGATTTCGTTTGTCGCTTTAACCTGGATGTCGGCATCCGGATGGCTCAGATTCGCCAACACCCGGTTGTGGTGATCAATTATTTCAGCGGCAGGCATATGTGAGTCTCCCGTTGTATGTGCATCACTCACGAGTGTTACCGAATAACCCTTGCTTAAGGCTGCTCGACACGTTGTGTCTACGCAGTATTCACTTTGTAATCCGCTTACGATCACATGGTCTATTCCATGGCTTTCGAGGTCCGCATGCAGGCTGGTTTGGTAGAAAGAATCAGAAGCGCTCTTTTCAATGAACAGATCGCCCCCGGCCTGGCGAAGTGCAGGGTGCACCTGCCATCCGGGATTGCCTTTCATTAGAGGTTTGTAAGAAGCATGGCAGTGTTGAATAAATACGATTAACCCCGAGTTTTCACGGGTACTGAAAATGAGCCGATCGATGTTTGAAAGCACGCGCGCCTCCTGGTACGCACCGCTCACAAGGCCACTTTGCACATCAATAACGAGCAAAGCAGTACTACTCACTTGGTTGTCCCAGGTCCTGCCCAAAGGCTATATCGTAGCCATCAAGGTCTTGTATACCAAATTCCCGGCAACCGTAGGGTTGATTACATATTTCATAGTCTATTGTTGCTCCTGATGCCAGAAGCTCTGCATAGATTTTTTCTGCATCATCTACCCAAAAGTAGACATTCCACATATTTTCTGCGGCCTTGTAGTGGGGCACGATATACCTTGGGTCTTCAACCTGCTGCAACATCAGGCGAAAATCGTCTCTCTCCAGGATGCAAAAGCGTGGCGGTTCACCGAAGATTTGTTCATAGCTAAAACCAACCCGGTCTCGATAATAATTTGCTGAAGCAACAACGTCTTTTACCAAAAGTATGGGGGCGGAGCCTGTAATTCTGGCATTCACTTTAAAAGCCCTGGATTATCCTGTTGTTATGTTATGTTGGTTGAGGCGGAATTTATTAGGTACTGTCTAATTCCGGCAAAGGTATCTTTCCAGCCCTGTTGGCAAGCAGCATAATAATCGTCTGCCTCAGAACCTGCGGGAAAGCCGCTTTGTATCACGGTAAGAATCGCCCCATCCGCTTGTGGCGAAACAATAAATTCTGTAGTGAAATCAGCCTGAAAAGGCAGAACATTTGCTTTTGAGTAATAGCGGTAGTCACTGAGCACCATTTTGCGGGGTGGATCGAACAGGCTGATGGTCGCGGCGCTTGCGTAGTCCGGGTTATCTTCTGACTCGCCCCAGGTTGCAGCCCACGTTCCACCGGTTTCAGGCAAAACAATTGCACTTGATACACCCCACCAACCGCGTATCGCACTCGGAGTATGAAGCAGCGAAAACAATTCTTGTTGGGAGTTTGGAAAAATCTCTTCGTGGGTGTGGGTTCGTGTGTTCAACTGTCCGTTATTTCCCAATTCTTCAAGCGTTTTCAGGTGCGTCTTCATCATACTGGAGGACCCCGTCCGGGATAATCTCCCACTGCGCTTTTGAGCCTACAAAAATGTGTTTACCAATTTCAATTTGCGGATCACCAACTACACAACCAAGTGTCACGCCGTGTACTTCACCCTTATATATACCACAAAGTGTCGATCCACATTTTGAACAAAATTGAAGGCCAAAGTCGTAATCACTAACATAGGTGGTGAGTAAATAATTGCCACTCACCCAGGTGAATTCTGGTGGGTTAACCAGAGCATAGACCGAGGCCTGGGCGTTAAATGCCTTGCGGCAACGCGAACAGTGGCAGGATCTTGCATCGTGAAGCTTGCCATCGATGCGGTACTTCACCTCTCCGCAAAAACACTCACCAGAAATTTGCATGTTTCTCTCTCATTCAGTCAGGCGCATTCAGCCCGCGTGGCGTACCCCGGTTTGCATTGAACCGGGTGTAACAGCTTTACGAGTCGACTTCCTTCGCTAGCGCTTTCTCGAGCCATCCGGCGGGAGAAAATTTCTCAAACTGCGGTATTGAATCAGTAATTTCGTACCAGGGTGCTTTAGACCCGACATATATGTGCATTATGGGTTTAATTCCAGGATCTGTATCCAGGGATCCGGCGGGTATGATTACATTGTCATCCTCTTCTATCATCGGTACGTTCGACCCGCAATTGCTACAAAAACAACGATCATCATTGCCGGGGACCTGGTAGGTACTGACCAGATGGGCTCCGCCAAGCCATTGAAATCCATCGGCGCTTACATGTAAAAAGCTGCCAAATGCTGCGCCATGAACCTTTCTGCACATGGAGCAATGGCAATGATTGATCATATGTACGGGCCCGGTAACCTGAAAGCTTATCTGGCCGCAAAGACAGGAGCCTGCTATTTTCATCGGGTTCACCTAATCCTTGCTACTTGCTCTAAATGTTCTGACAGCAAGACTAGAGAATACTGCCGCACCCTGCAATAAAAGTAATATGAGACCCAACAGGTAGAAACCAGCGGCATTACTTGTAAGCCCGGCAGCAACCGCACCAATAATTCCGGTAAAGCCCGCTAAACCAATGGAAAACTCGGCCACGGTACTTAATGCATCTATCATGGTTGGATTCCCTTTTAAAATTTAAACCTGTTCGTTGACTTTTGTCCCTTTTGCTAACCAGGTGCATGTGCAATAACCGCAAATACGCGATGTGGAATTTTAAGAATTGCTCCCGGATAACGCTCCTCCAACAACCTGCCCAGCGCCTCGTCAAAGTGCTTTACCTGAGCAGAAGACAGTGTGCCACCCACACCTGCACTGGCGCGAATTCGCCCCCGCCAGGCCTGGGGTGTGTAAGCTTCATCGATATCATAGGTAAAAGTTTCTATATCGTGAAAGCCTGCTTCACCAAGATCGGTTAGCCATTGTGGATACATTCCAAGCCCACCGCCCATGTTCCATTCCGGGTTATGTAGCTCTATAAGCGCTTCGGTTGCGCGCACTACATTGCCACTGAGTGGTAGCCAGTCAAAGTGGGCAATTACGACTTTGCCACCAGGCTTGAGTATTCTGAGCGCTTCTTTTGCAGCTTTTAGTCGGTCGAACCAGTGCCAGCACTGTCCGGCGCTTACGATGTCAAAGGCTGCACTCGCAAGATTCGTGCATTCAGCAGTAGCAACTCGATAGTCCACCGGAAATTCAGAGCCTTTGTTCAGCGTTCGGGCTGCACTAAGCATTTCTTCAGCAGGGTCGATGCCGATCACCTTGCATCCACGCGCAGCAAACCCGCGCGCCAGGCTTCCGGTACCTGTTCCCAGATCTACCAGCGATTGCTTCGGTTTACCAATGCCCCGGGAAGAAAGTTTTTCAAAAAGTGAGTTGGGGAAACCTGCACGATGGCGCGCATAATCTTTTGAAGTGAGTCCAAAGTCGGGTTTTACGTTTGGCTTCATCTACTTCTCGTCATAGTGAGATTTTAGCTTGAAATCTGAAGGAAGATCGCGATTGTGCCGAAGCTTTATGAGCGCCGCCATTTTGTATTGTGGAAGATCATCGGTAATCGTGTCCCACGATGGTAAGAACTCTACAAATATATGTTTGTCTGGTCGCACAACGGGGTCGCTATCAAACAGGCCAGCTGGAATCTCAATATGGGTATCGTGGCCATTTATATGAGGTACCTTGCTTCCACACAACTTGCAAAAGTGTGATTGGTAGGCAGGGCTGGAATAGAGAATCGGGGCAGAATAACTTTTGATTAAGCCATTGCCCTGGATAAAATTAAAGTCTTCCGCAAGTACCATAACCGTGGTTGCCGAGCTGGCACCACTCTGCTTTCTGCAACGAGTGCAATGACAGATTTCCATTGGCTTTGATATTTTTTTAATCTGGAATTTCACACTTCCGCACAAACAACTGCCGTTAATCATTTTGTAGCACCACTCTGTAAGCATCAATATCTTCGTAGGTATATCCGCAATCGTCCCAATAAGGATTGTAGGAATCTACCTTGCGAAATCCTGCTTTTTCCATTGCACTACATGCCATCGACCATGAGGCTCTGTCGGCGATGTAGAAAACCAGCAGATTATCCTTAGTGGGGGCCTTACCAACCGTTGTGCCAATATGGTGCGTAAATTCGATGTGATACGGATGCAAGTCATGGCCCAGTAATACACCGTTAAAACCCTTGTGGTTTTTGAAACTTCCCAGCTCCCTGAACCCGAGCCCCTGAATATACATTTTTGAAACCGTCGCCAGATTATCCGTTGGTCGCGCGATTCGAAGCGTTGACCCTTCAGGAATCATAAGCTTTATATCCTGACTGTTGTCTAGTTAACCAGTTCGTATAATACATCAGGACATTGTTCCTCATTGTTCTCCCCATTCGTGCATTTTATTGCTTTGAATCCGTGCCGCTCGTAAAACTGTCGTGCTCCAGTATTCTGCTGGAATGTGTACAGCCTGATGGGTTTGTCTGTTGATTTAAGCACATGTTTGATTAGAGCTGTACCGATGCCATTATCAACGTATTGGGGGTGAACATACATCTGGTCTATCCAGTTCGCGCCTTCACTGTGGGATAGCGCGAGCATGGCGACAACTTCCTGATCCAGTTCGCCCACTAAAACGCCCGCGCCTGGAATTAGAGTATCCGCTACCCAGTTACGAACTTCGTCATCAGAATGCTGTGAGGGTGCGTAATCCAGGAAGGTTTTTCTCGAGCTGATCAGAATTTCCGAAACGCTCGCTGCATCATGAAGTCTGGCCACACGTATGTTCAGTTTCACTGTCGAAGCTGTCCTGGTTCAGGTTTGCTCATTTGCTGTGCTGTTACCTTCTTTGGAAGAAAATCCCAGTAGTGGTCCTGAATAAATAACGATTGCAATTGCGATTATGGCAAAAGGCAGGCTTTTGCTTATCTGGTGGTAGGGGGTCAGGGCATCAATAATGGAAGCGGTTCCAGAAAGACCAATAGCGTCGTTGGTAATCCCGTGCACGACAATTGCGGGTATGACACTACCGCCAAGCCGGTTAACAAAGAACATTGCGATTATGGAAACTGCGATTGTTCCCAATACAAATGCAGGTAGAAACAGGCCCAGATACGACAAGAATCCGAGCCGCTCGATAACGCCCGTTGTTAGGTCTCTTGGCAAATGCCACAAGCCCCAGCAAAGACCGATAATAATTGCTGCCCTTAGCGGTTGAATACCGCCATTTTGAAGGAGTGGGGCTGCAAAACCTCGCCACCCCAGCTCTTCCAGCAAAGCCCCCTGGTCAAGAAATGCGACGGCGAGAATTGAAGGTACAAGCGCGAAGCTGAGATTGACACCACTCTGATATTCTCCACCCGTAATTTGTCTCAATAGCAGTACCACAAAAAGACAGGGAATCAGTAACAGGAATATACCGGTATATGTTGTTAATGCTTTTAGTGGATCGATGTTGCGAAAAGGCAAAAAGCGAGCAAAAAACAGGCGCCACTGCGCTCGTTTTCCGATATAGAGTAGTGTGCATACTGCTGCCAATGCGGGTACCGCGGATCCCAATACCGTAAGGAGCAGTATCGGTTCAACAAGGCTTAGACGAAGTACATCGAACAGATTGGATGTCCACACAAGCCCGGTTACTTTACTGGCATTATTCCCTGCAACTGCGAAATCCATACTACCGTCATTGAAAATAGCGCTCAGAAGGGGGATCAGTCCCAACAGAAGGAAACACAAAACATAGAAGATTATGAATTCACGAAATCGCATTATAAAAACCTGTGGTGCGGTTTATGCCAGGTGTGAGCACAACTCTAATGTGGATGACGTGCCAGATGTTGGCGAAGCAGATCTTTGCCGTAGTCATTTCCGTTGGGTGTGCGCACGACGATATGTATATGGTCCCGCGTGGGTTTACGTGTGTTATTAAGTACTCTTGTGCCTACAGGAAATTGATGGTCAAACTCAATGAGTATTACCGGGCTATGAATTCGATAATAAAAAACCGCTTCATCTGAAACCTCTCCAACCCAGGCAAACCTGGTATCGTCCAGATGTGTTGCTACCTCCTCCATACGGATGCTGGCCTGATCATCACGCATGTTACCCACAAAAAGATCAATCAATTCCATCAGTTGTTTTTTTTGCGCGTCGGAAAATTCGGCAACCCGTGCGCCTTGATATGGTAGGATTAGATTGTCCTGATTAGCTTCAGCCGTGTTGTTATTTTTCACCTTGATTGAAGCCAGAGTGGCAGATTTTTGTTGTTTGACACCCAGTGCTCGCATCATACGCAAACCGGCATTTTGTTCCTGCTGCAATATCCGGTTTCCTGCATATTTGCCGCTTGTTGCAACGACAGGTTCGCCGCCCAGAAATACCGGTGTCATGACCACCTGATCGTCAAGTACAAAGTAGTTAATGACCAGATGATGGCCATCAATTTGCCAGCCCCAGGGTTCATCGACAGAGGGTAGGCCCATCATTGTGAAAAAGTACAATTCTTCGTCGAAACTCAAGGCATCATTGTTGATTTCACGCAGCGTTTGATCAGTTTTCATAATGTCCATGCTTAGCTGCAGCCCTTTAGCACTAAGCGAGGCCTGCATGAGATCCATCGCGGCACTGCGCTGTTTTGGCGTAAATTCCTTCAGGCTTACGCCTTGACGCACAAATATACCGTTATCCACATTGAACCAGTTTCGCCATTCGCTATCCTGCACTGAAAATACAGTACGAACCTGCTGATCCGGGCTAAGCGTAGACACAAATTTCGCTGCGGCCTCTACTACCGGAGCAGTGGAGACACCCGTAGCACGAATCGGAAATAATCCTTGTTGAAGTTTTCCATTTTCGCTTATGCCAACAAACGGCTTACCCAGTGCCTGCAGGCTTAGTTGGGAAAACATACGTTTTACATCCAGTGTGTTGTTGTCGTATGAGACTTTTGGATCGTCTGCATTCGCCAATCCGCAAAGGGTTATCAGTAGTAGCGCTGGCAAGGAGTTTCTCATTACTTTTCGTTTTTCCCGTGTTTGTTAAACCCACACATCATTTTCCGCGGTGTGTTCTCCATTTGCATTTCCCGTATTTACTGTAGCGCGAGGCTCAATAAGCAGAACCTTAACCTCTTTTTCAGCATAAGGCTTGTGTTCCACATTTTTTGGTACCACGTACATATCCCCCTCATTCAGGTGGACATAGCCATCCCTGAAATCGATACGAAGCTTGCCCTGTATAACGATAAATGTTTCGTCCGTCTCGTGGTGAAGGTGCCAGACAAAGTCACCCTTAAGTTTTGCGAGTTTGAACTGATAGTCGTTCATTTCTGCAATGACTTTTGGTTTCCAGTGCTCATCAAAAAGCGCAAATTTTTCTTTAAGGTTTAAGGCGTCGTATTGCATGTGTTTCCCTTTCTTGCCTCGTACCACTGCCAAAGCATTAACAGCGCAGGTATCGCCAGCTCTATAACCACCGCACCATAACGATTGTGGGTATTAGTGCCGTACTCACTAATAGATAGCAGGCTGGAAAGCCCTACCGCCATAAATGACAGATGAATGAGTCGAAACCAGGCCGTCTGGTATTGTATTTTGGGAATTATCCAGAGCAGCATTAACCCCATCACCAGCCAATACCAGCCAAGTACGCGATACCAGTGATCAAAAGTTACTCTGGGTGCCGCTTCAATATTCGTGGCCGCCAGTTCGAGCATTGGTTTCAGTTCCGGGTATTCGGTACTTACTATCAAGGCAACTCCCTCCACCCCGTTTAACATAAATGTGCCGCCGCCCCAAATAGCAATCAGTGCCGATACTGCTGAGAAAGCCTGCAGAAACCTGAGAGAAATGTTAGTCATTTTCGATAATCCTGTTGCGCAGCAAATTGATAAGCATGGCAGCAAGCAAAAATAAAAGCACAGGCGTATAAGCCATACCGATCGAAAATCCGGCGATAAACCAGAAAATAAAAAATAGCGAGGTGGCCGTTACTAATAGTGAATATTTCCCGATAACAATTGATGCCAACGCCAGTAATACAAAGATTACCGGTATCACCAGGGGTATCATACCTGTGCCGGAAATTTCGGAGAATTTTTTCTTTTTTGTAACACGTCTTTTTACTTCACCCTGATCCGTCATTTCGGCCTGAATACCGCTATAGCTTACCGGGCTTGTCCAGATTTTGTATCCCGTCGATATACACAAGACTAATGCCAGAATCACGAGTATGCCTGGAAGGATCTTAAGCACATAAAGTATCGTTGAAGGCTTCATTCCACCTGCTGCCTTAAGTTTATTGCTCGGACAAGGCACGTAAATTGTTAAATACGTTGCCTAATATGCAAAGTGCTATAACCTAGAGAAACATCTCCGTTTTGTCATTTATCCTGGATACCTGACTGAGCGCCCAACTATTGTGGCAGGCCAATGACAAAACTACGCTTATGCTACCAAACCGTCGAGTTTGGGAAAACGGATATTCACCTGTGTACTCTGCGAAATGCGCAAGAATTCCATGATCCGGTAGATATTGCCAAAGAACTTGGCATCTCCTCCGCTACCTGGCCTTTATTTGGTGTAATTTGGCCATCAAGCCTGGTTCTTGCACACTTTATTCTTGATTATGATACCGGCTCGAAACGAATACTGGAAATAGGGTGCGGCATGGCATTATCGAGTTTACTCCTAAACAAACAGTGCGCAGACATTACCGCAACTGACTATCATCCTGAGGCGCAAAAATTTTTGAATAGAAACGCGCTGTTGAATGGCGATAAGGCTATTGCGTTCGAGCAGGCAGACTGGGCTCACAAAAGTGACAGTCTGGGTCTATTTGATCTGATTGTCGGTAGTGATGTGCTGTATGAAGACGGGCATGATGAACTGTTAGCCTGCTTCATAGAAGAACATTCCAAACCCAGCTGCGAAGTGGTTATTGTTGATCCGGGACGTGGAAGAAAAAATAAACTTAGCGCGCGACTGGTGAATTTTGGATTTACTTCATCTCATATAAAACCAATTCATACAGATTACCTCACAAAAGAGTTCAAAGGACATATACTTAAGTTTGATCGCTAAACCAGAGTTCTAAGTCTTGTCTCGCCCAATTAGTATCGTCTTTGCGACGGAGTAAGCCCGGAATTCAGTGAGGTGAAAATTGCGCATGGCTTATCTGCTTCACCGGATTGTTTGACTCAGTGCCACATACTCAATATCACGCCCATGATAATAAACGCAATGATGTGATACCCGGAGTTTATGGCAAACAACTTAAAGGATCGTTGTTCGAACAAGTCATTGGTTCCCATCGACATTGCGACCCAGCACAAAGCGAGATATCGATGCTGCAAGGATCGCCAAAATATTAAGTTGTGAGATTTCCATCTATCTTCTCCCTTGGGGTTGCTCATTGTGTAATAAGGCAGTTAACGTCAGTCTAGTTTATTCTCTTGGGTCCTGGTTCCCTGAGTGCAGGCTTTGACCCGGAGTCAGGTAAAACTCTTTCGTTCTTTTTGTCATGGTTTGACGATGCCAGTGGCCTTGCGGCACGATGAGGAACGATCCAGAACTTACGATATGGCTGCTGGAAGGACCTTCGCCTGGAAGAATTTCTATCTCAATTTCACCCTCTATAACATGAAGCAATTCTTCACAGTCAGGATGCATCTCCCACGGCGAGGGCCCGCCCTTTTCCGACCAGAATACACCAGCTCCACCATCATTGAACTCTCCCAACGATCGAAATTCCATTTCTGCCAGCTGTTCCACGATTGTCGCGGGATTAAAAATTGAGGGTTTTTGCATCAATCATCTCCTTCTACTGTATTTCCTCTGGAATAGTGTCGTACCGGGGCAGTCCATCCGTTTTGGGGCACCAGCCCGGGTTCGGGGAAACCCGGAGATGCATCTAGCGTGATGGCACATCTGCTTTGTCCAGCAACTCTAATTCCGACCGCACCATTCGGCATCATAATGTGGTTCTGGCTCTATCCTGGCCAGTTCTTCAACTCTCTCGGAAACAAGCCACCGGTATTTGCCATAGGTGTTTCCCAGGTCTCCAGTGCCTAAAATATCCCACGCTAGTTGTGAGCTATATGCTGCCGCGAAACCAGGATACCTGTGAATGTTCGCGGCAAAGGAATTGATCGAACTTTTAGAGCCAGTAGCGCGATAGTTTGTCAGCTCAAGCCTTCTCCAGCCAGCAAAATTGTTATTCGCATACACAGTGAAAATTTTGGCAAATTGAGCACGCTCGGTAGCGCTCAATTCCTCGCCGATACAGCCACGTTGCCAGACATCAGCATTCCCGGCCATCAACGAGAGCATGTCATAGTGACGTTGAACAGCGCTTTCCTGTCCTTCGATAGAAGCGATTTCATCGGTCTGTTTGAGCTGCAAACCAACAAAAACCAGCGACGCAATGATGCCCAACATGCCCAATATTTGCAGCCTGTCATTGAGCCTGTTTGAATCCATATCTAGGTCCCCGAAAATTAGGTGTAAAGCAGGATTACCACTGTTGGCAAGGTAGTCCGCGTAACGCGCACATTAACTATTCCCCAGTCATTACTATTTTTCAGCTTTCTTAACGCGTAATTTGCTACTGCCAATAGTCCTGTAGTTGAGGTTTTTCATTGCAGCTTTTGCTTCCCCGGCACTTGGCATTTCAACAAAGCCGAAGCCTTTGGATTTACCAGTAACTTTATCATTGACAAGATCGCAAGATTGCACTGTGCCGAATGCTTGAAATAACGCACACAACTCAACTTCCGTGGTTGAACGATCTATGTTGCGTACGAGCAATTTCATATATGTGTACCAATAATGAGTCATTCATTACTTTTTGTTTACCCGAATTCCGGGACGTCACCTTTCGAGCATCCTCGAATTCTTGTTGGATAGTGTACTTTGAACACGTTTGCATAATTTCAGCAGACTTGATACACCTGTCTTTGTTTATCGTGGGAACTGCAGCTACATATCCATAGGTGTATTCCATGATTTAGCGCTCAATTGGTCGCTAGCCAGTGTGTGCCGGTCTATGTGAAAACGCCCACCAGTAAAAGCGCTGCTATGGAGATTACTGATAGTCCGAAGGATACAGATCTGGGTGTTTGGAGATTCGCGTAGTAACAGAGCGTGTAGCTGGATCGGAAAGCGACGAACGCCCAGGCACTGTAGGCAGTGTATTGTGGCGACGCACCCGAGAGGACACAATACAGCAGCGCACAAATGAAGATAGCGATGCTTTCATTCGTGTTCGCTACGGTACGGGTAACGCGGAACAGTGGGCTAGCGTGATCATCCTTCACGGACGTGCCTGGAATATGTTTATTAAGAATGCCAAGTACGTCTGCTACGAGTAGCTGACAAAGCAGAAGTGCCGCGACGGCACCGAAAGCGGAAATTGAAGCGCTATATGTTTCGAGTAGTGATTCCACGAAGTCTAAGGACGATTATAACGGCCCAGCGCCAGCAAGCGATGCCTGCAGTAACGGTTTCGGTTGAACAACATAGCGAATTCTATCAATTTGTTACTCCTCTTTATCGGGTTCTGGCCGCGTTACCAGGTACGTAGCAACTGTAACAAACATAACAGCAATACCTGTCAGCACCCAAACATTATTCAGGCGATGATACATCACTCCCCAACTGGTAATCAGCATTAGCACAGCTATCACTTTACTTGTACGCGAGATCGCGCCGTGTTGCTCCCAATTAATAAGCAAGCTACCCAGATGTGGATGAGCATATAACCAGCTATGTAAACGCCTGGAACCTCTTGCTGCGAACCATGCTGTTAAGAGCAGAAAAGGAACCGTTGGCAAACCTGGAAGAAACACTCCCACAATCGCCAGCGCCAGGAACAGGTAGGCTAGAATTAATGCCATCAAACGCATCATGTGGCCCACCAGCTGCTAGTCACTGCTAATTACTTCGTTTTACAGCAACACGTTCTACCGGTTGGTAAAAATTCATGAATGCACCAGATGGACAAGATTTGAATTTGGTAAGTTTCAGGTTTGAAGGGGGGATACCTTCAGAAAACAGACGCTTTCCTGTACCAACAATAACCGGAAAGGTCCAAAGCCTGAACTCGTCAATTAGGGCGTTAGCTAGAAGCGTTTGTATGAGTTGCCAACTACCATGAACCTGCAGCAACAAACCATCTTGTTTTTTGAGCTTTATAACTTCTGCGACTATATCTCCACTGACTCTTTCCGAGTTTTGCCACTGAAGGTTATTTGGTGCAGATGTCACAACATATTTTTTTGCATTGTTGAGCCTTTCGGCGACAGGGTTATCGCTTGATGCGTTCGCAAAACCGGATGCGAAGGATTCGTAGGTATTTCTGCCCAATAGAAGATCGTACGGCTCAGCCATAGCCGTGTTTCCGACTTGTTCCATTACTTCTCCCCAACAGTCATTCGCCCAACCGCCCTGGGTGAAGCCACCCGAAAAATCTTCTTCGGGGACACTGGGTGCTTGCATTACACCGTCAAGAGTCTGGAATGTTAAAATTGCAAGTTTTCTCATGGCTACTCCTTCTATATAAAAATCCAGGCAGATTCTAAAACTGTTTTTTAGACACCGCTATAATGCGCATCGCTTACAAGTCCGTTCTGAGGGTCCTGTTGATTTGCATTAATTCCACTGGTGCGCCTTGCACGCTAATGAATGCGACGACAACCCCCGAACTGGGGCTGTTCGGTGCAATCAGGATCTCCTGATCTTTTATAGCTGCTTCGAGATCCTCTACTTCAAATGCCACATGAGGCACGGACTTTACCAGAGGTGGATAGGGCGCATCGGGCCAGTATCGTTGCCATTGAATTCCGTATGGATTGTTCTGATGATCGCTAACGGTAATCTTGAGGGCAGGTAAATCTATTTCACCTTCAAACCTCTCTGTGGTCGGGATTCCAATGTGATTGAACTTCATTCCGGATAGACCCCTATCTGATTGTTGCTAATATTATTTGCGATAACCAATAACCGCATGCTATTCCGATTTGCCCGAATATGAAATGGCCGGTCTGTTTTACATAGTTGTGGATTCAGCTGTACCACACTAGCGAACAACCCAAGCGTTGTTTTTGCGGTAGTCGTGGCAATCTATTTTGCTGCGGCCAAATTGGCGTGGTCTGCATGGATAATCTCGTTGGGACAGTACTCGCTCTTTGTGATCGGGGTGCCAAAACGAAATTGTCTCCCTATTCGTTTCCGGTGAGGCCCGGGTGGGAGATGCGCAAACTTGCCAAGAGTGAAACTGGTGTTTTTGTATGGTTTGGTTTGGCCTCTTCTAATTCAGAGGGGCCACCATGGTTCAACTACATGCACTAGTTAATAGAAATAATCCTTGGCTAATTGCTATTATATTCCCATCGCCAGGGCATCCTGGTCTCTCCAAGTACTATTCGAGTCAATTCGGGATAGATGCGTTCAGCGCGAACATCATTCGCCAGCATTACTACGCAACGCTTTTCGTTCTCCAGACAGATAACCATGTTTCCAGTCCAGGGATTATGACCGCCCTTGAACCATGCAGGTCCACTGGTATCGCGAAAAGTTACCAAACCCAGGCCAGCGGATAGATTAATATCGTTGTTTCGCGGTTCGATCTCAGTGGCCAATGTTGGAAACTGATGCTGCGAAGTAATGGGAACTTGTGGCCTCACAAATTCATCGCGCAAGGCTGCGCTAAGACCATCTCCCCGCACTAATCCAGCCCATAGTAGCGCCTGATCGGTAATAGTTGTATCCATAGAGCCGGCAGCACTGACACTACTTCGCTGGTCATGGGGTTCAAAGGATCCGTTGACGTCGTAACCATCCGCCAGATTAGTATCGAAATCCGCCCGCCACGACATGCTTGTGTTACTCATGCCGAAACGATCAAAGACACGAGTCTGCATTTCCTTACCAACGTCCAGCCCGAGGCCCTGCTCAAGGATGAGTTGTAGAATGTAGAAGCCTTCGCCTGAATAGCCATAGCGGATGCCAGGACTAAAATGGAACTGCAAGCGTTGATCCTTTTCCAGCCATCGAAAGTTTGCGAATCCGGTAGTATGAGTCAAAATAATCCGCGGGGTTAATGCCTGCCAGCGTACGTCGCCTGCCAGATCACTATAGTCGTCGTCCTCTTCATTATATTCAGGGAGAGGCCGGGGCAGCAGTTCAGTAATAGGAGTATCCAGATCCAGCCGACCTTCGTCAACGAGCTGCAAAAGCATAAAGGTAAACGCCGTTTTCGTTAGCGAAGCACCGTACATGATGGTGTCGATAGTCAGAGGCAGAGACCGTTCCACATTTCGCTGGCCATAAGCGGCGACATGTACGATCTTTCCATTTTCTATCAACGCCAACGCCAAACCTTGCACATCTTCACGCTTCATTAACCGTAATGACTCTGCGTCGATCGTCCCGGCAAAACCTGATGACCTGTTTTGCAAAGCTGAGCAGCCAACAAGGTACAATGTAAATATACTAGTAACTATTATTCTGTACACGAACTGCTCCGGATTATTGATCATCCATTTAATTGTAAGGCATCCACAGGCAAAGCTTGCAATAACAGGGTTGGCCGAATGAACAAAGTGAAGAAGGCGCAATGGATACCTTGTTTAAGTCTTCGAAAATATGGCCCGTGGGCCAGTAACAAATTAGTCTTCGCTGTACCTAAACCTGATAAAGTAAATGATGCTGCCACTCCCGTGTTTTGCCGTTTTCATTAGAACCAAGGTGTTATTGAAGCCGAAATCTCGAGCCATATTATTTGAAATACCTTCAAACTCAATTTTCTGGATGGATGTGACGGTGATCTGGCCATCCTCCATTTTATACCGCCCACCAGTTTTAACGTGAGGTCCCTTCCAAATTCGGATGCTAGTAGTGATCGTCCCGTTTTTGATGCGTTCTCAGGTTGCTATGACATAGCGGCCTGGCTAAAGCGATGCACAACTCTGCATGCGCGCGTCACAACATATGGCCGGGTATTGTTTTGAGGTAAAACAAACAAGCTCATTACGCATGGCTGGAATCGTAGTCTGCATCATTCCCCGCGTATAGCGGGGTGAAATACATTTAAAGTCTCCGGTTCTTGGCTTTCGTTTCCTTTTCTCCCCCGCTAACATAACGTCCTTTACGTCCCACCAGTTGCGCGCGAGCAAACGGGCTACGGTATCGCAGCTTCCGACGCCTACTGAGCCTGAAAGGGCAGCGTTGGTTTCAGGTGCGATAAGAGTACCTGCGAGCAGTAACATTATTATCAGGGTAAATTTTTGCATCGTGCCCCCACTCAACCAGAGACCTGACATGCTACACCCTCAAAATAAAAAATTCCCGCTGAATTTCGAGCGCGTTTTGGCGCTTTTTTTGCTCTGTGTATCATGCATTTTCACGAGTGCTGGATCCGGTTCTGATTCCAGTCAAGCAAACGCGTGGACACCTGTATATCGCGTGGATTCCCATGGCATTCAACAGGTTAAAGTCCCTGCAGGATCTTTTTTGAGGGGCACTCAAGACATAAGCATGTTTAACGAGCCTGCCTGGGTACTTCCGATTCTTGGCAGCGAGCAACCCCAGCATGAAGTACACATCACAAAAGATTTCTGGATTGACAAATTTGAGGTTACCAATGCAGCATTCCAGCGATTTGTAAAAATTGGCGGATATAAAAACCCTGTATATTGGTCGGCTACCGGGCTTGCCTGGCTTGAAGCCCAGAACGATAAAACCTTACCTGTGAGTTGTAGCCATGAGGAGCTGCCGGATTTTCCGCGGATGTGTATTACCTGGTTTGAGGCGCAAGCTTATGCCAATTGGCGAGGTGGCCGCCTGCCTTCCGAGGCGGAGTGGGAGTATGCGGCGCGCGGCCCGGATTCCCTGATTTACCCGTGGGGGGACGAATTTGACCCTCGTTTTGCGAACGTTGTGGGCAGTACAGGCCCTACTCCTGTGGGGAGTTATCCAGGTGGTATAAGCTGGGTAGGAGCCCTTGATATGTCAGGCAATGCGATGGAGTGGGTGCAGGATTGGTTGTCTTATGAGTACTATAGTTTGCGTGAAGCAATCGACCCCCAGGGGCCGACCAGCGGCAAACGCAAGGTTGAAAAGGGTGGTTGGTGGGGCAGTAATCCTGTGGTTGCGCGTTCAGCCTACCATCACTATGAAGATCCACCCCACTACCAGGATCACCACATTGGATTTAGGGTAGTAACATTAACTGCCACGGAACAGGTGCATAACTAACATGGCTATCGCGTATTTAAACGGAACATGGCAGGCCATTGAAGATGCCAAAATCCCGATACTTGATCGTGGGTTTATGTTTGGCGATGGGGTGTATGAAGTTATTCCTGTGTACGACGGTAAAGCCTTTTTACTGGCAGAACATATACAGCGTTTAAGCCTTAGTCTTGCCGAGATTAAAATAATTAACCCAATGGACGATGCTCAGTGGGCAGAACTGGTTTTACGTGCGGTTGAAAAGAGCATGGAAACCAACGCCATCGTATATATTCAGGTTACCCGCGGAGTAGCGACAAAACGCGAGCACGTGTGGCCGGAGGGAATATCACCCACAATTTTAATAACGGTAACGGCGGCGCCCGGACTTGCCAGAGTATATGCAGATACCACCGTTAAACCCTACACCATGATTACGATGGAAGATTTTCGCTGGCAGAGGGGACACATTAAAACCACCAGTTTGCTGGCAGCGGGATTGATAAAAAATGCGGCAACGGCACAGGGTGTAGATGACGCTATTCTCATCCGTGCGGGCCTGGTCACCGAGTCCAGTTCGTCCAACGTGTTTATTGTGATTAACGGTGTATTTGTCACTCCACCAAAATCCTGTTTGATTTTGCATGGTATTACCCGCGACCTTGTATTAATGTTGGCGCATAAGAGTGATATAGCGGTGGAAGAACGCGATATTGAAGAAGCAGAACTCTATGCTGCAAGTGAAGTTATGGTTACCAGTTCCGGGCGAGAGCTTTGGCCTGTAGGTTTTATCAATGAAAGAGCTGTTGGTGATGGGATGTGCGGTCCTGTCTGGAAAATGCTTGATGCAAGCTTTCAAGTTTATAAAGAGGCTCAATAGCAGAGCATTTGGTGTGAGCGAGTTTTTCAAGAAAAACGGTTATGAACATTTTCCGGGCTCGGTCTCTGAACCGCTTATTGCAGACCTTGAGATGGTGGTTTTAGAGCATCATGTTGCCTGGCTTAAGCAAAATCGGAAGTTCTACCACGAAAAGGCTGTTAATAGCGCTTACCTTACTGCGCCGGGCACCCTGGATGACGATCAACGAATACGGTTGTTTCAATTTGTTGGCCAACTTGCGCAGCACGAGGCTGCCCAACAATTGTTAAATGAAAACATGTGTTTTATGAATACCCAACTGTTTTTCAATCCGCATAATATCCAGCAACACAATTACTGGCATCGCGATGTGCAATACACAGGGCTGGGCGAGATTGAACAAAAAGCGGCGTTACACGAAAAACAGATTTTGCATTTCAGAATTGCGCTGCGCGATGAACCCGGAATAGAACTTGTTCCCGGAACGCATGCGCGCTGGGATACGTGTGAGGAACTTGCAGTTCGGCTTAAAAAAGGGGATGCACGGGAGTATGATGCGCTGCCCCACAGTTCAGTTATTTCGATGCAGCGAGGAGACCTGCTGGTTTTTTCGGCCAATATGATTCATCGCGGCCTGTACGGAAAGGATCGGTTGGCGCTGGATGTCATATTTTTTAATCCGCTTGCAGATTTGCACGACTCGGTGCAAGTGGATAACCTGCCTAATCAATCCATGATGCCGCATATTGAGCATTCACGCGTATTTTCCAATACGCTTGCGTTCTATAACTCGCAATAACACTGGCGCCTGGTAAGGGAGAACATGAATAACAAAACTGACTCCGGAATTAGTTATACCCAGGCGGATGCGGATTATTTCAGTAAGCGGGAATTAAAACGCCACGCGGGGGTCTGGTCCCTGTGGGCGCTTGGCGTGGGGGCAGTAATTTCCGGGCATTTTTCCGGATGGAATATTGGCCTGGCAGTAGGCGGCTGGGGTGGTATGTTTATAGCCACTTTGCTCATCATGTCCATGTTTCTGGGTTTGGTCTTTTCGATTGCAGAGATGAGCCCTGCTTTGCCGCACACAGGTGGTGCCTATTCGTTTGCCCGCACGGCAATGGGGCCATGGGGTGGCTTTTTAACGGGTCTTGCAGAAAATGTGGAATATATTCTTACGCCTGCAGTGATAGTGTTTTTTATCTCGTCCTACCTGGGTGAAATTTTTGAAACACCGGTACAGTTTTTACCAGCCTACTGGTTTTTGGCGTATGCAGTATTTGTCACACTCAACACGGTAGGGGTTGCCACTTCATTCAGGGTAACAATTTTCGTTACCTTTGCAGCGTTGGCCTGTCTGGTGGTGTTCTGGGTTTCGGCAATACCGCATTTTGATTTTACCGCATCTGCGCTCAATATTGCCAAAGACGGCAGCTTGCTCCCTGAGGGCGGGGGGGACTTTTTACCCTTTGGATGGCCCGGTGCACTGGCCGCCCTGCCTTTTGCGGTCTGGTTATTCCTTGCGATTGAACAATTACCCCTGGCTGCAGAAGAGTCGCTGGCTCCACAAAAAGACATACCGCGAGGTATCGTTGCGGGTATGGCAACCCTGGTGGTCTCTGCGTTTTTGATATTATTTCTTAACCCGGGGATAACAGGGGTGGGTGCCCATGCTTTGGGTCAATCTGCAGAGCCGCTACTCGATGGTTTTCGAGCGATCTTTGGTGGCGAATTAGCTAAACTGTTAGCACTGGTAGCAGTGGTTGGCCTGGTTGCGTCGTTTCATACCATCATTTTTGCCAAGGGGCGTCAGATATACAGCTTGTCACGTGCGGGTTATTTTCCAACCTTTTTGTCCCTCACGCATGGCGAGCGAAAAACACCGCACGTTGCCATGATCTTTGGCACTTTTGTCGGTTTGAGTGTGATGCTGTGTGTCTGGTTTAGTGTGGGTGCAGAACGCGGTACAGCGATTATTGGCGGCACCTTATTAAATATGGCTGTTTTTGGGGCGATGTTGTCTTATATTATGCAAGCACTGTCATTTTTGCTTTTAAGGAAAAAATTCCCGGATATGCACCGCCCCTACATTAGTCCTCTGGGTAAACCGGGTGCGTACGTCACTACTATCATTGCCGTTCTTACGCTCATGTATCAATTGGCCGATGCTACCTACAGAATTGGTGTACTTGCCGTTGCTGTGTGGATCGTGTTGGGTGCGACGTACTTCTTTGTCTACGGCAGACATAAGCTCATACTTTCGCCCGAAGAAGAGTTTGCTCAAAATCAGCAATCCGGTAATTCCTGAAAATTTTTAACTTCGCCTGGTAAGTTATGTTTGTACCTGAACATTTTAAATTTGAAGAGCGTGCAGCACTCCTTGCCTTTATCGAGACCTACAGTTTTGGTGTATTGATTACGCATACTTCAAGCAAGTACGTGGCTACGCATTTGCCTTTTATAGTAAACGCGAAAGAAAACTGCCTGTATGCGCACCTGGCGCGGGCCAACCCCCAGGTACAGGCTTTGCAGGCTTGCGAATCTGCGCTCGCAGTTTTTTCAGGGGAACATGCCTATGTTTCACCCCGTTGGTATGTCAGTAAAAATAACGTTCCTACGTGGAATTACTCAGCGGTACATGTAACGCTAAATCCGTCCATGCTCGATCAGGCCGGTACCGTAAACGTAGTGGATGCATTGGCTGCGGTGAATGAATCCGGATTCCCACAACCCTGGTCATCAGATCTTGTAGAGCCACGCCAGCTGGATGCCCTGCACAGGGGAATTGTTGGGTTCAGATTTGTTATTGACTCTATGCAGGGCAAGCGCAAACTCAGCCAGAATAAGGGCCTGGAGGATAGACGGTCGGTGATTCGCGGTCTTGAAGAGCGCGCGTTTGGCTTGGGTGTGGCACGAGATATGCGGTTGAGTGAAGAAGCGCTCTCTGACGATTCTGGCAATGAGTGATACAGGAACACAGGCCTTGCGTTTGCAGTGCCTGGCAGAGCAGTTTTGCTTGCACCGCTTACCGCCTGCAGCTGAGATTCCAGCAGAAGTACTGGACAGCGCGTTTTACTGGATTGGAAAAACCGATGAGGAGCTTTCGATTGTCTGCGCCAGCACAATAGCAGTCCCGTCAGCGCAGAATAGTGATGGTTGGTCCGGTTTTAGGATATGCGGCCCCCTGGATTTAGGAATGACTGGAGTACTTGCGGGTATCACGGAAGTATTACGTGATGTAAACATAAGTATTTTTGCGCTTTCCACTTTTGATACTGATTATGTATTGGTGCGCAGTCAAACTTTTGTGGCTGCGCAGCATGCCTTAAGGCTGGCCGGATATGATTTGTAGGTATGCGCTCACAATAATCAGGTATTTATCCTCACAAATTTAGGAGAAAGCACAATGTTAAAGTCTGCAAATTTTGCCGGGTTAGCCCTGGCTTGCCTGTTACTCGCTGCTTGCGGCGGTCCAAAAACCCAAACTGCACAACCCGCGCAAACCGATTCTGCAAATGCTGACTATTATGACAACACAGGCAGACCAGATGCTAACAGTGGTGGAGCGCGCATGATTACTATCAGCACTGAATTGGGCGATTTTCAGGTGTGGACCAAGCGGGTGGGTAACAATCCTGACAAAAAGGTCCTGATACTGCATGGGGGTCCTGGAATGAATCATGAAGGATATGAAGCCTTCGACAGTTTCTTTCCCGCAGCCGGTATTGAATATTACTACTATGATCAACTGGGTTCGCACTTTAGCGATCAGCCTAACGACCCAAGACTGCTTACCACAGATCGCTTTGTGGAAGAGGTAGAACAGGTGCGGGTGGCTCTGGGCCTGGATAGCAGTAACTTCTACTTGTTCGGGCATTCATGGGGCGGCATTTTGGGGATGGAATATGCGCTTAAGTATCAGTCCAATCTGAAGGCATTGATAATCTCGAATATGATGGCCAGTATTCCGGCCTATGTTAAATATGCCGCCGAAGTGTTGGGGCCAGCGCTTGATCCGCAGGTACTTGCCGAAATTCGTGCCCTGGAAGCTGCCAGGGATTTTGATAACCCGCGCTACGGCGAGCTGGTGAATACACACTATTATCCGCAACATGTATTGCGTGCACCAATGGCAGACTGGCCAGAGCCGGTTTTACGCACGCTGAACAATATGAACCCCGAAGTGTATGTGCCGATGCAAGGTCCCAGTGAATTTGGCGCATCCGGAATACTCGAATTCTGGGATCGAAGCCAGGATATTTCCAGTATCACTGTACCCACTCTGGTGATTGGCGCTGAACACGACACCATGGATCCTGCACATATGCGCTGGATGGCAGAAGAAATTCCCAATGCAGAGTATCTGTATTGCCCCAATGGCAGTCACTTTGCCATGTACGATGACCAGCAAACCTATTTTACCGGCCTGATCGACTTTATTAAGGCGGTTGATTAAGCCAGACTGGTATTGGGTAGTTCGATTGAGGAGAGTAGGGCAGTGACGCGTTGGATACAGCCTGTGGAGTTACAGGGCGAGCATGTAATGCTTGAGCCACTGGGTCTTGAACATGCAGCAGAAATGACGGAAGCTGTTAAGGACGGTGAGTTATGGCGTTTGTGGTACACACACATACCATCACCGGAAACGGTAGTGGACTATATTGAAACCGCTCTGGGTATGCGCGCATCGGAAGGGGCACTGGCTTTTGTAGTACGCCTTAAATCTACCGGCCAGTTGGTAGGCTGCTCCCGGTATTTTAATATTGATGAAATTAATCAGCGCCTGGAAATCGGTTATACCTGGTATAGAAAAAGTGTTCAGCGATCTGCTGTAAACACCGAGTCCAAACTATTGTTACTGGGCCATGCGTTCGAATCCCTTGGGGCCATAGCGGTTGAATTTCGAACCCACTGGCATAACCAGGCTTCGCGTACTGCGATTGCCCGTCTGGGTGCAAAACAGGATGGCATATTACGAAATCATCAGCGTACTGCCGACGGCTCGCTGAGAGATACGGTGGTGTTTTCTATCATTGAATGCGAATGGAGCTCTGTTAAAAACGGGCTGCAATATAAACTGATGGTGCATCAAAACAGCGGATGAATATCAAAACGTTCAAATTTACGCCGCGTGTGGCCATGGCAGTGGTAGTCGCCAATATGATTGGTACGGGAGTGTTCACCAGTCTGGGATTTCAACTGCTTGATATTCAATCAGGGTTTGTCATTTTAATGTTATGGACGGTGGGCGGTGTTATGGCCGTTTGCGGAGCCCTGGTGTATGCCGAATTGGGGGCCATGTTTCCGCGCTCGGGTGGCGAATATAATTTTTTGAGTGAAATTTACCATCCCAGTGCCGGGTTCGTGTCAGGCTGGGTATCAGCCACTATCGGTTTTGCTGCTCCCACCGCACTCGCTGCCATCACCTTTGGCAAGTACCTGGGTTCCGTGTTCCCCGTACTCTCCCCAACCTGGCTCGCCTGTGTGCTGGTAGTCGTGTTAACTACTGTGCACGCAACGTCCCGTAAAAACAGTGCTGATCTTCAGGGCGTCTTTACAGTAGTTAAAATTGCGTTGATATTCGGTTTTTGTATCTTGTCCTGGTTTCTAATTGATGTACCTCAAAACGTCAACTTCCTGCCCTCAAGTGGCGATACTGCCTTGATGGGGAGTGCAGCGTTTGCAGTGTCCCTGATCTATGTAAACTATGCGTATACCGGCTGGAATGCTGCCACTTATTTAAGTGGTGAGCTGGATGAACCCCAAAAGAATTTACCGCGCATTCTGGTACTCAGTACGGCCGCAGTAACTATTATGTATGTCATGCTGAATTTTACCTTCATGTATGTTGCGCCAATAGAGGACATGGTGGGCAAGGTGGAGGTGGGTTACGTGGCAGCTCAACATGTTTTCGGCGAGATTGGGGCTGCGATTATGGGCGTGTTGTTGTCACTGCTACTCATTTCCACAGTGAGTGCCATGGTGCTTGCTGGCCCAAGAGTGTTACAGGTCATTGGCGAAGACTTTCCCGTGTTTAAAAAAATGGGACAAACAAATGCCCATGGCGTGCCTGCGATTGCGATCTGGATTCAGGCCTTGCTCACCCTCACTTTTATTCTTACTGCCTCCTTTGAGTCCATCCTGGTATTTGCCGGCTTCACTTTGGGGGTTAATACTATATTTACGGTCGCTGGAATATTTGTGCTGCGCTGGACCAGAGCCGATTTTCCACGTCCGTTCAAGGCTTGGGGCTTTCCCGTTACACCCCTGGTTTTTTTAGCCTTAAGTGGCTGGACGCTAACTTATACGCTGATACACAAACCTGCAGAAGGCTTGTCAGGTATGGCTATTATCGGTGCCGGTTTTGTCTTTTATTGGGCGACTAAATTTTTTGGACGCAAATTTGATGGGTAAAGACATCTCAGATCCGCAGGACCCATGGATTATCGAACTGGAGACACGACTGGCCTTTCAGGACGACCTGATAGACCAGTTAAATAGCATCGTCAGTCAACAACAAAAGCAACTGGATCGGCTGGAAGCCTCATTAAACCTGATAGCAGAAAAACTGAAAGGGGCCGATTCGGGAGGTGCATCTGTGGCCACGCAACTGGATGATGAACCACCTCCGCACTACTAAGGCCATCCTGATTGACGTAATATAATGTGATGAATCTGTATAAACAGCTAATCACGTCTGCGCTGCATCGAAACAGTGAATGCCTGCGAATAATTCTGTCACGTGATGTGGAACTCTCCCCCGGTCTGGCTTGCCAATTTCCACCGGATGCAATTGCCGATTTGCTCAACAAACTGGATGGCTTGAGTGCCTGCTGGTATCTAATACGGCCTGTGCTTGGATCAAGAAAATACCGTAACGCAAAGCAAAGATTAACAGCCCTTAAGCTGATGTTGGCCGCTGAGATCGACCGTAATGCCTTGCTCGAATTGGTGGATAATTTTCTGCTAAAAAGTAACTCTGTAAAGTCCACAGCTCTGCTCTCCACATTACAACAACAGTTACAAAAAGAAGCGGACAACCACTATCTGGATGTAGAAGCTATGTCCTTGCTGTTGCAGGAGGAATCCCGATGCTGGCGTGCGCTTCAACCCGAAATGGTGGATGAGGCCCATAAGGCAAACAAAAAAATACTTTCACGCTTTCTGCGTCGCTACATAAAGTGTCAGGCCATAGGCAACAAAGTTTTAACCTACCCGCGCAGCCTGTTTCCGACAAAAGGCCCGGGTCCCATTAACGTCAGCTTGCGCAATTTGCCAGTATTGCAGGAACAGCTTCCGCAAAAAAAGTGGAACAGTTGGCAACGAAAGGTTAATGGCATGTGGCACCAGCTACTGCAGGTGGAAAAAAGCCTGGGTGAAGCCGGGCGCGAACGCAACTGGTACCTCATTCGATTGAAGCAGTGTCAGACCAGAGGGCAGCTTTTAGCGCGGCTTAAGGATCAGCTGGAAACGGAACTAGCGCGAGATGCGCAAAGCCGCGAAGCTGTCGAGGAAGAGGCTGAAGCAGTATCCCCTGCTAAAAAAATTCCGGCTAAGTTGCTGCGGGAATTACATGACCAACAAAACAAACTAATTTTGCGCCAGGTGAAACTATATGAGTGCATCTTTAGTCAAAGCCCAAAAGCCTATTTGGCTTTCGTATCCGTGGCTTGCAAAAAAGATGAATCGGAGTCTCACCAATTACCGGAAAACCAATGAAAAATAGCGTTGTACAAACCGGGGTTTTAGCACTGTTTGTGATGTTTCTTTGCTCAATGAGTAGTGCAGAAACAAAACAGGCTTATGTTGACAGCTGGGGATTGCCAATTGGCAGCAAAGCCCCGGCTATTTCAGCGCTGGACGCCCAGGGTAGCCCCCGATCATTTGAAGATTTGAGCCTTGAATATGGTTTGCTGGTCTTTTTTAATCGCTCGGCAGATTGGTGACCTTATTGTCAACGCCAGCTGGTCGAGCTGTCAGAATGGACAAAACAATTTAACGAATTGGGGATTGGAGTGGTAGCCATGACCTACGATGATCTCTCCGTGCTTAAGTCTTTTTCGAAAGCACAAGTATTGCCCTATCCTTTGTTAAGAGATGAAAAGGCCAGGCATGTAGTGGCTTTTGATATTCTTAACAAGGATTACGAACCGGGTCACAGAGCTTACGGAATACCTTATCCGGGTATAATGTATCTGGACGCCGAACAGCTTATCCAGGCTAAATTTGCCGACCAGGGCTACAAGCGCAGGCCTGCCCTAAAAACGGTTTATGAGCAACTGAAAGCGGAAGTCGGGAGATAGCCCAGGCCCGCCTGTCTGCTGCATTGCTATGCTTGCCGGGAGTGCAATAATAACCGTGTTGATTTGAAGGTGCCGAATCGGTTAAATGGCTGGTTCGTGAGCACGTTGTGAGGATTATCTTTATAAATATCATGCACTTAACTTTTTCGCCTATCAATTTATCTGCTCGTTCTACGCTTTCAGGGCAGTTCCTGGCCATTAGTGCGCGTTTTAGTGCGGCGATCATTGCGAGCCTTGCAATTTTGCTCAGCTCGGCCTGTTCGACGGTGCTTTCGTCCGTTACCGCCAACCTGGCAGACGGATTGTCCACCGCGATATTAAATAATGATGATCTGGAAGTGGTGCGTGAAGGTGCTCCGGCTTACCTGATACTGTTGGACGGCCTGGTGCAACAGTCTCCGGATAATGTTAGTTTGCTGGGAGCGGCAGCCTCATTAAACTCTGCCTATGCTGCAGCATTCATCGAAGATGAGGGGCGCATACGCGCGTTCAGTGAAAAATCCTTCAGTTATGCACAACGGGCTGCGTGCGTAGAAATAAAAGCAGCCTGTAACCCACGTAGACAGCCTTTTGAAGACTTTGAACGATGGGTTGCCAAAATAAAACCGGCTCAGGTGCCCATTACTTACTCGTTAGCAACCAGTTGGGCGGGATGGATTCAGGCCCACAGTGATGACTGGAACGCCATCGCAGAATTAAGCCGGGTTAAAACATTGATGACGCGTATTAACACACTCGATGAGTCCTATGACTATGGCGGACCACAGATGTATCTGGGTGTATTTGAGACCATTCTTCCCCCTGCTCTGGGGGGGCGCCCGGAACTTGGTCGAGTACACTTTGAGCGTGCGGTGGAGTTGTCCGGTGGAACGCACATGTTAAGCAAGGTCATCTACGCGCAACAATATGCTCGATTGGTATTTGACCAGGAATTACATGACAATTTACTGAACGAGGTTCTGGCGGGTAATCCCGAAGTTGAGGGACTTACGCTCTTAAACAAGGTGGCACAATTACAGGCACAAAAGCTGCTGGACTCATCAGCAGATTACTTTTAAAGGAACATATTGTGACAAATAATAACCATGCCGTGATCAGGCGGCTACTTATCCCGATATTAACAGTACTAATTTTGTATTGTAGCCCGGTGCAGGCGTTTACCTTCAAGATTGCTACCGTGTCGCCTGACAGCTCCGCCTGGGTGAAGGGCATGCGGGTGCGTGCGGCAGAAATAGCCGAAGCCACTGAGGGGCGCGTGAAGTTCAAGTTTTATCCCGGTGGCGTTATGGGCGATGACAAGGCCATACTCAGAAAAATGCGTGTTGGTCAGTTGCATGGCGGCGCCGTCGCCTCCAGCTCATTAACCAACATAATGACTGACGTACAGTTATATGGTTTGCCCATGGTGTTCAGAGATTTTGCAGAGGTAGACTACGTAAGGGCGCGTATGGACGCAGGATTGGCACAACGACTCGAAGACAAGGGTTACGTTGTGTTTGGTTTTCCGGAAGTAGGTTTTGCCCGCGCCATGAGTATCAAGCCGATCACCAGCGTTGGGGATGCGAGGAATTCGCGGGTTTGGATACCTGATAATGATCCGGGTTCTGCTCAGGGCATTGCCGCTTTTGATATTACGCCCATTCCGCTGACTATTGTCGATGTGCTTCCAGGTTTGCAGACAGATTTAATAGATGCAGTTGCCATCCCGCCTGTTGGAGCGCTTACCTTGCAGTGGCATACGCAACTTAAATACATTACTGATCTGCCTTTGTTGTATATTTATGGAATCTTTACCGTTTCAAAAAAGTCCTTCGAAAAAATATCTGAACAAGACCAGAAGGTTGTGCGAAATATTCTGGCTCAACATGCGCTTACAGTGGACGGGCTAAGCCGTAAGGATAACGCATCAGCTTATCAGGCTTTGTTGAACCAGGGATTGCAGAAAAAACTTCCCTCTGCGGATGAGGTGAGTGAATGGCGGGGTCTTGCAGGTGGCGCGGTTCGAGATTTGGTTAAGACTGGCACGGTTACACGGTCTGCTTATGAAACCATGTTAGGTCACCTGGAAGTGTACAGAGCAGCTAATCCATCAGATACCGGTACAGGACTTGAGTAAACTCGACCAGCTCTTGCAAAAGCTGGAATCAGGATTATTGGTCTTTTTGCTGGCATCCATGATGTTGCTGGCTGTTTACCAGGTAGGTATGCGCAATTTTTTTGACGAGGGCATTGTCTGGGCGGATGCCTATGTGCGGGTAACCGTATTCTGGGTGGCTATGATTGGGGCGCTTGCAGCTTCCCGAAGTGATGAGCATATCCGCATCGATTTTCTTTCTCGTTTGTTAAGTGAGTCCTGGCAATATTGGGAACAAAGGTTATTACACCTGACTACGTCTCTGCTGTGTTTCGTCGGTGCCTGGAATAGCTTCGAATTTGTGCGCTACGAGTATCTGGATGGGGTAATCGCTTTCGCTTCAGTGCCCGCCTGGGTCTGCGAAGCGGTTATGCCGGTAGCCCTGTTTCTTATGGCAGTTAGATATCTGCTTAAGAGTCTGGGGTTTGAGGGGCAACCCCAATGATTACGCTGGCTGTAATATTGCTTGTTTTGGGCGCACTTTTTGGCATGCCTCTGTTTGTGGTGGTTATGGCCGCCGCGATGCTGGGTTTTTTGAGTGCCGATATTGATTTGTCAGTAGTGGCGATCGAGGTTTTTCGAATCACAGATACCCCCATGCTGGTAGCGCTGCCGCTGTTTACCTTTTCCGGTTACGTATTGGCTGCGTCGAAAAGCTCTGAACGTCTGGTAGCCCTCACTCAGGGGTTTGTAGGCTGGATGCCCTCGGGTTTGGCAATTGTAGGTTTTATGGTGTGTGCAGTTTTCACCGCACTAACCGGAGCATCTGGTGTGACCATTGTTGCAATTGGCGCTTTGTTGTTACCCGCACTTAGAAAAAGTGGCTACGACGAAAAATTCAGTCTTGGGCTTGTTACCACGTCTGGCAGCCTGGGATTGCTGCTGGCGCCCTCATTGCCATTGATTCTGTATGGTGTGATTGCCCAACAGTCAGACTCGGTGGAGTCTTTTGCGATACAGGATTTGTTTATTGCTGGTCTGTTACCGGCGGGACTTATGATTGGTCTATTGTCCTTGTGGACCGTTTGGCGGCACAGGGGCGGAAAGGTGCCTCGCATAGGTTTTACCGGAGCGGCCCTTTACAGTGCTGCAAAAGCTGCGCGTTGGGAACTGCCACTACCCTTCGTAATTCTCGGGGGTGTTTATAGTGGCTATTTTGCGATCTCTGAAGCAGCAGCTATAACTGCATTGTATGTAACCACAGTTGAAGTTTTTGTTTATCGAGAGGTAAGCCTAAAAAATCTGCCTGGCATTATGCGTGAAGCGATGGTCATGATTGGGGGAATAATACTGATACTGGGGATGGCTCTGGCATTTACCAACTATCTGGTTGACGCAGAGATACCCCAAAAATTACTAAAATTTATTCAGTCGCATGTGCAAAGTGCGATAACATTTCTGATTCTGTTAAATATTTTGCTCTTGTTTCTGGGTGCAATTCTGGATGTATTTTCAGCGATTGTAATCATTGTGCCAATGCTGTTACCGATTGCCGCCAGTTATGGTATTCATCCGGTACACCTGGGCATTATTTTTCTGGCGAATATGCAAATTGGCTATTTTACACCACCGATAGGCATGAACCTTTTTATAGCAAGCTCACGGTTTAAGAAACCTGTCAGCGAACTCTATAGTGCAAGTTGGCCATTCTTTTTTGTATTGTTGGTTGCCTTGTTGCTGATTACCTATATTCCTGCAATTAGTATGGCGTTTCTCGAATAGGGATAGCATCTGCGGGCCACCAGAAGTTTCCTGCTTAGGGTTTGTCTGCTCTGCGCAATAGGCTAATGCCGGGGGTGAGCAGCTTGGTAATGTCATCCAACGGGATTGCTTTACTAAAATAGTACCCCTGACCGAATTCACAACCGTTAGCCAGAAGGTAATCCAGTTGCTCTCTGGTTTCTATACCCTCTGCAACGACTTTTAGATTAAGGCTGTGGGACATGGCAATGACCGCGCTGGTTATCGCCATATCATCTTTATTATCCGGAATGTCCATCACAAATGAACGATCAATTTTCACGATATCAAATGGAAAGCGTCTCAGGTGTTGCAGGGAAGAATAACCCGTACCAAAATCATCAATAGCGAGTTGTACACCAAGCTGGTGCAGGCGTAATAGCGTATCACCCGCGGCGTCCAGGTCCAGCATCAGGGTGGTTTCTGTAGTTTCAAATTCCAGTTGCGAAGGATTAAGATCATACTCCTCTATACAATCGCTAATGGTGCTGATCAGGCTGTGTTGCCTGAATTGCCGTGGTGAGACGTTGATTGCGGTATTAACCGGGTAGCCTGCGATCCTGGATGCGATACTCGCAGCACGGCATGCCTCCCGAATGACCCAGTCGCCAATTTCTATGATGATGCCTGTCTGTTCTGCAACCGGGATAAATTCGTCGGGTGTTAAAAATCCGCGATCAGGGTGATTCCAGCGAATCAGGCATTCCATGCCCATAATTTTGTTGGTTTGCAATTCAACCTTGGGCTGAAAATGCAGTACAAATTCGTCATTTTCAAGTGCCGTGCGCAACTGGCTTTCAAGATCCAGACGGTTGTGTGATTGCAGATTCATGTCTCCGGAATAATACTGATAGTTGTTTCGACCTTCTTCCTTGGCTCGATACATAGCCAGGTCCGCAAACTTTATGAGTACTTCAGGGCTTTGGCTGTCACCGGGAATAAGTGCGATGCCGATACTGGTGGTAACTACCACTTCCTGATCGCCCAGTTTTATGGGTTGCCTTAGAATATCGAGTATTTTTTCTGCAACTATTCCCGCATCACGCGGGCTGGATATATTGTTTAGTAGTATGGAAAACTCGTCCCCGCCCAGGCGTGCCACAGTGTCCTCGCCGCGAACGCAGTTATTGAGGCGTTCTGCGACTTCACGCAGAAGGTCATCGCCGTGATTATGGCCCAGCGTGTCATTTATACGTTTGAACTTGTCCAGGTCCAGGAACAAAATCGCTGAAATTGATTCATTGCGTTTTGAGATTTTCAGGCATTGTTCCATTCGACTGTTAAACAGTCTGCGATTGGGCAAATCTGTTAATGTGTCATAAAAAGCCAATCGTTCCATCTGTTGCTGGCTGTGCTTCATCTGAGTGATGTCAGTTATCTGAACGATAAAATACAGCGGATTACCGGTATTGGATCTTTGCAATACAATGTGGAAGTTGGTGGATATGGTCTTGCCGTTCAGGCACTGCAGTTTGCGTTCGGTAGCATCCACACTGGAATTAGTGGTGAGTAAGGTTTCCAGAGATTGTTTTAGCTCGGCTCGGTCGTCCTGTGGAAGCAATTCAGAAATGTAACGACTGAGTAGCGCTTCATTAGTATATTCAAGCATCTCGGAGGCGTAGTTATTAACCTGGAAAATTCTGCCCTCTGCATCTATCAACATAATTCCTATAGGCGCGTTTTCGAAGGTCATTCGAAAGCGCTCTTCACTGCGCTTCAGCTTTTCTTCGGTGCGCAGCTGTGCACTGTGGTCTTTCATAATTACCAGCAGGGACGGCTCGCCATTAAGCTCCATTACAGTAGCAGATAACAGGGTGGGTAATATTTCCCCGGATTTGGTACGCATGTCTACCTGCGTGTTTTGCACTTTACCGCGTTGCATCAGTTTGTCTGAGATAGATTTAACGTGCTCCGTATTGGTTATTGCGTTGAGTTCGTAAAATGATTTGCCCATGAGTTCTTCACGCTCATACCCGGAACCCATAAGAAACATGTCGTTTGCATCAAGAATTATGTTATCTGATAATCGGATAATTACGATGCCGTCGGGGGAGTTGGTGAATATCCTGGCAAATTTTTCTTCACTGGCTAACAGCGCATTTTCCGCCTGGCGACGTCTGCTTACATCGCGACCATTTACTATAATACAGAGTTCGCCTTCGATCTGAACATAACGCAGGGATATCTCGGCGTTGATTATTTCGCCATTTTTGGCCAACAGATCAGCTTCGTATTCCAGACATTCGTACTCCGCATCCAGTACCTTTAACATGGCTTCACGTTCAGCCGAATCCACCCAGAATTTCATACCCGTTTCTGCGCCCCCGACAGCCTCCTCTCTGGTATAACCCAGTAGGCGCGTAAAACTGGTATTGAGATCAATAATGATGCTGTCTGATGCTCGAATGATTAACATCGCATCCGGGCTGGAATGAAAAGTGGTAGCAAATTTCTCTTCGCTGCTTCTTAACATCGTTTCTGCATTTATATGACTTGTTATAGATTGAAGGGCGATCAGGGTGCCACTTATGCCTTCCAGTGAAGATTTATCCGTCAGGTGCATATCGACGTATTCATTGTTAATCAGTCGCACTTTATCCAGTGTTACTCGCGAACCAGGATTCTCCCGAGATTCGGTTATTGCCTGGATGAATTTCGTCTGGTGCGGCGGCGAAATAAAATTTTCAAAGGGTGCTTCCGATTTTCCTTCTTCGTTCAGGTTAAGTACTTCGTGTGCTGAGGGATTGCCGTAAGCTATGCGATTGTCGTGCTGTACGATGCATAACATTTGTGGAATGTTTTCAATGATACCCCTGAACCGGGACTCACTGGCAGTCAAGGCAAGCTGTGCGTCATGCTGGTCGGTAAAATCCACAATCTGTAGAATTGCATATCGATCCTTGTTGCTGCCTGGGTTGTCTACAAAGCGTGTATAGGCTCGCACCAGGCGCTCTTTGCCATTCGCGTCTACAAACACCCGGTCAAACTCAAGGGATGTAGTGATTCCGTCTGCCAGTTTTGAGGTATGCGGGGTGATTTCCTGCCATGCCTCCTCGCCCATAATCTTTTGAATGCTGCTGTTTTGAACCTGCTTACGTGACAATCCGCACATGGAGTTGAAGGCAGCGTTTGAACTTACGATATTACCGCGAATGTCTATCATGGCCATCAGGGCCGGGGCATCATCAAAAATGTCTTGCCATTTTTTGATGTTTACTTCGGCTATTTTATGGGGACGCACAAATATCAGGATTGGAACGCACAGGGCGAGCGTTGCAATACTCACCATCAGGGAACCGGAATTCAGGGCGCTGATACAGGCAGTGATAAGTGCGAGCACAAGAGCTGTGTAAAGTCGTGTAGTGGATTGCATTGTGCTTCTTGCGCCTGTTTTCGCTATCCTTGTCATGCTCATTTCACCTATAAATCAGGATTCCATGAACGCATACCTAAAAATATCGATAAATGGACAGGGACTCTATGAAATCACTCACAAAGTGGCTGAAAAAGTGGCTGATTCCGGCATAAACACTGGTTTGGTCACTGTTTTTATAAGACACACTTCCGCAAGTCTGCTCATTCAGGAAAATGCGGATCCTGCGGTTATGCGTGATCTGGAGCACTGGCTGAACCGCCTGGTGCCTGAAGATGATGCCTTGTATACGCACACACTTGAGGGGCCGGACGATATGCCGGCCCATATAAAGGGCGCACTAACTGCGGTAAATTTATCTATTCCCATCGAAAATGCGCAGATGGTACTGGGAACGTGGCAGGGTATTTTTCTGTGGGAACACCGCCACATGCGCGATGAACGAGAGATTTGTATCAATATTCTCGGTGACTAGCAGCACTAGTGCTACCTGTTTTCAGCCATCCACTGCTCGTGGCCTTCTGGGTCCAATATCATAGAACTAAAGTACAGCAGCATGTCTTTATGCATCTGGTTAAGACGACAGCGTTGCATAGCCTGTTCACCCGCAGTGGTGTTTAAAAAACTGAAGCAGTCCTTTAGTGAACTGTCACCGCCCAACACGCTTGCAACGTGATCATTGAAGACCTCGTGCACGGTTTCCAGATCCCGGGTTTCAAGGCCGGCATCCTGGGGTTTGAGTACCACGTTGGTCCAGATGGTTGCGAGGTTTATCTGGTATAGCTCCCGGTCTATAAATGCATCGGCAACGGTAGAATCAGTGACCACGGAGGCAAGCACCTGATCAAAAACTGACTGGATTTCGGCGTACGACATTTGGCTTGGCTCATGCACGAAAGTACCTTATCCCAAGCACTACCTATGCACAAACACCTCACGCCAGACCAGGCCTTAGTGTGCTAATTTCCCGTGCGCTCTGGCTAATGCTCTGTTGTGTATACAGCTGGTAATAATGTTTACCCAGCTCCAGTAATTGTGCATGGGTACCCTGTTCTACAATGCGCCCGTCAACCACCACCAGTATGCGAGTGGCATTTCTGATGGTAGACAATCGATGCGCAATTACAAAACTGATGCGGCCCTGCAGCAGTTTTTGCAGGCCAAACTGAATGCGCCGTTCGGTTTCGGTATCAATAGAGGAGGTTGCTTCATCCATTATCAATATTGCGGGATCAGCCAGTATTGCCCGTGCAAAGGAAACCAGTTGTTTTTGCCCGGCCGAAAGTTTACTCCCGCCCTCACCGACCTCGGTTTGATAGGCATCCGGAAGCGTGACTATCAGGTCATGGGCACCTGCAGTTTTGGCAGCGGTGATTACATCTGCATCAGTCGCAGATAAATTTCCATAACGGATGTTTTCCATAATACTGCCACTAAAGACGTGGGCATTTTGTAACACCATGCCAAGATTGGACTGCAACCAGTGCAAGCTTCTGTCGCGGTAGTCGACTCCGTCGATCAGAACGCGCCCTGCTACCGGCTCGTAAAAACGACAGATGACGTTAACCAATGTGCTCTTGCCCCCGCCCGTTGGCCCAACAATTGCGATGGTTTCACCACTGTTTACACTCAGGTTTATGTTTTGCAACACCGGGTTGTCGTCACCATAGGAAAATCCAACATCCTGAAGTTCAATCCTTGAAATAGAATCCAGCCCGCCGTCCAGTGCCCGGTTTTTAGCCCGTAATCTGGATGTAGCCTGGGTGTCCGGTTCTGGCTGTTCCGCGCGCCACAAGCATTGCAATACATGTTCGGAGTCCGCGATTTCCGGTTCGGTTTCTATGAGACTGATAATGCGCTCAGCAGAGGCCTGCGCCATTTGCATTTCTGCAAACCAGTGACCCAGCTCTTCTATAGGCTCAAAAAAGTGCCGGGTGTAGGCTAAAAATGCGATCAGCATACCTGCTGTCATGGCACCGCCCAGCATATCGAAGCCGCCCACGGCCAGGGCCAGACCCGTTGCCAGGCTGGCAAGGGTGAGCACTATAGGTACATATATTGCCGATTGCGTAAGGTTGGTAACAGAAGCAGCATTCATGCCTGATGTGAGTTTTTGAAAGTCGCTCAGGTTTTCAGCTTCGCGCACATAGGTTTTACTGGTCTGTACTCCCATTATGGCTTCATTGTATGCACCGGTAATGCGCGAGTTGGTACGCCGGACTTCCCGAGCGCTTATCAGAATGCGTTTCTTGAAGCTCACACTTACCCACGCCAACAGCGGAATTATTGCGAGTATCAACAGAGCCAGCTTCAGGTTCATAATCATCATGACAACGGCGATTCCCGCCATGAGGGTTATGCCCCACACCAGGTCCAGTACACCCCAGGCGAGAATGTTGGACAAGCGCTCACAGTCAGAGGTCATGCGCGCCATCAGCCAGCCAACCGGTCTGTGGTCGTAATAGGAAAATGACAGGCGCTGCAAATTCTCGAAGCCGTCTCGACGAATGTCGTGGCTTACGTGGGTACGAATTATTCCGCCCATCCAGATAAATCCGCCAACAGATAAACTTAGCAGTAATGTGCAGCCCAGGTAATAATATACGTAGGGCACAAGCCTTGCGTCAGCGCCATGTTCTGCAACTGTGTCAATTACTCCTTTGGTAATCAAAGGGTAAATTACATCTGCAGTTGCAGTTAGTACTGCAAAAAACGCCAACAGGCCTACCTGCTTTTTGTACGGCAAGGTGTAGGTGAAAAGCTTTTTCCATAAACCAATCTGGAATTTTCTGGCAAGCTCTTCCTCATTAAAGCCGTCGTCAAAATTGTCGTCATCATAATCTGACATTAGCCCTTGCCCCCCGCGTCCCGTTGGTGGACGTCCTGATCTATTTGTTTATCGAGTGCCATCTGAATTTCGCACAAGCGCTGGTATATCCCCGGTTCACGGGACAAGCTGTCGTGGTCTCCAAGCTGTACGCATCGACCTTTATCCAGCACCAGAATTCGATCGGCATGCATTACCGAGCTGAGTCGATGTGCAATCATAATCGTAGTGCTTTTTCCCTGGCGCGCTTTAAGCCCGGTTAGAATTTGTTGCTCTGTACCCGTATCCACCGCTGACAGCGAATCATCCAGTATCAGTACTGCCGGATCTTTAAGCAGTGCGCGCGCCAGAGCTACCCGTTGACGCTGACCACCGGACAGGGTTAATCCGCGCTCGCCCACCATGGACTGATAACCCTTTGGCAAGCTGCTGATTGCGCGGTGCACCGCGGCTTCTTCAGCTGCGTTCACCAGTTGTGCTTCATGTGCATCCGGTCGCCCAACCAGTAAGTTGTCAGCGATGCTACGGGTATAGAGAAAAGGATCCTGCAATACCACAGCAATCTGGCTGCGCAACCATTGGCGACTAATATCGTTAATGTTTGTACCGTCCAGCGATATGTTGCCGCTTTGTTGTTCGTACAGTCGCAACAACAGCCTTATCAGGGTTGTTTTGCCTGATCCGGGGGGTCCTACAATTGCCAGTGTTTCACCCGCAGCGATGTGCAGGGAGAAATCCTGAATTACCGGTAGCCCCGATTTATAGGCAAATTGCACGCCTTCGAAATTAATCTCACCATGTACTGTGTTGATGGCCGGTGGTGGTTCCCTGGATTCTTCCTCCTTACCCAGTACTTCGTTAATACGTTTTAGCGAAACCACGGCTTTACCGGCATCTGTGAGTACACGGCCCAGGTGGCGGATAGGCCAGATCACGATGGATACACAGGTAAGAAAGGTAAACAGGGTACCCACGCTTATCTGGCCTTCCATAATCCAGTAACCACCCGCTATCAATACCAGGCCCAGCTGGCTCATGGAGAACAGGTCACTAGTGGCCCAGTATATGCCTAACAAACGTATCAGGCGGTTGTTGTGATCTCTGAAGGCCTTGTTGTTCCGGGCGAATTTGCTTATTTCGAATTCTTGCCTTGCAAAGGCACGCACGACGCGAATGCCTGTAAGGTTTTCCTGCAGAACCGCGGTCATTTCTCCTTCTGCCTCATCGGTTATCAGGAACAGGGATTTAACTCTGGTAAAAAATAACACCGCAAAAATCAGCAAAAAAGGCATCAGGCAGATCGAAAGCCATGCCAGTGAAACACTCATGTAAAATAATACGGGTAACAGGGTAATGAATAGAATGATAGCGCGGCCAATTTCGACTATGTCGGCACTTAAAAATACGCGTACCGTTTCCACGTCAGAACTACAACGTTGCACCAGGTCTCCGGTGTCGGCCTCGTCGTAGAACCCGGATTGCAGGTAGTGAAGGTGCTGGTACAGGCTTTCGCGCAAGTCCTTAATAATACCTTCAGATGCAAGGGCCGAGAGGCGACCGCGCAGGTACAAAAATACCCCGCCAAGTGCTGTGAGCACTATTATTAGTACCGCACTCAGGGCCAGGTATAAGGTGCTGGATGCGTCTGGTGACAATTGGCCTGCCAATTGATTTAGTACAGGCAGACCCTGGCCCAGATCGCCCTGATCCAGCACATCAATCGCGTATCCGCCGATAAGCGGCGCGGCAAACATTAAAAGACTTGCCATCACCATTGCGGCGAATGCCCCGGTATAAAGCATCCGCTTTCCGGTGGTTAGACGCCACAGGTTGGCAGTTTTTGGGTGCTGTTCACCGTTTTGTATATTGCGTGATTCACTTGCAATCATGTCTACGTCCACTTCTCAATCTATCTGTGTCAGACCAGCAAAAATGGAAGGTCTGGCGATTCTGAAATTGAGCGGGAGTTTTTGCTACAAGAGTGCGCAATTTACTGGGTTTTAACGCTTGCTCTCAAACTGCCTTAATTTGCAGTGCTTTGAACATACTCCGGGTACAACAAATCCCGCTCTGAAACTTTCTGAGCTGGTCTGAGTTTACCGGGTAGTTACTTTTCGGGGGTCGATACTTGCGAACTATCTAATTCTTATAATTCAGTAGTATTGAAAAACGTCAGAACACGCTCAACGGTTCGGATAATCTCCGGGTGTTATTGTTCTCATACTGAGTCTCCAATTGCGTGTGTGGCGCGAAAGGGTACTCTTTTTATTTCTGAATGCAAGTCTGTTGTTCACTGTGATTTATTGTTGGCGAGCGTATTCCACATTTTTCACAGTAAATTGCATGGTCGGAATTGCTGCATAAGCCTTCAACTGGCCAATACTGTCAGTGGGAAATGCAATGTGTGTCGCATCTACCTGAAGCTCGTTCCACGTGGGATCCACGGTATGCCATCTTCCGTTTATCTTTATCCGGTTCCAGGCGTGCACATAAAACCCGGGTGTAGGAGAGCCGGAATAAGCGAGCCCGGTTACAGATTCAGCGGGTAAACCTGCATGGCGCGCCAGCGTAGTTAACAGGTCTGCGTATTCGGTACAATCTCCCGACCTTGTATTGAGGGCATTGATGAGCGTTAGCGGTCGTGTGTGTTCCTTGTAAGTTAAGTGTGTGTTAACAAAATCAACCAATACGCGCAATTTTTCGTCTTCCGGTAGCTGGTCCAGTGCCAACATATCCCCCAATTCCTGGATGCGCGGATGGTGTATGGGAAAAAGCAGCGTTTCTGCAAGGGCGCCTGCTCCCGAACCCAAGCGGGAAAGGAGTGCTTTGTCGCTGTGCGTTTCAAGATAATACTTACCTTCATGTTCCAGTATTTTATGAGATGCCCTGTTCTGAAGCACAGCCGCACTCACCGAATCGACCTCAAGTCTCAGCGCTGTTACGAGTGTGGGGTCTCCCAGCTTCCGGGATATGGGGACATGTAAACTTTTTGAGCGCACCATATTGGTTCTGGTTGCAAGCTGTGCCTCTGTCGGGCTAATACGATACAGTTTGAACAAGCCAGCCAGCGAAAAACTTTGCGGAAGAAAATTGCTATCCAGCGTGTAAATAGATTCGTCAATCATGCCGCTATTGCTCACCACATAACCTTCAGGATTGTTTTCTACTACGTGCCAGGTAATTGTGTCAGGTTTCAGCTGGTTAAAATCAAAGTTTCTGGTCTGTAATATTCGGCCTGGTCGCGGAAGCTTCTGCTTTAACCAAAGCTCCAATCCCAGATGGTCCTTAAGTGCATAATTGAACTGCCGGTTTCTGGTTTGGGACTTTCCGTCACCGCTGATGACCAGTTGATAGGTATTGGTAAAATCATCATCCGTATTATCGCCTGCCTGTTTAACTCGCCTAAGGCTAACCTCACGGAATAATTTGTGTTCTGAAATTTCTGTGTAAGTACCATATGCAAGGTGGTGTGGTGACCTTGCGTCAAAGGTTAGTGACTGGTTGGTTTGCCTGGAGCGCGCTCCGGGTAGGGTAAAGTTCAGCGTTGACGAAAATGTGATGTTCTGGTTAATGTCTGTTCGGGTGGAGGAAAAATACTGACCGACGTTTTGGTTGGAAAGTTCCAGTCGATACCAGTGTTCACCGCTCGTTTGATCCAGCAAGGTACGCAAGGCTAATTCCGAGGTGCCTGGCATTAAAAAGGTAGCTATCAACAAAGCAGCTGTAACACTTATCCATAGAAAAATGCCATGTCTACTCACGCTGTCTGGTTGCAAATCGTCATAATCTTTATTGTAGCCTCATTATCGCATCCATACAGATAGCGATAATAATATGCCCCTTGTAGTGATCTTCTGTAGAATGCCTGCTCTTTGTGCAGGAACACTACAAAATGTCGGAAACACCCACCGGTCTGGATTTTATCCGGCAAAGGATCACCCGGGATACGGAGGCAGGAACGCCTGTTATTACGCGTTTTCCTCCCGAGCCCAATGGCTGTTTGCACATTGGGCACGCCAAATCTATCTGCCTGAATTTTGGAGTTGCGCAGGAGTTCGGTGGTGATTGTTACCTGCGTTTTGATGACACCAACCCGGCAAAAGAAGATGTGCAATTTGTGGAGGCCATTCAGGCGGACGTTAAGTGGCTGGGTTTTGACTGGGGTGACAGGCTCACGCACGCATCCGATTATTTTGAGCAACTGTATCAGTTTGCAGAACAGCTAATTACTTCAGGCAAGGCATTTGTATGTAGCTTGAGTGCGGATGAAATGCGAGAAAACAGGGGTACGCTTACCATTCCCGGCACTAACAGTCCTTGCCGAAACCAGAGTGTCGAGCAAAACCTGGAATTATTTCGTGCCATGCGCGCCGGTGAGTTTGCAGACGGAACGTATGTGCTGCGTGCGAAAATAGATATGGCATCGCCGAATATCAATATGCGGGACCCGGTCCTGTACCGTATTCGACACATATCGCATCAGCGCACCGGAAACACCTGGTGCATTTATCCCACCTATGATTATACCCACTGTGTGTGTGATGCTCTGGAGCAGATCTCCCACTCGCTGTGCACCCTTGAGTTTGAAGATCACAGGCCACTGTATGATTGGGTGTTGGACAACATTAATTTAAATGTGCATCCGCCGCAGATCGAATTTTCCAGGCTGGGCCTTGAGTACACAGTAATGAGCAAACGCTTGTTGAACAAGCTGGTGGACGAGCGCCTGGTAACCGGGTGGGACGATCCGAGGATGCCCACCATAGCGGGGTTGCGACGCAGGGGTGTGCGTGCCTGTGCTATCCGGGACTTTTGTGACCGCATTGGGGTAACCAAGCAGGACAATACCATTGAAATGAGCCTGTTCGATTTCTGTGTGAGAAAAGATCTGGAGGCAGATGCACACCGTGCGATGTGTGTGCTTGACCCACTAAAGGTGATACTTACCAATTGGGAAGGTGAGGACACTGATGCGCTCACAGCACCGTGGCATCCCAGGCAGGAATACGGAACACGGGTGATGCCTTTTGGTAAAGAGCTGTATATCGAACGATCCGACTTTGAGGAAGTGCGACCGCCAAAATACAAACGACTTTCACCAGGAGAAATGGTGCGTCTGCGCATGGCATTCATTATTCGTTGTGATGAAGTTATTAAAGATGCCAACGGTGAAATTACCGAGTTGCACTGTACCTACTTTCCCGAGTCACGTAGTGGCCAGGACAAGAGCGGTCTAAAACCCAAGGGGGTTGTGCACTGGGTTTCTGCAGGGCAGGGGATAGATTGTGAAGTACGTTTGTATGAAAACCTGTTCCTGGAAAGACGGCCGGATACGAGCGATCTTGCAGCAGCGCTCAATCCTGATTCGTTTCATAACAAAAATGCGATAATTGAACCGGCTGCTGTGCAGGGTCAGATGCTGCATTTTCAATTTGAGCGGCAAGGTTATTTCGTAAAGGACAGTGAAGATTTTAGTGAGTCGCGTCCAGTATTTAATCGAACGGTCAGCTTGCGAGAACTGCGGCCCGCTTAAGCAGGTACTATTTTCATCTGTTCACACAGGGATGTAAAAACGGTACGTAATTTGGCTTGAACCCGCCTGAATTTCTCATTCTGCCAGCCTGGAACTGCTGAGACTTTGAGCGCTTGTTCGTTTAGGTAGAGTTCATAACGCAGCTCAATCTGAATGGTTTGAATCGTGCGTTTTTTTTTCAAAAGAGCGCCCCAGTTTGAATAGTGGCGAGTGATATGCCCCCCGGTGAATACTTTATTTTCGACTACATCAAAACCTTGTTGTGCAAAACACTGGCTTAGGGTGCTAAATATTGCCGGGTCACAGGATGTACCTTTGGCATTTCCCAGAATCACATCGTTGTCTACAAATGCGCCGAAGCTGTGCAAATCCAGCAATAACACACGACCATGTTGCGCTATATGGCTTGTTAGCAGTTTATCCAGACGTTGGTGGTAGGGAGAATAATAGGTATCCAGCTGGTGCTGAATTTGCTGGTCGTTGAGGTTCTCATCATATAAGGGGTGTTTGTATGCGGTTTGATTTGGTATCACGGATTTCCAGAAACTGCCATAGGGTTCATCAGTAAGTTCGCGGTTAAGATCTGAAGCATATCGGCTGTGTGTGGCCTGCAGGGTACTGATACCAATTTCTGGTAGAAAATCGTAAAGGTGTTGCAGATGCCAATCCTGGTTAGGTAAAAATTCCCGGAATTCCGGCTTGAGTTGTTTACGCATGGGCTCGGGAATAGCCAGCCCCGAATGCGGCAGATTGGCAATGATGGGTAACACAGGATGGGCCGGGGTAAATCGGGCCTCGCGAAAACGATAGATGTTACTAATTTGGGACACACCTGATTATAACTACTCCTGAGCGGTATTGCCGCGCCTATAACTGTCTCGTTTGCTCGTACGTTCTCTGGTAATCTGTTTTAAACAACAATAATAAACGGGGTGTAGTGGGTGACAAATGCAAAATCGGATGACGTATTGGGGCATCCACGCGGCCTGGTAGTACTTTTTTTTGCAGAGACGTGGGAACGGTTTTCCTATTATGGCATGCGTGCGCTGCTCATTTTGTACCTTACAAAACACTTTCTATTCGGCGATACAGACGCCACAGGAATATACGCAAGTTACGGGGCCATGGTGTATCTCATGCCGGTAATTGGTGGCCTGATAGCAGACCGCTACCTGGGTTTTAGAAAAGCTGTAATACTCGGTGCGGTATTACTGGTGTGTGGTCATTTGGGTATGGCACTGGAAGGTGAGCCAGCAGTGGTTGGGGCCAACGGTGTTGAAAGAGACGGTTTTTATCTGCAATCCTTTTATCTCTCACTGGCATTTATCATTGTTGGGGTCGGGTTTTTGAAACCCAGTATTTCAAGCATTGTGGGTCAGTTGTATGGCCAGGATGACCCACGTCGGGATGGTGGTTTTACCATTTTTTACATGGGTATCAATCTGGGCGCGGCGGTGTCTGCCATCGTGTGTGGCTGGTTGGGTGAGACCTACGGCTGGAGGTATGGGTTTGGCCTTGCCGGTATCGGCATGCTTGCCGGGTTGTTCACCTTTGTTCGCGGTCAGCACTTATTGTTGGGTGCTGGATTACCGGCTAATCCGGAATTGTTACGCCAGCAAATACTTGGTTTTTTGAGCCGTGAAAAACTGATATATGTGCTTAGCCTTGTTGGGGTATTGCTTGTGTGGCAATTGATGCAACACCGTATGCTAATTGGCAATCTTCTATTGGGTACCAGTTTTTTTGCAGTAGGCGGGCTGGTGCTGTTTTCCTTTTTTCGCTGCACGCCTGTTGAGCGAGATCGAATGCTCATCGTGCTTTTTCTGATTGTGGTTTCAGTGGTGTTCTGGTCATTCTTTGAACAGGCAGGCAGTTCCATGGCGCTGTTCATCGACCGAAATATAGACAGAGACATAATGGGCACTGAAATCAAGGCCTCCATGTTCCAGTCACTTAACGCTATCTTTATAGTGGCTATGGCCCCCGTGTTCAGCTGGCTATGGGTAAAACTTGCATCCAGAAATCAGGAACCGAGCACTCCTGCCAAGTTTGGACTGGCAATACTGCAGATTGGGCTTGGCTTTGCGGTACTGGTGTACGGTATTACACTTGCAGAGAGTGACGGTAGCGTGGGTGCCATGTGGATCACCCTGGCTTTTTTCCTGCACACGACTGGCGAGTTGTGCCTTTCGCCAATCGGGCTTTCCATGGTCACGAGATTGTCGGTTGCGCGTGTAACCGGTCTGATGATGGGGGTGTGGTTTCTGGCCAGTTCAGCATCAGCGTACGTGGGCGGATTGATCGCCGCAGGCGCCAGCACCAGCGAGTCTGCTGGTGCTACGCTGGACAAGGTCTCTGCCCTGGTCGTTTATAGCGATACCTTTGGCTATCTGGCAAAAACCGCGATTGGTGTGGGTCTTGCCCTGATGCTCATTGCGCCCTTGATAAAACGATTCATGCACGAAGGCAAAAATGTAAAACGCGGTCCTTTGGTAGCGGAGCCAAGCCACCAGTAGCGACCTGGTACACAGTTCAGGCGCGCGTACCGGTAAAAGTGGAGGTGCCGAAGGCACCGAGTTTAACGTCTCCGGAAATATTGTCGCCTTCTACTTTTGCACTAAATTCCAGAGTCATGGGCATGGGTGTTGTCATGGCAGCATTCCAGCTGTAACTGTCACCTTCTACCTTGCCGTCTGTGAGTTCGATTTTTCCCTGTGGGCCGGACATATTTCCGGATAGGGAGTCACCGTCAACAGCGAGGGTTAGTACTCCATTTTGTGTGCCCATTGGCGTATTCATTGCTACGTTCCAGGTTCCGTCTGCACTCATTACTAAATTTCCTGTAAAATTGGTTTATGTGAGGTTTAAGTATGCTGTGATAAGGGTACTCAGGTCTACTTTCCCATTCAATCAGAGGCAGGACAGAATGCAAACAGCAAAAATAGAGGGGCCACGATGGGACCTCTCCAGTGAATACACTTCTGCTTCGTCACCCGAGCTGGAGGCCGATCTGGCAGAAGTAGAAGCCTTACTTGAGGTGATTGAGCAAAAGAATCCCCGGCTGGTTAAGGCCTTGCCCGATATTGAATTGTTGCCACTGGATAGTGCGCAGGTATTAATAGATTGTGCACGGGAAATTTTTGTTCAGTCAGAGAAAGCACAGGTGCTGTTACATGATGCGTATACCTATGCCAGCTGTTTGTTGAGTGTCGACAGCCAACACTCGCAGGCGAAAGTGCTGCAAGGCCGGTTGCAGCAATATTCCAAACGCTTTGATGTCGCGCGCGAGCCACTTTCCCAGTTTCTGGACCTCGCGGCAGAGCCCATTGTCGATTGTTATCTGGATCATGCTGACACGCGAAGTTCCGGGTTTTTGGTACGTAGAAGTCGTGAAAAGCGTGATGAATTATTGAGCCTGAAAGAGGAGAACATGGTTTCTGCACTTTCACAGGACGGCATTCATGCCTGGGGCCGATTGTATAGCCAGCTATCCGGCACGCTGCGTTGTGAGGTGTTGCTGGGTAATGAAACCCGCACCATGGGTATTGCAGAAGCTGCCGGTCTTTTGCAGAACCCGCAGGACCATACCCGAAAAAGTGCCTGGCAGGCGATAAACACCGCGTGGCAGGGCCAGGAAGAAAGTTGTGCAGCGGCATTAAACGCCATATCCGGCTGGCGGCTGGAGATGTATCGCAAGCGTTCCTCACACCGCAAGGTGGGCTTTCTGGATGGGCCGGTTCATATGAATCGTATAAGCGAAGCGACTCTCAATAGAATTCTGGCTATCGCAGAGGAGGCCAAACCGTTGGCACAACGAGCGGCTAAATTGCAGGCGCGAGCCTATGGGAAACAGGCGCTTGGCCCATGGGATATGCGTGCGCCTGCACCTGTTCCTGCTAGCAGCTCAGCTGAGCATACAGGCATTCCCTTTGATGAAGCCCTTGAGCTCATAGTTGAAGCGTACAGCGGTGTGCATAAGGAAATGGGCGATTTCGTCCGCCTGATGCGCGACAAAGGCTGGATAGAAGGCTCACTTGGCGATCACAAGCGCCCCGGGGCCTATTGCACAGGATTCCAGAAATCACGTACACCACGGGTATACATGACCTATTCCGGGGGTACGAGTGACGTTATTACGCTTGCCCACGAACTCGGGCATGCTTTTCATTCCTGGGTAATGCGTGATTTACCCTTGACCCAAACTTCCTATGGGATGTCACTTGCTGAAACCGCCAGTACCTTTGGGGAGACCGTGGTTAGGGATGCGCTTATTGCACGTGCGCGCAGCCCTGAGGAAAAATTTGATATCGCCTGGGAAGATGTGTCTGCTCTACCGGCTTTTGTGTTGAATATTCCGGCGCGATTTGAATTTGAGAAGAATTTTTACCAGGCTCGACAGGAAAGACCGCTACAGAGTGATGAGATCAGCAAGCTTATGTCGGATGCGTGGATGAGCTGGTACGGTGATTCTATTTCCGAGCCCGATCCCATGTTCTGGGCTAGTAAATTGCATTTTTATATTTCCGGATTAAGCTTTTACAATTTCCCTTATTTGTTTGGCTACCTGTTTAGTATGGGTTTGTATGCGCAACAGTCAGAGATGGGAGCAGACTTTTTTACCAACTATAAGGCGTTGCTGCGTGATACCGGGCGGATGACCGCTGAAAATCTGGCAGACAAACACCTGCAGACCAGGCTGCAGGATGCCGAATTCTGGCGGCGTACGCTTGCCAATATCGAAAAACGCGTGGATGCCTTCGAGCAATTGAGCGATCAGCTCTATCCCGCCTGAGTAATTTTTCAGGCAAACACCAGATCACGAACTTCTGCAAAGTTTTCCACCAGATCTACATGGATTTCCTCGCGCACAGAGTCCGGTAGTTTTTGCAGCTCGCTCTGGTTGGCCTTGGGAATGATGATGTGTCTTAGTCCTGCTCGATGTGCAGCCAATATCTTCTCTTTTATCCCACCTACGGGAAGAACCAGGCCGGATAGGGTGAGCTCTCCTGTCATTGCTATACTGCTTAACAGCGGACGCCCCGAGTAGGCAGACGCCAACGCGCAAGCCATGGTAATTCCGGCCGAAGGCCCATCCTTTGGAACGGCGCCTGCTGGAATGTGCACATGCACTCCCGACTTTTCAATGGTTTTGCGGTCAATTCCAAATGTATCCGCAACCGACCAGATATAACTTCTCGCAGCTCTGGCAGACTCTTGCATTACGTCACCCAGCTGGCCCGTTAGTATGATATTTTCCTCACGCTGGACCAGGCTTGCTTCAATGTAAAGGATGACGCCACCCGCTTCAGTCCAGGCCATACCTTGTGCCACGCCCGGTAGAAGAGTACCTCTGGATTTTTCAGGGAAGAACACCTGAGAGCCTAACAGTTCCTCCAGGTGTTTCGGCAGGATGGGCCTGCGTAGTTTTCCGGGACGCCGGCCCTTCGCCAGCTTAGCTTCAAGTATTGCCCGGGCACGTTTTCTCGCCACGCGTGCTATAACGCGCTCCAGCTGTCGCACACCGGCTTCACGCGTGTAGTGGTGGATGATGTCGAACAGGGTTCGGTCAGGTAAGTCCAGCTGTTTCTCGGTAAGACCTGCATCGATCTGTTGTCTGGGTACCAGATACCGTCTGGCAATTTCCAGCTTTTCGACATCGCTGTAGCCGCTAAGGTCCAGCACTTCCATTCGATCCAGGAGTGGACGTGGGATTGTGTCCAGCGAATTTGCGGTGGTGATAAAAAATACGTTCGACAAATCAAAAGGCAGGTTTAGATAGTTATCCATAAAATCCTTGTTTTGTGCAGGATCCAGAATTTCCATCAAAGCGGCTGCGGGATCACCCCGAAAGTCGGAACCCAGCTTGTCGATTTCGTCCAGCATTAGCACCGGGTTATTTACTGCGGTGCGTCGAACGGCCTGAATAATACGGCCTGGCATAGCCCCAATGTAGGTGCGCCGATGGCCTCTTAGTTCAGCTTCATCATGCAAGCCGCCCAGGCTTAAACGCTCAAATTTACGTCCCATGGCACGGGCAATGGATTCTCCGAGCGAAGTTTTGCCCACGCCGGGTGGGCCGACAAGGCACAGAATAGGCGCTTTGGCTTCCGGATTAAGCTGCATAACAGCCAGGTTTTCCAGAATGCGATCTTTTACTTCTTCAAGGCCAAAATGATCTTCATCCAATACAGTTTTTGCATGTATCAGTGAAAGGGTATTTTCAGATTCAGCGTTCCAGGGCAGTTCAGAAACCAGTTCAAGATACGCCCTTGATACCTGATAGTCTGCTGCGTTTGGGGACATTCTGCCTAAACGTTTTAGCTCGCGATCTACTTCTTTTTTGGCGGATTCGGGTAAACCGGCATCAGCAAGCATGGCTTTTATTTCTGCTATGTCATCCAGATCTTCTTCGTCTTTTTCTCCCAGCGCACTTTCGATAGCGCGTTTTTGCTGGCGCAACAGATGCTCGCGTTGCTGGGCATCGATGTCTGTGCGCGCCTGTTCCGAGATTTCCTTTCGCAAACGGGTCACACCCATTTCATGTTCCAGCAATTTGTGCAAAAGTTTTAGCAACTCAAGTGGTGTTTTGCATTCGAGTACTTTTTGCTCTTTGTCCATATCCAGGTTGGCCAATGAGGCAATACGGTACATCTGGGTTACAGGATCGTTTATCGAGCCGATCAGCTGTTGATAAATTTGATGGCCATTCTCGGAGTCATACATCACGGAAATCTGTTCAGCCAGTGCAAGGTTTTCCCGGATAAACGCGGCCAGCTCCTGACCATTTCCACTCAGGTCGGCTTCTACTATCGATAGTTCCGGCAAAGTTTCGTACACAACGCCCAGATAGGGTTCTGTTACCGGTGTGGCCAGGATTTTTACCCTGCTAACACCTTCTACCAAAACCTGCGCGCTATTTTCCCTGCGCTCGACACGTTTGATATTTACCAGTGTGCCTATCTCGTAGAGGTCGTCGGGCCCCGGGTTTTCCGTTTCTGCTTTGCGCTGGGACACGGTGATTAATTGCATACGGGCATCGGTAGCCTGTTTTATGGCATTAAGAGACGATACGCGGCCCACAGACAAGGGTGTCACCAGTTGTGGGTAAACCAGCGTATTCTTGAGCGGAATGACGGGCAAAACTGGGGAAATACCACTCATGTATTACTATTCTCCTAAATTGGGACTAGTACAGTTATATGGGCACCGGGACAAAATTCAATCCTGCCGGGGCAGGCATTTTGTTAATCCACAACAGTGCCGACTAAGCCAACCTTGAGAGTTCTTCCAACTTGATCGTTCGGCTGAGTGGTTGACCACGTGTAAAACGCTCAACTTCTTCTACTATATAGTCTGCAAGGCGCTGGGTTTCAGTGCCCAAAGAACCTGCAATGTGCGGTGTTAGAAAGACGTTGTTCATGCGGTACAATGGAGACTGAGGCGGTAGAACATCGGGCTCTGTTGTATCCAGTACGGCGTTTATGCGCCCTGTTTTTAATTCTGTAATTAGAGCTTCCTGGTCTACCAATGCGCCGCGGGCGGTATTGATGAGTGTGGCATTATCCCGCATTAACTGTACTTCCCTTGCACCAATCATATGCTGGGTGTCCGGTAGTAACGGGGCATGCAGGCTGACAATATCGGATTGGGATAATAACTCGCCCAAGCCGGTTTTTTGTCCACCACATTGCCGAGCTTCAAGTGGGGTAATGTAGGGGTCGTATAACAGAACCCGAAAATCAAAGGGAATCAACAACTTCATAAGGCAGCGTCCCACCTGGGATGCGCCCACAATGCCAATGGTTTTATCGTAGTTACCTACATTAGGCGCTTCGACCGTCCAGGGTGCCCGGTTTTCGTGGTGCATGTGGTAAAAATTCTGTAGCTGAAAAACCCGTTTGTTTGCAAACAGTATGGCTGCCAATGTGTATTCCGCGACGGGCACTGCATTCGCAGGTACTGCGTTAATCACATGCAGCCGGTTTTTCCACACGGCTTCATCAATAAAACCTTTAACTGTGCCCGCAAGGTGAGCAATCAAGCGTAGTTTGGGCATGCCTTCTACCAGTGCTGCTTCTATTCGAGGGCAACCCCAACTGGTAATGAGTACCTCGGTTCTGGTTAAATCCGCACCGATTTCTTCAAAATCCCTGAACGGTGCATCTGAAAGTAAATTGCAACACTGCTTCAGGCGTTGCAGATGGTCGGGCCTGAGTAGTTCGTCCCGAACCACCGGGTGCATCACCAAAGCTGTCACTGGGGCGTTAGGCATATTTTCTCAAGTTGAATAAACTTCTGTGAAACCCACGGGTGTTCTTATAGGTGATAAGATCAGCACTCGCAAGCTAATTGAGAGGGAGACACAAAGTTGATTAAGATTATGAAAAATTCCATAGACCTGGGAATTGTCACAAAAGACAGCCAGAAGTCACTAAAATTTTATCGCGACACGCTTGGTCTGGAGTATGACGGCGAGATGGCTATCCCGGGCGGGATTATGCAACGCGTGAAATGTGGAGGCAGTGTAATAAAGCTGGTGGAGTTAAAAAGACCACCACGCGCCGAGAGCGAAGGGGGCGGTTTACAAGGTGCTACGGGTTACAGATACATGACCATAACGGTGGAAAACCTTTCTGAAATATTGGCTAACTGTGAGAGCGCAGGTTATAAAATTGCCATGCCGAAAACCGAAATCAGAGCAGGTATTAGCATCGGTTTTGTAGAAGACCCGGACGGCAATTGGCTGGAGTTTGTAGAAGTTGCTGGCGGATGAGCGCAATGAATACCATGATCCTGGCCATGGCTAAAATGCAGAATGCCTATAACTGCCAGGTGCACCCGCAATGGGAGAAGCAGAACTATGAGTACTATCGGGCCATCTGGGTGGAGTGTGCTGAGCTTCTGGATCACTTTGGCTGGAAATGGTGGAAACATCAGGTTCCCGACTACGAGCAATCTAAACTGGAAATCATAGATATCTGGCATTTTGGTTTGAGTGACCTGATCAGGGCCGGGGATATTTCCGATAAGCACATAGACGCAAAAACTCTGGAACTTATAATCGCAGGGACTAATGGAGAATCCGGGGACTTGAGGATTACTGTAGAAGCCCATGCCCTGGCAACCCTTGATAAAAAAGCCTTCGACCTGCCGACGTTTTTTGACATGATGCGTGCTCTGCCGCTTACCTTTGAAGACTTGTATTCAGGTTATATAGGTAAGAATGTTCTCAATACCTTCAGGCAGGATAATGGTTATAAAAGTGGTACTTATATAAAAAACTGGGGTGGCACGGAAGATAATGAACATCTTGTAGAGATCAGCTCCGGGCTGAGTTTGCATACCGAAAACTATGCAGAGCTTTTGTATCGTGCGCTTGATGTACGGTACCGGGAACTACAATAAAAAAGGGGCCCATACAGGCCCCTAAACACTCAGACGAATCGAACACCGACGAGTATTCGACCCGGAGAATACGGGAATGAAACAAATCCAGTTTCCGACGCTCTCCTATGTATAACGGTTGATGCACACAAGACCTCAATAAAATAGTGAAAAAGATTACCAATTCGGTGATTTATACCGCTTTTTTGCTTTTTTTTGCTGACTGGTAGGACGATTGGACCAAAATCGGGTCAAAAAACCATGCGTGGAACCCACCGGTGGGTTTACACTATAACGGAGCGTATGGATGTTAGAGTTCTGTAGCTATTGGGAGCAGTAAGGGAATGTTCTCCAGCCAATATATTGTTTTTCCGAGCCTTTTAGCAGCTTTTTTGATTCTTGCTGGCTGTAATACTATTGACCTGCAGCCATCCATGTCAGTTGAGGAGCTCATCGAGGTTCCATCGCGATTTGCTGCATCCCCACCACCCATGCAATACGACTTATTGGCCACAGATGAAGCCATGCGCGAATTTGTCGCTGAAAATATGCAAGGCAGCCGCTCTCCCGACTCGCGCCTGCGACGACTGTTACGGGGTATGTCCAGACGGGGCTTGTCTGATCTTAACTACAACCTGGATCGCACTTACACCGCCCGGGACACTTTTCACCAACTGGAAGGCAATTGCTTGTCTTTCACCAATCTGTTTGTCGCGTTAGCACGGGAAGCTGGCTTGCGGGTGCATTACCAGATGGTTGAAGTTCCACCGAAATGGGATGGTGGCGAAAGTGGCCTTGTTATATTAAACAACCATGTAAATGTCATAGTAGAGCAGCGTTATGCCCAGGACTACCTGGTAGATTTTAATCTCTTTGAATACCAGGATAACTATAAAACTCATCTGGTTTCTGACGATTATGCTGAGTCGATGTTTTACAGCAACCTTGCCGTAGAGGCCTTACAGAACGAAAATTATAATGATTCCTTCTGGTATCTGCATCGTGCACTCACCCTCTACCCGGGCATCGCCACTTCGTGGGTAAACATTGGGGTATTGTATTCACGACTTGGAAAAGTTCGCGAGGCGGAGTCTTCATACCTGCATGCGCTATTACTGGATAAGGGTAACAAATCTGCATTGGCCAATCTGGCCAGTCTGTACACGCTTACCGGGGACGTAAAGCGTGCTGCAGAGTATGTAAAAATGGTGAACTACTATCGTGATCGCAATCCCTATTACCATTTTTCACTGGCGAACCGGGCTTTTGAAAATGGCCAGTTTAGTGAGGTGATTGGATACCTGGAGCGCTCTATCAACTTAAAGCAGGTGGAGCACCAGTTTCACTACCTGAAAAGCCAGGCCTTCATAGAGCTGGGTGATAGTGAACAGGCGCGAAAGAGTCTTGAGCGTGCCTACAGATACGCCATCTATCAGGAAACCCGCAGTAAGTATTCCCGGGAGCTGGCGGCATTTAACAGTTAGCTCTTTCAATAATTGGGACAAGATATGGGGATTCTGGAAGGCAAAGTCGTACTTGTTACCGGTGCAGCACGTGGAATAGGCAGGGAATGTGCATTGAGTGCTGCCAGGGAAGGTGCCAGGGTAGTGGTAAATGACCTGGGTGGGGCCGTCGCTGGCGGAGATCTGGGTGATGCAGACCCGGCTCAACAAACCGTAGACGAAATTAAGGCTGCAGGTGGCGAGGCTGTGGCTGATTCTCATAGTGTTTCAGAAAAGCGTGGTGCCCAGGCCATGGTGGAATTGGCTCTGGATACCTATGGTGGCCTGCATTCTGTGATTAACCCTGCCGGAATTTTACGCGACAAAATGTTTCACAACATGGATGACGCAGACTGGCATGCCGTATTGGATGTGCATCTAAACGGCAGCTATTACGTTGCAAAAGCTGCTATTAACCATTTTCGAAACCAGGAGGAGGGCGCGTTTGTATTTTTCACTTCTACTTCAGGTTTGATAGGTAACGTTGGCCAGGCAAACTACGCTGCAGCGAAAATGGGTATTGCCGGCTTGTCTAAAATAATAGCCATGGAAGGTGCGCGTAAAAATGTGCGCTCTAATGTAATTGCACCTTTTGCATGGACGCGCATGATAGCAACCATACCCGTAAAGGATGATGCCAGCGCAGAACGGGTAAAGCGTATGCAGGATGGCATGCGCGCAGATCAGGTAGCGCAACCTGTGGTGGCCTTATGTTCTGATGCCGCAAAACAAACCAGCGGTCAGATATTTGCAATACGCGGCAACGAGATATTTTTGATGAGCCAGCCTCGTCCCGTGCGCGCAATGACCCGCATGGAAGGCTGGACACCGGCATCTGTGGTTGAGCATGCCCTGCCTGCAATGGAGGCTCAATACACGGACCTGGGTGCGACAAATTCCGTGTTCAGCTGGGATCCCGTTTGAGTGTAGGGACAAATATACTGCATATCCGGGTAGCGCTGACTCGGCGCATTGTGCTTCAACCCAAACGCTGATGCCTTATTTTGCGCGCGGTGGTCCGGCTCGCGTGTGAGTGGTGCCGGGTGGGTCCACTGCCCACCTTGGCGCATCCCCCCAATTGTCCGAGAAAACCAGTTCCGACATCGGGAGCCGACGCACCGGTCCGTGTTTCCCCTGGGGTTTTCCCAGAGTAACTGTACAGGCTATGAACGCATCAACAGGTATATTGAGCAGGGTTTTCAATTGCGATTCCACCTCCAAATGAAATCCTGTTATTACACCCCCATAACCCAAACCGCGGGCGGCCAGCAGCAGGTTTTGTACCGCAGGATAAACCGAGGCTCCCTCGATCACGTGCGGCTCACGATAACGCAGCATGCAGGGCAAAATAAGACACGGCGCTTGTGAGAATTCATCTACATAGGTTTGCATGGTGCGTGACATGCGCGATTTTGGGGAGTCTGGATCTGCGCCAGAGCGTTTGTCGTACTGGTCGTCCTTGCGCTTTTGCGCCCAAAGCCGTTGCGCACAGTCGGCAATAAGCGCCCTGGCCTCCTGTGCGCGTTCACCCTCGGTAAGCACTAAAAATCGAAATGGTTGCCGGTTGGAGCCACTGGGTGCACGCGTGGCTGCAAACAATATGTCGCGCAACACTTCTGGCGGTACCGGATCCGGTGTATAACGACGAATCGCCCTTGTTGTGCTCAGGCCTTCTAACAGTCCAACGATGTCCTCGGACAGCGGCTGATCTTTAAGTAACATCTGCTACCTCTTGGCGATAGTTTGCGGTTTAGGATACTTTTCCAATCCTGTACCTTAGCAATTTTCTTAACAAATAAATCGACATTGAACAGCCCAAATATTGACCAGACAGCATGACGCTTAGCTTGGGCCAAAATGCCAATTCCTCGCTGAAAAATCGTGTAGCAAATATTCCAGGTGCAAGGATAAATTTGTAGCCCGGGAACGCGCCTTGCTCGAACCAATAGGCTATGACAAAGACCACGAGACCTGCCAAAAAACCCGATAACCCCCATAGGGCGCCAAATTTTATGTCTTTCATATTTTGCATGCATTCATTCAGCCAAGGATATACGAGAATCGCTCGGGTCAGACTATAAATCGCAGAATTGATCTTGGCATATGCGGAAACCCGGGCGGCAAAGCTGTTCTCTCTTCCAAAGCGGTCAGTGCATATGCTGAATATCCCCGTTAAAAAGACTATCCTCAATGTTTTCGGTAACGAACGTGGCCTGAGATTAGCGACTCACCCGGCACCCACCTACCGGGCATGGGGTGTTGTGGGGCACTTTGAAATGGGAGGCGCAGCGTGCAAATAGAAAAATGGAAAGATACCGCTGAGTTGGTTGCGCTGACCGCAGTGGTCCTGACACTGATCGCCGTCGCGTTGGAGTTGCGACAAACACAGACTGCACTCCAGGCGCAGGCTTATCAGTCGCGCGCTTTCGACGCGATCGAATGGAATTTTTCGGTCCAGACCATCCCCGGCGCCCGGGAAATGATCGACAGGCTGTACGCGGATGGATTCGATCCGGCGGCCCTCACGGCAGAGGAAAAACGGCTTGCGATTTCACTGATGGCAACGGTTTATATCGATGTCGACAACGAGCATTACCAGTACACGCAGGGGTTCCTCGACGAGCAATTCTTCGAGGCTGAAACGAGCGTGCGCATTCTCGAATCGGCACCCATTTGGCGCGCATTGGGTCTCGTTGAACGCAGGCCGACCTTTCGAGACGTGGTTGACCGGATTCTCGCGGACTCTAACTGATTCGTGCCGCCGGGCTCCGATCAGTGCGATAGGTCTGTCGCCGCAGTCACACAGAGTACGAATGGGTTCGGTGCACTTGCTGAATAACCCTGTTAAAAAGACTATCCTCTGCCAAGAATCGGTGTGTAGAAGCGCTTCTCGATGGCCGCTTGTGGCTGATAGGAGATTATTGAAATACCTAAATCGTAAAGTTTGAGTGTCTGCTAACGAGAAAGCGGCCGTTCGACTTTTACTGTCGTGACCGGCTCAAATGTGCCC
>JAJFJZ010000016.1 GCA_021773565.1 Gammaproteobacteria bacterium | reverse complement strand
GGTGCCACCCGAGTCTATCGTGATGGTGTCAAAGATCAGCCCGGCACCACTTTGTAGCGCAATCTGGCCACCAGCCAGATTAATATTGCCCCCACCCAGATCCCAGTTACCGGTGGTAAAAAGTGTACCTGACCCCGATTTGGTAAACAGGTCAAAACCCGCAAACAATGATCCATCCAGTGTGCGGTCGTTGGCACCGGTATTAATTTCCAGGCTGTCTACGCCGGCTTCACCGTCAATAATTCCGAATACCTCACCCATATCGCGCAGGATAAATGTGTCTGCGCCGCCGCCGAGGAGCACGTTTCCGTTAATAGTGCCGGAGTTGTCGATAGTTTCCTCTCCATCGCTACCCAGGACTGCTTGTCCGCTGGCAGGGGCACTGATTACACCCAGATTTATCAAGGTGTTGGAGTCTGCTGCTGTATTGTCAAAAAAAGCGACAGCTGTACCGCTGACTGACTGTGCCTCCAGCACACCAGAGCTGGTGTTTGTCACGGTGTTTGAAGTTCCAGTTATCATCACGGCCTCGCTGTCAGCTCCCTCAACGACAACAGTTCCGCTATTAGTCGCATTGTTACCACTGCCAAAAAATTGAATCCCCCCATTTCTCGGGGCAGTACCAAGCATGGAGCCTTCATTAATCACCGAACCATCGTTCCCGAATATAGCGATAACAGAAGAATCGGCACCATTGATTGTGGCCGCCCCCTCATGAAATACGGTTCCACCATCTCCCGATATAAAGATACCAGCGGATCCATCTGCATTGGCTGTGGATGTAGAGCCCACAGAAGTTCCAACAAATGCGTCCTGTCCGATAACCGCAAGGCCAAAGGAGCTAACGCCATTTGTGGTAGAGCTACCGGCATGTGAGATGGTTCCACCATCCCCAAATATAACCACACCATCGCTCTCATCTCCGGTGGTTGTGGTTGTGGAGTCTGCAGAAGTTCCCGCGAATGCGTCCTGCCCGACAATTGCCAGACCGGCAGAGCCATTACCACTGGTTGTGGCGCTACCGGAATGTGAGATGGTTCCACTATCGCCAAATATAATTATCCCCGAACTCGAATCTCCATTGGTTGTGGTGGTGGAGTCAGCAATATTTCCTATAAATGCATTCTGCCCGACAATAACCAGCCCTTCCGCGTTGAGTCCGCTGGTGGTAGTACTACCAGCATGGGTAATGGTTCCGTTGTCCCCAAATATAATTGCGCCTGCAGATTCTTCTCCGATGGTGGTAGTTGTTGAGCCCGCAAGCGTACCGATGGAGGCGTCCAGCCCGACAATAATCTGCCCGTCTGAACCAAAACCGGTAGTGTTACTACTACCCGCATGGTTGATGTTTCCATTATCTCCAACAATAATCATACCCGGAGCTTCATCTCCGGCAGTCGTGACTGCAGAACCCGTAAAAGTTAATAACTCTGCGTTCAGTCCGTCTATTCTCAGTGACGCCGCATTGAATCCGCTGGTGGTGCTACTACCAGCGTGTGAGATGGAGCCGTTGTCTCCAACGATTAACATACCGGTAGAGCTGTCTCCGGTGGTTGAGGATGTACTGTCCTCACCCGTGGAAATGATTCCATCCAGCCCCTCTATTATCACCCCGGGCGCATTGATGCCATCGGAGGTGGCACTACCAGAGTGAGAGATGATGCCATCGTCACCAAGTATTCTGACTCCGCCCGCATCATTCCCGATAATGGAAACATCCCCCTCATTATTGATAGAACCGCCATCACCTATAATTAAGAGTCCATTTGAAAGCTCGGCACCTGTAGTGGATACAGTACCAGATGAAAAATTGTCGATAGTTGCATTCTGGCCGTCAATTCGCATCGCATCTGATGCAGTTCCTGTGGTTGTCAAATCTCCAGCGTTAGTGAGGCCGTTGTCGTCGCCAAAGGCGCCCATTCCGGCACCGTTGTCACCGGTGGTGAGAACCGAGCCCAGGTTATCAACGTCTCCTGAGTTTCCTTCAAGGATCATTCCGCCGGATGCATTCCCCGAGGCGGTAACCACTCCGGTCGTCCCATTGGTGATAAAAGAGCTGTCGCCCTCAATAAACAGGGTGGCAGAATCGTCGCCGTCGGTGGAAGCCGAGCCGTTGTTTATTATCAGTCCCGCATTGCCGGTGATTGCGAGTGCGTCAGACTGGTCTCCGAGAGCGCCCGCCGTGCTGCCTGGGTTGTTAAATATGTTTGCATTGTCACCAATAATGACAATGGCATCGGAAAAAAAACCTTCCGTGTTGACATCACTTTGATTGGTGATTGTCGAGTCGTCATCTGTAATGGCAACACCATCCACAAAGTCGTCTACGACGGTGACAGGTTCAGTGACGGTAATGTTGGTTTCCGTAAAGGCCGATGGACTCACCATCACCAATACAAACAGAAATATTAGCCTAATTGTGCGCATCTTCCCCCCCCACGCAGAGCTGATTTTTCAGCTGTGTAAATGTTGCACAGGGATGCAACATTGATAAAATTTTCTATTTTTATTTCTGTGATACCGGGACGACTTTAGGTCTACCACCGACGTCGCGACAGAGTGTTATGTAGTACCCCACCTGTCCGGCATTGTCAACTTATGGGGCGCGGGTCGTAAGGCATGCACCATGATGTTGTTCCAACGCCAACTTATGATGCCAAATAGAATGTTGACCAATACTGTTACATAAAAGATCGCTTCGTAGCCATACAGGCGACTGGCGACGATTGCCAGCGGTACATATACTATCAACAAACGTGAGACGGCCAGCACCAGCGGTGGCGCCGGTTTGCCCAGTGCATTGAATGAACCGTTGGCAACATTGATTACCCCTGTAAAGCCGATACTGATCGGTACGATCATTAGATAAATTGTGGCAACCTCAATTACGGCTGGATCACGGCTAATCAGCCCGGCGAAATACTCCCCGCCAATCCACATGATCAGCGCAGCTAAAAAGCCCCAGGCTAAACAGTAACTGTGTGTGAGCTTCAGGGTCTCATCAACGCGGCTGTACAGTTTTGCGCCCCAGTTTTGGCCCACCAGGGGAGCAGCACTTGCAGAAATACCGATCACTACCATGCTCACTACGGCTTCAATGCGACTGGCAACACCAAAACCAGCAACGACCAGCGTACCGTAGCTGGCCAAAAGCCAGGTAATGACGCCCATTGAAGCGGGTTGAATAAGGTTGGACAGGCCGGCTGGAACTGCTACGTGCAGGATGGTACGAACCGAGTTGTCAAAATTGCTGAAGTTCCAACGGATCATCTTTTCGTGTATCACAAACCACCATGCAGTGAGTAAAAGGGAGCCTGTTCGGGCGATTACGAATGACCATGCTGCACCCTCGATACCGAGTGCCGGGTAACCAAACCACCCGAATATCAAAGGTGGGGCGACTAAAATTTGTAGTACCGAGCCCAGTGTTAACACGTAACCGGGAAATGCAGGATCTCCGATCGAGCGCATCATCCCCGAACCTACCATTGACAGGCCAAAGCTGGGATAGCCCAAACACCAGATAGCCATATATGTGCTGACCAGTTCGAGAATGTGATCGCGTGCCCCCATCACGTGGAATAACTCGTTGTTCCACCACGCGAGTAACAGTGCGCATATTACGGTGAAGCACAGGGTCAAGAGCAAACCGTGTGTAGCAACACGGGCAGCCTGTTCCCGTCTACCAGCGCCAATGCTGCGAGCCAGTACAGCACTGGTGCCAATACCTATGCCTCGAGTCAGAGCGTTAAAACTCATGATTATCGGGAACGCGAATGCGACAGCTGCTAGCTCGTCGCTACCCACCAGACCTAAATAGATGGCCTCAATAAGCTGCGCGATGGTCATGGCGAGAAATCCCATCACCATGAATCCAGACAGGCTAAAGATATGTTTCCACAGAGGCCCTTCGGTAAACGAAGGTCGATTATGTGTCGAGATGATGTTTACCTACTTCTGGAACAACACCACAAATTTGCTGGTTTTTCCTCGCACAGAGGGGTCAAAGACACCTACATCAAGCGGGTCGTCTTGCTGCTTGTGCATATCGGAGGATTTTACAACTTTCATGCCGGTTGCCTCGGCATGTTCAATAATAATGTCCTCTCGAATGCGGTGGAGTGTGCCACCCACTTCAGTACCCGTATCACTTGCGGCATTGTGATCAATCGCGAGAAAAACACCTCCGGGTTTCAGTATACGTGCGATCTCGGCAAATGTTTTTTCCGGGTTACCCAGGGAGATGCCTTCGGCGGGGGAATACCATAACTCGTGAGGACCCATAACCCATGTCACCAGATCGATCGAATTGTCCGCAGCATCCAGGGCGTCAAAACCTGATTTACTTAACCTGACATTGGGAAGGCGGTTGCCACCAAGCCTCTTTTGTGGGATATCGCCAAGAAAGCTGTCAAAGGAGGGTGGGTTTTGATAAACCACACTTCCCGCAGGCCCAACAACCCGACTGATAATTTCAGTGTAGTAACCACCACCTGCTTCCATATCGAAAACGTGCATACCCCTGGTGAGCCCTGAAAAAGCCAGCACCTCAGCCGGCTTTCTACGCTCGTCGTCAACAGTGTCTTCACCTGGCCGGTCTGCATGGTTGATTGCGTCTGTTATCGACTGAGCGGAATTGTTGGCGCCCTGAAGCTGAAACGGGATAAGCATCAGGCCCAACACGGCCAAAAGTAATAGCAATTTATAGTGAATCATGGATATCTCCTGTTCGTAGCGTGGTGCTGGATCGAGTGGCTCAGGTTTGCCTGCACAAAACGATAGGATAAGCATGCAGCTATTACAAGAGGGCCGTCACTAAAGCGCCGCAGCGAATTCTTCGACAATCTGTGCAGCCGGTATGCAGTCCGAAATTCGACTTGCTCCGGTACCTGCGTACATGGCGGATGCCAGTATTTCACCGGTCATTCCCCGTGATGGAGGCATAACATGGTATCGGGGGAAATCTATCCCATCGGGTGTTCGCAAAATTATGTCTCCTTCGCCGGGTCTGTTACCGGCGGAGGGCTGACCGGCAGCATCCCATGCCTTATAGGTTGAGTTGGCGAGTGTTCTGTGGGGGGCATCGGACCAAAAATCATCAAAACACACCGATCTGGCGGTTCCGTTTTCACCGGAATCCATTAATGCGCGCTTATAGTCCGCATGAGCATCTGATTCTGTGCTCAATACAAAACGGGTACCGCACAAAATTCCTGCCGCACCCTGATCGATCCTGTTTATGGCATCGACAGTGGTTGCACATCCTCCAGCTGCTATTACAGGAATGTCTCCAGCGATGTTGAGTACGATGGGAAGGAGCTCCTGAACAGGAATATCGCTATATACATGCCCACCGGCTTCAACGCCCTGTGCAATAAGGGCAGAAGCCCCGGCATCGAGTGCAGCCTGCGCAGAGTCTTCATTCCATACGGTAGCTATCATGCTTGCGCCTGCACGCCTGATGGCAGGCATAGAGGAAGATGGGTCACCCCAGAACAGATGAACTATGGACACACCGGCATCAAGTGCTGCATCTATATGCCCAAGTTGCACGAGATCGGCTCTTAGATTTACAGCAATTGGTTTAGAGGTAAGGGCTTGCGTTGCTTTTATCGAACTCACAGCCTGATCCACATCGTTTGCCCAGATTGGCAGTATGCCCAGCGCACCCGCGTCGGCTACTGCGGCTACCAGCCCGGCTCCACTAATGCCACCCATGGGGCCCTGTACAATAGGCACCCGAAGGCCAAAGGAATCAACAAATTTGGCCTGACTTGTGTTTGTCATATATCACCCTTATAAGATTAGTGATTTGCGGGTATGTGCCCGGCCAGGTTGCAGGTGTTACGTTTTATGAACAGATGAACAGAGCCGAATTGCACTTACCTTCGTGCCCGCGCCATGGCTGTCATGATTGGCGAGTCTCCCAACTGTATTTGGCCGACCACTTCAAAACCGTGTCTTAAATAGAGGGAAACATTTTGTGGATTCGACGATTCCAGATAGGCCATGCAACCGTCCCCGTCGAGTTTGTTGGTCATTTCGTTTATAAGGGCAGCACCTACACCTTTGTTCTGCTGGGATGGATCAACCCCAATGGTGTTCAAATACCAACAGTCTTCATCTGCGGGGTGGTATTCGGCCATTTTCATCATAAATTCCCCGGATTGGGCGGCAAGTTCCGGGGATAGTGCTTCCACAGCCAGATCGATCATTGTGCCCGCATCCGACTCGACGCCCGGCGCCAACCACATTGCAACACCTTGCATATCGCCGTAAATATGGCAGCTTCCATTTTCTATTGAGATACCGCCAAACGCATCTGCAAATGCCCGGTAATATTTCACGTAGGACGCTGCGTTTGGAAAAAGCCAGCGCATCATGGGATCAGTTGAAAAGGCAAGCAGTAAGGTGCCTAATACTGCGTCGCGGTCAGATTCCCGGGCTGTGCGAATAATATTATTTTCCATTCCTGTACCCTGATTTCGTCTCTAACAGTGTACCCAAATTTGAGGGACAGTATACTCAATTAGGCCGAGCACCAGTGGCAACTATTGGAGATACATATGCAACGCACAGTTTGGTCGTGTGGATTGACGTCGATATTCTTCCTGTTTACGGGGGTTTTGGCGATTGCTGAACAAAGTGTAGAAGAACATTATTTTCCGGAAGAAAACTGGCAAAGCATTACGCCAGCGGCTGCTGGTTGGGATGCCCAGGCACTCGAAGCGGTTTTGGGTTTTGCGCAGGAAAGGTCTTCCAGTAGTTTGCTCGTGGTAGTGGCAGGTAAGCTTCTTGCTGAAGGCCACTGGTCGGTAGATAAGGCCAGGTACAATCAATTGCACGCAGGGGAGGACGATCTGGGTCATGCCATCGAGGACGTAGCTTCAGTACAAAAAGGCATAATTTCCTTTCTGGCAGGGGTTGCCGTATCACAACTAAAACTGGATTTGAATCTGCCCGTATCCCACTATCTGGGCGCAGGATGGTCAAAAGCCTCCGCGACACAGGAAAAACCCATTCTGGTGCGCCACCTTTTGAGCATGTCCAGTGGACTGGATGTAAATTTACGTTTTAAGGCACCGGCTGGAACGCTCTGGCAATACAACACAAATGTATATAGTCGGCTTGTTGGTGTTATTGAACAGGCTAGTGGACTTGATGTGCATACCTACACCAGTAGATGGTTAACCGGCCCGACGGGGATGTCACACAGCCGGTGGGTTGATAGAAACTGGTTACCACCAGGGATGGATGCCAACCGCCTGGGATTGCAAACCAACGCGAGAGATCTGGCGCGCTTTGGATTACTGATGTTGGCGGATGGAATGTGGCAGGGAAAACCTCTTCTAACAGATGCTCGGTTCCTGGCAGAGTCGGTTTCACCATCCCAAAGTATGAACCCTGCATATGGCAACCTGTGGTGGTTAAACGGGCAGCCCCTGAATGTGGGTCAATCGCGGCGTCCGCAAGGATTGATACCTGTGGCACCGTCTGACCTGTATGCGGCGCAAGGCGCTTTGGGACGAAAATTGTATGTGGTGCCCAGCATGAATCTGGTTGTAGTACGGCTGGGCGCGGATCCGGGTACAAATTTCAATGACGAATTGTGGAAGCGCTTGATGGCAGCTGCACCGGTGGATGCACTTTGTGTCAAATGTAAGGATACCGTTGCGTCTCAATCAGGAACGGTGAAAGCCAGGAGTAATGAGTACATATCCTGGAAAGAACACATAATTGATGACCCTTCCCTTGGTGTATCAGATCTCAGTGGAAGTGATGGTTTGTCCATGGGAGATCTGGATAGGGACGGCTTCGAAGACATAGTTTCTGTGCATGAATCAGACACTATATATGATGGTAAAGCGGTTGGTCATGTGCGTATAGCATGGGGCAGCGAGAGTGCTAACGATTGGGCATTGTCGACGCTGGCAAGTGGTTATGAAGCTGCAGCAGCTGAAGATGTGAGCATTGCGGACGTAAACGGTGATGGTTACCTGGATGTGCTGGTTGCATGTGAGTTAGCGCACCTCATTTACTTCCAGAACCCCGGAACCGATATTCGTAATTCAGCGTGGCCCAGAACCATACTGGAAATTAGCAAAAACCGGGGGTCCTACATTCGTGCGTACTTTGCAGATTTTGATAGCGATGGAAAACCTGAAGTGGTTGCTGCCAATAAGGGCGCACAAAGTCCTGATGTGGACGATGCGCCACTAAATAATATTTCCATCTATTTGCCGTCGGACGATCCACTGGATGGATTGGGCTGGAGAGAGCAGGTATTGGGGAAGGTAAGAATTCCTATCAACTCTGAGCCGGTAGATCTGGATGGTGACGGAGACCTGGACATCGTTGCAGGTTCACGTGCAGAGCGGCGGGTATTGTGGTTTGAAAATCTGGGTGGCCTGCAATTTACAGAGCATGCGATAAATTTGCCCGATGCGCCCGATTCACTGGCGATAACGGGTTTTAATATGGATTACGCCGATATGGATGGGGATGGGCGAACCGATATTATTTCCACTGCCTGGCCTGGCTGGATTACCTTGCTGCGGCAACCGCAGAACAGCGCAGACGACTGGTTATATTCCTCGATCGGCTCAGCAGGCCCCGACCAGTTGGTGAGTGTGCGCCTGGCTGATATTGATGGGGATGATGATCTGGACATATTCACAGGTGCATATAGTGGGGGACCTCGAGACAGGGATGGTCCGCTTGTAGGCGCAGCGCATTCCGTAGGGCGTATAGCGTGGTTTGAAAACCCGGGGCAGGGGCGTATGTCCAACTGGCCCCGGCATGATATATCACGGCGCAAACGAGGCATGTATGACAAGTGGTTGGTCAGGGATCTGGATAAAGACGGAGATCTGGACGTATTGGGCACCAGGGGTAACAGTGAACCCTATGACGGCGTTTTCTGGCTTGAACAGATCAGAAGCATTCAGCCGGTTACAGTTTTTACTGGCGCACGCGCGATAGACAGCCAGCAACTCGAGAATTCGGAGAGTTTGTAATTCTAATAAAGTGCGCAAAAATTATCATGTTCCAGCATTCCATAAGGCGCACGATATTTGTAGTCAGGAATACACAGGTTGGCAATTGTGACGAGATATCAAGACCGCTTCCTTAAGGTACTGCAATACATCGATTTGCATGTGGACGAAGTATTAACGCTTGAGAAGCTGAGCAACGTTGCCCACTTGTCCAGATTTCATTTTCACCGGCAATTTTCTGCCTATATGGGACTGACCGTTTCGTCATACATTAGGCGCTTGCGCTTAAAGCGGGCGGCCTATCAGTTGGTGTATCGGCGAAATATGAAAGTGATTGATATTGCGCTTGCAAGTGGTTTTGAAAGCTCCGAGGCCTTTTCCCGTGCGTTTAAGTCAAGCACAGGTCAGGGTCCCAGAGAGTTTAGAAATACACCCGAGTGGATGTCCTGGCTGCAAAAACAATCCCTTCCGGAAAAGCTGAGGAAATTCAGAATGCAAAAAGATGATACAGATATCGAAGTGAGCACTACTCAATTTGAGGAGGTGCGGGTTGCCGTTCTTGAGCATCGCGGGCCCCACGAATTGTTAGGCGAATCAATCAGGAAATTTATAGAGTGGCGAAAGGAAGCAAGGTTACCGCCTTCAAAAAGCAGAACTTTTAATCTGGTATACGATGACCCATCACTCACCAGCCCGGAGGATTATCGTTTCGATCTATGCGCTGCTACTAATACTTCGATCGATGCGAACAAATTCGGCGTAATTGAAAAAGTCATTCCGGCGGGACGCTGTGCGGTACATCGTTTTGTTGGCTCGGATGATGGGCTTGAGCTTGCTATAGACTATATGTATTCGCAATGGCTGGATGATAGCGGGCAACAAGTTCGTGATTTTCCGCTTTTTTTTGAGCGGATCAGTTTTTTTCCCGATGTGGCAGAACACGAATGGGTGACCGATATTTATTTGCCACTACTGTAGTTGAAGTACAGGGTCCTTAAGCGGTTTCGGCGAAGAGTTCTCTACCGATCAGCATTCGACGCACTTCTGATGTTCCAGCACCAATTTCGTAGAGTTTGGCATCACGTAATAGTCTGCCTGCGGCGAACTCGTTGGTGTAGCCATTTCCACCGAGCGCCTGAATAGTTTGCAAGGCCATTTGAGTAGCTTTTTCGGCTGTGAATAGAATTATTGCTGCAGCATCCTTGCGTGAGCATTCGCCTCTGTCACATGCGCTTGCGACAGCATACACATAAGCCCTGCTTGCGTTCAGGTCGGTGTACATGTCAGCCAGTTTGCCCTGTACCAATTGAAATTCACCAATGGCCTGACCGAACTGTTTTCGCTCGTGGACATAGGGCACAACTATGTCAAGACATGCCTGCATTATTCCCACTGGGCCTGCGGCCAGTACTGTGCGCTCGTAATCCAGCCCGGACATGAGTACATTAACGCCCTTATTTAGCTCGCCGAGAATGTTTTCCGCTGGCACCTGGCAATCCTCAAATACCAGTTCACTGGTGTTTGAGCCACGCATGCCCAGTTTATCGAGTTTTTGTGCACTGCTAAAACCTGCAAAATCATGTTCTATAATAAAGGCGGTAATTCCTTTTGGACCGGCTTTGGGTTCCGTTTTGGCGTATACCACCAGTGTGTGTGCATCCGGTCCATTGGTAATCCACATCTTGCTGCCGTTGAGAATGTAAACTTCACCTCGTTTTTCTGCACGCAGGCTCATGCTAACCACATCAGAACCGGCGTTGGCTTCGCTCATTGCCAGGGCGCCAATATGTTCACCACTGCAAAGAGAAGGCAGGTACTTTTGCTTCTGGGTTTCGCTGCCGTTTCGATTAATCTGGTTGAGGCACAAGTTGGAATGCGCACCGTAAGACAGGCCCACGGATGCTGAGGCACGGGATATTTCTTCCAGGGCAACTACATGTGCAAGATATCCCATCTGTGAGCCGCCATATTTTTCATCAACCGTAATCCCCAGTAATCCCATATCACCCAATTTACGCCAGAGGTCCTCTGGAAAATCATTGTTCTCATCAATGCTTGCTGCGCGGGGTGCAATTTCCTTCTGACAAAACTGATATGCGCTGTCGCGCAACATGTCGATAGTTTCTCCAAGACCGAAGTTTAATGTTGCATATGACGTGTTCATTGTGGGTTCTCTATGAGGGTTCGGGGTGTTTGTTTAACTCGTTTTTGCAGCGTTGTTCAACGTTGTTCAGATCTTCCATCATGCTGAGTATATCTTTGTGTTGTTGTTCCAGGACTTCGCGTCGTTCGGTAATTTTTTGCAACAGTTGCTCAAGTTGTGCTGCGTTGTTTCTTCCCGGTGCATACATCTGGATAATCTCTGCGCTTTCCTGCAACGATAGTCCAAGGCGTTTACCCCGCAAAATGAGTTTCAGTTTTACCCGCTCGGATGATGAGAATACGCGGGTTTGTCCCTCACGCGATGGTGAAAGCAGGCTTTTGTCTTCGTAAAAACGAATAGTACGCGTCGTGATGCCAAATTCGCGCGCAAGATCAGAGATACTGTATGTTTGGGCCATGAGTTGCCCACAGGAAGCTAGCGAAGGCGTATTGTACATAAAGTTTACGTTAACGTAAACGTAAAGCGAGCCGTTCAAAAAAAAAACAGGTTTTTTCTGTGCAGTAGGGTCGCAGCTTGCATGCTGTATTAAATAAACTATTGTTGCACTTGAACAGGGAAGGCGAAAAGTGGCAAAAAACAAAAAGCCCGGTGGCTCACTACAAAACCAGCTTAAAAATATGGGCTTGGCTACTAATAAGCAGATACGCAAAGCTGAAAAAGGCATTCACCGCAAAGAGATGCGTGTAAAACAGGGGCAAGCGGTAGATGAAAATAAAAAGGCTGCCGAGCAAGCCCTTGCGCTTAAGCGTATCAGAGACCGTGAGCACAATAAAAAACTGAATCAAAAGGCGCATGCCCGTGCATTGCAGTCCCAAATCAGGCAGCTCATTGAAATGAACTGTCAACGTCAGGAGGGTGAAGCTGGTTTTAATTTTACCGAAGGCAAAAAAATCAGGAAAATCTATATTTCTGAGAGTAACAAACAGCAGCTTTCCAGCGGTCTGCTCGCTATTGTCAAGCTGGCAGAAAGCTATGAATTGGTGCCGGCTCAGGTAGCCCGTAAAATTATTGCGCGAATACCCGATTCAAAAGACCAGGTGGTATTGTTTCTGTTTGACAATTTGTCTCATGAAAATGAAGACGATGATCCCTACAAGGATTTTCCCATCCCGGATGATCTGGATTGGTAAAGAGCAACAGCACTGCCTAATTTCTTGGAAGAAACATGTCCTCTGTTATTTCATTTATTTTGGCACATCGAATTTCCACTTTGTTGGTGCCCAGTTTTTTGCCGCGTTTACAACTCACGTTCTGGGCTTGCATTCCGTAAAGACTGGTAAACTCTTCCAGGCGCAGTTTGATCGCCTGACGTTGTTCTTTCGTAGCCTTTGTGTAAATTTGTTTGTATACACTTTTCCATTCTTTTTCACCAGATTCCCCGGCAAGGCCCAGCCAGGCCATTCCTTCTATCAGGGACATCGGCACGTGTTGCCCTTTTAGGTACATAAATCCCAGCATATATTGACTTTGTTTCATGCCGCCGTGTGCAGCTCTGGTGAAGTTTTCTGCTGCGGCCTCGTAATCCTGGCTGCTGTAGTGCCTGAGCCCCGCTGACTCCGCCAATTCAAGATTCTCACTTGAACTGAATGCTGCGTAGGTGGAAGTATGAAAAAACAGTAGCAGAATAACGAGGAAGATATTGCGAGTGAGCATCTAACTCGACCCTGTTAGATGAGCGTCACGTTTATGAAACGGTATATCGATATTTCGTTTTCTCTGCACAAATACAAATTCGTCCTGCATAACCGCTGCTCCCCGTGAAGTTTCAGTATTGTTATCTGATACGAAGAATCTGTCTACTGTACTGCACTTTTGTTGTTGGCATATGGTTATCCAGCACCGCTTGCAGGGATAGGTGGAAATTTGGGCCTGGCTGTCGCGCGATTAACTGAAGGCAGGTACACTTGTTTGCTCCGATTGCGGAACAGATGATCTTATGCTCGATGATTTTCGAAAACTTTCCAGGGCAAGTTATGTAAGCCTGGCCACCTTTCGCAAGAGCGGCATTAAGGTAGCGACCCCGGTCTGGTGTGCAGCATCGGGTGAAGCACTTTACGTTTTTTCGGCAGGAGAGGCGGGCAAGGTAAAACGATTGCGTAACAACAACCAGGTTCAAATGGCAGTATGTGATATGCGGGGTAATGTGTTAGGTGATTGGTTGCAAGGAACTGGAGAACTGGTAGATCAGGATTCCGATATAGAGAAGGCGCTGATAGCGCTACGTAAAAAGTATGGTTGGCAAATGTATCTACTGGACGTGGGCGCTAAATTGAGCGGTAAGTTTCATCAACGCGCTTATATCAGGTTACATTTGTTAGAGCTCCCCCGGGCTTCCTGAGGCACGGTTGCTCGCCCCCTCTGGAACTCTTGAGATCGCGTTTCGTGTAATGGCCATCACGCGTTTTACACGCTCCTTAAAAAATGTAAGCAACGGGTTTTGTGCCTTTTTAACCGGGTGCCAGAGCATGTTCGGCTGCGTACCTGAAGCTGTAAGCCATGGTCGGTAGATAAAGGTTCCTGGGGCAAGCGAATTATCCATCGGATTATTGGTATAAAAAATGTTTTCATTGCCACCGACGACGAATTTACCGTTTCCACCAATATCTTCCAACAGTAACCCGGAGTGGAATAGTAGTGAAGGCATCAGGGTTTCCATGTGGCCGAAACAGCCTATTTGATACTCCCGATGCAGACAGTCAAGTGCTTTCCCCGAGATTCGATAGACCGGGAAAAACCCACGTACCAATTGTTCTCTGGACAGGTTAAACGCGGGTAGTTTGACGGTGTGCCAGTGACTCCACTGCGGACATTCGGGGTACGTTGATAGCGTTGTTCCCAACAGGTCAGCGGGGCTTTCCAAAAAATGGGAGAACAGGAGGTTCCAATTGCCGGAAAAACGTACGTCGTATTCAACAATCCAGTAGTGTTCATATTCCGGATGTGCGGCTTTAAACAGTAGTACAGGTAGTTCCGCATTTCCCAGTTTCATGTTGCGTTTACCAGCACGTTTCAGGCTCAGATTTTGCTTGCCGGGATAACCGAGCGATTCCAGATCATTTCGCGTGAATCTAAATTGTTTCAGCTGAGGCGTGTGGAAAACATAGGGTCGGTCTTTTCTGGTTCTATCTGACAACAGATAGATGTCATATTCCGGCCCGCAATCCCGTCTTATCTGCTCATATAAGCGACGCAGGCTTTTGTCCATGAAATGGTTCAGGATCAGGATTGCTGTGGCCTTGTTTTTTAGCGCCAAATTCACATTACTCCAAATGCTCTGCCATCCACGTTTGTTAATGTCACACCCTGAAGAGAAGCGATCGTAGCCGAAATGTCGACAATGGATGGTGATTGTTGAAGTTGTCCCGATTTAATCCCATCGCCCGCCACCATAATCATAGCAGCAAAGGAATGGTCTCCCGTTCGACCCCAGGAGCGTATGCCTGCAATCTTTCCAATTTCCGGAGACCCAATCTCGGTAATGGGTGATTCTCGTTCCCAGCAGACCATTAGATCGGGTAACCACGGTAAACGCTTGCCATGGTATGTCTCACGCACTTTGATCACTTCCCTTACAAGTGGTCCTCCGGAGTGCAGGTTTTTTATACGCAACAGTTTATCTGTTAGCTTGTTGCATACCGTGTCAAAATTATGCGCAGGAACTTTGCCAAATGGTTCCCGACCTTTGAGATTGATTCGAACCGCCCCACTGTTTTCGTTATGTGGTGTTGCAAAAAACTGCCGCCTGCTGGTTGCGTATGATCGTGAATAGGCGTCTATCATGCGTGCCATTCCTGTAACCACTTTTGACTGCCCGGATTTCGTTGCGCGCTTCCACAAATTCCGTTCACGTATCGGTTGGCAACCTTCAATCCGCGCAAGGATTTGGTCTAGTGCGCAATTTGCTGTGTATCCTGGACCCATGCCCAAGCCTGCGAAAACCATTATCCGTGTTTTTTGATCGGCACATCTGGTTATGTTACCAATGGCTTCGTCTATTCGCAGGTATATTTTTTTAAGTGGATCTCCATGCTTTGCTACCCAATCAGGATCGTAATCGGGAGACGCCGGGTCATGGTAGTGCCAGCACATGTGGCCAATGTCGTGCGGTTCAGCGAAGCAGGTCATCAACAAATCGTATTGTTTTTTATGCATCTCCTTAAGCACCATTTTTTCTTTCATACCTACTCGGTAGAGAAGATCGTCGGTAAGCTTTTTGAGGCTTTCTGCATCCCGACCTCTCAAATCGCTATTACCCGCAATCGGATCGTCGCCAAATTCCTGAACAGTCTCCTGAGCGAAACCGGGGGGGTTACTTATCGGGTCTGCGTAACGATCATGAATTAACCAGTTTGCCAGCTCTAAACAGTTTCTGTCATTGCTGATAATGCTATAGGGAAGGTCCAGTATGGCTACCCGTTTGCCAGCCTGACCGAGTGCTGACCAAAAGGGTTTATGTCTCATGTCTGTTTCAATTGAAAAGAGTTTGCCTTTATAACTGCCCGGTTCGAACTGTCGTCTGAAATAACGTCCGTGTCGACCGGGATTTACTCCAGTTATGAGCGTTGGCCAGGTGGCTCCATCTCCAAGCCCTGGTAAAGTGGCAACATCACCCGAAAGCCCGGTGTGGTAGATCTTTGCCAAATTTGGCAAAAGCCCTTCGGCTATCCATTTTCTGATCAGGCCGGGTTCGGCACCGTCAAGCCCAATAAAGAGTGTGGGTCTGGCTTCTGCGGCAGGGCTAGTACGTGATTGTTCCATCGTTAGCATAATACCCGGATAGTGGCTGGCTAATGTCAGCGTTTTGTGAAAAGAATGTTACTGTAAATCACCGCCGTGGCTAAATATCCATCCGTATTGAAAACCTGACACTCACTGGTTCTACAGGGTGAAAATGCAGGTCTTCAACAGGAATTTCTTCGTCTTGTAGTCGGGATTCGAAGAAAAACGCTATGTCATCGGCCTTCGTATCAAACAAATTGAAGATATCCAGACTGAGGCTAAATCTGTGAAAATCATAGGACATTCCCAGATTGACGAGCGTAGTATCTTTGTGCGCGATAGAATTATTTTCTATCAAAGGCGCGTCGCCAAAATGTCGAGCCCGAACACTTGCAGTAACTCCCGATTCGCTTACATAGGTGACTCCAGCACCCAACACGAACCCATGGGTATTTGGAACAAAACCTTCACCCGAAGGAAACCCTGAAAATCTTGAACGCACTTTTGCTGCATTCAGATCGATTGTTACATTGCCTGTTGGTTGCCAGAAAACGTCAAGTTCTGCACCCAATCTGTGGGTCCCGTCACTGGGTACGGAGATACCAGCGTCACCGACAAATATAAGTTCTGATTCAGATTTAAGCCAGAAACCGACCAGACTTATGTTTACCCGGGATGATTCATACCGCATCCCGAACTCCGCTCCATGCTGACGCACCAGCGCTTCAACGGAGCTGTTGGAAGCAGTAACACCCCTAACGTCATTGGAGTGAAAGCCCTGACCATAGTTAAGGTAAAATTCCCAATCGGTGTTTGGAGCGTAAGCCAGCATGAGTTTGGGTAGAATTATGCTGTCATTGTCCTTACCACTATTGAGATTGTTTTTTGCGGTAACATCAAATCGGTAATGGTATGCGCGCGTACCCAGAGTAGATCGCAATTGCGGGTTCCATTGGGATTCAATTTGTAGAAAGACGCCCAGACTCAACTCATCTAGACGAGTGTCAAGCAGGTTTTCTCTTCTTGCACGATTTGCGATGGCAGACAGGTCTGCATTTGATACTGCGTCATACCTCAGGTCGGTACCCATGCGCCACGTATGTATGTCTGTTGTACGACTGGTCTGTGCATGCAATCCCATGACCCAGCGGGCATCGTGTTGTTCAATCGCATCTCCATTGACACTGTCTTCCAGAAAATAGGTGGGGTTTTGAAACAGGTGAAGCTCATAATTACTGAGATAAGCTCCGGCCTCCCAATTTGTGGAATCTATGTTGGTAATCAGACTTACCCGGTGGGACTTGCCTCCCAGGCTTGGGTCTATAAATCCGAATCGACCAATATCCGGAACAGCGCGCGCTGGAATCTGGTCTGTGGAATTCCACTCATTGGCGTAAGCACTTGCCAACACAGAAACATTTGCGACTTCACGGTGCGCTTTGTACTTTGCCAGTGCGTTAATTTTTTTAACCTTTGATTTCAGGGTCCAGGGTCCGTTACTGCGTAGTAGTTCCAATCCCAACACGAGGTGGTCATCTTCTATGTCGAATGAATCTGCAGCCACCAAGCGGTAATAATCGTCACTGCCTGCGCTGAGTTCAACAAAGCCGTTTTCCAGGTGATCATAGATTGAAAATTCTGATGAACCGGCAGTAGAAAAATCCTGTGCATCAGCGTAATAGGGACCACGGCGAAACTGAACTGTGCTCACCAGTTCGGGAATTAGAAAATTCAGATCCAGATATCCCTGGCCGTGCGCGTGACTTCTCAGGTTGACAGGCATGCCTTCAATAAAGGCGCTAAAGTCGGTGCCGTGATCCAGATTCATGCCACGTAAAAAGTACTGGTTTGCCTTGCCTTCACCACTGTGTTGTGTTGCTACCATGCCGGGGATGACTTCAACCAATTCACCTACCCGGGAGAGTGGGCGCGTAGAAAAATCCGCAAATCCTGCCAAACCTTCCGAGGCTGAAATGGCTGAACCTTTCTGGCTTTCGGAGCTTCCCCAAACGGTAATTTCTTCTATGAACTCGTGATCATCGTGGATCGTCGAAGATTGTGATAGTTGTTGGGCATGTGCGACCGGAACAGAAATTACCCACGCGGCACACAGTAGCTGGAGGACAAGCCTGCTGTGTCTGAGTACTGAATGCATGAACGGTATCGATTTTGGAGAAGCTAAATTACTACTGTAGATGGCCGAAATACCGCTGGGTTTTAATGAAAAATTTGCGTACCTGTATCTCTCTTCAGTTTACAAGTTAAGGTACTATTAGCCAACAATATTGGATATTTAGTGTTTCATTATGCCCTGTTCCGTGCTGGTTCTGGATAACTTTCCCCAAACGCTTGCGGTCGTACGTTCGTTGGGTGAGGCTGGTTACAGGGTGATACTGGGTTATGAGCACAACAAACCGGATGCGGGTCTGTCTCGTTACTGTTCTGAAACCTGGTTACATCCCGAGGTAGTGGATGCCACTGCTTTTGGCGCTGCGCTGGTAGCTTTGTTGGATGAGCGTCCTGACATAAGCTGGATTTTTCCAGTCACAGAACTGGGCATTAGACTCATGCAGGGAATCGCCGATGTGATACCCGAGCGTGTTCAGGTTGTGATGGTTCCGCAAAAACAATTTCTTACAAGTATTGATAAACAAAAATCGAACGAGTTTGTTGAAAATGCCGGAATACCCTATCCAAAATCCTGTGTGGTAAAAAACCAGGGTGAGCTGTGTCAAGCGGTTCAGGATATTGGTTACCCTGTAATTATTAAATCAGATCAGACCGCCCTCAGAGTTTTTGGGCATAAAGCCTATCTGGTTAGATCCGGGGAGGAATTCAGATCGGTTTTTACTGCCTGGCCTGACGAACATGCCAGTCTGTTGGTTCAAAAATATATTACCGGTGATGTTGTCGGTTGTGATTATGTTGCTCGAGAAGGCAAGCTGGTTGTCTATGCCCAGGGTGGTCGTGTGCGTACTGATATGCTGGACGGTACCGGGTATGCGGTGGATTTTATCATTGAGGCTCCTGATGCTGCAGTTACCGCTGCTACCCGGACTTTTCTGCGTGCATGCGGGTATTCTGGTCCGGGACTCATACAGTTTATTCGTGATGAGAAGTCCGGAGAGCTCTACTTTTTGGAAAATAATCCGCGCTTGTCTGCGGGTATAGCAGAAATGATTATGGCTGGCGTTGATTTTCCCTTGTTGGCGCTGCAATCTCTGGATAAGGCTTCCGATCATGGTCTTGAAGAGCTTAGCGGTGATGAAGCGAATTACCGGGTAGGTGCACGTACATATTGGTTGTCTCGTGACATGGAAGGTTATTTATCCCAGCGACGGTTCTTGTCCAAAGATGAACGGCGCAAGTGGCTGGGTGATAGTTTCAGATCTCTGGTGAGCGCGGACAACCATATTATGTGGCGTTGGAGTGATCCGCTGCCCGGATTCAGGATTGCCGCGAGAGTAGGGCGTCGAATATTTCGGGAAATTGTGTTCGGCAACACTACCTAGCCGGTCACCCGGTATAACACCGCTTGCTTTTCAGTGGACGTTGCATATATTTACCAATCTTCCAGACCTGTATTCTTTGATGACCAATAAATCCACATGTGTATGGCTTCTGATGCTCTCGATGCTAGCCGGGTGTGCCAGTGTATCGGGTGAAACTGGTCCCCAGCTAAAACTCAGTAAACTGAACGAATTTGTGTACTCAGCGATTGGTGTTGCTGATGCGCCATCATACGAAAATGCCGGTCACAACAATAATCTGAGCTTTGTAATTACCTCGGATGGTGTTGTTGTAGTTAATGGCGGGGATAACTATCTTTTGGCAAAAGCCTTGCACAACAGCATTGCTCTAATTACCGACCAACCGGTTAGGTTGGTGGTAAATGAAAATGGCCAGGGACACGCGTTTTTGGGCAATAGCTACTGGTCGGAGCTGGGGGTTCCTGTAATTGCCCATGAAAGTGCACGAAAGGAAGTAGAAACTCATGGAGAGGCAGTATTGCGTACCATGCAAAAACGTAATCGCGAGAAGGCGGCTGGGACCTTTGTGGCGGTTCCCAATCAGTCATTTTCCACAAGCAAATCGCTATTGGTAGGCGATACTAAAATAGAATTGATTAGTTTTGGTGCCGCGCATTCGCCAGGTGACATCTCGGTTTGGCTTCCGGATCACAGGATTATTATCGCGGGTGATATTGCATTTCACGAACGCTTGCTTGCGATTTTTCCGGATACCAATGTGGCAGAGTGGATAAAGTCGTTTGATTCAATGGTAGCACTGGAGCCTGAGTGGGTAATTCCCGGGCATGGACATCCAACGGATATGGAAACTGTGCGTAAGTACACCCAGGGTTATCTCCAGTTTCTCACCCGAGAAGTTGCGCGAATTCTGGATGAAGACGGAGATCTGGCAGAAGCCTATGCTATAGATCAGTCTGATTACGCCCATCTTAATACCTTCGAAGAGCTGGCAGTGAAAAATGCCGGTAGGCTATTTCAAACTATGGAGATGGAACTGTTTGAATGAAATACATTCTGCTGGTGGTGTGTTTATCAGGTTCTACTATTTTTGCTGATGGCTGGCAAGTGCAGCATGACGGCAGGTTGTTGAATGCAAACTTTGTAGGTGCAGGGTCCGCAAAACAGGTTTATCTGATTGTCCATGGCACCTGGGCGCATCACGAAATGGAGATCATAACTTCGCTGCAGGGTCTACTTGGTGAAAGAAATGCATCGAGTCTCGCTATAACCCTCAGCCTGGGCGTGAGTGAGCGGTCCGGGTTTATGAGCTGTGATAATCCCGTAGTTGCCACCCAGGACATGGCTGTTGATGAAATCAGGGTTTGGGTAAACACGCTACGCGCACGTGGATTTGAATGGATTACGGTAATTGGTCATTCCCGGGGCTCAAGCCAGGTAGCCCTCTACGAACATCAGCACCCCGGTTCGGTATCTGCGCTGGTCTTGCTGGCGCCAGCGGTTTGGCGAAAGGATGCTGTATTTACTCGGTATAATGCGCGTACTGACCATGATATCAATACGATTCTTGAAGAAGCACGCAGCACAACAGCACAACTTATCGGGCCCTATCCTTTGATAAATTGTGCGTCTGTGCTCGCAACACCCGCATCATTTCTCTCCTATTACGGAGAAAGTGTGGAAAAAAACACGCCTGCACTGGTTCAAAGCTCAACGGTGCCTGTGCAAATAGTTTTAGGCAGCCTGGATGAGGTCGTACAGTGGAGCGATGATGAACTGCAGCGGGTAAAAGCCAACAGGTTTGTTCGGGTAGATACTATTGATGGCGCTGGACATTTTTTCAGGGATCTATATCTGGATGATGTAACGGATCTGATAATGGCAGCGGATGAATGATTGTTGCATCATTTTTCTTTGCGCTGTTTGGGCTGGTGCCTATCGCTGACGACCTTTCCAAAACCGGTGCTACAGCCGTCGAAAGGAGGTTGCCTATACTGTTGTACGTATCACGCTCAGATTGCACGTTTTGCCGGCAGTTTGAAAAAGAGCAGTTTGGGCCGCTGCTCAATTCAAAAGTCTATTCGCAACAGGTTATTTTTCGTGAACTGGTTTGGGATGCAACAGAATCAATGATTGATTTTGAGGGGGAGGAGATTACCCGCGCAGAATTTGCAGAGACGTTTGATGCGAAACTCACGCCAACGGTTCTGTTTCTGGATGGTGAAGGTGAAGAAATTGCGCCGAGAATTACGGGTTATGTCTCAAATGACTATTTTGGCTACTATTTTGAAGCAGCCATAAAAAGGGCCATTGAGAGAGCGCAATCGCCTGATGGGTGAGCTTTACAAAATCAGGGTTTGGACTTATGCAATCGTTCGTAATGTTTTAGTTGTCAGGTTTTGTTGCTTCAGGGCTTGTATCCCCGTGTCCAGAAGTTTTGTGCAGGCGTAAACCGAACTGATATGTGGCGCGCTAACCCCGGTCAAATCAGCCAGCTCCAGAATGCTACCCATCAGGGCTTCCAATTCAAGTGCCATGCCATTTTCCACGTCCTGGAGCATTGAGGTTTTGTGGTGACCCACATTTTCTGCTCCCTGGATGCGTTTTTCGATGGTGTGTCGAAACTGAATGCCCAGATTGTTGGCAATTTGTTCTGCCTCTCGCATCATTTCCTGAACAAGGTTTCGGGTGAGGGAATCTGTTGCTATGTTTACCATGGTGGCACGCGAGAGTGCGCTAATAGGGTTAAACGACAAACTGCCCCAGGCTTTCAACCAGTGTTCTGCACGGATATCCTCTATAACGCGACTGCGAAAACCTGCTTCATTCAAGGCGCTTGCAAACGCATCACACCGCTTTGATAGTGTTCCGTCCAGTTCCCCCAGGGCAAAGCGGTCGCCTTCAACGTGTCGTATGAAACCCGGCTTTACAGTTTCGGCAGCGGGATAAGCTACACAGCCAATGATTCTATCCGCAGAAATGTGTGCTCTGATTAATCCTTTGGGATCAAGGCAATTGATTTGATGTCCGTCGTGCTTGCCACCATGTTTTTCGAAGTACCACCAGGGCAGACCGTTTTGTAAGCTTACAATTGCGGTGTGGGTATCGAGAAGCGGAGTTATTTGTGTAGCGACGACTTCCAGCTGGTTGGCCTTCACTGACAGTATCACTATATCCTGTTTACCCAGCGTATTAGCCTGGTCTGAAATCCGGGCACTAATCTTGCTGATGCTTCCATCAACGGCTTCGAGTGTGAGACCTAAACGCCTGATTTCCATGGTCTTTGCAGGCAAATCCAGAAAACATACCTCATGGTCTGCTTCACGCAGGCGGATGCCCATAAGGCCACCCATTGCTCCAGCTCCTGCAAAGGCAATTTTCATGGTGTTGTCGCCTGCTGCGAATTGTATCTGGCCAACAGCAGATGACAGAATTCTCGATTACGAAAACTTAATCTTAAGTTGCAACTGATGAATCGAGCACCGAGTTTCTTTTTAAAGTTTATTGCTGAGGTATTAAAGTATTCGGTGATACTGAACAGTCTCCTGAAGCCTTGCGCTCTTAGTACCTGGTAGCAGTGTTTGCGCAGGTAGGGTGCAAGTCCCAGGCCGCGAAACTCCTCAAGCGTAAATGCGTTGTATAGATACACGTCCCCTGGACCCAACGGAGAAGAGCCTGCCCGAAAGGAAAATTCTTCAGGATCTACCCAGCAATACGCTGCCAGTTTGTCCGATTTTTTGAGTGCGATAAAAATGTGGCCTTTATCCAGTAAAGCCTTCCAGTGTTCAAGTTTGTGCGCGTGATTGAGAAATGCGGCCTCTTCAAGATCTTTTGTGTTGATGAGGCATACTTCAAATCCAGCGGGATCGTTATCTGTAAATTTTACCGGCTCCAGCGCCTCTTCCGTTAGATAATAAGGCAGGAATGAGAGTTTTAGATTTCTGCGCACCCAGTCGGCCGTGCTCTTCATGAACAGCTTGTGGTTAATGGCCGATTTGATATTAGCGAGGCGCATTAATCCAATGTAACGCCAACAGGCCCCGGGGGCTGTCTATCACATGTATTTATTGTGAATGGAATGTATGCGAATGTTTGGTGCGTTGTACCTTCGTATTTGTTTCATGCTGAAGCGTTTAGAGCTACCATTGCATAGCCCCAATTAGCTGGTATATAGAGCCCGACGATGGACGCTTCTGATTATAAAATTGAGAAAATGATATCTGCTAAATCTATTGCAGCCCGGGTGGAGAGCCTGGCCATTGAGATAAGCGCCTATTATGGCAACACTGACAAATTAATTGTTGTGGGATTGTTGAGGGGTTCTTTTGTATTCATTGCAGATTTGGTGAGGGAGCTGAACTTGCCACTGGAAGTGGATTTTTTGGAAGTCTCCTCCTACGGAGATAACATGGAGTCTTCACGGGAAGTTCGAATTCTTAAAGACCTGCGAGGAGAAATAGAAAACCGGGATGTACTGATAATTGAAGATATTGTGGACACCGGTTACACCATGCACCATGTTCTCACGATTCTGGGTTCGCGGAAGCCAAACAGCATCCAGGTTTGCGCTTTGCTTGATAAGCCCACAAGGCGGGAAGTAGAAGTAAGTATTCGCTGGATCGGATTTGAAATACCGGATGAGTTCGTAGTGGGTTACGGCATTGATTATGCGCAGCGTAATAGAAATCTTTCCTACATTGGTAAGGTGAGCATGATTTAGGGCTTGGCTTGCTCGTTTGGTGGATGCAGACTGCTTGACAATACATGTTCCACAAAACTTTCCATTTCAGTAAATCCGTAGTCCTGGGGGGTAAAATTTTTGTTCAGCAATAGCGTTGCCAGCCCGTGAACGACACTCCACGCAACTGCTGTGCCAAGGGTTTTTCCATGCGGAGATTTTCGAACACCAAGCGGGTGTTGCTCAACACCGTCTACCAGTAGTTGGTAACTGTTAAATGCCTCATCATCCAGAGGCTCGGACAATTGGCCGTCAAACATCAGATGAAACAATGCCGGGTTCTCCAATGCAAAAAGTACATAACCCATTCCAAGACTGAGGGTGTAATAATCTGGCCGGGCATCGGCCTCTTTTCGCATGCGTGCACTAAAACGCCGGTATCCTTCACTTGCTACTGCTGCCAGCAGAGCCCGTTTGTCCTTAAAGTGGCTGTACGGTGCTGCCTGGGATACGCCCGTTTCCCGGGCTACACGACGCAGGCTCAATGCCGGCAGGCCTTCGCATTCCAGCAATTGAATGGCATTTTCAACAAGTGCATTTTTCAGGTCGCCGTGGTGGTACTTTTTTTTCATGGATTATCGATAGATTTCTGGTGATACTCAGTGATATTTCATGGCAATCCAATTATAACTTGACAATGTTAAGATAGCTCGTTAATTTCATCTTAACACTGTCAACATATTGAACATCATATAGCGCACAGGAGGTTTGTTGTGTCAGGTAATCCCTATTTGGAAGGAAATTTTGCGCCGGTTAAAGAGGAGCTATCGGAATTTGAGTTAAACGTGGAAGGATCGATTCCACCCGAGTTAAGTGGCAGGTATATTCGCACAGGTCCTAATCCCGAGGGTGAGGTAGATGTGCAATCCCACCATTGGTTTGTTGGCGATGGAATGTTACATGGTGTGGAGCTGGGGGGTGGCAAAGCAAACTGGTATCGAAACCGGTATGTTCAATCGCAAAAAATTTCGGAAGCAAAAGGGATTGATCCCCTGCCTGCCATGAATGGGGGCGTGTTTGATGGCTCGGGTAATACCAACGTCGTGCATCATGCCGGTAAGATTCTGGCTATTAATGAGCTATCGCTGCCGTATGAGATAAGCCCGCAGCTGGAAACCATCGGGCGCACGACTTTTGGTGGAGAACTGCCTGTTGGCACTTTTGCTCATCCAAAATTCGATGTGCGCACGGGGGATATGTATATTCTGGGCTATCAGATGGTGGAACCCTACCTGTATATGCATGTGGTCGATAAAACCGGGCAGATGGTTAAAACTGTTGAAGTGCCTGTCGCCGGGCCCGTAATGGTGCATGATTGCGCTATCACCGAAAATTTCATACTGTTTTTTGATCTGCCGGTGGTGTTTTCCATGCAGGCGGTTGAGGAGGGTGTATCACTGCCCTATCGATGGGATCCACAATACACGCCACGGGTAGGAATTATGCCCAAGTCTGGTACCGCTGCAGACATTCAATGGGTGGAAGTAGAACCCTGTTATATTTTTCATCCTCTAAATGCTTATGAGCAGGGCAATGAAATAGTTCTGGACTTTGTGCGGCATGAAAACCAGTTTGCAGTAAGCGTTCAGGGCCCAAGTGTTCCGTCTGCACCCACGTTAAATCGTTGGGTAATAGACCGTGAGAAGGGGTCCGCTAGCAGTAGTCTTATCTCGGATGCAGGGCAGGAATTTCCAAGGGCGGATGAGCGGTTGATGGGCCTGAAACATCGCTATGGGTATACAGCGGAGTTTGATGTGGGTGCCGCCAAGAATGCAACCCTTGGGAGTGCGGTTTATAAACACGACCTGCAGACAGGAACATCGCAGAGTATTGATATGGGTGCGGGCTGCCAGGGCGGCGAATTCGTTTTTGTACCCTCGGATGACAGTAAATCTGGTGAAGATGAAGGTTATCTGATGGGATATGTATACGATCGTGCCAGAGACACCAGTGATCTGCTGATACTGGATGCCAATAATTTCAATTCAAAACCGATTGCCAGAATTGAAATACCCCAGCGTATACCCTTTGGTTTTCATGGCAACTGGATAGCTGATAAAGCCCTGGTCTAAAAGCTGGTAAGCCAGCTGTCTTTGCCAATTGAAGACAGTCCCACATCCTGTTTGCATTACACCTGCGCATTCGATTTACTGGATATCCTTTTGTCTGGTCGGATCTATGAATACCTGTTCCCGTTTCTACATTCGAATATTTGGCTATGTTGCTTTGATTGTGGTTTTAGGCGCCTGCGGTGATGCCAGTGTAAAACCGACCCTTGCAATAGAAAATGTGACCGTAATCGATGCCGTGAATGGCGCGCGCAATAGGCAACGGGTAATAATCCAGGGTGACCTGATTGTGTCTGTCGAGCCTATGGGAGTTGCCCCCGCTGCCACAAAGACCATTGATGGAACGGGACAGTTTCTAATTCCCGGGCTGTGGGATATGCATGTACACTTTTTGTATGATGAGGCCCTGAAAGATGCGATGGCGTCCCTGTTTTTACGGTATGGAATTACCAGTGTTCGCGACACCGGTGGGGAAATTGCGCGTTTGGCAGACCTGCGCGATAAAATAGATTCATCAGGCGTAGCTGCTCCGCGAATATATATTTCCGGTCCGTTGCTGGATGGAAAATTTGTTGTTTACGATGGCGCACTTCCGGCACAACCAAAACTGGGAACGGGAATTGCTGACGTTGCGAGCGCCCGTAAAAAAGTTCGCGCCTTGAAGGCTTCCGGCGCAGACTTTATTAAAATATATGAACTCATCCAGCCAGAAGTTTATTCTGCGCTTGTGGAAGAAGCCCGCGCACAGAACATGCCTGTTGCATCACACGTACCATTGATGATGACTGCAGACAGCGCCGGGCCGATGGCAGACTCGATGGAACATTTGCGTAATCTTGAGCTGGCCTGCGCTGAAAACTGGAAAGAATTGTTGGCAATACGACGAGCCAAAATCAAGGCATTTCAAGAAGGTCGGGGTTACGAATTACGTCAGGAGCTTCACAGCCTGCAGCGCATCCCTGCTATCCAGGCCTATGACGAAACACGCTGTAATACGGTGTTGGATACGCTACGTGATACGGTTCAGGTTCCAACGCTCAGGTTAAATACTGTGCGAATGTTACCGCCTTTCAAAAGGCCTGATTGGGATGAAGCGATCAAGTTACTTCCGTCGAAAGTACAAAAACGCTGGTTGAATGAACTGGATCGGGTAAAACCAGCCCTTGCAGATATGGATCATACCTTTGCTATATGGAGTTTGTTTTTGATATCCCGCATGCAGGAGCGTGGCGTTCCCATTGGCGCAGGTACAGACACGCCCATAGGTTGGGGTATACCAGGTTATAGTCTGCATACAGAGCTCGAAATGCTGGTTAGTGCAGGTTTGTCAGAAAACCAGGCCCTTTATTCCGCTACAGTCCAGCCGGCAAAATTTTTCGGCCTGGATGCAGAAATGGGTCAGATACTGCCAGGAATGCGTGCAGACCTTGTTTTGCTGGATGCAGATCCGCTGGTGAGAATCTCTCATACCCGCCGGATTAATGGCGTGGTAAGCAAAGGCCAGTGGTTACCGGCGATTGCCGACGGCGTTTCCACAAAATATGAGTAGAATGAGTGAAAAGAGTTGAATGAGCTATATGAGTAGTGTTGATGCGTTTTTGGAAGCAGCCATAGAACAGGCAGAAATTGGCTGGCGTGCCGGAGGTATCCCTATTGGTTCTGTGCTGGTAATTGACGACAAAATAGTGGGTCGCGGGCATAACAAACGAGTACAGCAGGGCAGTGCGGTATTACATGCTGAAATGGATTGTCTGGAAAATTCGGGACGCTTGAGTGCTGCGCACTATCAACGCGCTACTCTATATTCAACTTTGTCCCCCTGTGACATGTGTACGGGTGCAATCCTGTTGTACAAAATTCCCCGCCTGGTCGTTGGGGAAAATCGTACTTTTAAAGGCCCGGAACAATACATTCAAAAACGCGGTGTTCAGGTGAAGCTTATTGATAGTGACCGGTGTTATGAAATGATGCAAAAATTTATCGCCCAAAACCCTGCGCTTTGGAACGAAGACATTGGAGTGTAGCGCATATTTTGTGTGTTTCGGATTGTGAAATGTGCTGTAAGACCATGAATTTAAAGAAATCATCCCCAAATAGGGTATGCTGCATACTGTATTATTTTAGGAGTTAGACTATGGATTGGTGGGCCTGGTTTGTGCTTGGTGCATTTTTAATGGCGACCGAACTGGTCGCTCTGGATGTAGCCTTCTACCTTATGTTTATTGGCATTGCGGCGGTAATCACAGGTCTGGCTGTCCTGGCCGGATTGCCTGGTGATATCTGGATGCAATGGGTGTTGTTTGCATTACTGGCACTTGCTTCCATGTTGAGTTTTCGTAAGCGCCTTTATGAGAAACTCAGGGGGGATGCACCGGGTTACGACGCCACTCTTACCGGAGAGTATCTGCAGTTGGACGAAGATTTGGCACCGGGTGCCAGTTGTCGCATTACTTATAGAGGCTCGAGCTGGATGGTTCAAAATAGTAGTTCAAACCTGATTGGGAAGGGCGTAAATACTAAAATTGAGCGAGTCGACGGGCTGACATTGATGGTCGGCAGCTAGATTTATCAACTTTTTTTTGGAGGCTTGGAAATATGATTGATGGTGGACTGGTAGTTGGTATTGTAGTAGCTATTCTGGTAATGACTGTGGTGGTAAAAACCGCAATAATCGTGCCGCAGCAGAGCGCCTTCGTTATAGAAAATCTCGGTAAGTACAACCGGACCCTGCGCGCAGGGTTCCACATACTCATCCCTTTCTTTGAAAGAACAGCCTATAAACATAGCCTGAAAGAAATAGCCATGGATATACCCGAGCAAATATGCATAACACGCGACAACGTTCAGGTGGGAGTAGATGGGGTGCTCTACATGCAGGTGCTTGATCCTGAGCGGGCATCTTATGGTATTACTGACTATTTATTCGCAATTTCCCAGCTTGCACAGACAACGCTACGTAGTGAGATTGGCAAGATTGTACTGGATAGAACATTTGAAGAAAGGGGCGCGATTAACGGTAATGTTGTAAAGGAGCTGGATCTGGCCTCCGAAGCCTGGGGTGTGAAGGTGTTGCGCTATGAAATAAAAAACATCAATCCTCCGCACGACGTGCTGAGCGCTATGGAAAAACAGATGCGTGCAGAACGTGAAAAGCGTGCCGTCGTGCTAACCTCCGAAGGGGTGCGCGATGCCAAAATTAACCAGGCAGAAGGCGAAAAACAGCGCGTAATCAAGGAGTCCGAAGCGCAACAACAGGCACAGATTAACGAAGCCGAAGGGGAGGCAGCAGCCATTCTTGCAGTTGCCAGCGCCACAGCGGAGGGGCTTGGCAAAGTAGCGGACGTGGTCAAGGAAGAAGGTGGAGATGCGGCTATGCGCCTGCGAATTGCTGAAGACTATGTAAAGCAGTTTGGTAAACTGGCGCAAGAGGCCAATACTTTGGTTGTTCCGGCAAATTTGAGTGACGTATCATCCATGATAGCGTTGGCAACCAACATCGTTAAAAACACCAAAGACTAGACGAGTCGGTCAGGTGCCGCGGCCAAATAATGAAAAGCAGCGGCCAAATAATAAAAAGCAGCGGCCCTTTGTAAAAATATGCTGTATCAGCAGCACTGAAGAAGCTTCCACTGCGATAGCAGCCGGGGCCTCTGCGGTGGGTCTGGTTTCTGCGATGCCCAGCGGCCCCGGAATAATTGATGACCATACCGTACGCAGAATTGCCGCTGGCGTAAAACCGCCAACAGCAACTTTTTTGCTTACCGCTCTACAATATGCCCAAGAGATCATTGCCCAGCATAACTATTGTTGCACCACCACCATTCAGTTGGTGGATAGGGTTGCACCAGGTGAGTTGCATATTTTGCGTAAGGCATTACCCGAAGTGCAACTGGTGCAGGTGGTCCACGTGGTTGATGACGATTCAGTTCGGGAGGCGGTAGACGTTTCGAGCCTGGTAGACGCTGTTCTGCTTGATTCAGGTAACCAGAGACTGGCCGTCAAGGAATTAGGGGGCACGGGACGTACGCATGACTGGAAGCTTAGCAGCCAGATAGTTTCTGCGTGCAAGGTACCGGTTATTCTTGCCGGTGGTCTTGGCCCATCCAACATTGCTCAGGCTATTGGAACGGTTAAACCCTACGGCATTGATTTATGTAGTAGTGTTAGAACCGATAATAGACTGGACAATTCCAAGCTGTCAGCACTGTTTGAAGCGGTGCACAGTGCAAACGCAAATCGGGAGACCTTATGAGATTAAGCGCACCACGAATAAAACCCCTTTCGGATGATGAAATTGATGATGAAGGCAAAAAACTGCTTGAACCCATGGCGGCACGCGGAGAGGTGTTCAATATCTTTCGAACCATGGTCAATCATCCGGATCTCATGCGCCGCTGGGTTGTTTTTGCCAACCATGTTCTGGGTAAATCCACCTTAAGCGTGCGTGATCGGGAAATAGTGATATTGCGTATTGGTTATCTCTGTCAGTCCGGTTACGAGTGGGGCCAACACGTGTTGATAGCAAGACGTGCGGGTATTAGCGATGATGAGATTCGGGCTATTCAGGAAGGTCCAGCGACCAAAAATTTGGGCAGTCACGAAAGATTGCTGTTAACGGCGACCGATGAATTGCATACGGATGCCTTTGTAAGCGATGAAACCTGGGCGGGGCTTAAGAAATCATATTCTGACCAGCAGATGATGGATCTGGTGTTTGCGGTTGGGCAATATAATCTGGTATCCATGGCGTTGAACTCCTTCGGAGTGCAGGCAGATGCAGGATTGCCAGGTTTTGATGTTTAAAAGGCTCAGGCTGGGAAAATGAATCGACTCAAGGATAAGGTGGCAATAATTGTTGGTGCCGGGCAAACGCCTGGTGAAACTATTGGAAATGGTCGGGCGACGGCGCTGCGCTTTGCCGAAGAAGGTGCACGCCTGTTACTGGTCGACCGCTCATTGGCTGCTGCAGAGGAAACCCTGGCGCTGATCAAGGCAGCGGATAATGGTGATGTGGTGCAGGCTTCCTGTTTTGAAGCTGATGTAAGTCAGGAAGTCCAGTGTAAAGCACTAATTGATTGCTGCATCCAGCGATATGGACGCATAGATATATTGCACAACAATGTTGGCATAGGTGCGGGTGATTCCGGACCCGCCCATATTGACGAGGCGGTGTGGGACAGGATTCACAGTGTAAACCTTAAAAGCGTTATCTTTACCTGTAAACATGTACTCCCGGTTATGCGGGCACAGGGTGGTGGTAGCGTCATCAACATTTCCTCGATTGCGGCCATTTGTTCCACCGGTATCATTGCCTACAAAACTTCCAAGGCGGCCATCAATGCCTATACCCAATCTCTGGCGGTTGGAAATGGTAAGTACAATATTCGCGCGAATGTAATCATGCCCGGTTTGATGGAAACTCCGATGGCCATTGAGGGGCAAGTGTATCGGGGGAGAGACCGGGACGCATTGATTGAACAACGTAATAAACAGGTACCACTTGGCAAGAAAATGGGCTCTGGCTGGGATATTGCCAACGCCGCCCTGTTTCTTGCCAGTGACGAGGCCCGCTTTATATCCGGGGTTGCGTTGCCGGTCGATGGTGCACAATCCGCACGTATTGGATAAAAACACTTAAATATCAATGAGCTAGCTGCGCAGAGGACTAATTGCAAGGGTGTAAGTGCTTTGTATATGCTGTAGGCATCTGTTCTGCAAAGTCTTGAATTACAGGCGTATCTTTGATGAACTAACCGGCTAGGGAAAGGATGGTGTAAAAAGGGTGGGACCCAATACAAAAAAGACACAGGATGGAAAGATACGCGCGGGGTTCTCCGGTTTTGTGGATGAACTGCAACGGCGTGGTGTATTCCGTGTCTGCAGCATTTATATGGTTGCTGCATGGGGTGCATCCATGGGTGCTGCAGAATTGTTTCCGGCATTCGGGGCGCCTGATTCCGCATTTAGATGGTTCGTAATTGTAGCCGCCCTGGGCGTTCCTGTTACGGCATGCCTGGCATGGTCCTTTGATATGACAACCAGTGGGATTGTTAGAGATCACGGGCCACAAGCGCGTCATCAGGCGAGACGAACCTACCCTTCTGAAGATGATCTTGCTGCAACCCAGATATTGCCTAGCGGTGCACCACCAATGCTGGAAATTCGCTGGCAGGACGATCGTGGCAATTGTCGAAAATTGTTGAACACCGATTTCATAATGGGGCGGGGTGTTGAGTGCGAGATTAGTTTCGATGATCCAAGAGTCAGCCGCAAGCATGCCAGGGTGACCTATGTGGGCGGGAAGTGGTGGATTGAAGATTTGGAAAGCGCCAATGGAACCCGCGTAAACGGATCGATTGTAAAGAAAATGCTACTGCCTGATCGCAGCGAAGTACGTTTGTCGGATACGAGTCCGATTATGAGCATTGGCTTTCAGGTGGTCGCGGATAGCACACTGGTAGTGGGTGAAAAGGCGGACCTTAGCGCGTCAACCATCAAAAGCGGAGGATCTGTATTGTGAGTGATATCTCTGCATACCCGGAAACTTTGGGGCGGTATAAAGTTATTCGGGTAATTGGCGAAGGGGCTACGGCTGTGGTGCTTGAAGCCTACGATCCGCAGATAGACCGTCACGTTGCCATGAAAGTGCTTAAAACTGATGTGGATGAAGAATACCAGAAGCGTTTTCTAAGCGAGGCAAAGGCGGCAGGTGCTTTATCGCACCCTAACATAGCCACTATCTTTGATGTGGGGCAGACGGATGGGCGCTCCTACATTACCATCGAACTACTGGAAACAGAGACCCTCGCAGACAAAATGAATTCCGGCGAATTTATGGGTCTCAAGCGGATAATAAGTATTGCCATAGACCTGGCCAGAGCGCTTGCCTATGCGCACAACGCTGGCGTAGTTCACCGGGATATCAAACCGGCGAATATCATGTTTACTGCCGGTGGCATCGCTAAAATTTCTGATTTCGGAATTGCGCGAAGAGATCAATCCGAAGAGGTACACACCACACAGGTGGGCACGGTTATGGGCACACCCCGTTATATGTCTCCTGAGCAGGCTATGGCAGGGGAGATTGACGGGCGTTCAGACCTGTATGCCCTGGGCGTAATAATGTATGAATTATTGTCTGGAAAGCGGGCTTTTAACGCCAGCACCATGACCTCTCTGTTATTACAGATTACTCAGGAAGAACCGGTATCTATCAAGAAAATTGCTCCTGAATTACCAGCAGGATTGAGCAAAATTGTTAGCAGATTATTACGCAAGCGACCGGAAAGAAGATTTCAGGATGGAGACCAGCTTGTTGATGCCCTGGAGCATGAACTGGGCGTCATTATCGATCAGGAGCGCGATCGACAACGTAATAAGTATGTTCCCCTGAAAGTAAAATGGGCAGCAGCTATGGGTGCTGTAGTAGCCATGGTACTACTCGTGAGTTTGTCCTGGGTATATCGTGTGCAGGTAGATGAAATTACCACAACGGTTACGGATTCCGGAGCTTCGTTGGCAAAGTTTATTGCAACACAGGCAGCCATACCGGTGTTGAGTGAAGACTGGATAAGAATGGAGGCTTTTGTTAGTGAAGCCAGTGCCCGAAATGCCTTGCAATACCTGTTGGTTACGGACCATACCGGTACGGTGCGTGCTGCAACAGATGTGTCAGACATTGGGCGCGCGTATCAATCGCCTGTAAGTATTCCGGTACGTAACATTGATGACGGTGGTGTGATGGTGACCGAGGTTGATGTCGGTTCGGAGCATGCAGTATTTAATTACGAAACTCCGATTCTATTTAACAACACAACAGAGGTCGGGCATATATATATGGGATTGTCCAGACAGGGCCTGGATGAATTGATGGGCACCACCACTAATTTGATGTTTGTAATAGCATTGGTAACCCTGGCGTCCGTTATTCTGGTTATGTATGTGGTAACTGGTTTGCTGGCCAAGCCCATAGGTTTATTGACACGCTCTATGGAACGGTTTGGCGATGGAGAGTTTGATTTACGGATATCAAACGAACGCACTGATGAAATTGGTGAACTGTATTCGGCATTTAATGGTATGACAGATCACCTTCAGAACAACCTGGGTCTTGGCCGTGATGGGACGACGCAGGTTAAGGCTGATACTTCTGAGTCAAACGCTGTTTCCGTGGATCTACCAGATCTGCCAGAACTTCCTGAACTTATAGATGCAGCTGATCAGTCTGATACTGCCAGTCTGCAAACCATTGTAGCCGTGCAAAAATCGGGATCTGACTCATAATTTTATCTGCAACCTTGAGGAGACTGCGTTTGCTGTTCTTAAAGAAGGGCTTACCTGCCGTCCTGGGTGTTCTGTTAATCGGTGCTTGTGCTACCAGCCACAATCCTGAATCAAGAGTGGTTCTTAAAAACAGGGACTTTCTGGTGGTAGATGCTAATACATCAGCAAATTTCGAGACACTTGCCCGTCAATATCTGGGTTCGAAACATCACGCTCATGTAATAGAAGATGCCAATCGGGGAATTACAAGATCCGGGGCTGGTGGCCTGGTTTCGATCCCCCTAAAGCCATTGAATGCAACCAGTGTATATTCTGATGGCTATCAGGTAGTTCCGATCTTGTGTTACCACCAGTTTGTTGAGGGGGTAAAATCAAAAAGTGCCATGCAGGTTTCGGCCCGCGCATTTGGTGAACAAATGGCTTATCTTTCGCAGAATGGCTATCAGGTAATTCCCTTTTCCAGACTTAGCGAATTTCTGGATGGAACTCGTAGTATCCCACCGAAATCTGTTGTGATAACTATCGATGATGGTTATAAATCAGTGTATGAGACCGCCTTTCCAATACTAAGAAAGTATGGTTTTCCCGCAACATTGTTTTTGTACACCGATTTTGTGGGGGGTGGCGCTGCGCTTAGTTGGTCCCAGATCAGGGAAATGCAGGATAGTGGTCTTGTGGATATGGAATCCCATTCCCGAACCCATTCAAGTTTAGTGCGCAAGCAGGATGAGTCACTTGCCGAGTACAAGACCCGCATATCAGAAGAAATATCTGTGCCGGAACAAGTTGTAAAACAACGCATGAACCGTCAACTTCAACATTATGCCTATCCCTTTGGGGATACCAGTGCCCTTGTGGTGGATAGTCTGCAGGCGCGTTCCTACAGCCTCGCAGCAACAGTGCAAAGGGGTAGTAATGCTGCGTTTGCACCTCCGCTGTTATTAAAGCGCAACATGATTTATGCCGGTGACGATATGCGGGCATTTACCAGGCAACTGAAAGTGTTCAATCGAGTAAATCTGCAGTGATCGAAACGTTAACCAATTCAGGTAACAGGTATTGCCAGGTTTGCAGGGACAGTTTGTTATTAGCGGTGCTGGTATTATTCAGTGCCTGTGAAAGTACTCAACCCATTCGAAGTCCGTCCGGCGAAGAATTTATCTCCCGTACGCAGGCGCAAGCGGTAAAGCTGGAACAGCAAGGGGATCTGGCGCGCGCCCTATACCAATGGCAGGTAGTTGCAGGTTTAAAGGCTAATGATACCCAGGCAAAAAATGAGTTAATCCGCTTACGCAAAAAGATTGCTGCTCACCTTGCACGTTATGAGTCTGAATTTGCGAAAGCCCGCAACGCAGGCAATAGAAAAAATCAAAGGCTTTTTGCGCTCAAGTTACTGGCGCTGGATGGTGCCCATAAGGAGGCGCGCCAATATCTTTCTGAGTTTGAACGCGATTCGGCATTGATTACGCAATCCAGGAAAGATCGCGATGCGCTGCAGGCGCAGGCCTTGCGTCAAGGCAAAGTAAGACAAGAACTTGCCATACAAAAACAAAACAGGCAGAAAGAACTGGATAGACTGAGTGCGGAGGCAGAAACGCAGGCGGAGCTGGCTGCGTCTAATGCACGAAAAGCAGATGATTTGTACCGAGAGGGTATTAAGGCTCTGTCTGTAGATTTGGACAAGGCCATTGCTTTGTTTTCTGAATCCCTGAAGTATGACTCGAATAACTTACAGGCAGAGCAACACATTCAACGAGCCAAAAAGATGCAGGCTACGTTAAAAAAGATAGAACAAAACCAGTCACAAAATTAGGCCAGGCTGACTGAGTGTCAGGCGCCTGCTAATTCCCGCTGTTCAGCTGTTCCAGACGATCTTTCAACTCTACCGCCTGTGCCCGGTACAACTGAGCGTTGGCGTGATCAGGGTCAATTGCCAGAACCTTATCTGCATATTCTATCGTGGTGTCCAGATCCTGGCGTCCGAATGCTGCGGACGCCGAGCGGTAATATGTGGATACCAGTCGGGATTCCAGATCCTGTAAGCTTTGTGCAGCACCGGTGTGATCGGGATTTGCTGATACGGCTTTTTGCAGGGTAAGCAGAGCGGAATCCAGATCGTTGGATTCCAGATACAGATCCGCTAATTGGTGATAGGCATCCGCCGCAATAAAAGGGTTGTCGCTAAGCATCTGTTCAGCGTAACCAAGATAAATGGCTATATGTGTAGCCTGGTCCAGGCTACCCTCTGGTGCATTGTTGGCAAACTCAATGGCTTCTTCGTAGTTTCCTGCACCTATTAGATCTTCAATAGACACTGTTTCCTCGATTAGGTCAACAATCGCAGTGGGTGTTTCCTGTTGCACCTCCTCAGCTGGTTCGAGTAGTGCAGTTGCTTCCTCCACCTCGTCGATCACAGGTGGATTGTCCCTTGCAAGACGGGCTGATTCCGTTAGTGGAATACGTACCTCTTGACCCACAAAAACCCGTGAAGGCGCACTTATAGTATTGTAACGGGCCAGAGCATAAAACTTTAAGGGGTCGCCGAGATAGGTTCTTGCCAGAGTAGAAAGAGATTCACCATCCCCGAGAGAAACCGTAAAGTATTCACTTGGAAAATATGTTTCGATGGGGGTAGTAATTTGCTCGAGCAGTGCTCTTGCGTTGCGACTGCGTGACGATGCTACGGCTGCAATATACGCCTTCAGCTCTGCCTGGGCCTGGCCAACCTCTCCGTTTTCAAGCATGCGTAATGCTTTGCTAAATCTTTCCCTCGGCGCCAAATTCGGGGTGGCTACAAATTGTTCGTCTTCTGCGTTTGAAGTGTCCGGGCTTGCTGTCGTGCTCTGAGAATCACCTGTAGTAGTAGCACAAGACTGGACAAACAAAGCAAACAGGACGATAAGCAGACTTTTATAGAAACGTAACACAATCTCCTCCCCGGACATTTTTGTTATTTTGAGTATTGTAACGAACAAAACCATAAATCACGCGCTTTAATTACGCCTCCTATATTTGCCATGCGAATTTGGGTAACACGATTAATTCAAGTAGCTTAAAAGTTGTACGAATTTCTACCTTCCCCTGTCACTTTATGTAACAAACGGTTGAACATTATTGCAGGAATGGAGACTATTACTATAAGCATGCCCCTTGATGGGGTATTAATACTTTTCCCGAATTTGGGCGAAAATTTATGCGTTACGTCAATGGGATCATGGCAGTTGTGCTAATGGCGTTTGCCATTTTGCAGCTTCGTGATGCTGGTAATGTATTGCTGTTTTTAAGTTTTGCAGGTGGTTCAGTCCTGGCCCTGTTAAGTTTGAAACGCTCGCTCAGTTTGATGACAGCACGTGGTCTGGCTGGCCTGAGCACTGTAGCGATGTTCTTCTATTTTGCGGGTTTTTTCAGGTACTGCCCTGAAATGTCTAGCGGCTGGTATATGTTAGACAAGGCACCCGGCTTGATTGGGCTGCTTGTCGCCGGATTTGCCATGATTCCGGTATTATCTGTATATAGTTGCTGGATGAAGGCAGAATGTCACATGCGCCTGAAACCAGGAACCAAAGTTCCTGCTGTTCCTCATTCCCGGAAACCTCACCCCTTGCACTGAACAGCTTTTTTCTGTCCTGTGTAAACCAATTGCCGTTCCGCGCGTTAGATATAATGCAAGCTACTAATGTATGCAGCTGATGTAAGCAACTCATGTGAGCAAAGCAGTCAAGAGCAACTGGGGTATGAGCATTTTACTTGCTCAGCGGGTACCAATGGAGGCTACAATGGTGAAACTGGTGGGCACACGAGGTGCTATATGAGTGAGCGGGTCGCGCTCAATCAGTTTCTGGCTGGCGTCGAAAAGCGCGCATACAAAATGGCTTTGTTCAGAGTCAGGGATGTGGATGAAGCGATGGATATTGTTCAGGATGCGATGATGATTCTGGTACGAAAATATGCCTCCAAACCCGAGGCACAGTGGGCACCGCTTTTTTACCGCATTCTTCAGAACAGGATTACCGACAGCCATAGAAAGGCCACTCTGCGTGCCCGTCTATTTAGTATGTTTTATAGTGAAGACCCGGATGAAACAACGACAGATGTTATCCAGAGTGCGCCGGATGGATATGCTGCAGAACCGGATTTTCAGGTAGGCATACAGGATGCGACAGAAAAACTGAACGCCGAAGTAGAACGCTTGCCCATGCGTCAGCAGCAGGCTTTTCTTATGCGAGCCTGGGAAGGATTGAGTGTGGCGGATACGGCACTTGCCATGCGCTGTAGCCAGGGTAGTGTTAAAACCCACTATTCCAGGGCGGTGCATCGCTTAAGAGAGGTACTAAAAGAGGACTGGTTATGACTTCAAATAACGAAGAAACATTTCTGGAACGCGCACGCGAAGCGCTCGAAGCTGAACGGCTGGATGACGAGATTGTCGAGCGCCTTGCGGCGGCGCGGCGCAGTGCACTGGACGGTCTGGAACCGGGTCAGCCACTAACACCACAGCACCCCTTGTGGTCATTCTGGGCACCGGTTGGTGCTTTTGCGGTAGTGGTTATTGCTGTGGCGTTAACTTTGTCTTCTCCGGATATACCCGAGTTTCCCTACTACGAATCGGAGTTGCAGGCAGCAGCGGCGGATGAACTGGAATTACTGGAAGATCTTGAGTTTGTTGCGTGGATGCTCGTGGAAGAGCCCGATGCCGGGTAAGGGTATAGGAGGTATTGTGCTGCGTTTATGTCTTGGCAGCGTGTGTGCAGCCAACGCAATGCATGTATATGCACAAGGGCATGAAACAGTGTATCCCGATGCAAGTTTTCTGGAATATTTGGCTAGCCTTGAGGAGGTGGATGGTGAATGGCTTGGACCGGAGCAGATGGAATATTTTTCCAGGGATGAGGATTTTCCGGACGTGCCCGAGTCCCGGATTGCACCGGCACCCGCTCCATTGTCTCCGGAAAAGGAGGAGAAGAAATGAATAGACTGAGTTACATTTTTCTTTCGCTAGTAATTCTATTTGTCCCTTTATCCAGCAAGGCTGCTGAATGGGCAACGCTGGATAGTGATCTGCAGACAGTGCTACAGGCCTTTGAAAAGGAGTGGGATTCCTATTCAGATGAACGGCAAACCAAACTTACCCTGGGCGCGCAGCGCTGGATAGGTATGGACAAAACCCAGCGCACAGAGATGTCAAAACGGTACGAGCGCTGGCAAAATCTCAGCCCTGACAAACGCGCTGCACTAAGTCAGCGATTTACAGAATTTCGCAATCTTTCGGTAGAACAACGCCGTGCCCTGCGCGAGCGCAGGCAAAGTTTCCAGCGCTTACCTGATGCAAAGCAGGACAAATTGCGCGAGCGGTTTAAGAGAATGTCACCGGAAGACAAAGCGCGCGCGCTGGACCGCCTGAAGCGTAGAAACCGGGTGCAACAGCCGGTAAAACGCATGCAAGACAAGCGTCATCGCAGACCCGATGCTGGAAAGGGTGAGCGAGACCGGGGTGCTGTTGGTGACGCGCGTTCAGAATGATGAACCTGGCTAACACACGCATTCGAAGAAGTGTTTTATACCTGCCTGCCGCTAACTTTCGCGCGCTGGAAAAGGCACGTTCGTTGAACTGCGATGGCATCATATTTGATCTGGAGGATGCCGTCGCGCCGGATGCCAAGTCCCTTGGGCGTGATCAGCTGGTCACCGCTTTAAAGCGAGGGGGTTTTGGCAGGCGTGAGCGCATTGCGCGCGTTAATGCAATGGACTCTGAATGGTGCCGGGCGGATGTGGCGGCGGTAGTCAAACTCGACATCAATGCAATCCTGTTTCCCAAGATCAATTCAGCTGTGGAGTTGCAATCAGCCATTGAACTTGTAGATAGCCTTGGTGGTGAGGACATTCCCATATGGGCCATGTTTGAGACTCCACTGGCCATACTGAACGCGCAAACCATCGTGGGCCAAAATCCACGGCTGGAAGTGCTCGTGATGGGTACTGCAGACCTGTCGGCAGAATTGGGGGTAAAGGATACGCCCGAACGTGCAGCGCTACAGACAGCCCTGCAACATTGCGTTTTAGTCGCACGCGCAAACGGGCGAGACATACTCGACGGAGTTCATATTGAGTTTAAAAATATGGAGACTTTTAAACAGGTGTGCAAACAGGGAAGCGAATGGGGCTTTGACGGGAAAACCCTGATTCACCCGAGTCAGATTGAGCATGCCAATATCGCATTCGCCTACTCAGACCTGGAAGTGGCAGAGGCTCATGGTCTGATATCAGCCTGGGAAAATGCCCGTCTTCAGGGTAAAGGGCTTGCTGTGTATAAGGGTAGCCTTATTGAGACTCTGCATGTACAGCGGGCGCAGCGTCTGCTTGCACGTCACGCTGAAATAAACCCTTGATCTGGTGAGGTATAGCCAGCATGGCAGGTGTAGCAACCAGGGTTAGTACCGTTGCAATGCTCAAGCCCCAAACAATACTCTGTGCCAGTGGTACCCATTGCGATGAAACCTGGCCACCATGCACCATGGTGCGGTTAATGATGTCGATGCTCCAGTTCATGGACATGGGGAGTAAGCCAAACACGGTAGTTACTGTGGTGAGCATTACCGGGCGAAGCCGTTGAGCACCTGTTCTTACAATGAGGGCTATGTAGTCAAGCTCTGGATGTTCTTCCTTAAGATGATTGTAGGTATCGATAAGTACGATATTGTTATTTACCACAATACCCGCAAGTGCTACGACACCCGTTCCGGTTAATATTGCGCTAAAGGGGCTCTGGGTAACGATTAGTCCCAACAGCACGCCTGCAGTAGACATAATAACTGCAAACAGGATCAGGGTTGACTGGTACAGACTGTTAAACTGCGTCACCAGTAGTGCAAACATCAGTAACAGCGAAAGAATGAAGGCACCGCCCAAAAAGGCAAAGGTTTTTTCCTGCTCTTCATTGGCGCCGCGAAACTCGACTTTCAGTCGAGGATCAAAAACTTCGGTTGCAAGCCATGCCTGGATTTCCTTGACCTTGGTGTCTGCAAGTATGCCTGGTGCTACCGATGCCTGAATACTGCCAACAGGAATCCCGTCGATACGTTGCAGGGTGTCCACTTGTTGCACGGGCGTGCGTACAACAAAATTTGAAAGGGGAATTTTACCTTTGGGTGTAGTGATATTCAGTTCATCCAGGGCTCCTATACCACGAGCCTGTATGGGAAACCGTACGCGAATATCTACTTCGTCCTCTGCACCATCCGGACGATATTTGCTAACGAGCACACCATTGGTAACCAATTGTACTGCCAGGCCAACCTGGGCAACATCAGCCCCAAAAAGTGCCGCCTGGGCCCGGTCAACATCCAGTTTCCATTCGATTCCGGGCAGCGGCCGGGAATCTTCAAAATCGCGCAGGCCGGTAACATTGTTTTCCAGGTAGCTGCGTATGTGCTCTATGGCAGGGTCGAGTAACTCACGATATCTGGAGGCGAGCTGAATCTGGATAGCTTTACCAGTGGGTGGACCATTTTCCATTTTTTGAACTTCTATTTCTACACCTGCCAGATGTGCGGTACGATTTCTGATAAGTTCAAGTATCTCCTCACCTAACAGTTCCCGATCGCTTTCCTCATGCATGGACAAATACATGATGCCTACCGTGTCGGGTGGGGTAGTACCTCTGAAAAAGCTTCCACTGGTATCCTGGGTGGTGCTGTTTACTTCCTCAATACCGGCAATTTTTAGTACTTCTTCTTCAACTTCAAGCAACAAAGCGCTTGATTCCTGAGTTGATAAGTTACCCCGGGCTTTGATGAGCACCGAGGCATATTGGGGGTCAGCATCGTTAAAAAAGATGACCCCATTCCCGAACTTGCCATATGCCATAAAGGTTAATATGAGCAATCCCACTGTTGCTGCCAAGGTCAATGGCGCGAATCGGGAAGCTTTTTCCAGAATACGTGCGTAAATCCCGGTCAGGTTTTTTAATTTTGTGGGGTCGCCCTGTTCCATTTCTTTTAGCACGAGGGCAGATTTTGCATCCATATTACCCGCCCTGCCAAATATGGAGCCAAGCGTAGGCGCAATAATCAGTGCATAGATCAGTGAGCCCATAAGTACCGTAAATACAGTTACCGGCAGGTAGGCCATGAACATGCCTGCTACGCCAGGCCACAACATCAATGGCAGGAAAGCAGCGAGCGTGGTTGCAACTGAGGCAGTTACCGGCCAGAACATGCGCTTGGCGGCCAGGGCATATGCATCGTGTGCATTCATACCCTCAATCATTTTTCGGTCGGCATATTCTGATACCACAATAGCGCCATCAATCAGCATACCCAGACCTAACAACATGCCAAACATAACCATCATATTGAAGGTGTAGCCGATGGAGTACAGCAGTATCAGTGCGAATAGAAAGGCAACCGGAATAGAAAAACCTACAATCACACCGGTTCTGAATCCCATGGCCGCAACCACTATGATCATCACCAATACCAGTGCGGTGAGAATGTTGCCCTGTAACTCGGTTACCTGTCGTTCTGCGTGTGGCGCCTGGTCCTGCGTCATAAAAACTGTAAGCTTCCTGGGGAAGTCAGGACGCATATCATCTACCACTTCGCGAATCAGTTTTACCGTGGCAATCAGGTTTGCGTTACTGCGCTTGGACACATTAATAGTAATGCCGCTATTACCATTAATGCTGGAATAGGAAGTTCTGTCCTTGAAGGTTCTTTTGACCTGGGCAACATCGGCCAAGGTTACTACAGTATCTCCATCTGTTTTTACGGGTAGATTAAACAGGTCGGTAGCGGTTTCGATAACAGACGGCACCTTTACGGAAAAACGGCCCAAACCCGTATCAAGTGAGCCTGAAGCCACCAGTCGATTATTGCGCAGTACTGTATTGATTAATTCCTCATTGGAAATCTGGTATGACTCAAGCAACGTAGGGTCAATTACGGCTTCGAGCATTTCTTCGCGATGCCCGCCCAATGTTGCATCCAGTACCTGTGGTATCGCTTTTAAGCGATCTTTTAAGGTTACCGCAAGCGTATATTTCATGCGCTCGGGAACTTCATCTCCAATCAGGTTTATCTGGATAATCGGTCGGTCGTCGGTATTCATTTCCAATACCATGGGTTCTTCGGCGGTACCCGGGATTTTTGGTTTGGCGCGGTCCACGGCTTCGCGTACATCTACGCCTGCCTGGTTCAGGTCAAACTCAGCATCAAACTCAACCGTGATAGTGGCTCTGCCTTCGCTACCAAAGGTTTGTATTTCCTTGATACCTTCAACTGAGCGCAATTCAGCCTCTACGGGTAATACCAGCAGGCGTTCCGAATCTTCCGGCGTGATGCCTTCGTGCACTATTATGATTACAAAATACGGGACTTCGATTCGGGGTTCAGCTTCAACCGGTATGGCCATGCGGGCTGCCGTGCCTGCCAACAAAATCATAAAAAGCAGTAAGAGCGTAGTTCGACTACGATTTATTGCCCACTCTATGAGAGCGTTCATTGACTCAGGCTCAAGCCACTTTGGGTGGTTACAGTAGCACCAGCCGTACCTACCGCTGATCCCTCAGTCGGATTGTTATCTGCTCGCTTTTTCGCAACTGCGGGTAAGGAACTGCCCGTTTGAAATGAGATTTCAACTTCTTCACCCGGCACAACCAGTTCCTGACCAACGGTGATTAGCGTGGCGACATCAGGAAGCCCGGTGATCCAAATCCCCTTGATATCATCTGCAACGATGTTTACCAGGTTAAAGACCACTCGATTCTGTGAATTGATGGTACGAATACCAATATTGCCATCATCGTCCAGACTCAGTAATGCAGGGCTCACCTGATGTGCCATGATTTCGCCCACCGCTATTTCGATTTGTGCTGTGTAGCCGCTTTTTATGGCGTAGTCTGCATTGGGAATTTCTACTTCCAACGCATAGGTACGAGTACGCTCATTACTTTTGCTGCCAATAAATGTAATTCGCCCTTCCACGGTGTTGCCATTAGCAAGAACGCCCCTCACCAGGTCATTTATTTTCAGGCTGTGTACGCTGCGCTCGGCTACCTGACCCACCAGTAGCATGGGGTCGAGATCCACCAGGGTGACACACCCCACGCCCGGCTGAATGTAGTCGCCTTTCTCTACATGGGTATCTTCAACAAGACCCGCGAACGGTGCGCGAATTTCTGTGCGTGCAAGCTCAAGTTTTGCACGAGAGAGATTTGCTTTGGCCCGTTCAAGTTCTGCCTTAATCGAGGCTACTGCTGTTTCACTTTGCAGGCCGCGTTTTTGCAGTTTCAGGCTACCTTCGAAATTGATTTGTGCATGCCCAAGTCCGGCTTCAGCTTCTGAAACTGCTGCTGCCCTGTTATCGGTCGCCAATTTACAGAGTAAATCACCGGTGGCAACACGGTTGCCGCGTTCGACCGCACGGGAGACCACTTTTCCCATTGTTTCCGATTTTACAGTGACCGTTCTTTTGTTTTGAGTTTGGCCTCGCACTGTGACTTTCGCAGTTCTGGTTTCAGCGTGAATAACCTGTGCTCGCACGCGTGTAAGTTCACCGTCATCCAGGGCAGCGTTGTTTTCGGAATTTTGAATTGCGAGAGACGCGGGCATTACCTTTTCAGGCGGGTTTATCTGACCCGAAATCAGCCAGGCCGTAACTACAATGGCGATTATGAGGGCTGTTATATAAGTCGTGCGCACGCGAATATTCCACAGTTAACCAGGTTGAGGGTGTTAATAGGCAAAGTGCTACCAAAAGTAACACAGCTGCGGATAATTCACCAGTAGATAAATTTGGGCAGCATTATAGAGCAAGGCACCGCTAGAGCCCAACTAAAGTCGGAGATCTCTCAGTGATTTGTGCTTGTTGTCCGTTTTTTTTGCTAGGCCCGTGCGGTGGGTCTCTCTGCCATGCGCTTAAACCAGGCACCGACATTCTCAAATTCCGGATTAAGGGGCTGCCCGACATTGTTTCCAAAGTGCAAAAAACAGTACAAGAGAATATCGGCCAGCGTCAGACGATCGCCACACAGGTAGGTCTTGCCAGCTAATTGTTCGTCCAGCCAGTTCAGCCTATCCTCCTTGATGCTGATCAGGCCATCGGCGGAATCCGGCAGGGTTACCATGCGCTCCTTAAAAAGTTTCAAGCCAGCCGAAAAGCGAAACCCATTGGCAAGATGCTCACATATACCCAGATCTACCTTGCGTGCCCACATTCGGGTTTCAGCACGCTGTTCAGCAGTGTTGCCAATAAGCGGGTTTTCGGGAAATTTTTCTTCAAGGTACTCGCAAATCGCGGTAATTTCAGAAATGTAGTTGCCGTCATCCAGTTCGAGACAGGGCAGCTGGCGAGACGGGTTTTTGTCGCCAAAGGCTTGCTGTCGATTTTCGCCAGCCATTAAGTCCACTTCTTCCAGTTGCAGATCTATACCCTTCTCCGCTGCAAACATACGCACTACGTGTGGGTTTGGGCCCATTGAATTATACAGTTTCATAGTTTCCTCTTATGTAACATTGTTGAATTGGTATTTTATGTGTGGACAGTTTTTACCAGATGCCGATATTTTCCATGTCTTTCCAGGGGTCTTTTACCTCGAGTGCTGAGCCTTTTTGTAATAACTCTATAGAAATATTATCCGGTGATCTGATAAACGCCATACGCCCATCCCGGGGAGGGCGGTTTATGGTAACGCCCTTGTCCATCAATTGCTTGCAGGTGGCGTATATGTTATCGACCTCGTAGGCTAAATGCCCGAAATTTCGGCCTTCTTCCAGATCCTCCGCGTCCCAGTTATGGGTAAGCTCGACCTGGGCACTCTTATCACCAGGCGCATTGAGGAAAACCAGCGTGAAGCGACCCTGTTCACTGTCGTATTTCCCAGCTATTTCCAGCCCAAATTTGTCACAGTAAAAATCCAGTGAAGCTTCCAGATCAGAGACGCGCACCATCGTGTGGAGGTATTTCATTCGTTCTTCCCAAAACCTGCATAATACCCCGTGGTGCCTTGTGAAAGTAGCGATAGCCGGACATAAAGGTGGCATAATAAAACTTTTGATGGAGCTGCCCGGATGAAGCGTTTAACCATACTATTGCTCGCGGTGTGTCTGAGTGGGTGCGCGGTAAACCCCGTTACAGGTAACCGTGAACTGGGATTGGTGTCTCGCGCACAGGAGATTTCAATTGGCCAGGAGCAGTACCTGCCTTCGCAGCAGATGCAGGGTGGACAATACTCGGTTGATAAATCACTAACAGAGTATGTAAGTGGTGTTGGTTTAAAGCTGGCGGCCGTAACCGGCATCGATTTACCTTTTGAATTTGTGGTGCTAAATAACTCCGTGCCAAATGCATGGGCCTTACCGGGGGGTAAAATTGCGCTTAACAGGGGTCTGCTTACAGAGCTAAACAGTGAAGCAGAACTGGCAGCAGTACTGGGGCACGAAATAGCCCATGCCACGGCACGTCACGGCGCACGCAGCATGGAACGTGGATTAATATTACAGGGTGCCATGGTGGCCGCGATGATTGGTACATCAAATTCTGCCTATGCCGGTGCTGTGCTTGGCGCGGGCCAATTGGGTGCCCAGTTGATTACCACAAAATATGGCAGGGATGCCGAACGCGAAGCAGATTATTACGGCACAAAATACCTTGCTGACGCCGGGTATGACCCGCGTGCTTCTATAACATTGCAACAGACTTTTGTGCGCCTTTCCAAGGGGCGAAACCAAAACTGGCTGGAAGGATTGTTTGCCAGCCATCCGCCTTCCCAGGAACGTGTAGAGAATAATCGCGCCCGTGCTGCTGAACTGGGTGAGACCGGTCGAACAGGCAAAGCAGAATTTAAGGCTGCAATGGCCTACCTGGATGGAAAAGAAGCGGCCTATGCAGCTTATGATGAGTCAAGAAAGCTTGCCGGCAAGAAACAGTGGGATGCGGCCGTTGCTCTGGTAGGTAAGGCGGTAACAATGGAGCCCGCTGAAAGTGCATTCCACGGATTACGCGGAGATATTCGCTTGCAACAAAAACGCTACGAGGACGCCATTACCAATTACGATCGCGCTATTGAACGGGATGATGCCTATTTTGCCTGGTATCTGGGTCGGGGACTAAGCAGTAGCAAACTCGATCTGCGCGGTGCGGCCAGGAGCGATTTTGAAAACAGCCTGCGTATTTTACCTACCGCCATTGCCTATAACGAACTGGGCAATCTGGCCGAGCGTGATGGAAATGAAGAGGCAGCCCTGCGCTATTACGCACAGGCGGCAAAATCCGGGTCTGCAGCCGGGCAGCAAGCCGCTGCACGATATTTGAGTATCGATTTACCCCGACAACCGGCTAACTATGTTAAAAGCGGCATTGTTAATACGGCCCAGGGTCCGGGGTTATGGGTAAAAAATGACACGAATCAAACTCTGTCCAATATCCAGATACGGGTATCCCTTACCTGGGTGGAGAGCACTACAGATAACTACATAGAAACAGTTAGGCTCTTAAAGCCCGGAACAGAGACGCTTGTTCGTTTGAGGTTGCGTGACGCTCAACTGGTGGATGCCAACGCCTATACGGTGTCTGCTGAGATCTCCCGGTAATATGCTAATTAACAGGGTTATTTTGATTACAGGGGGTGCCCGCGGGATTGGAAGAGGGATTGCTGAAGCTGTGCTGGAAGCCGGTGGCAAGGTGGTATTGGCTGATCTGGATAACACGTCCCTGGAACATACCAAAGCCGAATTATGCACTATTCATGCAGTTCCGGAACAATCTGTTTTTACTATCCCGGTGGATGTTGCTGATGCCACATCGGTTGGTGCTGCGCTGGAAGCGGCATTGGATAATTTCGGCCAGCTTGATGGTCTTGTAAATAATGCTGGAATAACCCGGCTTGGCCCAAATCTTGATGCCAGCGTGGAAGACTGGCAACAACAATTGAATGTAAACCTTGTTGGTACGCACCTATGCTGTCGTAAATTTGCCGAGTTACAAATTTCCGCGGGTAAGCCGGGTGCTATCGTAAATATTGCCTCCAATGCAGGCAAAGTGGGCTACCCCAACATGGCGGGTTATAACGCCAGTAAGGCAGCGGTAATTAGCCTGACCCGAACCCTTTCCACCGAATGGGCTGAACATGGCATAAACGTAAACGGAGTTTGTCCCGGAGGGGTGGATACTCCGATGTTGATGGAGGTCGCGGTTTCTGTAGGTGCGCGCATTGGAGAGGACCCCAACGAGTTACTTAAGACAATGGTACCCGCGCAAATGGGACGACACATTCAGCCTCTTGAGATAGGTCGCGTGGTAGCCTTTTTGTTATCCGATGCAGCTTTGATTATTCGCGGACAATCCATAAACACCGATGGTGGTGACACCCCTTATTAGCACTAAATAACAATAACGGATAAAGCTATGAATCTGGGTTTTTTTGGCATACTTCTTTTGATTGGTTTGGGTGTGCTTTTTTCTGAGCGGCGTGACGCTATAAATATCCGCTTCACCGCCGCCGCCTTTTTACTGCAAGCGGGTATAGCGGTATTTGCCCTTTATCTACCTTTTGGACTCAGCGTGTTGCAGGCCATGTCAGAAGGTGTTCAGGGTTTTATTGATCACGCCAATACGGGCATATCTTTTATATTCGGGCCAAAATTGTCTGGTGACTCGATGGGTTTTGTCGTGGTTATTCGCGTCTTGCCAATCATCATCTTTGTATCCTCTCTTATGGCTGTGCTGTATTACATAGGGGTAATGCAGTTATTGATTCGTACCCTTGGGGGTGCCGTTCGTTGGATAGTGGGTATCACGCGGGTTGAGTCCATGTTGGCGGCATCAAATATATTTGTGGGCATGACCGAGGCACCGCTCGTAATAAAGCCCTACCTGGCCAGTTTAACCCACGCACAATTGTTTACGGTTATGGCGGTAGGCTTGTCCTCCATTTCTGGTGCAATTCTGGTGGGTTATGCAAGTCTTGGGATAGATCTCGACTACCTGATCGCCTCCGCATTTATGGCGGCACCCGGTGGTTTGCTAATGGCCAAACTATTGATTCCTGATGATCCTGTGGTAACCGGTGCAGATGGTGTTTCACCGGATGACGACCTTGTGGCGAATATAGATCCGGAGGATGAGCCGGTGAACGTAATTCAGGCTGCAGCAGATGGTGCGATGGTGGGCGTAAAAATTGCAGCTAACGTGGGAGGCATGTTGCTTGCCTTTGTAGCGCTGATTTCGTTGGCTAACGGACTGGTTGAGTCGATGGGTGCGTGGGTAGGAATAAGCAATTTGTCGGTCGAGTTTATACTGGGTAAATTGTTTGCCCCCATTATGTTTATGTTAGGTATTCCCTGGGAAGAAGCAGCTATCGCGGGTCAGCTGTTGGGGCAAAAAATTATTCTCAATGAGTTTATAGCGTACGTTCAGCTGGTGGGTATTCAGGACACCATGACGGAACAGACAAGGGTGGTGGTAACATTTGCATTGTGCGGCTTTGCCAATCTACATGCTTTGGCAATGCTCATGGGCAGCCTCGCAGGGCTCATTCCTGAACGGAAAAAGGAAGTTGCTGCACTGGGCATGAAAGCCATTCTCGCTGGAACCCTGTCGAATCTCATGAGCGCTGCACTGGCCAGCGTACTGCTTTTTCCATAAATAATTCAGATAAAATACCCCAAATGCATAATTATGTAGTAAAATTCGCCCGTATTCGGCTAAAAATTAGAATAATATGGACCGAACCGATAAGCGTATTCTGGAACTGCTACAGGTAGACAGCGAACTTGCCGTTTCCGAAATTGGTAAACGTGTCGGTTTATCCACCAGCCCCTGCTGGCGTCGTATACAGCGTCTGGAAAAAAACGGGTATGTAAAAAAACGTGTAGCCCTGCTGGATCCAAATCTGCTTAACCTCTCGCTCACAGCCTTTGTGATGGTAAAAACCAGTCAACACAATGTGGAGTGGCTTGAAATATTTGCCAATGCGGTGGCCGAACTTCCCGAGATAGTGGAAGTTTATCGGATGAGCGGGGACGTAGACTATTTATTGAAAATAGTGGTTCCGGACATTGCGGCCTACGATATAGTGTATAAACAGCTCATTAAAAAAATCGCCTTTATGGATGTCAGCTCTGGATTTGCAATGGAAGTTATCAAGTCTACGACTGCGCTGCCTTTAAGTTATGCCTGAACAAAATTCACGCCCGCCGGTTGACTACCTTCAGCGCACACGGGATCAGTATGCAGCACTCGGTTACCTGCCTTATCGGTGGGTGCACAATGACGATACACCGCCCTGGACTGCGCTAAATAAACCATTGTCCGAATGTAAAGTAGGCTTGGTCGCCTCTGGCGGAATTTATGCGAAAGGGCAGGTAGCTTTTCATTTTAGAGACGATATCAGTCTGCGGATAATTGACAGCAGCGTTCCGAAAGAGGCGCTGCGTATTAGTCATTTTGCCTACGATGTCCAGGATGCAAGACTTGATCCCAGCGTTGTTTTTCCAAGGGATACGCTTAATCAGCTAGCGGACGAAGGAATAATCGGCTCGGTTTCAGATAAGGCATATACTTTTATGGGTGGCATATATTCATCCAGGCAGGTGCGGGAGAAGGTAGCTCCGGAAATTACCCGCCGCCTGATTGCCGATGAAGTAGATGTTGCCCTCATGGTGCCGGTGTGACCCGTTTGTCATCAATCCGTTGGATTGATTGCCAGAGCCGTTGAAGCAGCAGGTATCCCCACTCTGAGTATGACCAGCGCCCTGAGCATTACCCGGAGTGCCAATGTACCGCGTGCCGCTTTTCTGGATTATCCCCTGGGCCGTACCGCGGGCCCGCCTAATCAGACTGAAGTGCAACTGGATATTATGCGCAGGAGCCTTGCGCTGTTTAACACCTTTCAAACACCCGGACTGGTAGAAACCTTACCCCACGTCTGGTCAGCAACCGAGGGTGATGCCTGGAAGGAAAAGCTGAGTCTGCCCAAAAAGGACAGTGGCGAAGCTCCGGCTGATGATGAGCGCACCGAGCGGGAAGATCAGCCCCAGTACCAAAACCCCGAGGACAAAATATTAGCAGAACAGGGCAGGTGCGGTAACTGTATCTGGCTGGAGTAAAAATGGCTAAAGACATTCCACATGCGGTGCGTGAAATCTGTTTTTCCCTGCCTGAAGTTGAGGAAGTACTTTCTCACGGATCGCCCAATTTTCGGGTTAACAACAAAACCTTTGCGACCTTTGTAGTGAACCATCATGGCGACGGCAGGTTGGCACTATGGTTAAGCGCACATGAAGGTGCGCAGCAGTACTACACCGAGTCAGATCCTATTGGGTATTTCGTACCTCCCTATGTGGGGCCGAAAGGCTGGTTAGGGGTAAATCTGGATAAAGGACTTCCATGGAAAAGTGTCGCGATGCGAGTGCAGGAGGCGTATGAAAATGTGGCGCCACCTGCTCTCACGGATCTAATTGGCGATACCATCGATATTGTTCCTCCCACAGAAACCATTGACCCTCTGATACTGGATCCGCTTGGTTCACCGAGAGCGCAAGAGGTTCTGACGCACTTACGGGAAATGTGTGAACAGTTGCCAGAAGTTATCGAGCAGCGCCAGTTCGGCGATCCTGTATTTAGAGCCGGAAAAAAGTCCTTCATATCCGTCCACTCAAATAACGCGCGCGTATTGTTGATGTTTTGGGTGGGAGCGGAGCAGCAGGGCGCAATGACTTTTGATGCGCGCTTCACGATACCCAGATACATGGGTCACAACGGTTGGATTACCCTGGATGTGGAAGACAAACTGGATTGGGATGAAATTGAAGGTTTGATGATGACCAGTTACCGCCATTTTGCGCTAAAGCGCATGCTGAAAACCCTGGATGGGGTTTAATGGTGGTGTTGGTAGCGGGAATCTGTAGAATACGCGATCCGGTTTAATTCATTGAAAAGATGATGGAAATCCGGAACCTGGATCGTTCAGGTTTTAATCCTCGCAGGGCTGGGTGGCAGAGAGGATATGCAGCGGACTGCAACTCCGTGTACACCGGTTCGAATCCGGTCTCAGCCTCCAATAAAATCAAACACTTAACTAATTTTTCTTGTTGACTGATTCTGCTGTGGCACAGATTTGGCACAGTATGATAGACTATTGTTTCTTAAGATTGACTGGTACTGGGTATTGGCAACAATCAGAGAAAGAAACGGCAAATATCATGTAATGGTCCGTAAAGCAGGCCATCCTACGCTCACTAAAACATTCACCAGTAAGCGCAAAGCCCAAGTCTGGGCTGCAGGCAAAGAATCCAGAATTGCTGAGGGTGAAATCTTCGAGACGGAACATCGCAATAAACTTTCTGATGCCATCGAGCGATACCTGGAAGACCCGGATCGTAATGTTTCCAAATACGCCAAAGGTGTTCTTAAATGGTGGAAGACTGAAGCCAAAAACCGCAGGGGTGTGCTGCTCGGTAACAAAAAACTGAATAGATTGCGCCGTTCCGATTTCATCGAGGCGCGTGATCTACTCAAACAAACAAATTCTCGTCATGGGAACCTGCTTGCACCGGCAACTGTTAACCGCCGGATGAGTTGTATTAGCGCGGTATTAACCGAAGCCCAACAATGGGACTGGGTTCAGGACAATGTCGCCCGCATTAGACGCATACCAGGCGAAGTGCAACGCGACCGACTCATGACACCAGAAGAGCAGAAACTGCTCTTGAAGGCTTGCAAGACATCTTCAGAACCGCATATGTATGCCTTTGTTGTGTGTGCCATGTTAAGTGGTGCACGAGCTGGAGAGCTCGTAGGGTTGCGATGGAAAGACATTGACCTTGATCGGGGTTTGGCTCGCTTACTAAATACAAAGAATGGAACGCACAGACCAGTTCCGATTCGCGGTCATGCTCTGGAATTGGTTCGAAAAATGAAGTCACATGAAAAAGTGGCTTCTCTTCGGGGTGATGATTTTGTATTCAAGAATAAAACTGGGTATGCACCATTTTATTATAGAAAAGTTTGGTGTGAAATTCGAAACGAAGCGAAACTTGGAGATTTCCGGTTCCATGACCTGAGACACCTTGCTGCCAGTCATTTAGCCATGGCAGGCGCAACACAGAGGGAGCTAATGGAAGTGCTGGGACATAAATCGGCAGCTATGACCCAACGTTACAGTCATTTTTTTGATCAGCACATAGCGGACCTGGGAGATAGGTTGCAGGTTCGGCTATTCGGCAATGAGTAGCTTCGAGGAGAAAGCTAAATCGATCTGTAAGGCTGCTATGCAACTTAAAATAGTAGCGGAGGGTCATGAAGACTACAACAGTGCAAAAAAATACCTTAAAGAGCTTGAATCCACTGCGTCGCGGTTATCTTCGCTTTTGAGAAAACAACAGAATCAAACTGCTTTAGGATTCTTGCGTCAAGCAAACTCATTGCGGCATCTATCATCAGAGGGCGATTATCTGGACTTGGAGGGTAGAGCGGACAATCTGGCAATAGCTGCCGCATTTGCGAATGAGCAAATTCCATCAATCCACAAATCGAAGGGCAAGAATTGGATCAGAAATATTGCGATACGCCAGTTAGCTAAGGAATATAAGGAATGTACGGGGCATGGTGCTGCAGTGTGGATGAATCGCGACTTGGGCAAAAATTCAGCATTTCTCGATATAGTCAATGAATGTCTTTGCGAAATGAATTTCGCACCGCTTAGTGATAGACAACTCCAAAGAGTATTGGACACTAAAAAAACTGGCTGAGTGTTTTAGTGTCGCTATCAAAATTTTTGCAGTGCGCATAATCTCCAACTGTTGCCATTTCTACCCAACAGGAGATTACAGCTATGGACGATATTTCCTCTCTAAAACATTTCGCTCGTTCGCATCCCAATATCGCTAACGAGAATCAATTGCGGTGGTGGATATTCAAGAGAGATACTAACGGTATCGAATCCAGTGGAGCTATCATCAAGAAGCAGAATCGCTGGTATGTAAATATTCCGAAATTGCGGGAGTGGATACTGCAGGGAGAAAAGGCGGCCTGATGATTACCCCTCACAAGGAGGGGCGGGTATGATCGACCAGGCGGGAACCTGTCAAACATCATACTCTCTTCTATCCGACTCAGCCAATAAATTAGGCTTTGGGTGCTTACTATGAGTGCCTCAATATCTTATCGCCGAAGACTTATAAGAAAGCGTAGTCGGCGTTCAAGTGAAATTATTTGTGCCCTGAAGCTATTCGAGCTAACGCCAGATGGTTTTCTCGATGTGCCATTTTAATCATGGCAAGAAGGCACCCAAAAAAAAGCAGCACAGGAAGTTTCCTGGCCTTACCTCATCGGTTAATAAACTCGCCTGAATACTTTGCGCTCAGTCGCAATGCTCAAGCATTGTTAGTTGATATCGGCTCACAGTACAGGGGCTTAAACAACGGAGACTTGAGTGCCGAATGGTCGCGTATGAAAACGCGTGGTTGGCGTTCAAAGACCACGTTGCACAAAGCTCGCAAAGAACTCGAAGATTCTGGGTTTATTGTCGTGACGAGGCGTCACGGACGCTTAACAAAGTTACCAACCTGCTATGCAATCACTTGGCAATCTATCGACGAAACCAAGAACACAATAGAATTTAAGCCAACAAATGTAGCACCCAATTTATGGAAGAAACAAAAATCATCGGTACAGAATCTGGTACTCAAAACAAATTCAGTAACAGAATATGGGCCTGTGAAGGTGGGCACGTGACGTCTCAGTACCAGAATATGGTACTGAATAGCCTATTTTGGGAATCCTTCAGTACCAGAATCTGGACACCTTTATATAAATATACCATAGGCAGTGGTTCGTCTTCTCAACTTCGTAATGCAGGGACTGGGCTGCGTAGCCATTTAAAAAGGCAAGCGCAGCCCAGGTACATGCTTCCAGTAATAACCTTTGAATAACAAACACAACTATTTTAGTGAGGAAAAAAAGCATGACGAGTATAAAACATAAATATTGGATCAACGCTTTGTTCAACCAGATAGCTAAGGAAACAACGGATTCACGTGAACAAACGGTTTTGGGTTACAAGATAATGAATCAGTTAGTCAAAGAGGCAGCAACACTGGAAGTTTTAGCCACAATGGAGAAAGCAGCACGAGTATGGTAACTGGTATTGGGACGAAGATTAGTGCTGCTGGCGAACACGCTAAGAGTTTTAAATTTCTTACCCGATATGACCGCCCTCGATGAACCCCAGCAATCAATCTATGCAAGAGGGGCCATGCCATCACTTTCTCAATCAGAACGTGTAATACCTTGCCTGCGGTTCTGCGTTCATTGCTATCTGGTCCGTGGGTCCTTCTGATGTCTAACGATAGCGGGTAATTCGCGGGCTCGGTATTTGGCTATTTTATTTTGCAAAATTTCTTGAGTCTTGTTTCGTTTCGCAATATTCAAGTTGCTTGGTATGTCGTGGATTACTTGTAGGTAGAAGAGCTCAGACGGATTTGGTAACTTGCATAGAGGTCCCAATAAAAATAAGGACTCTGGAATGCAGTCTGATAGAGAACTAATTTTGCCGATACCTCTTGCACCACGGGAAAAGATGCCTCCAAATCTGCCGTGTTGGTGTGGTTCTGGAAAGAAGTGGAAAAAATGTCATAAGGACAGAGAGTCGCAGAAACCTGAATCAAAATTCAAGTTGTTGACAGATATGCGATGCGAATTCGTTAAGGGATATTGTTTGCATCCTAATGCTGGGAATACATGTGGTCCCGAAATAATCAAAGCACACACAATACAAAAGAAAAGTCGAGGATTGTCTGCGGTAGCAGAAAACGGCCACGTAATATCACCTAAGAGGGGGTTCGAAGAGCTTATTAAGAACAAGGGAGTACTGACAGCACAACTGTTGGGCGTGAATAAAGCTTCTACATTTATGGGATTCTGCAACGTTCATGATGACCAACTTTTTAAATCTATAGAAACATCTGATTTGGTCGATCAGAATGCGGCCTTTTTGTTCTCTTTTCGAGCAATAGCTTTGGAGGTATTTAATAGAGAAACAGTTATTCGAGGTTTTGAAGTCACGAGAAATTTTGACAAAGGTCTCCCATTCACAGAGCAATGCAAGATGCAGCAGATGTTACATATTTCAAGGTGTGCAATTGATCGCGGTAAGGTAGATATTGACTATTGGAAGTCAGAATATGATTCTGCATTTTTGCAGAAAAACTATTCCGACTTTTCATACTATGGTGTTAGGTTTGATACGATTCTTCCGATTGTATCGAGTGGCGCATTTTTCCCAGACTATGACTTTGAAGGACAAGTACTCCAATCGATTGGATTTCAAGGAGAAAGATATGAACACGTTTCCTTCAACCTGACTACATTAATGAGCCGATCTCTCTGCATACTTGGGTGGATAGGAGACCCAGATGGACCGGCACAACAATTCGTTGCTGCATTTAAAAAACTTCCCGATGGAATGAAAGCTAATGCAGCTATGTGTATTGCGTGCGAATACATAGAAAACACGTACATAAAACCAAGTTGGTGGAATTCGATTTCCCCGACAATTATCAAACAACTGTATGATCGTTTTCGCAGTGGCGGAGGCGGGCCGGGGAGCGAACGAAAGCCTTCTACTCTCGTAGAACTAACTCCATTGAATACAGGGTGTGCTGTTTTACAAGAATTCGATTTATAGCCCCATCTCTGTTTGTTAACCAGTATCTATAATTGATCAGAGGTGTATTTGGGCTCTTCATTAAAGGATCGTATATCATACGACCATAAAGTTCGTGAACTCTTTTTTAAAGAACTTACGCAAATGACGAGAAAAAAGACTGTTGCTGATTATCCCGCAATTGCCGACCAATGGCATCGGACGAAAAACGGTACCATTCTGCCGAACCAGGTCGCTGCCGGATCTCATACTAAATATTGGTGGGAGTGTCTACATGGACCAGACCATCAATGGACGACTTCTCCAAACGGTCGGACCGGAGGCAAGAAGTTAAAAGGATGCCCATTTTGTGCAGGCCAGAAAGTTTCAGTCACAAACTCTCTGGAAAAACAGCACCCTAAAGTTGCTGCCGAATGGCACCCCACATTGAATAACGATTGGCTGCCAAGCGACGTCGTTTGGGGATCAAAAAAGAAATTTTGGTGGAAATGTCCGCAGGGACCAGACCACGAGTGGGAAGCGGTTGTGGGTAACCGTACGCGACTGAATGCGGGCTGTCCGTGCTGCGCAGGACAGAAAGTTTCGGTTACAAACTCTCTAAAAAATTTGCATCCGAATGTTGCTGCCGAATGGCATCCAACGAAGAATGGTGACCTCACGCCGGATCAGGTGGTAGCAGGATCTGACAAAAAGCATTGGTGGGCGTGTTTGAAGGGACCTGACCACAATTGGGAAGCCAGTTCGGATAGCCGTACCGGAAAAAGTCGCACAGGTTGTCCATACTGTGCAGGTCACAAAGTTTCAGTTACGAACTCCCTCGAAAGCCTGCACAAGGAGGTCGCTGCCGAATGGCATCCTATAAAGAATAAGACACTTGTGCGGAGCGAGGTTATAGCTGGGTCGAACAAGAAATACTGGTGGCTGTGTCCGAGGGGGCTGGACCATGAGTGGGAGGCTACTGCAGATAGCCGCACCGGAAAAAGACGTTCAGGTTGTCCATTTTGCGACGGTAAAAAAGTTTCATATACGAATTCTTTAGGTAAATTGTTTCCGGTTCTTGCTGCTGAATGGGATTCCACGCTGAACGGTGATCTCTCTCCAGATGAGATTGTTGCTGGGACACCTGTCAAGTACTGGTGGACATGTCCGCAAGGACCGGACCACAAATGGAAAGCATCCGTCACTCTTCGTACAGGGAAAAGGAAGGCAGGTTGCCCCTTTTGTGCAGGTTACAAAGTTTCAGTTACTAATTCATTGGAGAATCTTTTCCCGAATATTGCTGCTCAATGGCATCCGACGAAGAATGGTGATCTCATGCCAGATCAGGTTGTAGCCGGGTCGCATGTGAAGCACTGGTGGCAATGTCCACAAGCTGTAGAGCACGAGTGGGAAGCGCAGTGCGTAAACAGAACAACAAATGAAACGGGCTGTCCATTTTGCCTTGTACTTCCAAGATCGAAGATAGAGATGTACATTGCTGTAGAATTAACAGCTTTCTTTGATTTTGATCTTGAAGAGCACAAAATTGACATCAATGGCAAGATATTCGATGTTGATATTGTCGTACGGAATTTCAATCTCCTGATCGAATTCGATGGAGAGTATTGGCACAGAGATAAGGTGGATACCGATATTATAAAAACGACTCTCCTTTCTGATGCTGGCTGGAAAGTTATCAGAATCAGGGAGACTCCACTCAAGCTTCTCAGTTCATCAGATATTCAAGCACCAGTTGCTACAGTTGTGCGTGATATTAAGGGCATAGTGAACAAGCTACTTATCCATATTGGTAAAATGTATGAAATAGATATACGAGATTTGAATCGTTATCTAAAAAGAAAGACACTTCTTAAGCAACGCGATGCAGAAGCCTATATTGAGAATTTTCTAACTGAGAAGGCTGTGAACAAAAAATCTTCGTGGTTGCAATAAATCTGCCATAGATGCGGATTGTATTGGTTATACAATGAAAGGTTTATTAGTAGGTTGATGAAAAAATAGCTCAAAAACTTATATTAATTCTATTTATATCAATCGGTTAAAATTATTATTGGCGGAGAGGGAGAGATTCGAACCCTCAATGAGTTGCCCCTCTGTAACTCCGTGCAAACGGTTCGAATCCAGTTTCAGCCCCGAGTGTAATGCAGACCTAACCTGTTAATCCTGTACAAACAGGAAGAAAACAAAGTTAACCGGTAATTATTTGAGTTCGTGAACTATTTTCAGCTGTTCCGGCTTGTCGCTAAATCTATGTATCGTGGTTTTTGTCAACGCATTATCGTTCCAAATTATTTGATCGGAAATCACCTTATTAATTGGTTCTAACCGTTCAACCCCAGTATATTCGCCATAAATTCCTATGAATGCTTCAAAGAAACCCATGAATGTATCTGGCGGTAGGGTTACTGTTTCGGTGATACGAACTAAAGAAGGGTCTTCTTGTTTGTTATCTACATAGAATTGGTACTCAGTGTAAAATTCTCCACCTAAGAGTAGCCTTGGCTCTCGAAGATAGTGTTCCCCCAGCCCAGATTTCGATTCATATGTACACGTGATCACTTTTGCTTCACCTATATCCGAAACTGTTTTCGTGAGTTCGAGATCCTCTGGAGTTGCACCTAAATTGTCGGCGCATAGCAGTGTAGGAACACTCTCGACCTGCGGGTATGGATAGGGTAGTTCTCGAAATTGAGAAAGTGTAATTCCTACATGGACCGTCTCTTTGTGTAGCATGTTAATCCAAGGATTTGGAGAAGCAGGTGTGATTTCATTGAGATAGTATGAAAGACATTTTTGTAAGTTATAAGTGCTGTTTTCGTAACACTCTTTCGGTCCTGCCAAATTTAGCTTGGAAATTCCGTAGTGCATAAGAGTGGTGGCAATGTAAGCCAATACTTGAGGATTAAAAATATCATTGTGAGACGAGATGAACTCTGAGTCAGTATGAATTACTCGAACGGGATCATTCCGCCCTATTGTCATTGCTCCGTCTGACATTATTCCGTAGGGAACATAATCTTCATCCATGTAAGATTCAATATCAAAATCGTCTATCGGTATCTCCACTAAGCCAAGATCAAATTCATAATCGATTCCACATCCATATGGCTGTCTATATTTGAATTCTAAAGCACCTGGCTCTACAACATAAGGAACTCCATCGAGGCCAATAAATGGCTGCCATATGTCAGAATATCGAATATCAGATTCAACAGAGCAAATTGTTTGTCTGCCGAACCGGTTCCTTTTTGTAGTATGAGTCCAATACGCAGGGAAATTGCCGATTGTAGTGTTGCGTATGGTGGATTCAGAAATTGTACCGAATGACGTCACCAGAGTTTCCTCTGGGGAAAACATGTTTCCTACACTACGCGCCAATGGATATAGTGATATGGTGGCTTTATCTGCTTCGCTACTCAATATGTGCAGGATTGGAAGGTCGTCTTGAGAAAAGGATTTATTGTTTACCGCTTCTTTAATTTCGAGTATATGCAACGCGTCTACAGCTGGGTTGAGTAAGAAAACCCCATGTCCAAGCGGATTGGTTGTAGATTCCTCCAAACCTGGACTTGCGCGCAGGAGCCGATCCAATAGTACTTCATTAATTGCTTCCAGTAATACGGTTGCACCAAGACTATGACCGATAATTGCCAATGGACTGTGTTCCATGGAGTGATCACATTGGCCTGAAATGCTCCCGCACTTACTTAGTCTATCAAGAAGGAGAATCAATTCTGTAACACCCCCACTTCCCGCTCTTTGCGCAGACTCTGTGCTATTCCAGAAACTTAGATTCTGTAGCCATCCAGGCATAATTGACTTCGCGCGCCAACCAACATACACACCAACGACATCTCGGCCTGGTAACAGCGTATCTGCGGTACGTAGCGATTCAACAAAGTTTATATAATTGGAGTCATTCCTGTTCGATGAATGTTTCCATCCATGAACAAATACGAAAATCGCAGGAGGTAGTGGTTGCTTGAAATCAAACTCAAGTGCTTCAAAAACGAGATTCATACAATTCCGATTTCGGACCGAGCCATCATATGAAAAATCCACAGCCCAAACTCGAATGTCAGAGTTGATCTCATTGAAGTAGTAGCCATCATTCGGCTGCGAACATTGATCACTGGGTCGATAAGATGCACAGCCCAAGCATAAAATTGGAATAGCGAAAGTGCATAGTTTTAGAAGTCTTCTAACCATCGGGTCACTTAGTTACATTGGACTTGAGCAACCGTAATATAAACCATAACTACTTTGCAATGCTGCGATAATTGAGAAAAGTCGAATGAATAGAGGTGAGGGTTCGAAAAGTTTTGTGGACAGATAAGTGTGTTTTAAGCAGCACGTTTATCTTGGAAGGACACTTGCCGAGCGAACCAGTGATGGAGGCGCTTGCAGAATTATACTCCGCGCAATTTGGTGATGCCAACACTGGATTGTACACCATTGATGTTCATTGGGATTTTGTTCCTATTCCGGCGATTGGATGGAGATACCCATTGTGATAGACAAGACAACATTACCCTCAGATTGTAATGATTCGTCGTTGATTAAGCTTTTCGTCATGAACGAGAGCAAACAGAAAATATTCGAAGTTGAACGTTTGTGTATGTAGACCAACATCTTCGAGACGTGCTCATGTTGTAATTAGCATTTATCTGGCTCAAGAAAGAGATTTCGGTCTGACCTAACAGCGTGAATGGAGCAGGGCACATACCAAATAACATCCCCTCGCCTCTCAGAGGTTTGCTGTCACGTCTTCAAGGGTATTGTGCTTTGGTGCTTGGCACAGTTTTGGCACAGTAACCAGTCACATTCGACGGAAATGTACTGTAACGACCAACAGGAATTTATTTTGGAAACAGTGGGTTAGTGTCACCGACTGTGGCTCGTTATAGGGTTGAACCCCCTGCAACTCCGTGTACACCGCAGTGTGACTGCCAGATTAATCCGGTCTCAGCCTCCATTAAGACGACCAACGATTCAGGCAAAGAGTAAAGTGGCGATGTCCTCCCAGATAGGCATTTCTGCGATGCTGAATTTAGCTACCATTGCAGCAAAGAATAATCCCAGGCCTAACAGGCTGGTCCAGTGCGGTCTTTTCAATCTGGATATATCGTAGCCAATCAACAAGCCGAACAGCCCCAGCTCCAAAATCGGAATAAACGGGAAAGGCGCTCCAATAGTTTCAATTAGGCGAGCAACAGCGGGGTCCAGAATTAGTATTCCAGCGAGCAGCATCAAGCGTTTGTGGGCAACCCCGTTAGTACGATTAATCAGTGCCAATACAAACGCAATGCTAAAGTTAATCAAATCGGTGGTAGGAAACATCATGGATGCGACGTGACTGTTCTTCCCGATAGCAAACTCCGGGAGAGCGAAGGCTGCTCTCATCATGAAGTATCCTGAAACGAGCATGGCTATGGCGAGCACTATGCTCCATCGACCACGTTGGCGGTGTTGCTGTAATCGCCCGCCTCGAACCAGACTAGCTTGCAGGGTAAAGAAACCAAACCAGGACACGAATATCATCCCATGCACGTGGTAAAGCAGTGGCAGCGAAAAGACGCCGTTTGGTTTCGACAGCACCGGTGGAATAAAGCCGAGCACCACGATGGTCGTTAGTAGAACGCCCATATAAAAAAAGAATGGTTCTGCAGTGGTTATTGATCTTTTTTCCGTTACGTCGTTGATGATATTTTCTCCAGGGCGGACTTCAAGATATTTGAACAGCGACATCGATTATTTGTGAGATAGTAATAGACAGTCTTCAAACTATATAGTGAGACCACTCGTTTTCAAAGTTGTCACACTGTTGTCACAGCAACCCCCAAGAATGAGCCACAACGAACAATTGTCTATCAATTCATTCTGTCACTGTAATCCCATGCGGTTATCCAGGTAGGGTTTATCTTCAGGATATACTCCTGTTCAACCCTGCCAAGTAACCACCTGGCCAACTCGCTCTCGACGTTGCCAAGATACCGCTCTATAAGTTTAGACAGGATATCCCCTGTACCTTCCCGTGAGAATTCGACAGTTGCGTGTCCTCTTACCCCTTTATAGGGAGGTTCGTTGGGTGCAATCTCGAATGAACACTTGTTGTTCTTTATTAAATCCCTGGCCAGTCGACTTGTTTCATGACAAGCACCCAACAGCATCTCTTGCTCTGCATCGTACACGTACCAGATTGAAAGGAGGGTGGGGAAGTCATTAGTGACCGTTGCGATGCGCATTGGAATTGTTGATTCTTCTAGAAAATGTTCAATCTCGACTTTTGTCCATGGGCTTTTCTTGTTGATTTTCATTGTTTTCCTACCCATTGTGAGTTGGTCGTAATTGTAGCTTGTAGTGATATTACTTCCGTTTCAACCTGCAGCAAAAGCTTGCCCCTTGTATCACTTCTACGCGGATTATCAATTTTGGATCACTCTCCGGTCTTGTGGTCGACATGTATTGAAGATAAATGTGATCAAAATCCATTATTCAATCGTATAGTAAAGATGTGATTAACAAAGGATGTAAGACAGCGCGTCGTGATATGGATTTAGACAAGAAGCACTCATTGGCAGGGTTATTTTTCTGGCTCATCGGGATATTTTTTCTAGCTGGCTTGGCTGGCATCGGATCTATAAATGCTCCAGATATTTACCCATCTTTCTTACGACCCTCCTGGGCGCCTCCAGCAGCTATTTTTGGCCCGGTTTGGACAGTACTTTATGCCATGATGGCGGTATCCGGCTGGGCAGTCTGGCGTGAATATGGGTTCCAGCGGGCCAGGTTGGCATTTTGTTTGTTCTTTACCCAGCTTCTGGCCAATGTGCTCTGGTCCTGGTTTTTCTTCGCCTGGCAATCGGGCGTTCTTGCCTTTCTGGATATTGTGATACTGCTGGTTTTACTTCTGGCAACAATTACCGCGTTTTGGCGGCTGCAAGTTCGACTGGCAGTGTTGCTACTCTTGCCTTATCTGTTGTGGGTGGGCTTTGCGGTGTATTTGAACTTTACTATTTGGCAACTTAACCCGAACCTGCTTTAAAAAGGCACTGCATGAATCTGTTCTTTTGGAATGATGAGGAGAGGCGATTATTGAAAACTCGACATGAGCTAACGCTAGTGGTAGCTGCAAAAATTTTGGGACGACCTTCCTGATGCGCCGTCCGATTGTATTCGCATTACTCTGCGCGGTAACCATCGGCTGGACCTCAGCTGGTCTTGGCGAGACGGACCCACTATTTGACCAGGCCCCAAGGGATGAGGATGGACGCTTTACCAATGTTGGCGGAGAGATCAGTCATGGGACCCTGGGGGTTCGTTTTCCTTTTATTCTTCGACGTCTTGGCACTTACTTTCGTAGTGGAGAAGATGCACCCGAGCGCGTGACTAACGACGGTGTGTTTCTTCGAAAAAACGCGCTGCACAGTGTGCCCACGGTAACCTGGATCGGACACGCCACACTGCTGGTGCAGATGGGGCATGTCACGTTTTTAACTGACCCAACCTGGTCTAATCGACCCAGTCCCTTGCCATTGATTGGTCCGGGCCGTTTCGTGGCGCCAGGATTGTCCATGGATGATCTGCCGGTCATAGACTTTGTCGTCCTGTCGCACAATCATTATGATCACCTCGATCTGCCTACATTAAAGGCACTGTTGCTGCGCAATGTCGATACACGGTTTTTCGTGCCTTTGGGTAATGGTGATCTCTTACGCCAACAAGGTATCACCAATGTTGAAGAACTGGATTGGGGGCAAACAGCGAATTTTCAGAGCCTCACTATTCACTGTCTGCCTTCGCAACACTGGAGTAAGCGTAGCCTGACCGATGATAATAGGGCGTTATGGTCTTCCTGGGCGATCACCGGTGCTGAAAAGCGGTTCTATTTTGCAGGTGATACCGGATATTTCCCTGGCTTTCAGCGCATAGGTAATCAATTGGGACCATTTGACCTGGTCGCTGTTCCTATTGGTGCCTATGAGCCTCAAGCAATGATGCGAGAATCTCACATGAACCCTGAAGAAGCTGTGGCTGCTGCAATTGACCTGAAGGCCGATCGCGCTCTGGCTATACATTTTGGTACTTTCGACTTGTCAGACGAACCCCTGGCGGAACCTCCACGGCGTTTTGCTGATGCTGCAAAGTCTTCAGCTCTTGGTGAATCTGGAACCTGGATCCTGAAGGTGGGTGAGACTCGCGAGTTCTGAATTGCCGACATAAACTCTGATCATTGCCTGACGACTTGCCTGAGATGTCCGCTGTGAGTCTCTATGCTACCAGCCGGTTTACGGTACCCCGCCGTGTGGCGGCCAGTTAAATCCGGTCTCAGCCTCCAGGTTGACTGGTGCATTTTTTCATAGGCTGGCTAGCTGCCCCCAAGTTTCTTTAGTCTTTGTAACCGCTCCGCTTCGTTCGCAACCATCCAGGGATCTCCAGAAAGAATTTCGTGGGCTATCGCAAAATGCGGTTTGGACTCGGCCTCGCGATTCAGAAGTATCAGGCATTCGCCTATTTCCTCGTTTGTATAACCCTCCGCTGGTTTGCCATGTCGATCGGGATGGGAGAGTAGACCACGCTGGATTTGGAGGGCTTCTTCTACCCGTCCCAGAAAGCGCAGGGTTTTTGCTCTGGACCAGAGTGCGATACTCGCTTCAAAGGTTCGCCCAATGCTTTCCCTGTAGGCGACATCTTTAGTGAACAACTCCAGCGCTCTCTCATATTCACCTCGATCACTGTAGGTCCATGCGAGATTGTTATATAGCGGACCAAGCCATCCCCGTGATTTTGGATCTTTGGCACTCTCTGCCATCTGCAGCGCTTTTTCGTTCCACCCGATGGCTTTTTCGGAGGTTTCGACAATACCAAGCATGTGTGCGGCATCGATGGCCAGATATTCCGCGCCAGCCTGTTGGGCAAGCTGTAATGATTGTTCGAAATTTGCGATAGAGCCTGCAGCGTCACCGCGGCTGTTAATAACCCTGCCTTGCTCCAGGTGCCACCTGACGAGGGCAACCTGCATGTCGCTGTTAATCATGGACTGGGCTTCATCCAGCACTTTCTGCGCCTCGTTGAATTTTCGCTGCAGGCCAAGCGACCGGGCCAGCTGCGTCATTACTTCCGCTCGCCAGGCGTCCGGCTTTTGTTCCTTTAACATCGCACGGAAATTGGACTCACTTGTTACCGGGTCGCTGTAATCCCAAGCCTGATCAATCGTTAAGGCAGATAGTGCAGAAGAAGATTGTATGCTCATGGCGAATATCGCTGCCTTTGTCAGAAATATTATGGATGATGTAGCGCGCATCCCGGTACCAGTTCCATGTATGAAGAAGGGAATGGGGATATTACACGGCAATTCCTTCTATATGTAAAACACGCCGGGCGAGAAATTCTGCAGGGTGTTTGCCAGTTTGGATAGGGTCTTTGGGTGTTCCCCCTCTGCCTGTCAGATCATAGCTTTTGAGAAAAATTAGGTTAAGCTTTGGGAATGCCCCTTTCGTCTTACACAGTACTCGATTTAACGATTGCACGTGCCGGACCATCTGCGGTTCGATTGTTCAGTGACTGGAATGCCAGGGTGATCCGTATAGAGGCTCCATTGCACGTGAACGACGCGCCCACTGTTACGGGTCAGCGAACGGGTTCTGATGAACAGAACCTGCATCGCAACAAACGCTCGCTAGGCATCGATTTGAAACAGCCGGAGGGACAGGCGCTGTTCATGAAACTGGTGAAACAGGCGGACATTCTGGTGGAGAATTTTCGGGTGGATGTGAAGCAACGCCTGGGTATCGACTATGAAACGGTTCGTGCTGTAAATCCACGCATCATTTATGGCAGCATTTCCGGTTTTGGTCAGGATGGGCCCTACAGTACGCGTCCGGGTGTGGATCAGATAGTTCAGGGTATGTCCGGGATGATGTCGATCACTGGGCTGCCGGGCCAGGGTCCCGTTAGAGCGGGTGTGGCAATCTGCGACACGGCGGCGGGTATGTTTCTTGGCCAGGGTATTTTGCTGGCTCTATTACATCGGGAAAAAACCGGCGAAGGCCAATGGGTGCACACTTCGCTGCTTGAAGCCATGATATCAAAGCTCGATTTTCAGGCAGCGCGCTACACCATGGATGGCGAGGTGCCAGAACAGGTTGGTAACTATCACCCAACCCAGGTTCCGATGGGGATGTTTGAGTCTGCTGACGGTCTTGTTAATCTGGCGGCAAGTTCTCCGAAGATGTTCAAAAACTTCTGCGAAACGTTGGATGCGTTACATCTGCTCGACGAAGACGATTTTGCGACACCGCAAAAAAGGCGCAAGAATCGAGTTGCGATGAACGCGGCTGTCAACGAGATTACCCGGCAATTTACAACGAGCACTCTGGTTGAGAAACTTAATGCTGTGGGGTGTCCATGTGGACCGATTCAGAACGTTGGCGAAGCGTTTGAGGATGCTCAGGTACGGCATCTGGAAATGACAAAGGTGGCCCGCCACGCTTCGCTGGGTGAAATCTCTCTCGTGCGCAGCCCCATCAATCTCTCAAACGTGACTCAGGAAGCGGAGTTTCACCACGCAGCGCCGAATGTGGGTGAACACACCGACGAAATTCTTCTCGAGTTTGGGGTCAGTGAAAAACAAATAGCCATCTACCGAAAATCAGGAGTCATTTAGTGGAGTTGAAGACAGACAAAATACTGGCCGAGGCGGCTGATGGAATCGGTTGGGTGACGTTCAACAACCCGGCACGCCACAATGCCATTGCGCTGGAAATGTGGGAGGGGCTTGGTACCATTCTGGAGCATTTCCAGCAGGACGATTCGGTGCGGGTCGTTGTCATGAAAGGTGCGGGTGACAAGGCCTTTGTCTCTGGCGCTGACATTTCGGAATTTGGCAAGAATCGGTCCAACGTCGAACAAAGCAAAAGTTATGCGCAATCCTCTGCTCACGCTAATTACTGGTTGAGAAAGCTGGACAAACCACTCATCGGGATGATCCAGGGCTATTGTATTGGTGGTGGATTGGCGGTAGCCCTTAACGCAGATGTTAGGTTCGCAACCCCGGATTCACAATTCAGCATCCCGGCTACCAAGCTGGGTGTCGGTTATGATTTTCCCGGTACCTTTGCTCTGGCTCGGCTAGTAGGCCCCAGCCAGGCTCGGGACATACTCTTCTCGGCACGACTGCTAGGCGCAGAAGAAGCGCTGCGCCTGGGCCTGATTAACTTTCTGGTCGAACGCGAAGAATTGGAAACTCGTGTTGTGGAGTATGCTGAGACTCTGGCAGCACGGGCGCCGTTAACCGTGAAACTGTTCAAAGAGAGCCTCAATCAGTTTGAGCGAAATGCGCAGGATAGAGACCTGGAGCTGCTCAAGCGACTCGTCAATGATTGTTTTGAAAGTGACGACTACGCAGAAGGTCGCAAGGCTTTCATGGAAAAACGCACACCTGAATTCAAAGGTAAATAATAATGGGGTCAATAATGGGGTCAGAGTAAAGTGCCAGGGTAAACGGTTTTGCCATCCAGCACTCAGCATATCAAATTTTACCCTGGCACTTTACTCTGACCCCATTATTCGCAAAGCTAATCAAAGGTGTCTGAGTTCCTTGATTACTGGCTTCCCTCATCCAAGTGCTGTAAAAAGGCGCCATGAAAATCCCGAAAAGAATCCAGC
>JAJFJZ010000015.1 GCA_021773565.1 Gammaproteobacteria bacterium | reverse complement strand
CAGATTGTCCAAAGAGATGGATAAGGAAATTGGCGGGTGCGATTTGTGGTGGGTGTACAGCGATATTGGTGGAATTTCAGACGACAAACTGTTCAACAGCATAGAACTGTTTGCTAACGAAGTCATTCCTCAATGGTGATTGTGGGTACCTTGCGTTAAGAAATATGGCTGTGGAAAGAAATATATTCACCAGTGATCATCAATTGTTCAGGGACCAGTACGTCAGGTTTCTGTTAAAGGAAATCAAGCCTTATAGAGATAGTTGGCGAGAAGAAGGTATCGTACCCCGGAAGTTTTTTAAAAAAATGGGCCAACAGGGATGCCTGCTGATCTGGGCTGACAGCAAATACGGTGGGCTTGGGTTAAAGGACTTTCGCTATCAACAAGTGATGATCGAAGAAGATTCGATACATAGCGATGCGGGATTCGCACATACTTTACACAGTCGTCTGGTAGCACCTTACATTCAAAAATACGGTAGTGAAGAGCAGCGGGAAAGGTTTCTGCCATCACTGATATCCGGAGATAAAATTCTTGCAATTGCAATGACTGAACCGGATGCCGGAAGTGATCTTGCGGGCATGAAAACGCGAGCCGAAAATTGTGGCGACTATTGGAATTTATCTGGATCAAAAACCTATATTACTAATGGTATAAATTCCGACGTAATTGTCGTAGCTGCGAAAACCAATCCGGATAATCCCAGGGAAACAGGGCTATTTATCATTGAGAGGGAGATGGTTGGGTTTTGTCGGGGCAGGAATCTGAAGAAAATGGGCCTGAAGGCACAGGATACAAGCGAGCTTTTTTTTAACGAAGTAAAAGTACCGAATAACAATGTGCTTGGAGATCCGGCAAAGGGATTTACGTATCTGATTCAATCGTTAGCAGAAGAACGGCTGCTGGGATCGGTTGCCAATCTGGCAGTTGCGCGAAGAGCGTTTGAGATAACCCGAAATTTTGTAATTCACCGTAAAGCTTTTGGTCGTAGAGTCGCAGATTTTCAGAATACCCGATTTAAACTTGCGTCTCTTGGTACGGAGTTGGACTTAGCCCAAACTTACATTGATTCCTGCGTAATGAACCACAACGAAGGAAAATTAACTGTGGACATGGCAGCTAAAGCCAAACTTTACACAAGTGAACTGGAAGGTCGCATGGTAGATGAGGGCGTACAGCTACATGGCGGAGCAGGTTACATGGAAGAGTACGAAATCTGCCGGTTATTTACGAACGCTAGAATAGCAAGGATTTATGCTGGTACTTCAGAAATAATGAAAGAGATTATTGCGCGGTCCTTACTCGATCCTTGAATCGGGAGACGTTGAAATGTCAAAAATAATGACACAGGTGCGCGGGGCTGTTCCGACAAAACTAACAGGTAAATCCAATCCATGATGCTGGCGGAAGATACAGATCTGTGTAAGAAAAGTATGTTTATCGGGAGGGATATGCCCTGGGTTCTCGAGCAGTGGAGCCAGAGGGCGCCTGAAAAGCATTTTTTACATTGGGAGCCGAACCATGGAACAGCGCGATCATGGACCTTTCTGGAATTCAGAAACGAAGTGTTGAAAGTTGCCCAGGGATTACAGGAATCCGGAATTGGGCGGGGTGAGCGTGTACTTCTACATTTGGACAACTGCCCTGAATTTCTAACCTGCTGGTTTGCGTGCGCCTACATTGGCGCTTCCGCGGTTTGTACTAATACGCGCTCCGTGGCAAAGGAATTGCGCTATTTCTCTGAGCACTCAACAGTTGTTGCTGTGGTGACTAATACCCGATATATGGATCGAATACGTGAAGCACGCATACCTGTAAAGTTCACCGTGCTGGTTTGTAGTGATGTGGTTACGGATCAAGATATCGTTCTACCTTCAGACGCTGTTTGTGTCGAGTATTCCGAGTACCTGAAACTAACAGGAGAATTTGACATCAGAGATCCGGATCCCGATTTGGAGGTTGGGATAAATTATACTTCTGGTACAACATCCTTACCTAAGGCTGTTGTTTTTACACACGCGAATGCGTTGTGGGCGTGTCAGGCAAACGCATCTAATTTTCGAATCGGATCCGATGATATTACGTTGCTGCACCTGCCGCTGTATCACATAAATGCGTTTAGCTATTCCATGCTTAGTAGCCTTTGGGTGGGCGGAACTATTGTACTGCTGCCAAAGTTTTCAGCTTCCCGATTCTGGTCGATCTCTATGATTTATGGCTGTACCTGGACATCTATGATTCGATTCGCAATGTTAGCTATCTATGAGCAGGAAGTTCCGGACCACGAATATAAGTTGTGGCTGGTTGGTATCTCACACCCTTCGAATAGCGAGCATTTCGGTGTAAATTTTTTACCATTTTGGAGTATGACTGAAACCGTTTCACAAGGGATAGTAGGTGACCCGAACCATCCGGGGCCTGCCATGTGTATAGGTAGACAAGCGGCAGGCTATGACATTTGTATTCGGGATCCGCACGGCAAGCCGGTCAAGCTAGGGTCGTCAGGTAAACTGTTTATAAAAGGGGTAAGAGGCGTCAGTCTTTTTAAGGAATATCTGAATAATCCTGATGCCAACAAAAACAGTTTCGATGGTGACTGGTTTGATACAGGCGACATAGTCAGAACCGACACGAAAGGCAATCTCTTTTTTGCCGATCGTGAAAAAGATATTATCAGGGTGGGAGGAGAAAATGTTTCTGCCGCTGAAGTAGAAAATGTGGTTAAAAAAACAGGCTTGGTCGGAGATTGCGCCGTTGTTGCACAACGTCATTCTATGCTGGAGGAGGTCCCGGTGGTGTTTGTTGAGAAAGCCAAAGGGGCACAATGCGATGTGATGGAAGCCATAGTCATGGCATGCGAATCAAACCTTGCTGATTTCAAAGTGGTTAGGAAGGTGCTATTTGTAGAAGAGTTACCGAGAAACTCGGTTGGGAAAATCGAGAAGAAGGTGTTACGGGATTCGCTGCCTTCGATACAAAAAGAGTAGAGGTTCAGGCAAGGTAAAACATTCTTGCAGATGCGAATCGGCCTTACTCAGAAAGCAAGCTTGGTGAGTCGACTACCCTTCCTGTCTGAGTAATTTTCCTGAATAGTGTCAATGGTTTCCAGAAGCAAATCCATCAGATCCTGTCTACCGGAATTGGACATCCAATAGGACAGAGCGGCCTGGTTTCCGTGGACAAGCATTGCGGCCAGAACCTGGCCATACAAATCTTCTTCTGGGTTTACCCCGGCATCTATAGACAATCCCGCGGAGAGCGTGTGTGAAAATTCCGTTAATATTGCTGCCAGAGGGCCGGCGAGCTCTTTCTCTTCTGTCAAAAATACAAAATAGTTTCGAAATGCGGGGTCAGTCAAAATGTTAGAGGCACCGTCTAGCACAACATTGCGCCATATTCGCATTGCCCGCAGGTTTCGATTCTCATCGTGAATATTCTCCCGAAATGCGATAAGTGCTGAGCGAAGATGGGCAATTGCCAGTTCTTCCTTGGAGTCAAAGTGGCGTAACAGCGTTCGAATAGAAATCATATTCCTGGCACATATCTGTTCCAGAGTCGTTTTGGTGTACCCCTGAGCCAGGAATAACTGTCTGGCTACCTTGGTGAGATTGGCTCTGGTTTCAGTTTTTTTTTGTTCTCTGAGAGATACTTTTTTTGTCATTCTTAGTAATCAAGCGCGGATTGTTGCTGGGTAGATCGCATTACTGGTCTGATTTCTATTGTGACTGACTCCTTCACGGATAGGAAGGGGATGCCAGGTTCTAATTATCAACCCATTCGTTTGCCAACAAATTAGTTTGCAGCATAGCTATGGGGTTGAAATAAGACAATTTCCCCCAAAAACTTCTGTTTGGTACAATTTTGGCGGAAACGAGGCTTGCCCGACTTCCAGTATTTTTGAAATAGGATGCAATAGCGGGTCGCTTTCCGTTTTCCCACCAGTTCGCATAACCAGACACACTTATTCTTGTTAGCATGGCTAACCATACAATATCAGCCAGGGAAAAGTTATCTCCTGCTAGGTATTTACGGTCTTTGATGTGTGCCTCTAATGTATCTAAAAGCCCTTCCGTTTTGCACATGACATCGGATATGTGATTGGGGTCCAGAACCCTGGACTCAAACCCTTTTACATAAGTCAGTTTTTGTTCATAGATATCCCGAAGTTCCGGGTTGGAATCCATCCGCCTTTTTGCGAGAGCTTTGCGTGCCAAAAAATCCTTTACCACCAGTTTATACATGGTTTTTGGAAGGTTCGCGTATGTAAATGAACCAATGTCAAAAGAATTTTCCAGATCTAGCCACTTTTCCATCTCAGCGCAATCATCGGAGAGTTCTGGCACTAAGCTGGAGCCGGAAAAATTTTTGTCGATATAGCGGATTATCCGAGAACGATCTGTTACGAAAGCCCCGTTGTGTACCAGAACGGGAACTACGAGCTTAGGATTGATTCTGGCAAACGATGGTTTGTATTGCTCTTTCTCCAAGCCAATTTTTATGATTTTTCCTTTCCAGGCTACCCCTTTTTCCTCAAGTGCGATGCGTACTATTCCTGAACAGTACGATCCCCAGAAGTGATACAGAGTGGTTGGCATTGTGATTTCCTCTTGTTTGTAGGTTGAGCCGGGCTCAACAAAAAGTTGTCGATGATTCATTGGTTATTTGAACGTTCAGATTTTTAGATTTCTTGTACAGGTGCGGCTCGAGATGGCGATTTTAGGAATCTAAGAACGATGAACAATGTACTCAATAGAAAGGCGAAGGACAGGAAGGCCATTTTGTAGCTACCGTAGTGATCGAATATCCAACCACAGAAAAGGGGGCTGCTTACCAAAAGCGGAGTCATCACGATCTGGATGAGCCCCATAGCGCGCCCGAAATTCATGCGGCCAAACAATAGGGCCACAAGCGCGGAAAACAGCGCGCGCATTCCGCCGGAGGAGAGCCCTAGTAGTACAGTTCCGGCTAACATATGGATGAATTCAGAAGAAAGAAGGAATGTACACAGGGCAGAAAACAGCAGTGCTACGGTGATGGTGAGTGATAGTCTCGGCTCTATCTGATCAGCTAGATAGCCGAATGCCAATTTTCCAATTATGCCATTTAGTGCGGTGCAGGACATCAGTAAAGGAATGTTACCCGTGTCGACTCCCAGTTCTAAGGCGTATGAAGCCAGGTTGAATACCAAGCCTATATATGCAGAGAAAATGAAAGTAATGGTTATGGTCAAAATCCAGAACTCGGTCTTCTGCATGATTTGTTTTGTAGAAAGTGCGCTTTCTGTTGGGCGAGTGGAGTCGGCTATTGACTTCTCTGCTGGTTCAGCACCGTCGCGATCAAGCCCGATGGATTCAGGTTGGTTAATTACAAACAGCAGTGAGAGCGGAATGATGGTTAAAAGCAAAACTATGGCATAAAACTGATACATTGCCCGCCAGTCCCAGTTTGTGATTAACCAGTTGGTAACTGGTGGTAGTAAGAACCCCCCCAGAGATACTCCGATGGCAGAGATTCCGACAGCCAGACCTGTTTTTCTGTCGAACCAGTTTGCCACCAAAGCACCTGTGCTTAGATTGCCAAGCAAAACAAAACCAATAGGTATTAGGGTTGCGTGAAGAAAAAGTATGTGCCACATCCTGGTGGAGAACGAAATCAAAATGAACCCAGCGGCCAGTGAAATACTGCCCAGGGCAAAAATAATTCTTATGGAGGCATTGTCTATCGCCCGACCCAGGAACGGTGCAATTAATCCTGATACTGCCAGGTTAAGCGTCATATTTACATTTACGATAGTCCTGCTTGTCCCAAACTCATTTTCAAGTGCCGGGATGATCAGACCGAAACTGTAAGTGATCAGACCCACAGATAGGGCCATGACCAACATGGCGATCGCGACCATATACCATCCGTAAAATACCGGTTTCATTGCAGCTCGGCGCTTCCATCTGAAAAGTGGGGTGTTGTTTTGGATCGTCTCACTATTGAGAATTATTAAGACTAAACAAGTAAAATACCTATTAGTGACATATTATAATTTCACATAAATATATAAAAAACAATACTATATGAATTAATCAATATAAATATAAACATTAAAACGCCTATGATTGACACTTAATTTGTTTTTCGTTACCGTGGTGTCTGAACTGTGAA
>JAJFJZ010000014.1 GCA_021773565.1 Gammaproteobacteria bacterium | reverse complement strand
GTTTTGGCGCAAGAAGAAGACAATCCGGATGTCGCCAAGTTCAACGCGATATCTGAGGCGAATACCATGGTCATGGTGCCGATGCGTGACGGCGTTAGTCTTGCTACCGACGTTTACCTGCCAAAGGGCGATGGACCTTTCCCTGTCGTTTTTGTAAAGACGCCTTATGACTTCAACAAGATATCCGGTGCTCAGCTGGAATGGGCAATCGAGGCCGTGGAACGCGGTTATGCCTTTGTCGTGCAGAACGAGCGCGGCCGTTTCTACTCTGAAGGAGAGTGGGAAATCCTCGGGCGCCCACGCACGGATGGCTATGACTCATTGACATGGTTGGCGGAACAGGACTGGTCCACCGGTAAAGTATCCACAATGGGTTGTTCGTCAACCGCCGAGTGGCAGCTGGCACTGGCGGCGCAGAATCATCCGGCGCATGCGGCCATGGTGCCAATGGCTTCCGGGGCAGGTATTGGCCGGGTTGGTGAATACTACGAGCAGGGTAACTGGTACAAGGGTGGTGTGCATCAGACACTGTTCACCGTCTGGCTTTATGGCGTGCAACAAAATATCCGGCCACAGTTTCCGCAAGGCTTGAGCCAGGCGCAGTTGCAACGTTTACGCAAGTCCTATGACCTGGCCGCAACAATGCCGGAAATGGACTGGGCTAAGCAAATGCGCAAGCTGCCTTCGATTGACTGGCTGAAAGACAGTGGGGGTAATGAAGGCCCTGGCGCTGATCTGATGGCGCGTTCTCCGAATGACCCGAAATGGTATGCGGGCGGTCTCTATCATGACAATGAGGATTGGGGTGTGCCGGCATTTTGGTTTAACAGCTGGTTCGATGTAAGCCAGGGACCCAACCTGGCCCTGTACAATCACGTACGCGAAAATGCCAGCGACAGATCGGTTCGCGATGGTCAGTACATGGCGATTGCTCCAACATTACACTGCGGATTTTTCCGCACACCGGAACACGAAGATTTTATTGCAGGTGAACTGAACGTCGGTAAGGTGAGCTTTCCTTATTACGATACGATCTTTTCCTTCTTCGACACCTATCAAAAAAAGGCAGACACCAAATTTCACAAAGACACGCCTCGTGTTCAGTTCTACACGATGGGACGCAACGAATGGTCCTCAGCAGACACCTGGCCCCCTCATGACGTCGAACTGTTAACGATGTATCTCGGGGGTGGCGGCAATGCGAACAGCGTGTTTGGTGATGGTTCCCTGTCAGCAAAGATAGCCACCGGTGCTGCATCGGATACGTTTACCTATGACCCCATGAACCCCGTGCCCTCGCTCGGCGGTGGCGTCTGCTGCAATCGGGATGCATCGCTGGGTGGCAGCTATGATCAGCGCGGTATAGAAGCGCGGGCCGACGTTTTGGTGTACACCAGCGAACCGCTTGAGAAAAACCTTGATGTCACTGGTTTTGTACGGGCGAAACTATATGTCTCGTCAGATGCCAAAGACACGGATTTCAGTGTCAAGCTGGTGGATGTATACCCCGACGGTACCGCCTGGAACGTTGACGATACGATTCTTCGTGCACGTTACAGGGAGGGTTTCGACAAACAGGTGTTTATGCAAGCGGGTGAAGTTTATGAGCTGAATCCAACGGCGATGTCTACGAGTTATGAGTTCAAGGCGGGACATCGCATTCGTGTCGAAGTAGCATCCAGCAAGTTTCCGCAATACATGCGCAACCTGAATACAGGCGGCAATAACTACGATGAAACAGAAAGCGTAACGGCACGCAACAGCGTGCATCATTCTGACGAATACCCGTCGCAAATCGTGCTGCCAGTGAGGCCTTAGCGTTTCGTTAATCCAGATATTTATCTGGCAGTGGAAATTCTGCAGATTCCGCCTGCCAGAAAATTGTTTCTATGAACCAGCGCTCGTTTCTATGGGCAAGCTGGATGCTGTTGATGCCGCGCAGGAAGGGCGCATCGCCCGGACTTCTTGTGCCGGTGTAGGTGCTGAATATATGCGCGATGTTGCCAAATATTTCGGTGTCTCGCGAAATTTCACTTTCATAAAAATTGTTTCGGGTAAATACCGCCTCCGCCATCTCACGGTAACCTTGAGGTGTCCGTGTTTGAAAACCGGATGTCGTTTCATTTGAACTGAATATTAACCGTGCATCGTCGTCAAACAAACTGTAAAACCGATCCCAATCCCTCGCTTCCTCCTTTGCTCCTGAAATCACATCGTAAAGTGATGCAATTATCGCATCAATGGAGTTTACATCCTCCGGCCTGGCCTGAGCGTTTGCCACAACAGGCATCAACAAAAAACAAACTATCGCCAAAGCAAATTTTTTCATCATATTTCCCCAATTTTTATCTGCATCGAGTGGTATCGATTGTTCATCCCTATTAAGGTCGCGCGCGTTACTTTTAATTTAACGCATCTATTGCAGGAATCAGATGTTCGACCATCTGTCGAGTCTGCTCGAGCATCTCATCCGTCCCCTTGGCGATTGGGCGGAGAATAAATTTGTGCACGCCTGCTGCATGAAATTTCTGCACCAGGGCCATCATTTCTGCCACTCCTCCCACGGCGGTAATCCCCTGTAGATCTTTGCCAAGACGTCTGTTTAAACCGGCCTGGTACTGCTTAACGATGGGCTCGCTGGCATTGCCAAAACGGAAGGCGAAACCCGCACCAAAATGATCGTCATCGATAGGGCGCCCCAACTCCATGGCTCGCGTCTTAATGGCACTGATAACGGGAGCTACGTCAGTGGCGTTTTCAATACCTGCCTGCCATCCCGTTCCCCATGTGGCCGTGCGTTCAATTGCTTGTTTGGCAGAACCACCAACCCAGAGCGGAAGAGGGTTCTGCACGGGTTTGGGAGAGATCGTAGCTTCCTCTAATTGATAGTATTCACCGTGAAAGCTGACCTGGTCTTCAGCCCACAGGCGCGACATGATTTCCAGGCTCTCATCGGTACGTTTGCCTCGGCCTTTGGTGGGTATGCCGGTAGCCACAAAGTCTTTGGACAAGGCGCTGCCTACACCGAAAGCTGGCAACAGACGCCCTTCGCTTAGCACATCAATTGTGGCGCATTGTTTAGCCGTGAGTATCGGATTTCGCAGTCCCATGCTCGCCACGTTCATACCAAATTTGAGTTTCTTGCTGCCGCCAGCCAGCGCGGCCATGACGCTCATAGCTTCGAGGTTCGGCACGCCATCGATGATTCGGTCGCTCTGCCAAATCGAATCCACTCCACCATTGTCACAGAGGTCCACCCAGCGCCAAAACCCGCGAGCATCATCAAAGGTGAAGTTTGCTATGCCAATACCTGCGCCAATGCCCATTCCTCCTCCCGGTCCGGGTGCCGAACTGGTAAGTTTATTTTCGTTCGAGGTGCAACACTAAAACCCCGTCTACCCAGTATTCGATGTAGTTACTTTGGGTTTGTACACGATCGGTCCAAATACCGGCACTACGATACCCACTTGAAACCAGGTCGGCATCCCCGGTAAACCAGTTCCGATAAAAATCCCCATTTTCATTTGAGATCCTGACCGTAATTGTTGCTCCCAGATGTGCTTCACTGAGCTTAATCCAGACATCAGCGTCCTTGGAGCGCAGGGCTTGAACAACAGATTCGTCCTGCACCAGGATGTTGAATGGGAGTTCATCAGCAGGACTGGCGTTGGTGAGCAACAATGCAAATATGCCAACCAGTATCTTTTTCATCGCACTAATGCCTCTATTAATTAGTCGTTTTGTAACGCTCCCGCAAAGTAGCACTGAAACCTGAATTTTGAAAGGCGGATATAAAGACTTCGCTCCGTATTTGAGGTCTATCCGGAACAGGTATGAGAAAACTGGATAGCAGTGGCGTGGGTCGGCTTTTTCTTCGCGAGAAATTGCAGCTGTGTAGACGTTCTAACTTTCAAAAAAACCGGACAATTCGATTCTGCTTACCATGCTGTGCGGACCATCGTGTGATACGGTTCCCAGCGGCGCTTTGGTGACTGAGAGTATTACTTATATGAATGACGATTCCGAATTGATTGAGGTCGAAGCACTGGAGATTCCGTCTGCGGAGTTGCGCTGGCACTGTGATGAAGATTGGCTGACATTTACGACCACCGCTGATCTGGAGCCAATTCGAGGCGTGGTGGGGCAGGATGACGCAGTCGATGCCCTACGCTTTGGTCTTGAGATCGATGCTCCCGGGCACAACATTTATGTGCGGGGCCTGACCGGTACAGGTCGAGCAACGACGGTGGAGCAATTGTTGGCCGAAATCAACCCGCCCTGTCCGCCGACGGCGGATCGCTGCTATGTGCACAACTTTATGCAGCCGGATACGCCTTTGCTTGTTACCCTTCCGCGCGGCAAAGGTGCACTCCTGGTAAAGCGAATAGACAGTCTCGTTTTATTTGTAGAAGAACAGCTCGCACCTGAATTAGCTTCGGACACGATACGCGCCAGACGTGGCGCACTTGACGATACCGCACAGGAATCCGTTCGCGAGTTAGGCAAACCGTTTGAAGATGAGCTGAGGGAGAACGATCTAGCCCTCGTACCATTGCAATTGGGGCAAATGGTGCAGCCGACGATCTTACCCCTGGTAAACGGTGAACCCGTACCGCTCAACAAGTTTGAGGAGCTTGCGGCCCAGGAGGAAGGCGGTTCAGATCGTATTGAGATTGTTCACTCTAAAATCTCTGAATTTGCAAAACGCTTTGAAGAGCTAAGCCAGAAGATCCACCAGATTCAGATCGAGCACAGTCAGGCATTGAAATCTCTGTACGAGAATGAGGCACGGCGTATTCTCGATTTTCACGTCAGTCGTATGCAGGCGGAATTTCCGGAGGAGGCTGTACAAGCGCACCTGGAAAACGTGATTGACGATCTGGTTGTGCATAGATTGCAAGTACTTGGAAAAGAAGAGGCGGATTTTACCCGTTTGTACCGGGTCAACCCGATTCTGAGTCGAGATTCGCACGGTGCATGTCCTGTGGTTCGGGAGACGTCACCGACCCTACAAAACCTGCTGGGCCATATTGACCGCGAATTTTCTGCAGCAGGTGCGTTCAGATCAGATCATTTGATGATTCACGCCGGATCACTGTTACGTGCCGATGGCGGCTATCTGGTCCTTGAGGCACGAGATGTGTTGGCCGAACCAGGCTCCTGGAAGATCCTGTTGCGGGCATTGAAAACCGCACAGTTGGAAATTGTGCCGTCGGAGTTGAGCTACGTCTGGTCTGGACCACTATTGAAACCGGAGCCGATACCATTACGGGTAAAAGTCGTACTTATCGGTGACCCCGGTCTGTATCAGATGCTCGACAGGTATGATCCTGATTTCCCTTTTCTATTCAAGGTCCTTGCCGATTTTGAAACCACCGTTCCGCGTGACGCTAATGGAGTGCGCTACTACGCCGGGGTTTTAGCTCGAATAGCCAGTGAAGAAAAGTTGTTACCCTTTGACCGTGCGGGCGTTATGGCAATGACTGAACACGGTGCACGCATTGCCGGCGTTAGGAATAGATTGACGACCCGTTTTGGTCGTCTGGCTGATGTTGCCCGCGAAGCGCACTTTGTCGCCGTTCAGTCCGGACTTTCAATTGTCAGTAGAGCGGAGGTGTATACAGCAATTCAGCGTGGTCGGCATCGGGCAGATCTACCGGCGAGAAGCTACCGGAAACTGATTACCGACGGCACTATACGAATTCAAACCCAAGGTGAACAAATCGGTCAGATAAACGGACTGGCGGTTATTCAGGCCGGTCCATTGACTTATGGTTTCCCCAGTCGCATTACCGCAAGCATAGGGCCTGGTACGGCTGGAACAGTTAACATTGAAAGAGAGGCGGAACTGTCCGGGTCGATACATACCAAGGGTTTCTATATTCTGGGCGGCTTGTTACGGAATTTGCTTAGAACCAGGCACCCGCTGGCTTTTTCAGCGTCCATCGCGTTCGAGCAAAGTTATGGTGGAATTGACGGTGATTCAGCGTCGGGTGCGGAAATGGTTTGCCTGTTGAGTGCGCTGACAAACTTACCGTTACGTCAGGATCTGGCGATGACGGGAGCCATAGACCAATTGGGTCACATCCAACCAATTGGTGCGGTGTCGGAAAAAGTGGAAGGGTTTTATCAGGTTTGCAAAGATATAGGACTGACCGGCGACCAGGGAGTAGTAATCCCACGCACCAACGCGGGTGATTTGATGCTCAATCCGGATCTATTGGAGGTTTGTGATCGCGGCGAATTTCACGTCTATGCGGTAGACACAATCCACGAAGCGTTACAACTATTCACTGGCTGGGTGCCTGGCATCCTGGATGAGAGCGATCAATATACCCAGGATAGCCTTCTACAATTGGCCCAGGCCAGAGCATTGGAATACTGGAAGATGATTTCGGCTTCCAGATTGGACAAGTAGAAACATCGATTAAACAGCCTTGAGCGGATCTTATAGACAGCCCTGAGCGGAACTTGTAGACAGCCTTGAGCGCCTCCAAACGATAGCTTCTAACACCTGCCGTACTTGGCTATAATCCGCGCTGCTTTTATGCTAAATAATTTGGGAAGGGGTGCGTTTTAGTGCGACGAATATTGGCAGTTCTGAGTGTTGTTCTTGTGGGTTCAGCTTGGGCGGAAGTGCGCGTCCCTCCGGGGACTGACGACACGGTGCGCGAAAGAATGACGCCCTTCGGCAAGGTATGTAAGGCAGGAGAAGCCTGTGCGCAAAAAGCTGCTGCGACAGCAGGTGGTGCCGCACGGTCAGGAAAGGCAATTTATGACAGTTCGTGCTTCATTTGCCATGCAGCCGGTATTGGAGGAGCACCCAAATTTCAGAATGCGGAAGATTGGGCTCCACGTATAGCAAAAGGTCTGGACGCTGTTTGGGAGAGCACATTAAATGGTCTGAACGCCATGCCGGCTCGCGGAACCTGTATGGATTGTTCAGACGATGAGCTACGTGCGGGCATGGATTATATGCTGGACGACGTAAATTAGGATTGTTGTACTGCGGCCTGTCGGTAAGACAGGGCTTCGCTCATGTGACGCTCTTTTATCTGGCAGCCCTGTTCAAGATCTGCGATTGTTCGGCTCACCTTTAACAGGCGATGGCATGCTCGAGCAGAGAGCTCAAACCTGGAGATTGCGTGCTTAAGCAGCTTCCGTGTGCCTGCGTCCAGCGCGCAGTGCAGGTTCAGCTGTCTGGCGGACAATTCCGAATTCAGTAGGTCTACATTCCGCCTTCGTTGAATTGAGTGCGCATTAACTATGTTTTCACGTATTTCGCTTTCTTCGGTAAGTGGGCTATTTGCAAACAGCTCCTGTTCGCTCACTGGCTCTACCTGAACGTGTATATCGATACGATCCAGTATGGGTGCTGAAATCTTTGCGTTGTACCGACGCCTTTGTTCCGTACTGCATAAACAGGTGTTTTCATTACACGTGCGTCCCACCGGACAGGGATTCATAGCCGCAACCAACTGAAAGGCTGCTGGATACCTAACACGACTATTGGCGCGCGTTATCATGACTTCCCGTGATTCCATTGGCTCACGCAGTGACTCAAGTACCTGTCGATTGAATTCCGGTAGCTCATCCAGAAATAGCACACCCCGATGCGCCAGAGAAGTTTCTCCGGGCATGATCGGCCTGCCCCCGCCTGTGATGGATGCGGTTGATGCACTGTGGTGCGGGCTGCGAAATGGCCGATTGACAAATAGTTCGGAAAGGTCTGAATACCCCGCAGCAGAGTGAATTTTAACAATTTCCGCCAGCTCCTTCTCTTGTGGGGCCGGTAGCAAATTGTTCAGGCGCAGCGCTAACATGGTCTTTCCGCATCCCGGTGGCCCGATCATCAAGAGATGGTGCCCACCAGCAGCGGCAACTACCAATGCACGTTTTGCAGCGAATTGACCCTTCACGTCATCCAGACAGATTATCGCCTTGTCAGGCGCAGGTTTCAGTAGTACGTGCGGGACTGGCGGGGTGCCATCGAGGTTTGCGGGGATATCTGTATTGTTCAATATGCGACAGGCATCTAACAGATTGTGCACGCCATATACTGTGTTTGCTGGCAGCAGACTGGCTTCTCCAAGATTTTGAACTGGCACCATGAGCGAGCGACCACATGTGTTTGCATCTATTGCTGCTGATAAAGCACCTCTAACGGGTCGTACATCACCTCTCAGGCCCAGCTCTCCCAGAATTTCCATGTGTGCAAGTCTGGTAGTGGGCAGCTGCCTGGAAGCGCACAAAATTCCGATGGCTATGCCCAGATCAAACCGCCCGCCTTCTTTTGGAATATCCGCCGGGGCGAGATTTACTGTGACGCGCACTTTTGGGAACGAAAAGCCGGAGTTTAGAATGGCACTTTTAACCCGGTCTCTGGCCTCGCGAACAGCCGTTTCCGGGAGGCCAACGATGGAAAAACCGGGCAAACCGCCGCGTATATGTGTTTCTACGATTATTCCGGGGGCGTCTATACCGTTTAGCGCACGTGCAAAAACCGTGGAAGTTGCATTCGGCATAATATCTGGAGTGTCCTAGTCAGCGGTCTCGTTCGCACGCTCCCCACTCTCATCTATAGCTTGCAGGCGCGCTTCCAGGTTTTGTATCTGCGCGTTTAATGATTCCAGTAATCTGGTCTGGGCTTCGAATTCTGCCATTGGAACAAGGCTGAACTTTTCCAGAATGGGCTCAATAATGGGTTTTAGTTTTGCACTCAGATCATCCGGGTTGATGTATGGGCGCGAAGATTCTCCCCTGTTCACCAGATGTGGAAGCACCTGTGAAACAGCTTCACTGAGCTGATTGGATAATTGGCGTGCGATGGATTCGATAAAATTTGCTTTTTCCGTCATAGGCTCTCGATTGCAAAATTGCATTGTGTACAGAAAAAATTTTACCTTGCTGTGTTACAAGGAACCAGCATTGATGACGACAGCGCAGGTGAGTGATTGTCCTGAGCGCTTGTAAGTGCATTCCTGCAGGCGAATTGCACCAGACTTGTGCGTGGCTCACATAAACCGGCTCCTTTGTAGTGCGTTTGCATGTTTGTGGGTAAGCCTGCAGCAGTTTAACGCCTGTGAATCTCTCTAATTGGCAAGTTGGCATGATATCTGCTCTCCCCTCTCAGGTGCGGACGCGGTTTCAGCGCGTTTTCGATAACAACAGGAGGATCTATGAACAAAAAAGTGTTTTTACTGGTTATGGTTGGTTTATGTACGGGTGGCAGTCTTGATGCTGCAGAAATTTCCGCCAATACCACGCTCGCATCAGATTACCGATTTAGGGGTATTTCCCAGGGAGACCGCTCAATGGCCATTCAGGGTGGCTTCGATATTGAAACCGAGAGTGGTTTCTATGCGGGTGTGTGGGCATCCAACGTTACCTTTTCGGGTGCTGCTATTGAAACAGACTTATATGTTGGTTATGGCGGAGCAATAAACGAAACCCTTAGCTATGATGTTGGGTATATGTACTACGCCTATCCGGAAGACGATGCCTCTCCCGACCTGGATTATCAGGAGTTATACGCCAGTCTGTCCTTTTCGGATGCAACGCTTGGGCTGGCAGTATCCAATGACTATTTCGCTGAGACAGGTACGTTCTGGTATCTGTACGCCGACTATGGAATGGACGTGGTCGATAACCTGAATGTAAATTTTCACGTGGCAATGAATATCTTCGAGAATAACGCCAGGTTTGCCGAGTTTATTGTTCCTGCTGACGGCAGCGCCGGAAACGGATACCTGGATTACAGCGTCTCGCTTACCACCGAACAGCTTGGCGCTGAATGGGGACTTTCCTTCGTGGGTACCGACCTGAAGAAACAGGAGTGTTTCGCGGGCACTAAACTGTGTGAAAACACTGTGGTGTTATCTGTATCGAAAAGCTTCTAATTGAGAGAGAATCTGCTGGCTAATATTCTTCCACAAAGAAATAGCAGCAGGAACTACAAATAGTTTTAGGAGAAACAATGAAACTTGTTACAGCAATAATTAAGCCATTCAAATTGGATGATGTTAGAGAGGCGCTCTCGGACATAGGGGTTCAGGGCATGACTGTTACCGAAGTTAAAGGCTTTGGCAGGCAGAAAGGTCATACCGAGCTATACCGTGGAGCAGAATATGTGGTGGATTTTCTGCCGAAAGTAAAAGTGGAAATAGCCATTGACGATAATCTGCTGGATAGCTGCATTGAGGCTATTACCGGTGCGGCAAATACGGGCAAGGTGGGCGATGGCAAGATTTTTGTCTCCACACTTGAAAATCTAATCAGAATTCGCACAGGGGAGACCGGCGCAGACGCAGTCTAGTGTTCGGTACTTTTTTTGTACTTAGAGGAAAATATTGTGGAAGATATAGCGAAAGTGAGTGCCGCCTGTGGCAGCACAACAGTCGGTAGTGAGAGTAGACCTGGGCTAGGAAAAAAATTATTCACATCGGGCCTGATTGCTTTTGGCAGTTTGTCGGTATTTGCGGACGAACTTAACTCCGGAGATACGGCGTGGATGTTAACAGCGACAGCCCTGGTGCTTATGATGACCATACCAGGTTTGTCACTTTTTTACGCAGGCATGGCGCGAAGTAAAAATGTGTTGTCTGTAATGATGCAGTGTTTTGCAATATGCGCGCTTATGTCAGTGTTGTGGGTAGTGTATGGCTACAGCATAGCCTTTGGTGGCGAGGGTGCTTTCTGGGGTGGTCTCGAGAAAATGTTCCTGAAAGGCCTAAGTGTGGATTCGATGTCTGGCACTATTCCCGAATCTGTGTTTATGACCTTCCAGATGACTTTTGCGATTATCACACCGGCACTGATTGTAGGGGCGTTTGCGGAACGCATCAAATTCTCCAGCATGATGGTCTTCATGGTTTTCTGGTTCACCATTGTCTATGCACCGATTTGCCACTGGGTATGGGGCGATGGCGGCTGGTTGGGAAACAAGGGAATTCTGGATTTTGCGGGTGGCACCGTAGTTCATATTAATGCAGGGATAGCGGGTCTGGTCGCCGCGCTGGTTCTGGGAAAGCGCTCCGGATACCCCACAACCGCTATGGCACCCCATAATCTGACCCTGACGCTCATAGGAGCGGGCATGTTATGGGTGGGCTGGTTTGGATTTAACGCGGGCTCTGAACTGGCTGCCGATAATGTTGCCGGTATGGCCATGGCTGTGACACAGATTGCGTCTGCTACTGCTGCTTTGTCCTGGATGTTTGTGGAGTGGACGGTATTTAAAAAGCCAAGTGTACTTGGCATTGCCTCTGGTGCAATAGCCGGCCTGGTAGCGATTACGCCAGCCGCTGGAGCAGTAGGTCCAATGGGTGCCCTGGTGATTGGTTTATGTGCTGGTGCGGGCTGTTTTGTTGCGGCATCAAAATTGAAACAAATATTTGGCTATGATGATTCCATGGATGCATTTGGTGTTCACGGAGTAGGTGGCATTATTGGTGCTCTGCTTACAGGAGTATTCTGCGCCGAGTCTTTGGGCGGTGCGGGCTTTGGAGTTGAGGAAGGTGGCATTCTGGCCCAGGTGGGCATTCAGGGTCTGGGTGTGATTGCCACAGTGATATACACAGCAGTGGTATCGTTTATTTTGCTCAAATCCATTGACGCAATCATGGGCCTTCGGGTGAATGAGGAAGAAGAAAGCATTGGGCTGGATTTGGCCTCCCACGAGGAGCGAGGGTACATCTTCTAGATTCGCGAACCGGGCGCACCGGATCAGGGGTGTGCCTGGGTTTCTACCGGACTATTTGTATGCGTGCCTGGCATGGCGTGCAATGCTTCGTAAAGAATCTTTCCACCTTCCTGTGACCCTGTTCACGAATTTGAAATCACCAGCTTGCGTAAACATATCGCTAACCTGTTAATGGAGATTGAATGGATTTCATAGACAGGAGCAGTTATGGCTATCGGGGATAAAGAAGGACCAATTCCTGGCCGATCACCAGGTGCAGGTACTGTACATACAGTGAGCGCACGTAATATTTTGCGCGGACAACTGGCGGCGGACGTTGAACAATTTTTGGCAAAAGGGGGTGTTATTGAATCTGTAAACCAGTACGTTAGATCAGAGTCGTTGGATAATCCCGATAACTCCTATAGTTCGGGACCCGAGGAATAACCAGAATCTGGTAATAAATGCTGAGCTTGCGTGGCAATTACGTGAGGCTTCCATAGAATAGTGTTTTCGAGTTTTATCAGGGAATACTATGCAGTATGTCAGTACGCGTGGGGCAACAAGCCCTATGCAATTTCAGGAAGCAGTTCTAGCCGGACTTGCGCCGGACGGTGGCCTGCTTTTACCGGAAAAAATCCCCTCCCTGCGAAACAGGCTTGAGGACTTGCTCGACCTTGAATTTGTTGATCTTGCGTTTGAGGTCATGCGGGAATATATCACCGACATCGCATCAGATGATCTACGCGACCTTATCCAACGCAGTTATGCAAACTTTGATTCTCCTGACATAACGCCGCTTGTAGCAGTGGGTAATATTCATGTCATGGAGCTTTTTCATGGTCCAACATTGGCCTTTAAGGATGTAGCGCTACAATTTTTGGGCAACCTGTTTGAATATCTGTTGGCCAGTCGCAACCAGCATATGAATATTTTGGGTGCGACCAGTGGAGATACCGGAAGCGCGGCGATTGCTGGTGTTCAGGGCAAGGCAAAGATAAATATTTTTGTCATGTATCCCCAGGGAAAACCAAGTCGCCTTCAGGAACTCCAGATGACTACGGTTACAGACGACAATGTATTTTGTCTGGCAGTCGATGGCAGTTTTGATGACTGTCAGTCGCTGATGAAATCGGTATTTAACGATCTGGAGTTTAAGCAGGAGTTTCATCTGGGTGCGGTAAATTCCGTAAATTGGGCGCGTGTATTGGCTCAGGTGGTCTACTACGCTTATGCGAGCCTCAAACTCAGTAAAAAATTAACGCAGCGGGTTTCTTTTTGTGTCCCAACTGGCAACTTCGGTGACATTCTGGCTGGTTATATTGCGAAAATGATGGGGTTTCCCATAAAAACTCTGGTTTTGGCGAGCAATGAGAACGATATATTACCGGTTTTCTTTAATACGGGAATTTACAAAAAGGGTGGCGTTCATTTTACGCTTAGCCCTTCTATGGACATACAGGTAGCGAGCAATTTTGAACGTTACCTGTACCTGCGGTCAGGCATGGATTCCGCCGCGGTATGTAAATTTATGGAAGAATTTGAATCGCAGGGCGAAGTGGTTTTGCAACATAACCATCCTGTAGATGAAACCATTCGGGCAGTTTCCATAGATACGAGAGAGACCCTCGATACGATAGCGAAATATGCCAACGAGCATGCCTATGTGCTTGATCCGCATACTGCTGTTGGGGTGGCAGCCGCTCGGCTAATCAAGAGTGACGAGCCGGTAGTATGTCTTGCCACTGCGCACCCCGCCAAATTTCCTGAAGCTATAAAACGCGCGCTGTCTTTGAAAGACCAATCCGAAACAATGGCCGCTCTCCAACATCCCCGACTGCAACAGCTTGCGGAGTTGGAAGAACGAAAAGTAGCCATCGCCGCCGATATAGATGCACTTAAAGCCTATATTACGGCGCATGCGCGCCTGGCGGATAAAACGGAATCGACTGCAAGCTGATAACTCAGGTTATGGTGTGTTACCTGGCGAGTGCTGGAACGTAGTCAGGCAGTCAGGAATTTCGCTCAGGCATTCCACTTCCTGATAGGCAACGCCCACCGGAGGTGTTTGGTCCGCAATATTTAGCCAGATTGCGCCCAGTCCGGCCTGGGCTGCGGCGCGAATATCGTTCTCTGGATGATCCCCTACATGCACCGCCTCTTCGGCTTGAATATTGAGATGTTTTAATGCTGCCAGAAACATATCCGGTGCAGGTTTGCCTGTGCCAACATCTGCAGAGGAATAGCTAAAGGAAAAATACTGGCCAATTTCCAGGCGCTTGACATCAGCATTACCATTGGAAAGCGCGGCCAATGTGTACTGGCTAGACAATATCTTCAGTACCTCGAAGGTGTGGTTGAAATAACTGACGTCATGCCTGCCTTGCAAAAATACTTCCACCGCCTGGTGTGCAAGCGATTCAGCGCTGGATTTGTCCAGCCCTATTTGTTGTAGCGCTGTGGCGAGTATAGTCCTGCGTAAATCAGTAAGGTTGTGTTTGAGCAGCGGATTTTGTTGTACAAGTTGTTTTCGGATACCGTTTAATTCGCTGCGCTGGATTTTGTTTGAGAACTCAGGAACCTGTTGCTGAATCCAGTCAAATTGCTTTTCTTCAGCAGCGCGTAATATCGGCCCCGCATCCCATAAAGTGTCATCCAGGTCGAAAGTCACCAGTTTTATCATTTGGGTTTGCGCTTGGCCCGGGGATGCGCATTATCGTACACCTTGGTTAGGTGTTGAAAATCCAGGTGGGTGTAGATTTGAGTCGTCGATATGTCCGAATGACCAAGCAGTTCCTGGACCGAGCGCAGATCTCCGCTGGATTCGAGCATGTGGCTGGCGAAACTGTGTCGCAGCATATGGGGATGCAGAGCGATATCGTCCAGCTCTGTTCTCCCGTAATGCTTTAGTCGGGACTGCACCGTTCTTGGGCTAATTCTTTTAGCGTTCCTGCCGGTGAACACTGGAGTGTTGTTGCCGTATTCAGGACAGTATTTTAGCCATTTTTGTAAAGCTGTGTTGGCATGCCTGCCTAGTGGTACCTGTCTGGATTTTTTACCCTTTCCGGTAACACTCACAAAACCATCACCGAGATTCAAATCAGACATGTTTATCCCAACAAGTTCAGAAAGACGCAATCCGCTGGAATAAAATAGCTCCATCATGGCTTTGTCACGCACCTGCAATTTGGTGCGTGGTTCAAATGCAAGTAATTTTGCGGCCTGGTCTGTGTCGAGAAGCCGGGGAAGTTTTTGCTGGTTTTTCGGAGCACGTACTGAAACAGCAGGGTTACTTTTCAGGTAACGGTGTTTCTCCAGATAGGCAAAACAGGCGCGAATACTTGAAAGGTGTCGCTGTATGGTACGCGGGGCCAGATCGCGACGGTGCAGGTAGTTAACAAAACTTTGCACGTGATGAGGCTGAGCTTCTTCCAGTGACCCAAGATTACTTACAGTTACAAATCTATCCAGATCGCGCTGGTAGGCTCCTATCGTATTTTTACTGTACTGCTTTTGGTACTTCAGTATATCCAGATATTTTTCGATGAGCGGGTCGGCTGTCATAGTATCTATCGCAATTTTTACCGCCGGGTTATTTCAGGGACTGCATGCTGGTCGAATCGGCATCTTTATACAAAACGGACTCCAAAACACGCGACAGAATATCACCCATAAATTTCAGAAACACCGTCCCGAGGTCTGAAGAAAAACGTTCCGGATCGTTGCTTCCAATAGCGAGCAATCCGCCAACGATAACGTCTTCTGAAGACAATGTACTTTTTCGGGACAGCTTCATTGTCAAAGGTACAAGCACCGCTGATCCGCTGATTGCGCTAGCGTAGGGAAACAGCACGGAAAACTCTTCCGGGCGTATTGGCCCACACACAACTTCACTGGATTTCATTAAACTGATCTGTGGCAGGGCATCTGCAAAGCGTATATGCACACCTGATTCACCCCGGCGTTGTTTCTCGTCCTGAGAATTTTCAGGTTTATTGCATACGTAACAAACCACATATTCGGCGGCGAACTGAATAGCCAGTTTTTCTGCCAACACCAGATCTACGTCCAGCAGTGTGCGTGTATCTATCAGGGCCAGAGTCATATCGCACACCTTTTCAAACAGAGCGTTATTATCATTGGCTGTACTCAACAAGAATTTAAGCTGTTTACGCAGCTCGGTATTACGCGAACGCAGGACAGATATCTGCCGTTCGACCAACGATACGGCTTCTCCGGATTGATGCGGAAGCTGCAAGTCAGCAAGCAAATCCGCGTGCTGGTCAAAAAACCCCGGATTGTGTCTTAGGTACTCGGCAATTGTGACATCGTCGAGCGGGGATAAGGATTGCTTGGCTTTCATATATAAACTCTTCCTTAAACTTGTACACTTGCCTCAAAAACCATTCGTGCCTGGCCCGCCAGCACAACCGAGGCATTTTTGCCGGGCCAGTTTACACGCAATTTACCACCCGGAAGTGAAACCTTAACTTTTGCGTTCAGTTTGTTATGTAGTATGCCAGCAACCACTGCAGCGCAAGCCCCGGACCCGCATGCCAGGGTTTCACCGGCTCCGCGCTCAAACACTCTGAGCCGCATGAACCCCGGATCGACGATTTCGGCAAATTCTACGTTCACACCATTAGGAAAAAATGCGTGGCACGCAAGGGCTGCACCAATAGAATCCAGGTCGGCATTGACTACATTGCTGACGAAAATTACCGCGTGAGGATTACCCATTGATACCTGGGTAAATGTCACCGCATTTCCGTCGATTTCCAGAGTGCTGGTTACGGGTGTGCACTGGAGCGATTGTGGTGCCGCATTTGTTGATTCGATAGTAACAGCATCAGCCAGATCAGGCGCCCCCATGTCTACTTCGATAACACCGTCTGGTCGACGAAATGTACGGATGCGCCCACCTATTGTTTCCAGCACCAGGGACTGCTTTAGGCTCAACTGCTGATCATATACAAAGCGCGCAAAACAACGCGCACCATTGCCACATTGTTTAGCTTCGCTGCCGTCACTGTTGTAAATTCGGTAATGAAAATCGACGTCCGGATTGCCCGGTGGCTCCACAACCAATAGCTGGTCAAATCCTATACCGGTATGCCTGTTTCCCCAATGGCGAATGACACTGCTTTCCAGTTTGTATTGCTGCGTAATCAGGTTTAACACCATAAAGTCGTTACCCGCACCGTGCATTTTGGAAAAGTTTAAACGCAATTTCAGTCCCCGGAAATTTTGACCGGATCACTATCCCGGTGGTAATGGGAGGCAGGCAGCAAGAACTCCAGTGTTAGCTGATCGTTGATAGTTTCTCTACGCCGCACGAGGTGAAATTTGTCGTCCGCAACTATAATTTCAGCTACCCGGTTCCGGCTGTTGTAATTGGATGATTGTACAAATCCGTAAGCACCTGTTGTCAAAATCGCCAGTAAGGCACCTTGCTCGAGGTGCAGGGGACAATCTTTTGCAAGAAAATCTGCGCTTTCACAAACCGGGCCGACCAGATCCCATTGAACTTTCGAGTTTGCTTCTTTAGGCGATACGTTAACGCACGCCACTTTGTGTTGAGCCTGATAAAGTGCTGGTCGAATTAGATCGTTCATGGCGGCATCGACTATAGCAAAATTTTTTCCGGCTGTTTTGGCAGGGGCTGGTTTGAGGTATTCAACGCGGGTCAACAGAACTCCGGCGTTGGCTACGAGGAAACGTCCCGGTTCGACAAACAATTTGAGATTGCGCCCTTGCAGTAGTTGAGTCAGCCCCTTGGCGTATTCACTAATGTCAAAAATCTCTTCCTCGGAATAATTAACCCCAACGCCACCGCCCATATTTATATGGCTGATGCTTATACCACTTTTCTCGAGCACATCAATCATATTGAGCAGAAAGCGTGCGGCCTCGAGCAAAGGCGAAAGGTCGGTTATCTGTGAGCCAATGTGACAGTCTATTCCCTCGACTTTCAAAAACTCCGACTTATCTGCATAAGCAAACAGGTCCAGGGCAACACCGGGAGCTACACCAAATTTATTTTCTGATAAACCGGTTGAAATATACGGATGTGTTTTTGCGTCAATGTCCGGATTTATACGTATGGATATGGGCGCTGTTTTGTCCAGTAACCTGGCGCGAGTTTCCAGCCGGATTAATTCAGCATGACTTTCAACGTTGATGCACTGTATGCCCAGTTTTAATGCGAAATCGAGTTCAGCCGCAGTTTTTCCAACTCCGGAAAAGACGATTTTGTTGGCTTGTCCACCTGCACGCAATACCCGCTCGAGTTCTCCCGAAGAGACCACATCAAATCCCGCGCCCAGGCTGGCTAACAATCCCAGCACACCGATATTGCTGTTTGCCTTTACAGCAAAGCATATTTGATGCGTCTGGTTCCCCAGCGCATTTTCCAGACTGTGATATTGTTTGCTTATTGCAGCTCTGGAGTACACGTAAGCAGGTGTGCCATAAGTGTCAGCGACTTTGTTCAAGGGAACTGATTCCATGTAAAGTTCGCCGTTTTTTTGACTAAGCACGTGCATCATTGAACACTTTTTCGCCATGGAGAATCTGGTTCCCGACATCCTGCAAGGCAGATGGTTTTTCATCAGGCAAATAGAGAGGACCCTGTTGACCACAGGTTGCCACGTAGGAGATAAGCAGGAAGGAAAACAACAATCTGGTAAACAATCGCAAGTGAATATCCTCCCCTATTTTTGTAAGCGTTCGCGGCCACGAGTTATCGCCAGTTGCACCTGCTCTGGTGCGGTTGCACCGAAATGGTTTCTTGCACTAACTGATCCTTCAAGGCTTAACACATCAAACACATCCTGATGAATCTTGGCAGAAAATTTTTGTAACTCTGCAAGTGTGAGCTGATCCAGTGCCTTGTTTTCGTGGATAGCGCATGCAACGGCCTGACCAACAATGCTATGGGCGTCCCTGAACGGGAGGCCCTTACGAACCAGATAATCTGCAAGGTCGGTTGCCGTACCAAAACCCTGCTGGGCGGCGGCGTACATTTTGTCCTTGTTCGGAGTAACGTGCGGTAGCATCGAAGCCATTGCACACAGAACGTCTTTCATGGTGTCAATTGAATCAAATAGTGGTTCCTTGTCTTCCTGATTATCCTTGTTGTAGGCCAGTGGCTGGCTTTTCATAAGCGTGAGCATGGATACGAGGTTTCCGGTTATCCTGCCGGCCTTGCCCCTGATTAGTTCCGGAACATCCGGATTCTTCTTTTGCGGCATAATGCTTGAACCCGTACAAAACCGGTCAGGCAGATCGATAAAGCCAAACTGGGTACTGGACCACAGAACGAGTTCCTCAGCCCATCGGGACATATGTGAGATTGTGATACTTGCAACAGCGCAAAATTCAATTGCAAAATCGCGATCACTCACGGCATCAAGAGAATTTTCGCTAATCCCGTCAAAGGATAATAATCGGGCGGTTATCTTACGATCGATGGGAAAGGTAGTACCAGCCAGTGCTGCACTTCCAAGCGGCATCACGTTCAAGCGCGCCCTGCAATCCAGCAGGCGATTTCTGTCTCGCAGCAGCATTTCAAACCAGGCCATCATGTGGTGGCCAAAGGTAACAGGTTGAGCCGCCTGCAAGTGCGTGTAACCAGGCATAATAGTGTCGGTATGTTTCTCTGCCAGATCCGCAAGGGCGTTAAGTACATCTGTTTTTAGTTGAAGAAGAGTGTCCAGCTCGTCTCTCAGGTACAGGCGTATGTCCGTCGCAATTTGATCGTTGCGCGATCTTGCGGTGTGCAACTTTTTGCCTACTTCCCCAATAAGACTGATGAGGCGCGACTCAATATTCATGTGCACATCTTCCAGACTTACGTGCCAGTCAAATTTACCTGCTTCAATCTCTTCGCGTATTGCCTGCAGGCCCGAGCATATGGTGTTTTTTTCCTCCGGAGTGAGCACGCCGACCTCTGCAAGCATATGTGCATGCGCAATTGAGCCTTCAATATCATGATGGTACAAACGCTTGTCAAAACTAACCGAGGCAGTAAACCGCTGCACAAAATCATCGACCGGTTCTGAGAACCGCCCTCCCCATAAACTGTTGCTGTGTGATTTTTTGGTCATTTTGCTGATCACGATTGTCCGGATTGGTTTTGGGTGGTATCCGAGGTTCCCACACCCCTTCCACCTTGTTAAAGTCGGCAGCTTATATGGCGACTACAGACGAAACCTATTCTACAGCAGATAGGTGCTCATTGGCTGCATATTCAGAGGCGCGGTAATAAATTGTGAAAGAAGCCGATCGTAATAGAAATATAGAAAACACAAACTTTGAAATGCCTGATCTTTGCAATGTCATGGCAATTTGTATGCTGGTTCTGATTGGTGAGCTCATCGTCTTTGTACTATTGCTGGCAGGTGGTCCCATAACCTGGGTCAGGTTGGCGTTGTTATCCCTGTCTGTGCAGTGGATCGTGTTGGGTAGTGCAGGTGTGCTTTGTGCTTTAAGACCCGTTCTTAATGGTATTGGCGTGGCGCGTGGTGCCACTTTCGTCTTTATCCTGGTGATGTCGGTAACTTTACTGGTCAGCGTGATAGCGCACTTCGTCTATTCAGGAGAAGCCGATTTTGCCAATCCGGCACTGGACTGGGGGCAGATCACCCGGCAGCTTGGAATAGCGGGTATCATCACCGGTGTAGTGATGCGATACCTGTATGTACAACAAAAACTGCGCGAACAGGAACAATCAGAACTTCAATCAAGAATTCAGGCCTTGCAATCGCGTATACGGCCACATTTTCTATTTAACAGTATGAATATCATTGCAAGTCTAATTTCAACTGAACCCGAAATGGCAGAGACCGTCGTTGAGGATTTGTCAGAATTATTTCGAGCCAGCTTGAATGATGCGGGTAACCAGGTATCAATCAACGAGGAGATAAGCCTTTGCAAGCGGTATATCCACATTGAAGGATTACGTCTTGGAGAAAGGTTGCGTGTGGAATGGACAGTGGAAAATTGTCCGCCGCGATTGAAAATACCGTTATTAACGCTTCAACCACTATTGGAAAATGCAATTTATCATGGCATACAACCATTGCCGGAAGGTGGCACAATTCGTATACACGTGCGCCGCGAATCCGAGGTGTTGGCTATAACAGTGCAAAACCCCCTGGTGGAACAGGGGGATGCAGATGTAAGGGGTAACAGAATGGCGCTGGCTAATACACGTAGCCGCTTTGCCGCGTTGTACGGATCAGAGGCCAGTTTGCTGGCATGGGTCGAAGCAGACAGTTACTTTACTGAACTCAGGTATCCCGCTGTGGTTGAATCCGAATGAAGCTGCTAATTGTTGACGATGAAAAACTGGCACGAGACCGCCTGGTACGTATGCTGGATGATGCTACCGATATTCAGGTAGTAGGTCAGGCTGCAAGCGGTATGCAGGCCGTTGCGCTGTGCAACGACTTATTGCCCGATGTGGTTTTACTGGATATTCGAATGCCCGGAATGGATGGCCTTGAAGCGGCAGGTCACATGATGGCACTCGAGGAACCCCCGGCTATTGTTTTTTGTACAGCCTATGAAGAACATGCCATAGAAGCTTTCCGGGTGCATGCCGTGGGATACCTGTTAAAACCTGTACGACGAGAGGAACTAAAAGAAATACTGATAAACGTTCGTAAAACCAACAAGGCACAGTTGGTAGCAATTGCTGAATCCGACGGTCAACATCGCCTCCACCTGTCTGCTCGGACCAGACGTGGTATAGAGCTGGTTGCCATAGAAGACGTTCGGTTTTTGCAGGCTGACCAGAAATACGTGACGGTGAGGCATGGGGAGGGCGAACTGCTCATTGACGAAACGCTACGCGATCTGGAGATAGAATTTGGTACGCAGTTCATCCGGGTGCATCGCAATTCCCTGGTCGCGGTAAAACACATTGTGGGACTGGACCGGGATGAAGATGGACATTACGAAGTTCGAATGGAAGGCGTAGATGAGAAGATCCAGGTGAGTCGTCGGCATATATCGAGCGTGAGAAAAATCGTCAAGAAACTCTAATCCACAAATGCCAGACCCTGAAAAAAACGATTATCCGAAGCGAGAGAATGCCCATAGTATGAAAAAGATCCGTATTGCTACCAGACAGAGCAAACTTGCGCTTTGGCAGTCTGGGTTTATCAAGGACCAGCTGGAGTCTCACTACCCTATGCTGGAAGTCGAACTTGTGGGAATTACCACTGAGGGCGACAGAAGACTGGACCGCGCGCTTAGTGAGATAGGGGGCAAGGGTTTGTTTATCAAGGAACTGGAACAGGCTCTGTTGAATAATCAGGCGGATATTGCGGTGCACTCGCTGAAGGATCTGCCCAGTACCTTGAGTGATGGCTTTGTGCTTGCGGCTTCAGGATTTAGAGAGGACGTGCGGGATGCACTTGTTTGCAGTACAAATAGTAGTCTCGAGAGTTTGAAGCAGGGTGCAGTAATTGGCTCTTCAAGCTTGCGCAGGCAAACGCAATTGACGGCACTGCGACCAGACTTCACTTTTCAATCGATACGCGGAAATGTAGATACGCGGCTTTCCAAACTTGACGCAGGGGAGTACGACGCGATTGTACTTGCGGCAGCTGGGCTAAAGCGGCTTGGCCTGGGACACAGAATTAACCAAACCCTCTCTGTTGAACAAAGTTTACCCTGCCCCGGACAGGCGGCGCTTGGAATAGAATGTTGTAGCGAGGCAATCGATGTCCGGAATCTGGTTTCGGTGCTTAATGATGCACAGGTAGAAGCGTGCATATTGGCAGAGCGGGCAGTGAGCAGGGCTTTGGGTGGGGATTGTTCCCTTCCACTTGCTGCATATTGTGAGCGTGAAGGGGATGAGCTGTTTGTTCGCTGCTTGCTTTCAGATGCAAAAGGAAAGCAGATTATTCATGGCTCTGCGCGTGGTAAGGACAGTGAACTTGTCGGTGCACAAGCTGCGGAACAGCTATTTGCACAAGGTGCCGGGAAATTGCTGCAAACATTGCGCGAACAAAAGGCATGAATCCCATGGTACTAATCACGCGCTCCCAGCCTGGAGCCAACGCTATGTCTGCTTTCCTGAGTGCGGCAGGTTACAAAACGAGAGTATGCAGTGTGGTGCGTACCGAAGCAGTATCGGTTGATTTCTCAAATCTGGAGCTTGAACACAAATCGGCGTTCATTTTTGTTTCCTCTGCTGCGGTGCGTTTTGCAAATGAACTGGTAACGTACCTCACTGGTTTGGATCATCCCTTAATTTATGCGGTCGGGCCGGAAACGAAACGTCAGCTTTTACTGCTGGGGCTGAGCGCGGAGTGTCCGCCGCTGGCTAGCAGCGAGGGGTTGCTTGCGCTGGAAGGTTTACAACGTGTAAACGGAACAAATATTCTGATAGTTTGTGGGCGAGGTGGTCGTGAAACCCTGCAGACCCAATTACAGCGCAGGGGCGCAAAAGTTGGACGGGCCGAAGTGTATCAACGGCTTCCATCCCTTGCGGCTTTGCAGGACACTCGCGATGTGGATGCAGTTATAATCTCCAGCGGAGAAGGCTTACAGTTTTTTTTGGAGGCAGGATCTGACCTGCCGGAGCGCGTGCCGATCCTGTTGCCGTCCATACGGGTAGCCGAACAGGCAAGTGCCGCGGGCGTGAAGCGGGTAATCGTTTCTGATGGAGCATCCTCCGAAGCCGTACGTAACGCGCTGGATACACTATTTTCATGTGCTTGATAGATCAGGAGTTCCAGAAAAATGAGCGAAAACGAACAGCCTGAGCCAAGTGGTAAACAGCCTGAGCCAAGTGGTAAACAACCCGAAGAGGCGCAGGGAAACAAAAGTGCGCGCAAGGGTTTTTCAGGTTGGTGGCTGGTACTGATGTTTTTGTTATCCATGGGCTCGCTGAGCGTGAGTATCTATCTTGCGTACGAACTGTTGTACAAGGTTGCGAATTCTTCCGAAATATCTGAACTTGATGTTGTACGTACCGGGTTCAACGATTTGCGGGCATCTACTGATGCCAGATTTTCCGAGTTTAGCTCTCATCTTGAAAGCGCTCTGGAGCGCCAGGAAACTGAGCGTGTCGCGCTCAAGGACGATCTTGCGCGACAGGTAAATGAGGCGGTTAACAGTGCGCCGCCCGGAGGCAGGGAATGGAAACTTGCAGAAATAGAATATCTGCTTCGCATAGCCAACCATCGCTTGCTGCTGGAGGAGGATGTGCGTGGCACAATTCAGTTGTTAACGAGTGCCGACCTGATACTGCAGGAAATGGACGATTTTTCCCTGCATGGTGTACGCACGCGTATTTCCGAAGAACTGCAGAGTCTTGTCCATGTAAACGAACTGGACTTTCAGGGTTTGTTTCTGCGCATTGAGGCGCTCAAAACAGACATTGAATTTTTGCCATTACGATTGCCCCAATACATTGGGACAGAGCCCGAAACGCACAGCCGTGTAAATTCTTCAACAGTTGAATCAGCACCCGCACAAAGTGGCTTGCGCGGGTTTCTCGATCGTATTGGTAACATGTTTGAATTCAGGACGTATCCAGATGAAGGGTTTAGGCCGCTATTACAACCGGATGAAGCGGCCTATCTGGAAATGAATTTGAGGCTCATGCTGGAACGTGCGCAGTTGGCGTTACTCAAAAGGGATGCTGTTTTGTTTAACCAAAGTCTGGAGTCCAGTAAATCCTGGATAACGAAATATCTGGATACAGACAATGGCAAAACAAAAAGTATGCTGGCTGGCATAGAGTATTTACTTAAAGTAGAGCTTGCAGCTGAGTTGCCTGGAATATCCGCTTCACTTAATCATTTGCTCAAGCTACGTCGATCTGGTCCATCTGGCGACAAAGAAGACCCATCATGATTGCCTTGCTGGTATTTGTTTTACTTGCGCTTGTCATGGGGGCGCTGATTGGAACGCTGGTAGCGCGGGACTCTGGTTATGTACTTGTTGCTTATGACAATCTAAGCCTGGAAACCAGTGTCTGGTTTGCCCTTCTGGCACTGGTAGTCTTGTATTTTCTGATACGTCTCATTTTGATGTTTTTGTCCGGCTTTTTACACTCACGGCTTGGCTTGAAATCGTGGAACCAGGGACGGTTGCTGCACAAATCACGTACACGTTCCGTAAAAGGCCTGTTATTGCTGGAAGAAGGAAACTGGTTGGAAGCAAAAAAAGCACTTGTTGCGGCAGCATCCCGTTCGGAAACCCCTCTGGTCAACTATCTGGCCGCAGCGAGAGCTGCAGATAAATTGGGAGAGCTGTCCGAGAGAGATAATTTTTTGCGCATGGCACACGAATCAACACCGGGTTCCCGCTTTGCGGTGGGGCTCGTTCAATCGCAACTGCAATTGGGCCAGGAACAGTGGGAAGCTGCCCTGGCAACTTTGCGGGACCTGAACCGTCAATCCACCAAACACGCAGTTGTTCTAAAAATGTTGGCTGAGTGCTATCAACAATTGGAGGACTGGAATGCGTTGACCTTGCTGATTGTGGACCTGCGTAATCAATCTCCAGGCCAGGACGGTTTGAATGCAACAGAGGTTCAAAACCTGGAAATGCTTGCATGGAGCAAGCTTTTGCGTCGAGCTGAAGAAGAGCTTGTTGAGCAGGAGATGAACATGGAGGCAGCATTGCCCGCCTTCTGGGACAAAGTGCCAAAAAAGGTAAGCATGAACTCCGAGCTGGTGTTGGCGTACGTGAACTCTTTGCTGGCGCATGATCTGCAAGGTATGGCGGAAAGCGTTTTGGTTAAGGCTATTAAACACAACTGGCATTCAGGTCTGGCGGGTGTGTACGGCCGGATTAACGGTAAGGATGATGCCAAACAGTTACACCTGGGACAGGCCTGGTTAAAACAACATCCTGATGATCCTGCGCTCTTGATGAGCCTTGGCCGGATTAGTATGCGTAGTGGTGCCTGGGACCAGGCGCGGGAATATTTTGAGGCCAGCCTGCGAATTGAAAAAACCGCTCAGATTTACGCTGAGTTGGGACGTTTATGCCTGGCTACCGGGGAAGACGCGCGCGGTCGTGATTATATGACACAGGCCATGATTCTTGCCGGAAACCTTGAGAGCATCCCCCTGCCAGAAAAACCTACTTAGCCAGTTTGGCAGCTTTGGTCTGTTTGCCACCTTTCATATCACCAAAAAATTCGTTGTTGGTCTTGGTGTCTTTCATTTTGTTGATTAGAAATTCAATTGCAGCAACATCGTCCATGTCATGCAGAATTTTGCGAAGTATCCAGATACGCTGCAGGTCGCCCTCGCTCATCAATTTTTCTTCTCGTCTGGTACCGGAACGTCGAACGTTTATTGCCGGGTAAACCCTTTTTTCCGCAATTTTTCGTTCCAGATGTAACTCCTGGTTACCCGTTCCCTTAAATTCCTCGTAAATCACCTCATCCATTTTTGAACCGGTATCAACAAGCGAGGTTGCAATAATGGTAAGGCTTCCACCTTCCTCAATGTTGCGCGCAGCGCCAAAAAACCGTTTTGGCCGCTCCAGTGCATGTGCATCTACGCCACCGGTTAGTACCTTGCCAGAACTTGGCACTATAGTGTTGTAGGCTCGTGCAAGCCGGGTAATTGAGTCGAGCAAGATCACTACGTCTTTACGATGTTCAACCAGCCGCTTGGCTTTTTCGATTACCATTTCGGCAACCTGGACATGTCGGGAGGGCGGTTCGTCAAATGTGCTGGCAACCACTTCTCCTCGCACCGAGCGTTGCATTTCGGTAACTTCTTCCGGGCGCTCGTCGATCAGCAATACAATCAAAACCACATCGTCGTAATTTGATTCGATGGATTGCGCGATATTCTGCAGAATCAGGGTTTTACCTGCTTTGGGTGGAGAGACAATTAAACCCCGCTGACCTCTTCCGATGGGCGCTACCAGGTCAATAATCCGCGAGGTTAAGTCTTCTGTGCTGCCGTTTCCGCGTTCCAGAACAAGTGGCTCTTCGGGAAATAAAGGGGTGAGGTTTTCGAATAGTATTTTCTGTTTTTTGCCGGTTGGTTCACTGAAATTTATCTCGGCAACCTTGAGTAGGGCAAAATATCGTTCACCATCTTTAGGAGGCCGAATTTTCCCCGAGATACTATCGCCGGTTCGCAAATTGAAGCGTCTGATCTGGCTTGGAGAAACGTATATATCGTCGGGGCCTGCCAAATAGGAACTGTCTGCTGAGCGCAGAAAGCCGAAGCCGTCCTGCAGGATTTCCAGCGTACCGTCACCAAAAATGTCTTCGCCCTGTTTAGCATGTTTGCGCAGAATAGCGGCTATTACTTCCTGCTTGCGAGACCGGGCTACATTTTCAATGCCCATCTCTGCTGCCATTTCTACAAGTTCGCTTACTGCTTTGGTCTTAAGGTCTGTTAGATTCATAATATTTTGGGTTTTCTTCAGGTTTTAAATTTTTAGGGAATGATGGGAATCGCGCGGTTTTATGCGCGTAACATAACTTTTTTCGCTGTTGGCTATTCGTGCTTACAGGGGAGTTAATTAGATCGAAGCGTACAGCGGAACAAACAACGTGCAGTTCTCAGGTTTGTTAATCGGATCTTGGTTGATGGAGTTTGCCTGACACTTGATTTAATGACTTTCAGAAACAGTTTTTCTAACAACCTGTTCTTTTTTTAGTCACGGTTACAAAACGCCGAGCTACATTGAAACTGCGCCTACAGTGTAGCGGCTTTGCTTGCGGCGTCAAGTGGGTTGCCAGACTCAAATATTGCTGTCTAAAAATGCGGCAAGCTGTGATTTGGACAGGGCACCAACTTTGGTAGCCTCTAATTCGCCATTTTTGAACAGCATTAGCGTTGGAATCCCGCGAATGCCAAACTTTGGTGGAGTTTCCTGGTTGGCATCGATATCCATCTTGCAAATTTTCAATTTGCCTGCATATTCTTCGGCAATTTCGGTAAGAATGGGTGCTATCATTTTGCATGGACCGCACCACTCGGCCCAATAGTCTACAAGTACAGGTTTGTCGGCTTCTAAAACGTCACTTTGAAAGCTTGCGTCTGTTACATGAACGATATTGTCGCTCATTAAATAATCTCCTTTGATGGAATTTGTGCAAATTGACTAATAATTATAACACTCCATGGCGCGTTCTGGTGGGATCTTTACCACCTGCTTAATAAAAACCTGCTTTCAAGTGAATCAGGCGAATGAAACGAGACCGTATATGACAGTTAAGGTAGTAACCAGAGCCGCAATTGATCTGGGTTCAAACAGCTTTCACCTGTTAATTCAGGAAACGGATGCAGTTCGCACGGTAACGGTTGAACGGATGAAACAGAAAGTGCAACTCGCTTTGGGACTTGAGTCAGGAATGATGACGCAACAGGCGATACAACGGGGCCTGGAATGTCTGGAGAGGTTTGCGCAAAGACTGGCTGCGATAGAGTGTGGAGCCGTTGAAATTGCTGGAACTTGCGCGCTTCGCAATGCTGGCAATAGTGCGCTTTTTGTCGAACAAGCGGAGAAAATCCTGGGTTGCAAAGTGCGGGTAATCTCAGGCGAAGCAGAAGCACACCTTATTTACCTGGGAGTCCTGCACCGATTATTGCCGGTGACCAGCCCCAAAATGGTAATAGACATAGGTGGTGGCAGCACAGAGTTAGCCCTTGGTGAGGCGGCAGAAGCCGAGTTTACGCAGAGTTTTGATGTGGGATGCGTGGGTCTGATGGAGCGTTTTTTTTGCGGAAGTGCTGCGTCATCTGATGCCTTTATCGCTGCCCGGGGATGGGCATCACAAATATTCTCTGAAATCGAGCCTTCAATGCGCAATATTGGGGATGTAGAGATTATTGGCACTTCTGGAACGATAGATTCAATTCAGAAGGTGCTGGCGGCAAACGGCTGGGGTTCTGGCGATATTTCACGAGCAGGGCTCAAGAAGCTGGAGACCGGCCTTATGGAAAACAGGTGGCCCACCGGAGGGAGCATCCCGGGCCTTGAACCAGAACGGGAAGACATTTTTCCAGCGGGTGTGGCCATTCTATGCGCTTTGTTTTCGCGGCTGGACATTTTGCGTATGGACTACCTCGATGTCTCACTACTTGATGGACTCATTTTAGCCGCACAAATGAGGGATGAGCAGATTTCCGCTCTGGGCGATGAAAACCTGCGGGAGGAAAGCGTTGGCGGTCTGATGCGTAGATATGCGGTGGATGAACAACAGGTGGCGCGCGTTAGCAGGATGTTAATGCACTTGAGGAGCGCAGTGGGTAGCACCTGGGATTTGAATCAGGAAGATAGTAAACACTTACTTATTTGGAGCGCGCAATTACATGAAATTGGTATCCAAATTGCGGTGAGGCACTATCACCAACATGGAAGTTATATAATAAAACACTCTGAAATTCCCGGTCTATCCAATCGGATGCGCACCGAGCTGGCCTTATTGGTTCGAAACCATCGAAGAGGTTTCAAAGAGGTAGCGTTTAGCGCTTTTTTACCGGAGCTTGAAAATCGATTGAAGAGACTTAGCATTTTGTTGCGCCTGGCCGTTATTCTGGAGCGCAGTCGCAACGATGATGATTCTCCCCTTCTGGAGATTTGCAGTACGCAACAGAGCATTAGCCTGGGATTTGAAAACGACTGGTTAGTCAATCATGCGTTATCCAGTGGCGAGTTGTCTGCCGAGGCAACTCAATTGGCGCGTATTGGCATTAAACTGGAGTGCCGGGACCTGCCCTAGTCCTGCATGGGACAGGGTTACTTCATTTGGTTGGCGAGCTGGCGTGCAAAATACGTTAGTACACCGTCTGCACCAGCGCGTTTGAAACAAAGCAGTGTTTCCATAATGACGGTCTCGTTTAACCAACCGTTTTGAATCGCACCGCTTAGCATCGCGTATTCTCCACTCACCTGATATGCAAATGTAGGTACGCCAAATTCATGTTTTACGCGGCTGATAATATCCAGATAGGGCATGCCCGGTTTAACCATTACCATGTCTGCACCCTCTTCCAGATCAAGCGCTATCTCATGTAAAGCTTCATCTGACTGTGCCGGATCCATTTGGTACGTCTCTTTGTTGGCTGTGCCCAGGTTCAGGCTGGAGCCGACCGCATCCCTGAATGGTCCGTAAAAGCCGGACGCGTATTTTGCTGAATACGCCATTATTTGGGTTAGGTCGAAATCAGCAGCATCGAGCGAGTCCCGTATTCCGCCCACACGGCCATCCATCATGTCTGATGGTGCTACGATATCGCAGCCCGCTTCTGCATTAACCAGCGATTGTTGGCAAAGTGCAGTTACGGTTATGTCATTTAGCACATAACCCGAGTCATCAAGTATCCCGTCCTGCCCATGGCTGGTATAGGGATCCAGCGCTGCATCGGTAATTACACCTAAATTCGGAAAGTGCTTTTTCAGTTGTCGTACCGCCCTGGGCACAAGTCCTTCCGGGTTGTATGCTTCGCGACCGTCGAGCGTTTTAAGATCAGATTCGACATTTGGAAACAGGGCAATTGCCGGTATATTGCAGGCGACCGTTTTTTCGGTATCGCGCAGAAGTTCGTCAATGCTCATACGATTCACACCCGGCATGGATTCAATGGCCTGGCACTGGTTTTTTCCTTCCACAATAAATACCGGCAAGATCAGATCATCGCTTGAAAGCGTATTTTCGCGTACCAGGCGCCGTGAAAATTCCTGGTAGCGGTTTCGCCGCATTCGGGTTCTTGGAAAACTGCGCAATTTGTTGTCCCCACGGTATGAATAATGCTGCATAGTACTTAAGTTCGTGCATTGGTGGAATAAAACACTTGTCTGTGCATGGCCGGCGAAGCCAACTTTAAGGAGACAACTTTGAAAACGGGGCAGTGGCTCATACTTGGCGTGGTGATTGTGCTTGTGGGCGCCTATTTTGTATTGGGGCTTAATGAGTTGATCACGCTGGAAAAACTGAAGGAGCTAGCGGGCGTGTTACCGCAAACTATTGAACAAAAACCCCTGCTATCGGCCGTGGTATTTTTTGCAGCTTACGTTGTGATGGCGGCTCTGTCTTTACCGGGTGCGGCCATTATGACGATTGCCGCCGGGGCCTTGTTCGGGCTGGGATGGGGGTTGTTGCTGGTATCCTTTGCCAGCTCCATTGGCGCTACCCTGGCTTTTCTGGTGGCCAGAACACTGCTTGGGAAACAGGTAGCAAAACGTTTTGGCGCCCAGCTTGAAGCAATTAACAGCGGACTTCACAAAGAGGGCAACTTCTACCTTTTCAGCATTCGCATGGTGCCCCTGTTTCCATTCTTTCTGGTGAATCTGGTTATGGGTCTCACCGCCATGCGGGTTGTTCCATTTTATGTAGCGAGCCAGCTTGGCATGTTGGCCGGTACTTTTGTGTTTGTATTTGCTGGTACTGAACTTGTGAAACTGGATTCGGTTTCCGATGTCTTAAATCCCGGGCTTATATTGGCTATGTCGCTTCTCGGCCTGTTCCCGTTGATTGCAAAACGTTTGCTCAAATATATCGCCAACCGAAGGACCCCCAACTAATGGCCAGTTATAAAAAACCAGCATCCTTTGACTACAATCTGGTCGTAATTGGGGGTGGATCTGCTGGTCTGATTGCAGCTCTCATCGCGGCAACGGTTAACGCCCGTGTAGCGCTTGTTGAAAAACATCAAATGGGTGGTGATTGTCTCAATACCGGTTGTGTTCCTAGTAAAGCGCTTATCAGTTGTGCAAAAAAAGTGCACTGTGCGCGTCTTGCTGATGAATTCGGGATAAAGAGTTCCGGCGAGGTAGATTTTTCAGCTGTGATGGCAAAGGTGCACGGCGCTATAGCACGTATAGCGCCAAACGATTCCATGGAGCGTTTCCAGAGTCTCGGCGTGGATTGCATTGAGGGGGAAGCAAGGTTCAACGATCCCTGGACGATACAGGTAGGCGACAAGCGTATCACGGGTAAAAGTATTGTTATTGCAAGTGGTGCTACGCCATTTATTCCACCCATTCCGGGGCTGGATTCTGTTGGAGCACTTACTTCTGATACGGTATGGGGGCTTCAATCGCTTCCACAAAACTTACTGGTGCTGGGTGCAGGACCAATAGGTTGCGAGCTTGCGCAAAGTTTCCAACGGCTTGGTAGTGCTGTCACGCTGGTGGATATGGCGCCGAGAATACTGCCAAACGAAGACGCGGATGTAGCCCAACTGATGTCAGACAGGCTAGTAAACGAAAGTGTGCGCTTACTTACAAATAGTAAAGCAGTGGCTTTTCAAAAACAGGACGATGTGCAGCTTATGCGCATTGAGCGGGATGGAGCCCAGCAGGACATAATTTTTGACGAGGTCATTGTTGCAGTAGGTCGTCGGGCGCACACCGAATCTCTGGGCATTGAAGAACTGGGTTTGGAACTAAATCCAAATGGCACGGTGGTAGTGGATAAATATCAGCGTACCAGTCTAAAACATATATATGCCTGTGGTGATGTTGCCGGGCCCTACCAGTTTACGCATATGGCTTCTCACCAGGCCTGGTATAGCTCAGTAAATGCCCTGTTCGGGATGTTTCGCAAATTCACGACCAATTATTCAGTTGTGCCGTGGTGTACCTTTACAGACCCGGAAGTGGCTCGGGTAGGTTTGAGTGAAGATAGTGCGGCACAAGCGGGTATCACGTTCGAAGTTACGCGGTATGAGATATCCCATCTGGACAGGGCCATTGCTGAGGATGAGACTGAGGGTTTCATAAAGGTGCTAACGCAGCCAGGCAAGGACAAGATTCTTGGTGCAGTAATTGTAAGCCCGCACGCTGGCGAGCTTATTACCGAATTTGTAATGGCAATGACCCACCAGCTGGGCCTGAAGAAGATAATGGGTACGATACATATCTATCCGACTTATTCGGAAATGAACAAATTTGTTGCAAGCAACTGGCGCAAGGCCCATGCGCCCGACAAACTGCTCAAAATGTTGCCCTTGCTGCACAAACTATTCAGATAAAATGAGTCGGCATATGTGTTGTGAGCACAGATGCGTGCTCAGAGGCTGACCACGGCTTTACCAAGCCGATTTACGGTCTGCTGAAATACCTTTGCATCATCAAGCATACGAGCCACGCACAATGCGCCATACAGGCTGGTGTACAGCTCCAGCGCCTTGCGGTGGGATTTTTTGTCAGAAAGGCCGGTGCTTGCGTAGGTTTCGCGCAACTGCACCAGCCATGATTCCGTTTGTTGTTTTATTGCATCCTGAAATGTACTGCGTTCGCCTCCCAGTACAAACATGGCGGCAAGACAATTCTCCTGGCCCTGGGAAACATAATCCGAAAATCCCGACAGAAATCGCTGAAGTCGTTCCTGTGGAGGCTTCTTTTTTTTGGCCAGATGCCTGAATGCCATCTGGTTCAGTTCCGCAACGGATGCGCGCAGTAATTCTTCAGCCATTTCCCGTTTGCCGCCCGGAAAGTGATAATACAAGCTCGCTTTTCCAAGCCCTGTAGCCTGTGAAAGCGCAACCAGGGTTGCACCATCGTAGCCGACATTGCGAAATGTTGAATACAGGCCTTTGCTGACCGCCAATTTTGTCAGATTTGGTTTTGCCACCTGAAAAGTATATACGAACGAACGATCGGTAGCAGCAAATTTGTTGGTTTAGATGTATCTGGAATTCCATATATCAGGCTAGTCGAAATTCCGGATTGTAATTGGCGTTGCATGTTTCCCGGTAATTCGATTGACTTAAGGTTTGCAGGACGGCATTGGGGGAGATGTATGAAATTTGGAATATTCTACGAACACCAGCTACCACGGCCCTGGAAAGAGGGAGACGAGCTTCGGCTGTTTCAGGATGCGCTTAGTCAGGTAGAACTGGCAGATAAGCTGGGGATTGATTATGCCTGGGAGGTTGAACACCACTTTCTGGAAGAGTATTCGCATTCTTCTGCTCCCGAGGTATTTTTGGCAGCGTGCTCACAACGCACAAAAAATATTCGCCTGGGACAGGGAATTCGCCAGGTTATCCCTAATTACAATCATCCAGCCAGAACCGCCGAGGTAATCGCTACGCTGGACCTCGTCTCAAACGGCCGGGTGGAATTCGGTACCGGGGAATCTTCGGCAATTCTGGAACTCGGTGGATTTGACATCGATGTGTCTGAAAAACGAAGAATCTACCTCGAGGCGACGGAACAGATCTGTAATATGCTGGCTATGGATCCCTATCCCGGGTATGCCGGTGAATTTTTTGAAATGCCTTGCCGTAATATTGTTCCCAAACCCGTTCAAAAGCCCCATCCACCGCTGTGGGTGGCTTGTTCACAGCGTGAAACCATCAAATTGGCAGCAAGACTGGGCATGGGAGCGCTCACCTTTGCCTTTGTAGATCCGCTGGAGGCTCGTAGCTGGGTAGACGACTACTATTCAATCATTAAAAGTGAGGAATGTGTTCCCATTGGGCATGCGATCAATCCGAATATTTGTATGGTTTCCAGTTTTTCCTGCCACGATGATCGGGCGACTGCCATGCGGCGAGGTTTGGAAGGATTCGAGTTTTTTGGTTATGCCCTGGGCAGTCTGTATGGTTTTGGTGCGCACAAACCAGGACGAACGAACTTGTGGGATGAGTTTCAGGCGGCACGGGGACAGGCCATTGATAGCCAGATAAAGGATGCGACGGAAGCTTTATCCGGAGGGCGGGGCGGAATTGGCACGCCGGACGACTTACGTGAACATCTTAGAAAGTTTGAAGCAACAGGCGTAGATCAGGTGACCTTTATTCAGCAGGCGGGGAATAACAGGCACGAACACATCTGTGATGCGCTAAAGCTTTTCGCTGCTGAAGTAATGCCGGAATTTAAAGACCGGGATGCCGAGCGCCAACGAAAGAAAATGGAGGAACTGCAACCCTTTCTTGATGCTGCGCTAAAACGTAAAAAACCAATGTATGCGCCCCATGATGACGAACTTCCGGTGTTTGAAGCGCTGGGTCGCTCGATCGCAGAGAAGGGCCAGGCCGAATCCAGGTGAGGGTAATAGCGTTTGGACGAGATTTTTCTCACATTTTGTCTTATAGCTGCGACCCTTTTTACGATCAACGCATCTAACTTGTAATGTCGCGATTTCAATACATAAAAGTCGATGAAACTATCATTCGCGATCTGCAGAACGGTGAACGCGCGGCGCTCGAAAAGGTATACGTACAGCTGTCTTCGTTTGTTTACAGTTTGGCCTTGCGACTACTTAACGATGATCAGTTGGCTGCGGAGATTACCCAGGATACGTTTATTGACGTATTTGAAAAAGCCGCTTCGCTACGTGAACCCGCTGCGTTTGTCGGGTGGGTAAAAAAAATAGCGGTGAACCTTTGTTTTATGCAATTGCGTTCGCCCTGGCACAAACGCCGCGTCTTTATTGATAGCAGCGGTGAATCAGGCTCTGGCCCGGGTGATTTTGAACAGCAGGATACCCACCATCACAGTGAAAGAGTGGATCTCGTTTCTGATTTGCAGTCGGCGCTTGATAAATTACCCGAGCAGGCAAGGGTTGTGGTCTGGCTGCACGATGTTGAGGGATATACGCACAATGAAATCGGAAGTTTTTTTGGAAAGAGCGTGAGTTTTTCAAAAACCCAGCTCGCACGCGCATATGCGCAATTGGCAAAAATTGGTGAAGTAGATGGATCACGAAAAATACCTCATAGCCTTGCTGGAGCGTCGTGATGCAAGGCCACCGGTATCCGACAGGGAACCGGAGGTCGAAGCTGATCTGGAACGTTTGAACAGGGTTCGGGATGATCTGAGGAGCATTTCCGAAGTACATCCGCCTGCTTATGTTTGGCAAAACATAGCTGCAAAACTGGATAACAGGCAACGCCCTACTTTTGTGCAGAATAACAAGTGGTTGCTAGCGATGGCTGCCAGCGTATTTCTTGCCGCTCTATTGAGCTTTTCCCGATTACCTGGTTTTGAAACGGAAAACCTCGATCCGGGTATGCGGCTTGCAAACCTGAACGATACGGCGACTGCACCTGAAAACGAGCTGTACGCATTGATCGCCGAATCTCAATCGCTTGAGAGAAGTATGAAAAATACCAGTAGGGGTTATTTTGTGAACACAGGTACACGCGCGGCCTTGCTGCAGCGTATCAGCGATATCGACGCCCGGATTGGCCAACTTACGTATGCCATTACTCCCTATTCGCCCGAACTGAAACAGCTTTGGCAACAGCGAGTAAATCTTTTGCGCTCAATGATTGCCATGGAACAAACACAAACGGGAATTCCAGCGAAATATACGCTTTAGGTACTGCTGCGACCCACAATTTGACGTTAAAGAAAAAATGAGGAAACAAAAATGAAATACCTGGTCCTGATAGCCACAATGTTGTTGCTTGCCACAAGCGCGTTTGCCGAGCTTACAGAAGCAGAAAAACGCCAGGAACTCGAAGCGGCGCGTGAAAAAATGGAAATGGCGCGAGCTGAGTTTGAAGAGGCACGTCAAAAGCTGGATGTGGATATATCTGTCGAGCTTGAGATGGCCCGCGAGGCAATGGATGCGGCGGCTGAAGCCCTTGCAGACTTACATATCCGCGAACTGGGGAAAAATGGGCATGAGATTATCAAATTTGATATGGCGCATGCTGGTAATTTTGAGGGCGGACCCCAACTCGGCTTGATCATTGGTCCGGACAAACATGAGGGCGGTGTAAAACTGATTGGCATAACGCCTGGAAGTGGTGCGCAAAAGGCCGGCCTGGCGGCCGGAGATCGTGTACTTGAAATCAACGGTAAGCAGCTGAAGGACCTGAAAGGTGAACAAGCAGTGGAAGGTCTGATGAGTGAACTTGAAGACCTGGAAGAGGGTGAGCTGGTAAACCTTGTATATGAAAGTGGTGGGAAAATTGTCAAAACCGACGTCGCAGCTACCCGTTCCAAGGGCAACATGTGGAGTTTTCTTGGAGAGCTTGGAAATATTGATGCAAACATGGATTTTGATGTTGAGTTTTTCGATGACGTGAAAGTTGGACCGCTTCACCACACCAGTCTTGAACTATCAGATATTGATGCCGATATGGGACACTATTTTGGGGTCAAAGAGGGCGTACTCGTAATTTCTGACAGCCGGGAGGAAAACGGCTTTTTGGCGGGTGATGTAGTTAAGCGTATTAATGGTGAGGATGTTGAATCGGCCGAAAGCGCATTAGAGCAATTGTCGAAAAATAATGATGCCTTGCATAAGGTAACGGTTTTGCGAAAAGGCCGGAATAAAAACCTGGAAATAGCCACACTCGAACACAGTATGGGTTTTCCGCACGCCAATTTTACCTGGACAGAAGATTCAAAGGGCTCGGATAACAAAAAGATAGTTGTCCGCCAGGTCGGTACGCGCACCACCGATAAAGACAAGGCCACGCACATAGTTGTTGAGAAAAAGGTAATAAAGAACAATTAGGAAGTAGCCGCTTTACACAGGCGCTTGATGCGCCTGACGGGGACATAGCAGGATTTATTAGCAGGTCGGTCGGGGTTCTCTGGCTGGAACGACTCAAGCCTCTTCAGTACGCTGAAGCTGCTCCTGATACTCCAGCCACTGTTCCTCCAGCTCCAGGATTTTGCTTTTGGTAGTGCTCTGTTCCAGAGTTAACTCGCGAATTTTCGATTTATCCTGTTTAAGTTTTTCCGCGTCAGTACAAGCACTGGCCGTGTGATACAGGGTGGGATCTTCCAGTTTTTGAATACATTTTTGTAACTGACTGGTGAGCCGGGTGATTTTTTGCTCGGTAATGCGAATATTGTCACGCAGGGCTTTGGATTTGGCGCGGGCATCGGCGGATTGTCGACGTTTGTCGCGTTTGGACAGGGCACCTGGTTCGCGTTGAGCAGATTTTTGCGTTTTTAGTTCTGCAGTATAGTTTTCCAGATCTCCCCGGTAATGTTGAACGTGTCCATTTTCCGTTACGAGAAAGTCATCTGCGACCTGGCCCATCAGATGTCTGTCGTGACTTACAATTATCAGCGCACCTTCATAAGCCTGAAGAGCGACGGCAAGTGCATGGCGCATATCCAGATCGAGATGATTGGTGGGCTCATCCAAAAGCAACATGGCCGGTTTTTGCCAGGCAATTAGACACAGCACCAGTCTGGCGCGCTCGCCTCCAGACAGTTGGCCGCAAGCGCGTGTAGCCATGTCTCCCGGGAAACCCCAGCCACCCAAATAGTTTCTAAGCGCCTGGGTGGTGGTGCGTGATGCTGAAGCGCTTTCTGTTTCGTAGCGTTTCAGCAGATCGAGACCGGAGGCAGAGCTGTCCAGCTGTTCAATTTGATGTTGCGCAAAGTAGCCAATAGCGCCACTTTGCCTGTTGTACTGGCTATCGCGTATCAGCTCGCCCGATAGTATGGGCAGCTCATCAGCAAGTACTTTTACCAAAGTGCTCTTGCCGGTGCCATTTGCGCCGAGAATTCCGGTGCGACTACCCGGAAACAATTCCAGCTTTACCCCGCTGAGGACGATGGTTTCGCCGTAGCCTAAATTAGCTCTTTCCAGACGCAACAATTCCTGCGGTAACCTGTCCGGGTTGGGAAAGCTGAACTGGTAGGGAGAATCAGTATAGGCGGGTGCCAGTAGCGTCATTCGATCCAGCGCTTTTATGCGGCTTTGTGCCTGTTTGGCTTTGGTGGCCTTGGCACGAAAGCGATCGATAAACTTCTGCATGTGTTTTATCTCTCGCGCCTGCCTGTTGTAGGCCGCCTCTTCTGCAAGCAGTTGCTCACCTCTTACGCGTTCAAAATTTTCGAAATTACCCCGATATATCCTGATCGACTTATTTGCAAGGTGGGCAATATGTGTGGATACGGTATTTAAAAAGTCACGATCGTGAGCAATCACGAGTACGGTGCCGTCGTATCGTAGCAACCAGGATTCAAGCCAGAGTGTGGTAACCAGATCCAGGTGGTTGGTAGGTTCGTCCAGCAGCAGAAAGTCAGACGGACACATCAGGGTTTGAGCCAAATTCAGGCGAATACGCCAGCCCCCTGAAAATTCGTTATACGGCTTGTCAAACTCGGATGATGAAAAGCCCAGGCCATTGAGTATCTCAGCGGCGCGTGCGGGTGCGGTATACCCGTCTATGTCTTCCAGACGGGCATAAAGTTGAGCAAGTTGTTCATGTTTGCGCTGAGCATCTGCCCGTTTGATATCCGCCTCAAGTTTGCGCAATACAGTGTCCCCGTCCAGCACCCAATCCAGCGCGGTAGTACTTACAGGCAGGGTATCCTGTTGTAAGTGCGCAAGGCGCCAGGACCCGGGAATGCTTAAATCACCCTTGTCAGCGCCTATATCTCCGGTGAGCAAGGCGAACAGGGTGGATTTTCCAGCGCCATTGCGACCGAATATTCCCACTCTCTGGCCGGGATGAAACGCGAGATTGAGTTCGGTAAAAATCTCGTTTTCACCTCGCCATATGCTAACTTTTTTTAGGGTAATCATTAGAGTTACTGCGGGTAGTGGGCGCTAGCATGCCAGAAACGAGACTACGCCGTTGAGTATTTTTGTGTCTCAGGCCTTTACTGTGAACTTAAAAGCGGAATCTCTTCGCGAAGCGGATTTTGGGCCTTTGGATGCAGGGGATATTTGCTGGTCCGAAAGTTGTGAATCGAGCCAGCCTAGCAGGGCCTGCCACTGGGCTATGTCCTGCTCACCCAGGTTTTTGTTACAGGAGTCCATAATGCCGGTGCCCTGTTCTGCCATATTTGTGTAGAGCGCCATGTCATGTAATGTGGCAACACCCGGGACGTCCAGGCATTTCAGAAAATGCTTTAGCTTTTCGTGACCGCTCGAATTTTGCGTTACCCGGTTTGCAACAACACAAACCGGAATGGGCCGGGCGCGATAATTGCGATGCGTTAACAATTCCGCCAGAAAACGGGAACTTGCACGGATGTCGAAGGGCGAAGGAAGAATGGGAACGATTATCGCGTCCATATTTTTTAGCAGTTCGCCAAAATGTAAATCTCCGAATACAGAGGGGCTGTCAATAATTACATAGTCTGAGGTGACCAGTGAACGTGTCTGAAACGCGCGTGTTTCATACATAGCGCTGCGCTGATGGCTCTCAACCAAAGTAATAGCGGGCAACCCTGGGTTGCGCTGGGCATGCCAATGGCTACTGGAAGCCTGGTGGTCTTGATCCTTGAGTACAACAGAGTGCCCCCGACAGGCGTATGCAGCCGCCAGGTTTGTTGCAATCGTGGTCTTTCCGCAGCCTCCCTTGCCGTTGACCACCAATATCTGTTTGGTGTGTCTCACGTTCATCGATAGTGTCTTTGTAAATGTTATTATTATCTAATGTTTATTATCGGATGATCTTGTAACTATACACCGCTAAAGGACTTTTTCAATGCGGTCTTACAATGCATTTACTTTTTACAAGAGCCGCTCAGGGCTGTTATGAAAAGCCGCTCAAGGCTGTGATAAGAGGCCGCTCAAGGCTGTGATAAGAGGCCGCTCAAGGCTGTGATAAGAGGCCGCTCAAGGCTGTGATAAGAGGCCGCTCAGATGGGGACGGTGCTGGATTTCCACTGTGCAATGGAGAGGGCAGCCAGGGTAACAAAGCCCAGCAGGGCGTACGCCGCTATGGATAGGCCGAGAAAGCTCCAGTCTACCTGTGCACAACTGCCTCCACCCATGACCATGGCGCTTAAGGTGTCACCAAGTGGAAATACATCCAGCATATAGGCAAGGTCTGGCCCACAAAGTGGTACTTCATCAGGTGGAAGGCTTTGCAAATACAATTGCCTGATACTGAATCCACCTCCGGTGAGGGCACCGAGAAAGGACAACAACGGATATATGCGTAATCTGGGGTTGGTAGCTATGCCAAGGCAGGCAATCAGCCCGATTTGTATGAACCAGACTCTTTGCATCATGCACAGGGGGCACGGGTCCAGCAGCAGTATATGTTCCATATATTGTGCTCCCGCCAGTAATACTGCTATGACGGTCAATGTGGATAATGCCCAATCTCTACTGTTCATGCGCCCTGGTTCTTAAATGTGAAGCGCGAAGGGTACCGGCTGAAATTTCTGGGTCAACCAATTCGCGTAACTATTTGAAGCGAGGTGGAAAATTTGTGCTCCCTGGTGATCATAGATCGCTCAGTTGAGGTAATTTTAAGTAGTTTGCGATAAAGGTATCAAGGTCCTGGGTGTCACCTGCCTCAATTTCGCGTTGACGTTCCAGAGATTGTACGGCCAGCTGTTCCATCTTTTCCAGACTGCCATCACACCATCCGCACTCTGCGAAACTTGCCTTGTGTAGACTGGATTGCTTGATAACAAACTCGGAAAATGAAAGTTTTTCCGTTTCCATTGCCGTTAGAATCTGCGCCGAGGGCGTTAGGGAGAAATCCTCAAGCTTTTCCTGTTGCGCCTTTGTTGCGGCAAGGTATTTGCCGTTGTCGCTGTCCAGGACTGTCGCAATTTCCCTGCATTCACTAAGTAGTTGTGTTGCCCAGGTGTCCAGAGACTTTTGCTCTCCATTTTTACGCAACGTAATACCCGGCTGCCTTCCCCGTTCCACCACCATCAGCTGATTGGCCTGCATTTCCTGGGATTCTTCAGGGCTATCATTGCTACTGGACGAGAACAGACAATGCAACAGGAAGGTATCAAGAAACTTAATTTCAGTGGTATCGATGCCGACCGGCAAAAACGGGTTCAGGTCCAGACAGCGTACCTCTACGTATTCCACACCTTCCTGGGTTAGGGCAGTTAACGGTCGTTGACCCGATTTAGCCGTTCTCTTCGGTCGAATAGTGCCGTAAAACTCGTTTTCTATCTGGATAAGATTGGTATTAAGTTGTTGGTACTCGCCCTTGTGTTTTACCCCGGCGTTTGCGTACCCGTCAAAAGGGGTGCTCAGGGCGTGGTGCATTGAGCGTGCGTATGCTTCCAGACAATTATAGGAAATGTGCAACTCGGACTGAGCATCCGATTGATAACCCAGGTTACCCATGCGCAGGGAGGTACCCCAGGGTGCATAGAGTGTTGCTTCATCAAAATCGCGCAGATTGTGTTTCTGGTTTTGTATAAAACATTTGCAGATAGCAGGAGATGCACCGAATAACAAAATGAGCAACCAGCTATTACGCCTGAAATTTCTGATTAACTCGAAATAGGCCCTGGTTCTGAAGGACTGGGTGTTGTCTTCACCACGGGCGCTTGCCAAAATATCCCAGGCTTCCTGTGGAATGGAAAAATTGTAGTGAATGCCCGAAATAGTTTGCATTAGGCGCCCATAACGCAGGCCGAGCCCTCTTCGATAGATATTTTTAACCCTGCCAATATTTGAGCTGCCGAATTTCCCCAGCGGTATAGCGTCGTCTGAGGGAGGCACACAGGGCATACTGGCCGCCCACAGCAGTTCGTCTTCAATGTGGCGATAGATGTAGCAGTGGGTTTCTGTTAACTCGTCCAGCGCTGCCTGTGCCGATGAATGCGTAGCCGTAATCAGTTCCAGCTGTGCTTCAGAAAAATCTGTGGTGATTCTGGGGTGTGTTAGTGCTGAGCCCAGTGCCTCGGGGTGTGGTGCCAGGGAAAGTTCACCGCCGGGTTGTACGCGCAGGCTTTCCTTCTCTATCCCTCTAATAAGCCTGGATAGGGTGTGTTTATGCTGGTTATCAAATGCAGCAAGGCATGTTCGAAATTGCTTGTCTTGCAGAATCGTAGTCTCCCTGCCAGATTACGTATCCGGATTGGTTTAGTTTGCTGCCTGGCCCTGGTGGGGACCGGCTGCCAGGATGGCAGGATCAACTTCAAACTTTGTAAAATTGTTGGAAAATTTATCTGCCAGAACGCTTGCTGCTTCATCATAGGCCTTTTTGTCAGCCCAGGTATCACGTGGATTCAATAGATTGGCATCCACGCCTTCAACGAGTTTCGGGATAGCAAGATTCAGGGTGTTCAGATGTTCGGTTTCTACATTTTTAAGGCTGCCCTTCTGAATTGCCGCAATAATTGCCCTGGTAGTAGGTATGCTAAATCTGCTCCCCACGCCGTAACCGCCGCCGGTCCATCCGGTATTTACCAGATATACCTGTGAGCCAAACTCTTCAATGCGCTTAATTAACAAATCGGCATACACTCCCGCAGGACGCGGAAAAAACGGTGCCCCAAAGCAGGTAGAAAATGTAGCTGAATAGGCTTCGGTGGAGCCAATTTCAGTAGATCCAACCGCGGCTGTGTAGCCTGACAGAAAGTGGTAGGCAGCGGCTTCCTTGGAGAGGAGTGATACAGGTGGCAAAACACCGCTCACATCACAGGTCAGAAAAATAATGGCATTGGGTTCACCGGCCCGATTTTCAATCACACGATTTTCGATGTGCTCTAGAGGATAACAGGCACGTGAATTTTCGGTGAGACTGCTGTCTGAATAGTCGGGCTCTCTTGATTCGGGGTCGATTACCACATTCTCAACGATTGAGCCAAAACGTATTGCGTCAAAAATCACCGGTTCGTTTTCTCTGGACAGGTCGATGCATTTTGCATAACAACCCCCCTCCAGATTAAACACAGATCCTTTTGTCCAGCCGTGTTCATCATCTCCAATCAGGCTTCGAGCGGGATCCGCAGAGAGGGTGGTTTTACCGGTGCCTGAAAGCCCAAAAAACAGGGTCACTTCGTCATTTTTTCCGACATTTGCGGAACAGTGCATTGAGAGCACATCTTTTTCAGGTAGCAGAAAATTCTGTACTGAAAACATGCTCTTTTTCATTTCTCCGGCATATCGCATTCCAGCAAGAAGAACTTTTCTTTGCGCAAAATTCAGCATTACCACACCATCGCTGTGCGTTCCGTCGCGCTCGGGCTGACACACAAAAGAGGGGGCGTTGACAATTTGCCATACTTCCTTGCCTTTCGGGTTGAAGCGATCAGCATTAATAAACATGTCTAACCCAAACAAACCGTGCCACGCCGTTTCAGTTGTTACTTCAATGGGCAAATAGTGGTCCGGGTCTGCACCAACATGCAGGTGTGATACAAAACTGTCGTTGTCACTTACATAGGCCTGAACCCGATCCCATAAAGCCTCAAAAACATCCATGGCTATTGGCCGGTTAATTACACCCCAGTCGATGGATTCAGAAGTGCTTGGCTCATCCACGATAAAACGATCCAGTGGAGATCTACCGGTGCGTTTTCCTGTAGCAACTACCAATGCACCATTTGCGGCTAGCTGAGTCTCCCCGCGCAATACAGACATTTCTGCCAGCCTGGCAGCGCTCAAATCGGTATAGGTAGTTGGGGTGTCTATGTTTTTATCCAATGCCAGAGTTCTCGTTTAGTTTAGTGTTATTGAACGGGGATAATAAGTGAACATGCATCTAAAGAGTTGGTCATTATGCCAAAGCTCCCCCTCGAGTACACCGCGATCAAGTATAAATATGTAAGCATTTTTGTGGATTGTTGCTCAAGTTTCCCCTTAAACAGTGGCACAGACTGCTAATTCCCGGTGGCATGCCTTATATCGTGGGCAGCAACAGCCATCCGGGGTCAATCGGGCCCGTCAAAATTTTCCCCGGCGCCTGAGCGGAGTTTCTGCCGGTACAGTATCGCCTGACGCCGCTCCCTTGAGGTTGGGCGCGCACCATGACTGTTATGCCAGCTTTTTCGCTGCAATCGGGCGAGCTCCCTTTGTTCAAGGGATTCGGGTGTTTCTGTGTATAAACTTTGTGCCGCCGGGGCAGATCCTCGTTGTGCCGAGAGGTCCTCTACAAGTACTTCCCATACCTGATTTGCCTTGCCAATACTGAGAATGACGCCTTGAGTGATTTCTCGAGAAGGTTTGATTCTCACACCGTCGACAAGGATTTTGCCGCTTATTATGGCCTTTTTTGCCTGTGCCCGGGTTTTAAAGAACCGTGCCGCCCATAGCCACTTGTCCAGACGGACCCTAATCACCGCATCTGAACTCGCGTTCATTAAGTGCGCTGTGCATTGCCGGAACGGGAAATGGGTAGCAGTTGCGTGTATTCGGAAAACGCCGGGTATTTGGAGCCGTGTTTTTCCGGGGCACGGCTGTCGGGTCTTTTAACGGACAGCAAATGGGCGATGCCATAATTTGCAGCGGCGTCGAGCACATCTTCGTTGTCATCGATTAATAAAGTACGCTTCGGATCGAAGGGGTGTGAAGTCATTAATGCCTTCCAAAACTGCTGGCTTTCCTTTGGTTCACGAAAATCCAGGGAAGATATCTGTTCTTCAATGTAATCAGCCAACCCGGTAAGACCATTTTTTAGTTCCAGGTTGTCCCTGTGTGCATTGGTCACGAGGCGCACGGTTAATGGGGAAGCGCGCAAGTGGTGTAAAAATTCCTCTGCACCAGGTAAAAAACGTATAAGGTCCGCGAACTCGCGATGCAGGTCCATGATGTCCATTTTTGTGTGTTGGGACCAGAAATCCATGCAGTAATATTCGATGGTACGCGCTTTGTTTTCGAACGGTTTGAATAACTGAATTTTGGCGTGTTCAGTGGAGATTTGGTCACGGGCGGCAATTCTTTGCGGCAGGATATGCATCCACATATGGGTGTCGTAATGCAGATCCAGCAAGGTGCCATCCATGTCTAGTAGTACGGTGTCAATACCTGGCCAGTGGATCATCAGCACACACATTTGAGCTCTCGAAGGTGTGTTATCTTAACAGCTAATAATCGTCGTGCGCAGATTCCACACAGGTTAATGGAGGTCGATGTTTTGTTGATGGATTATTCCCGCTTGCTTGCCGCATTAATACCTATCGTAAACAAGGCTTCTGACGAGATCGTTAAGGTATATAACTCCGAGTACCAGATACGTAGTAAATCGGACGATTCACCGGTTACTGATGCTGATATGCTTGCGAATGCAGCCATACTGGATGGCTTGGCCAGACTAAGCCCGGATATCCCGGTGCTGTCCGAGGAGTCTTCCCTACCCGCTTATGAAGAGCGGGTTAACTGGGCGCGTTATTGGCTGGTTGACCCGCTGGATGGAACCCGTGAATTTATTAAACGCAACGACGAGTTCACGGTAAATATAGCACTTGTCGAAAATCATTCTGTGACGCTTGGTGTGGTTGGTTTGCCCGTGCAAAAAGTGATTTACGCGGGGCTTGTACCAGATTGCAAGGCGATAAAGATGACAGTGGCTACGCAGGTTGATATTCAGGCGCGGAAGTTTGACCCCGACCGTGCCATATTACTGACCAGCCGCAGCCATGTTGGCGAAGCCCTGAAAAAAGCGATAGCGCAATTTGCTGACGCGTCCGGGTCATTGGAGGTTAAGCCAGTTGGTAGTTCGTTAAAGCTGTGTCTGCTTGCAGAAGGACGGGCAGACATTTACCCAAAACTGGGACCAACTTCAGAATGGGATACTGCGGCGGGCCAGGCGGTGCTGGAAGCTGCTGGAGGTGCGCTCTGGACGCGAGATGGAAAAAAACTGCTGTACAACACCGGGGACTTATTACTTAACCCGGATTTTGTTGCTGTGTCAGATTCGCAATATGCATGGAAATCTCACGCGCCCGTATTTTTTGAGTGATCTCCATATTTTCTATTAAAAACAATTGGTTATTGTCCATATTTGTTAAGAGCAGGCTTGCGCAGGTGCAATTTTCAGTGGTTGTGCGCTGCTCAGCGCGTCAGGGTATTGCCGGGAGAATTTGGCCTCAGCTAGCCGGGCTCCATGATCGTGCTTTCGCCCTGCCGAGGAGAATTACACTGTATATACATACAGCGCCGGCTAGTGAGGTTGACTAATATAACCACAATGTTTGTCCTTGAAAAGCCCACTTTTCAATATCATTTTCGCCGCTTGGGAAAAAGTGCTACACATCAATGTGTTAGCTTTTTAGGTTCCATTGTTCTTTCATTTTTCATTGGTTCTGGTACTACAATTTTGAACTGGAAATACATCAGAACTACAAAAACGAACAAACCTGAATTGCTGTGACGGGGGTCACACATGCAGAATCCAGTTTCAGAGATCTGTGCAGGAGTGACATTTGATGAACAGCAAGCAGGAATCCGTTTCCAGATTTATTGCGTACTCAGGCTCTTTTTTCTTCTGGGTGTTGGTGGCTGTGTTGAGCACCGGGATTTGGGTGCTTCAGTAAATAGGCCGGCGTAGAGATACCCTGGTTTATGAGCCATTTCAGGGCCTGGGCATAGTTGTCAAATAATTCCGTGTTTGGGATATTACAGACGAAGCGATATGCTTTAGCAAATAATTCACCATCAATTGAACCGTCCAGAATAACAGCCATTGCAGCATTTATACGGGGACGATATTGCGTGTAAATACTGTTGAGTAATACCTGCAGGTTGTATCCCTCAGACTCCAGTCTGGCGCCCCGCAGGTCGACGAGTTGCGGCCAGTTTACCTGAAAAGCTTCATCTTCCAGCACGGTATTCAGCAAGGTTTGCAGCTCATTTACACTGACCGCACCGTCAATATGCACGGAGGTAAATTGGCTGTCTTCGTTAATGTGAACTTGTGTAGGCACGAGGGCGAATTCCTGATCGCTTATCCAGGCGCACAATTTGCCCTGGTTCATGCCCGCAATTCTAGTTTGTATGTATTGCTTAAACTGTGACCCGCTTAGCAGCCTTGCGCCTTTCTACAGTTCGTCATTCCCTTCGTTGATGTTTTCAAACAGTGGCGTGCTCAGATACCGCTCTCCGGTATCGGGGAGCATGGCCAGAATTACGCTTCCGGAATCAGCTGTTTGGGCAATTGTCAGCGCAGCCGCCAGAGTTGCACCCGAAGAGATTCCAGCAAAAATTCCTTCTGTTTTAGCCAGATCAAGAGCGGTTTTTATCGCGAGTGAATCTGAAATCGGGATAATTTCATCAGCAATATCCGTGTTTAATACACCCGGTAAAAAATCTGGTGTCCAGCCCTGAATTTTGTGTGGTTGCCATTCACCGCCACTCATCAGACTGGCGTTTTCTGGCTCGGCAGCGATGACCTGAATATCTGGCCGTGCCAGTTTGAGCATCTCACCTACGCCTGTGATTGTGCCACCAGTGCCCCAGCCTGAAACCCAGTGCGTCAGTTTTCTACCTGCGAAATCCTGAAGAATTTCCGGGCCGGTAGTTTGCCTGTGGTATGCAGGATTGGCCGGGTTTTCAAACTGGCTTGCCAGAAACCAGCCATTACTTTCAGCCAATTCTTCTGCTTTGCGAACCATGCCAGAACCTCGTTCAGCTGCAGGGGTAAGAACCACTTTCGCGCCAAGAGCGCGCATGAGTTTTCTCCGTTCAACGGAAAAACTCTCTGCCATGGTGGCAACAAAAGGGTGCCCCATGACTGCGCAAACCATCGCGAGTGCAATACCGGTGTTGCCGGATGTCGCTTCAACTACCGTTTGTCCCGGTTTTAATTTACCCGTGGCTTTTGCATCCTGCATTATGGCGAAGGCCAGGCGGTCCTTCACCGATGCCATCGGGTTGAATGACTCCACCTTGACATACAACTCAACGTGGTCTGGGCCGGTATTGTTTAGCCGTACGATTGGCGTATTGCCAATGGTTTCCAGAATATTGTTGTACAACATAGTTTGCGACCTCTCGAAGCTGAATAGTTAAAGTTGAATAATCACATTCATGCTGTAGTAGTTCAAGCATTGAAGATGTGCGTTGCCTGTAAGCTAGTAGATGGTTTTTTTCATATGTTCGGCATACCCCTCATCATAAGCTTTGCCATCAAACTCTGCTTGCTGATCTTCCACCATCTGCTGGATCATGGTTCCGGTACTGGGAAGTTCTGTGCGCTTGATTCGGGATTCTGATTTCCACAGGCGTGATCTTGCAAGTGCCTTCTGGCACTGAAAATAAACACTGGTTACAGAAATTTCGATCACGCTGCGTGGCAGTTTTTGCTGCATTTGAAAACTCTCAAGCAATGCGGGGTTCGTCAATATTCTGGCAGAACCGGTTACGCGAATGGTTTCACCTATGCCTGGAATTAGAAATAGTAAAGAAATCGCCGGATTTCTGACCAGGTTCCGAAGCGTATCAATTCGGTTGTTGCCACGACGGTCCGGAATTAGCAGCGTTTTGGAATCCACTATTCTCACAAAACCCGGTGGGTCACCACGAGGGGAACAGTCAAGACCTTCGGGGCCGGATGTCGCAACCAATACAAAGGGCGAGCGGGCGATAAATTTCCCGTAATGTTCGGAGATATGGTCAAGTTCCTTGGTCAGGGCTCCCGGGACTGGTGTCCCGTATACTGCTTCCAGTTCCTCTATGGATGTCAGTGTGTGTTGTGCACCTGTATTTTTTTCTACGGGTTCTTCCATGGAAATTCAGCTCGGCCTCCAGTGATTGACGGGCAAAAAGTAACATATTTGCTGTTCCGTTTGGGTGCAATATTGTACGATGGCATGTACAGGATTAGGGATTATTCCTGAACTAATTTGTGCAGACTCATGGCAAGAAATTAGTACAGAAGTGGAGGTAGTATGGCCAAGGGACGGTCTTTTATGGTGAACGTTTTTCATGGGGTGTCAGTGCATTCCAAAGCGGAGTGTGGCTGTGTTGCGGTTGAAAATTTGTCCGGTGTGCGCTACCTGTCAGCAGAAGCACCGATGTTACCACTGGACGATTGCAACTCTCCTGGTAGATGCCAGTGCACTTACAAACATTACCAGGATAGACGCTCAGGAATCAGAAGGGACTCCGACATAGGATTGCCGCTAAACCGGATGGCGTTTCAAAATCAGGAAGACATGAGACTCGATACAGGCCGGCGCATTACTGACGCGGCATAATTAGAGCTGAGGATTTCCAATGGCAAAGCTGTATTTCTATTACTCCTCCATGAACGCTGGCAAATCTACTTCGCTGTTGCAGTCGAGCTACAATTATCAGGAGCGCGGTATGGATACGCTCATACTGGCGCCGAGTCTTGATAATCGTTACGGGCTTGAAAAAGTCACTTCACGCATTGGCCTGGAAGCCGCGGCACTGTCTTTTAGTACTTCAGACAATTTGTTAAACGTAATACGGCAGCAATTGGAAGGACAAAGTTTGCATTGTGTACTTGTAGACGAGGCACAGTTTCTGACGCGCGATCAGGTTTATCAATTGGGTGAAGTTTGTGACCTGTTAAACATCCCGGTGCTGGCGTATGGGCTACGAACGGATTTTCAGGGAGAACCCTTTGAAGGTAGCAAATATTTGTTGTCATGGGCGGACGATGTCACTGAAATAAAAGCGATTTGCTATTGCGGTCGCAAGGCTACGATGGTTGTTCGAGTGGACGAGGGTGGCAATACGGTAACTCAGGGCATGCAGGTGCACATCGGCGGCAACGATACTTACGTTTCATTGTGCAGAAAGCATTTTAAAACACGATTTTATGATGCCCAAAAAACGATTAGCCTCGCGTCTGACAAGGAAGACGATAAAAAAGCCAAGGTTTCTGTTGATGTTCCTAAAGGGGCATTTGGCTGAAACAGTTTCTCATCTCCTGAACAAATAACTGTGGTTGTTCAAAAGCTGCAAAGTGACCCCCCTTGTCCAGCTCATTCCAGTAAACAATGTTTTTATATCTCTGCTCGGCCCAGCTGCGTGGTGTTGGTACTATTTCTTTAGGAAAAATACTGCATCCGGTTGGTAAATTTACAAAGGCGTCTGCATCTGGACTGAATGCTGTGCCGAAACTTTCCCAGTACAATCTGCCAGAAGATGCACCACTTGCTGTTAACCAATAAATCATAACATTATCCAGCAATTCATTACGCGTAAGTACATTCTCCAAATGCCCGTCGCAATCTGTCCAGGATTGAAATTTCTCCAAAATCCAGGCCGCTTGGCCTATGGGCGAGTCTACCAGGGCGTAGCCCAGTGTTTGGGGCCGGGTAGCCTGTAGCTTTGAATAACCCGAGTCCCAATCATTGTAGTACTTGCCGCGCGCGAGTGCCGTCTGGTCTTTCTTGTCGGGATGAGCCAGGGCTTCGGCCGTTGGTCGAGACGAGGGCATGTTCACGTGTATGCCTTTGCATTGGCCAAGATTCTGCATTCCTATCGCTGTTGTAACGGCCGACCCCCAGTCACCACCCTGGGCAAAGTAAGCATCGTAACCAAGGCTCAGCATAATGGCGTTCCACGCTTTGGCGATCTTTCCTACGCCCCAGCCCGTGGTAAGGGGTTTGTCGGAAAAACCAAATCCGGGTAAACAGGGACATACCAGATGAAAGGCATCTTCTGCACTGCCACCGTGTAACTCCGGTTGAGTCAGGGGTTCAATTACTTTCAGAAACTCCACAATCGAACCCGGCCATCCATAAGTCATTATTAGCGGCCGGGCGTTCCTGTGGGGGCTACGTACGTGCACAAAATGGATGTTCAGTTCATCTATGATGAGCGTGTACTGGGGCAGTTTGTTCAGACGATTCTCTGTCTCTCGCCAGTCATAGTCTTCCAGCCAGTATCGGCACACGTCTTTTAGGTAGGCCAGGGGTACGCCCTGTTTCCAGCTATTTGGTGTTTCGGCCTCTGGCCATCGAGTATTCCGCAGGCGGTGTCGCAGGTCTTCCAGAGCATCCTCTGCGATATTAATCTGGTACGGTAATATTTTGGTCCCGACCGGGCTGGTCAGGCTGGATTTGGTCATAGCAGTTCACACTCCGCAATTCAATCGTGCAACAAGAGTAAAACAAACCTGAGGCGACTTATGAAGCGGAAATTCAGCGCTCGGAAATGTCCAGTGGATAGTTCGCGGTACTGTTTCGCAGGTCTTTTTCCAACTGTTTTAGCTTTGGACCCAGACTGGATGGCGCAAAGGTCATTGAAGATTTTGAAATCTCGTCAATGCTCCACCAATGGTATTCCTGAAATATCTTGCGCTCCTGTTCCTCCGGGTTATTGGTCATCGTGGGCTTAAACTCATCGACGAATACCAGATAGTACTTCTCAAATTGTCTGAACACACCGGTACCCGTTTGAAAGACGAATGTGCGTGTGAATACAACAGGGCAGGTGCCATTGATCTCTAATCCGGTTTCTTCCCAAATCTCTCGACGCAGGGCCTGTTCTTCTGTTTCGAGGTTTTTAATTCCACCACCCGGGGTCATCCAAATACTGTCCCCCATTACAGCGCTATTTACCCTTAACAGGAGTACTTTATTGAATTTCTCTGTCACAAGCAGGCCCCGAACTGCCTGTCGAACCTTATTCATAAGTGCAGCTTAACTGCCATGCGCGCTCATAAGAATTTCCACACGGCCATCTGTAAGCAACCTGCTGCGAGTTATATTCAGGCAGGGAAAGTAGTCTTTGAAATCTGACAGGGCGTGAACATGTACATTCAGGGATGGCGTTGTGCGCTCGCGCTCGCTAAACCTGCCATGGCCTTCTATCCCATAGGACAGGCCCCGGGTTGCCACCCTGGAATTTTGCGTGGTAAAGGCGTGCGCCGTAGTGCCACCGTGTATAAATGGTTGCAAAGCCAGGTTAAATGCCTTCAGTTCAGGTATATCAAGATGATTGAGAAAATCCCAGAACAAACAGATATCAAAACGTTCATCCTCAGGGTAACTTTCGAGCGTCGGGAATGATGCTTCTTCTGGCTCATCGTCTGGCAACGCACCTGAAAGTTCTGCACGTTCTGTGAATAAATCTGCAATATACAGGCGACAGCATACCTGTGAAAAAAACTGCACGGTTTCAGGGAACGCCGGACCAACATCGAGAATTTTCATTCGCCTGCCGGAATCATTAGTGATGGTTGACTCTGACAAATTGAAGTGCTTGTTCAACAGCATAGTGAGCAAGGGACTTTGTAAGCCCTGGTACATGTTTACCTGCGCTCTATCGGGCTGGATCAGCTATGGCCTCCAGCGACCGGTGATGGCTTTTGGGTTTTTTCTGAGGCAGATTTGGCTGACTCATCTGGGTCCATATCGATACTGCCCTTAAACTTTGCGCCATCTTCAAGGGTCATGCGCGGAGCAACGATATTTCCCCGAACTCTGCCCGTACTGGTAATAACTACTTTTTCTGCACCATTGATGTCGCCATTTACTTCACCATCAATGCGGATAGTTTTAGCGCTAATATCTGCGTTTATTTGTCCGGCCTGCCCTACCGTTACATCGTTTTTTTGCAGGCTGATCTTGCCCTCCACTTTGCCATGAATTAGCAGGTTTTCTGCGCCGCTAATATCTCCCTGAATACGAATAGATGCGCCAATCATTGCACCTGTAGTAGCAGAGGCAGAGCGGGCATTCGAGCTGTTTATACCGGGTGTTGGCTGTACACCCGGTGTAGCTGTTGTCTCAGCGTCCTTTTTTTTATCAAACATGGGGTTTTCCTGTATTAGTTTGAGGGGCTTGATTATGGGCATTATAGGCATAAACACTGCGTCAATGAGAGTGGTTTGGAGAGTGGTTTGCGACAAGTAAAATAGAACTGTAGGGTAAGGGGTTCGTTTGTGAAAAAAGTGACCTGGTATGGCCTATATTCCCATATTTATTTGCCTGCTTATGGCTTTTTTGTCTGGATGTGCGGGTAAAGAGGAAGCTGCACAAAGCTCCGCCCCTTCCGACTATATAAAATTGCAGATACTGGCCATCAATGATTTTCATGGCAGTCTGGAGGCAGAAACTGGAAAACCGGGCGGTGCTGCCTATCTTGCAAGCCACCTTCGGGCTGCAAAAGCTTCAGCTGAGCACAGTATCACTGTTTCAGCGGGCGACCTGGTTGGTGCCAGCCCCCTGATTTCGAGCCTTTTTCACGATGAGCCCTCTATAGAAGTGGCCAATTTGTGGGGCCTTGATTACCACGCCATGGGAAATCATGAGCTGGATGAAGGCCTGGCAGAAATGCTGCGCTTGAAAAAAGGTGGGGCGCATCCGGTCGATGCAGATGCAGACGGGGTAAGTTTTGCAGGGGCAAATTTTGCGATTCTTTCGGCCAATATGCTCCTCGAAAAAGACCAGTCTCTACCGCTGCCCGCCTACGCAATAGAAGATGTTGATGGAGTGCCGGTTGCTATTATTGGCCTTACATTAAAGGACACGCTTTCGGTAATTTCACTTGAAGCAGGCTCAGGTCTGTTTTTTGAGGATGAAGCACAAGCGATTAATCGTATTGTTGAAAAGTTGCAGGGCCAGGGTGTCGAAGCTTTTGTTGCGCTAATCCATGAAGGCGGTTCGCAGGCCGGAAAATCGTTCAGCGGGTGCGACGACTTTTCCGGAGATATCATAGAAGTGGTCAATAAAGTTAGCCCGGCCGTGGATCTTTTTGTGACAGGTCATACGCATAATTATTATCTCTGTAATCTGGAAGGAAGGCCTGTAACGAGCGCTGGTTCGAATGGTCGCTTGTATTCAAAAATTCAAATGCGGCTGGATCGAGCCAGTGGTGACATGCGATTGCTCAGCATGGAAAATATTCCAGTAAATCATGATGTTACACCCAATGCAGAAGTTGAGGAGATACTCAAAAAGTACCGGGCATATGTTAAACCTTTTGCCGAAAAACCGGTCGGGAAAATCAGCGCGAGCTTCAGCAGAACCGCAAATCTGGCGGGTGAATCGCTTCTTGGTCAGGTGACAGCGGATGCTCAGCTTGAAGCTACGCAAAAAAATGGCACGCAGATTGCGTTTATGAACCCGGGCGGCATACGCAACAATTTGGACTATCGTGGGGACGGTACGGTTACCTTTAATGATATTTTTGCTATTCATCCCTTCAACAACGTGTTGGTGAGCATGACGCTCACTGGAGCGCAGATAAAACAGCTTCTGGAACAGCAATGGCAAGGTCCCAATACAACGCGCATTTTGGCGGTGTCCAAAGGATTTAGCTATGTTTGGAAGAGCGAAGCAAGTGAAGGGCAGCGTGTTGATATGCAATCCATGTATCTGGATGGTCGTCCAATTGAAGCGGGGAAGGAATATCACATAACGACGAACAATTTTATTGCCGGTGGTGGAGATGGATTTACAGTTTTGCGGGAAGCAAAAAATCCGGTATTGGGTATAGAAGATCTTGAGGCGCTTAAGCGTTATTTGGAGAACAACTCTCCACTTACTCCACAGTATAAAGCCAGAATCAGGCGTCTTTGAGGACATTAACATCAAAGTAAAAGTATCTCTGGCGGGACTCTTTTTCCTGCTGAATTGCACAACTGTTCTGGCATTGGAAGAGTTTCCCAGGCCCGCTGAATTGCAGCCGGACGTTACATTCTGGACGCGTGTATATACAGAAGTGTCCACTCGTTCCGGCTTCATTCATGATGCCTATGATCTTTCGGTGGTTTACGAAACGCATGAACTGGAAAAAAGCGCACGCGCGAATAAACGCAAAATTCGTGAGGCCAAAGCACGTTATGTAGCAATTTTGAACCATCTGGCAAAAGGGAATCGTAGCAATCTAAATGGTGAACAACTACGGGTTCTGGAACTGTGGGGCAGTGATGTATCAAACCAGAGACTGAAAAAAGCAGCCTCCGACCTTCGCTTTCAAAAAGGCCAATCAGACAGATTCCTGGAGGGGCTAAAGAGGTCCGGCGCCTGGCGTAATCATATAGATACTGTTTTGAAAGATATGGGTCTTCCTAAAGAGCTATCTGCATTGCCGCATGTGGAATCGTCTTTCAATCCCAAAGCATATTCACGCGTTGGGGCCTCGGGACTGTGGCAATTTACGCGCTCAACCGGACGTCGCTTTATGCGTGTGGATTACGTAATAGATGAGCGCATGGACCCCTTTGCCGCCACGGTAGGTGCTGCGAAATTACTTCAGCACAACCGGCAGCTTACGGGAAGTTGGCCCTTATCCCTCACAGCATATAACCATGGTGCTGCGAGTATTCGACGTGCAACCAGAACACTGGGCACACATGATATTAGCAGGATAGTTCGTGAATACCGGGGTCGCGCTTTTGGCTTTGCCTCAAGAAATTTTTACGTTGCATTTTTGGCGGCACTTGAAGTAGACAGTTTTCCCGAAAAATATTTTGGTGCTATAGATGTTATTAGCCCAATAGAATACACATTGGTAAAGCTACCCAAATTCTATCCTGTCAAATCGGTACTGGGTGCACTTGGAGTAAGTCGCGCAGTGCTAAGAGAACATAACCCTGCGTTGCTGGAGCCTGTCTGGAATGGTTCCAAGCGTATACCGGCGGGGTACATATTGCGCGTACCATCTAAACTGTTGGCAGGACCAGCACCTGAATTGCTTGCCTCAATTTCTCCAGGCGATCGATATTCCGAGCAGACTCCGGATCTGTTTCACAAGGTTGTGCGTGGAGATACGATATCGGAGATAGCTGTTCGGTATGGCTATCGAGTAAGCGAGGTGCTCGCACTAAATGGCCTGGGGCGACGGGACTTTATCCGCATTGGACAGGTATTGCGATTACCTGCAACCGATGCACTGTTAATTGCTGCCAGAGCACCTGAAAATAAGCCAGAAGTTGTTGTGACACCACGGGCCAATGAAACCGTAGCGGTCGCGATTGAAAAACCTGCCCTGATAGAGCTTGGGCAAGTTGACGCTGTTGAAAATGGTACGGTGGATGATTCTGATGAGCTGGCGGGTGCGGACAACCTGGCAATTGCTATTGTCCCTACGCTTATCGGAGACCCCAGCGATTATACTGTTGATAGTGAGCAAACCATCGAAATACAAGCTTCTGAAACACTGGGACACTATGCAGACTGGCTGGACATACGGGCCAGCGACCTGCGAAGGATAAATGGCATGCCCTACGGTCGACGACTGGTAATTGGCCGTCGCCTGAAGCTGGACTTTTCCCGGGTATCCGTAACAGCATTTGAACAACTGCGATTGGCATATCAACAGGGGCTGCAACAGGCGTTTTTTATGAAACGCCAGATACAGTCTGATTTTGAATATACCATCAGGCCAGGCGAGTCTTTGTGGTTATTGTCGCAACAGAAACTGAAGGTACCTGTCTGGCTGTTGAGGCAGTACAACCCGGATCTGGATTTTGACAAACTAAAACCGGGGCTTGTTATCAAGGTGCCAAAGCTAATAAACACCGCCTCAGGGTAGCCCTGCCCCCGGAGTTTTTACTTCTACGGTTTCAATTCGGGCGGAACGCAGTTTTCGACAATCCGCCGGGTCCGAGGTCGCTGCGGTAAGAATGAACAGGGTTCTGCGCTTTTCACCACCCAACATACAGGCGTAGGACTGATGTTCCAGTTCGATTACCTGGGCAATCTCTCCGCCCTGCTTTACACGGAATATTGCGTTGCTTGTCGGCGCGGCTACCCATACTTCATTGTTTTCATCCAGACAGATTCCATCTGGAACAATATTGCCCAAATCAGCCCACAACTTACGGTTGCTGAGGTTTTGGTCTTTATCCACATCAAACATGGTTAGGCGTCTGCCAAATGATTCTGCAACTATCAGGTTTTTTCCACTCGGGGTAAGCGCCATCCCATTGGGAAAATGAAGTTCTGTGGCAACAACGCTGCAATGCCCCTCGGGCGTGACACGCACCAGTTCGGCATCCTGTGCCGGTGCTCCCGCGTTTAAATCAAAGCCGAAATTGCCTATAAACGCGTTTCCGTATGTGTCAACCAACATATCATTTAAGTGGAATGAGGCAAGGTTTTCCAGGTTCGCGACTTCGCTGATTTGTTTGTTTGAGAACCGTAGCAGGCGTTGATCTGTCATCGATACAATTAGCAAGCTGCCGTCTGGCAAGAAACCAAGACCGGATGGTTGCCCGGGAACTTCAACGATTATTTCAGTATTACCGGCCAGATCGAGTGTGCGCACCACATGATCGTGCATGTCAGAAAACCATAGTTTCCCCTCATGCCATCGAGGTCCTTCCGCAAAGCAGAGACCGTCAAGTAGTACCGTAGTGTGCAAGACTGAAAATGAGATGCCAGTTTCGGGTTAACGCCTGGAACTGGCACACACTTATCTATTTGCCGCCATGTGAAGCAAGGGCTCCCGCAGCTTTGTTTTTGTATTGTGCTACTTCTTCTTCGTCAAGCTGACGAAAAACAAGTGAGGCAAACAACATTTCTTCGAATGACTGTTCACCCCAGGTTACCACCTGATTTGGGTCAGGGTTGGCTGGGTTCTGGGCAGAGTTATCCCAGGTAGTGGAATGCAATATTGTAGTTCCGGCAGGCATAAATCTGGGTTCCTTGAACTCGTAAGAAGTCTGCCAGTTAAAATCGTAGTCAGGAACTGATAACAACATTTCTGTGGTCCCGTCCGGATAGGTGGCTACAAAATCAGATGCTATGCCACGAAAATGTGAATGGGGAAGCATGCTGTACAGGAGCGTGTCTTTTTCGAAGGTATAACTTTCATATTCCGTGTGCGCTTTGGTATTGGCAGGAATGCGAATATCACTATTGGCGATAAAAGTACCGCCCAGATGGTGTTCCGGTTTTTCCTTGTAGAAATACAATCCCAGTCGGGACTCGTCCGTAGTGGGTTTACCGTATGCCGTGTAATGCATCTGGAAGGACAATGTAGTATCTGCTGGCAAGTAAGTGCCTGTACCTTCGGGTAACTCATTGGATACCGCACCGGGTACATAACCGCCGAGTCCACCCATTGGCGAAAACTTTCTACGCGCTTTGGGGTCGGGATTGGGTTTGCCAAACATGGTAATAACGTGATGCAGGGCAGAACGGTCTCCTGGAATTATTTCATTCGCGCGCACCCACTTACCTTCGGTCATTGGGTTGTCTACCAGGGGATACTGATAGTCCACAATGCCACTTGCGGGCACCTCGGTAGCGGGAATATCAACTATGAGGTCGGGTTCGCCCAAGGCCCACTCTGGCCATACTGCGTCATTTTCTGCCAGAGGGTCAGGTCCTTCGCCCCGCGGTGCGCCGGCTTCAACCCAGTGAACGATGTCCTGTATTTCCTGTTTACTCAGCGAGCGATCATTGGAAAATTCGCCATAATGTGGATCTGCGTGCCAGGGCGGCATGCGTTTGGTTCTGATTACTTCACGAATCATCGGTGAAAACCCGCGCACAATGTTGTAGTCAGTCATGGCGAATGGGCCGATGCCGCCGTCTCGATGACAGGTTACGCAATTGTCTCGCAAAATTGGCCCGATGTTTTCAGAATAAGAAATTTGTGTGTGCGCCTGTTTGTTCTTTTTGCTAGGTAAATTGATCAGGCAGCCAACGGCATCTACGGATGCAAGTTCTACAGCCTCGCCCTTAAGCATTGAATCCAGTGCATTCGTCAGATAATGATGTTTTGCTTCGGGGCGTTGTGTCTCGTAATCGAGACGATCATTAATAGGCCCCTGATAGGCAATTTTCCAGGTCTTTGGGTCTACAACAAAGATTTCTCCAGTACGCACAAAATCCAGTGCTTCGCCAATAAGCTGGGTTCCATCAACCAGAATAGGGAAATCAATTGCAAAGCTCTCTGCTTCCTTGGCTATAGAGTCACGATTGTCCTGAAGGTTGGAGTTAATCAATAAAAATTCGACACCCTGCGCACTGTACTGGTCGCGAATTTCCTTAAACCGCGGAAGTGCGTTTCGCACTATTGGGCAGCCGTTTCCCTGAACCATGAACACCACAGCTTTGGCATCTGAGAGATAGTACAGTTCGTGGGATTTGCCCTTGTGATCCAGTAGCTTGAAATTTTCGACGTGGTCGTTGGAGCGAATTGCAAGCGCTGATGTGGTAAGCAAAAGCGTAACGAACAAAAATATAGCCTTTCTCATAGTAATGCCTTTTGATACGTCGAACGCTACAGTATAGCGCGACTTTTTGAAAAATCCAGAATTGCTACCAAAAGTAGCACTTTTTGAGTGTTTTGTTTGAAACCCGCATAAATACAGGCTTTGGGGGCGGTATCGGCTGTTTGTCAGATGACGTAATCACTGGTATAAACTGTAAAGCATGTAACCGGTACATACCCGTTTGCAATTGGAGCGGGAAACGAGATTCGAACTCGCGACCTTCTGCTTGGCAAGCAGATGCTCTACCAACTGAGCTATTCCCGCATTTTAGGTTTTACCGGCCTGATAGCCGGAAGGGCGCGTATTGTGCCAGAATTCTGCGCTGTAGCAAATACAGTTTGATGACCTTTGTTGTTAAATGAATAAAAGTCATCAGGCAAAAAAAACCCGCCTATTGGCGGGTTTTCCTGTCTTATCGGGATTATGCGGCTTTTCTGCGACGCATCAGGCCCAAACCTATCAAACATGCTGCCAGTACGCCTAATGTACCAGGTTCCGGAACGCTGGAGCTGGGAGCTTCTGCAACAACGCTAGATACCAGGTTCAGGTTATCAAGCGTATATTCCATACCACCGCCAAGACCTGTAAAGGTAACGCTGGTTACATTCATGAAGGCACTTTCACCGGAAAGATCCTGATTGTGGTAGCTGCCCACATTGTCAGAAAGGTCAGCAAAAAAGCTACCAGCACTCGAAGTGATGCTAACCATGTTGGCCCACAAATGGTCCCAACCAGCGTATGAACCACCAACGTCCACACCTAACAGACTAAATGCTCCACCACCTACCATGGTAACGGTCACAGTCGTGGAAGCACCCATACCGAGAAACTTGATATCTCCTGGTTCGATGATGCTGCCGGAATTGCTTATGTAGCCATTACCGCTCGTAACAGTAAATATGTAATCACCAACTGTAATCGAAGTGAAACCTCCGGTTGGAGTGCTTCCAAAATCGACATCGGTCGGATCAGCGAATGTTACAGTAGTCATCAGGCCCATCGTGGCTACCATAGCTAACTGTTTAATTTTTCTGATCGTACTCATTGTGTTCTCCTTGGTTTAGTACTGCTTGCCAAAAGATTCACAGCGGTGATCTATTTGGATTGAGAGAATTTAACCATTTGTCGACCGTTATTGATGTGGTGCGCATGTTTAGTAATTGTATGAAATTGTAACCCTGTCACCCACCCTGCAAATTCATCGAAACACCCTAAATAGCCTGAAACAGCACAGATATTGGGGTTCGATAGACCTGGGCTGTTGAAAGTGCGCGCTTTTGGGGCGAATTAGGTAATTTTATTTCAGGTAGGGCCACCAGAAAGCGTGCGGCCCAATCCTCAACCCCTTGCATTTCTTGCATGATCTCTTTTTGCAGGGGTACCGTAGCCCACTACATTTTTTCCAGCCAGTTTTGCCTGGTTCAAAAATGCCCTAAGCCTTTCGTGCGTATGGCTGGCGCGGGATTGCGATTGCAGATAGCAGCGAGGGAAAAGTAGGAGTAGTGTTCGTGAGAAATCGTGTCGAACAAGTTATCCTGAACGAGGTTTAACAGGTACGGATACTCGAGAACAATAACGCCTTCCGGTTTCAATATTTCCTTCATTCCGGCGACAAAATCCTTTAAATCTGGCACGAGCAACATCGCCTGCGGGCTCTATTTCCAATACCCGGACTCCGGCGTCCTTGATAGAGACGAGAAGGCAACCATCATTGGATGCAATCTCCACGACGAGCTTGTCGGGACCCAGATTACATCGATCTATCAGCTCGCTTGCATGACGTTTGCAATGCGCTCGCCAGGTGGAAGAGACAGAGGAAAAATAGGGATAATCTTCCGCAAAGATGCGACGCCGATCTGCAATCGCGGGCACCTGAACGAGTAAACACTCTGGGCAGAACCATGACACCAGAGGATATAATTCCTCTTTAAAGGAAAGCATTTGTGCAGTTAGCAGCACATTAGCCAAAGGTGACTTCCCCAGGTCAATAAAGTGATGTTTTAGGGGGCTTGAGCAAAAACTACACCTGGCGATGTTCAGGGGTTCTCCGCCAGCGCCTGGAAGGCCATGAGATATTTAAAGTGGCGGGACTATATCATTGGGAGCAGCCTTTGATGTAATAGAGATGTAAGGTGTTAACTCCACCCTACGCGATTTAACCATCACACGAACTGCAACGCATGAATTTGTGAGCAGGGTAGGTATGCCTTTAATGACATATTGGTACAATTGTCTTTTACGAGCCCATTAGATCTAGCCCGAAACATGCCAGAAAACCATCCAATTATCGTTATAGGTGCGCCGCGAAGCGGTACAACCATATTTTTTGAGAACTTTGCCCTGCACCCTGACTTGGCCTGGATTTCGAATTATTCGAAGGTGTTCCCCAATTTCCCCGCGATCAACCTGCTACGGCAACTGGTTGATAATAGATACATTTCTTTTCGAGGTGCCAAAAACCAGTTTAATGACCAGAAC